>JBCDBK010000005.1:0-104260 GCA_039184115.1 Planctomycetota bacterium | reverse complement strand
GCTAGCGCCGACGGCTCACATCTGAACTATCAAATTTGGAACTACTGAGGTTCAATTTTTGACTAGATCGACAGGATTCACCTCGGTACTGCGATCATCCTGTCAATCTTGTTGATCCTGTCAAATACACGGTCGCGAGATGCGCAGCAGCTTGGATTCTTCGCGAGGCGGTTCGTTACTCTGCCGGCAGCTCCTGAAGCGCCTGCGAGAACACGCCATCATCATTGACTTCAACGCTGGCAGCGCTGACGCCCATGAGCCCTGACAACTCGTCGGCTTGGGGGACGATAGCACGCATGAGATCGAAGAAGAACATTCCATTGTCGTCGTCCTCGTCGCTCATGGCTTCCATCATCGATTCCACCTGACCGATTTGATCATTGAACTTGCCCATCACCATCTGCATATAGCGATCGTTGTCGGTGAGTTCGGCGATCATCGCCGGTTTGAGGTCGCTGAGTTCCGCCGCGCGATCAAATAGGTCGCTACCGCGCAAAGCGTTGCTGCCACTTGGCGGATTGTTGAGGGCCGAAAGCACCGACTCGACAACACCATTGCCAACCCCCAGAACCAGATATCCTTTGCCGAGCATCAAGCCACCTTCGTTCGCGCCGCTCTTCATCCGATAGCCGCTGAAGCCCTGCTCTTCCGCAGCTTCGGCCCCCGGCGCCATGCTCGTAAAGGGTGCGATTACCTTCATCAACCGCGACCATACCTCCTCGTCAGACACCTGCCAGACGAAGGCCATCCGTTCGAGGATCTCGGCCGGTTCGCTGTCTTCGGAGTCAGTGCTACCCGAGTCGCCCCCAAACGACATAATAGTGTGCCTGTTGCCCAGCGAGCCTAGCAGTTCCGGCAGAGTGGTCTGTGTGAAGTTCTGTGCCTGCGTCTCCGCCATCGCGAAACCCGCTTCGGTCTCGTCCGCGAACTCGCGAGTCAGCTCGTCTTTGATCGTTTCGTATGCTGCCTCCAAGTCGAAGCTCATCTGAAAGTAACGAACCACGCTGGCGGGCACCCATTGCGGCGGATCGATCGCTAACATTTCCTGGTCGAGCAACTTCATCAGTCCGCTGCGCGGGGCCGGTAGCGAAAGGGAGAACTGGGTCAACCATTTGGGGCCATCAGCCGTCTGGCGGAGTGCGAAAGGCCCCAATCCATCGAGTCCGAACAGGCGGAACCAACGCTCCGCTTCGTCGCCGTCCATCGCTCGTCGGGCAGCCGCGACAATCGGCCGCAGATCGCCTAGTAGTTCGAAAGTAGGCACCCCGTTGGCGGTCATCGTGCGTGCGATGCCAGGCACATCCATCAGACGCGGTGCGAAGCTGTCGGAACCGCCCGCCTGATGTGCGGCCAGCACAGTCGCCATTAAGTCGCTGACTTGCTGCTCGGCGGCATCTCTCTCCTCTTCCGCGCCAGCCTCAAAGGTATGAGCAACGAGGAGTCGATCACCAACGTGGCAGACGAGCACCACGCGGTACTTCGTCGTCTCGACGGCAGACGCTACGAACTGCTCCTCAGCGCGATTGTAGGCATCGCTTTGGTCATCCTCGGACAGGTCGTCGTAGTGGTCGGGTAGAATGAATTCTTCGGTGTATTCGGTTTCGACCGACGGGAGCTGTAACTGCATCACGCTCTGATCAGCGATCTCTAGATCAACGCGTGTGACCGGCAGATCGGCGTCCTGCTCGTCGACGGCTCTGGCGAGAATATCGAGGAACTTCGCAGCCAACTCATCGCCCGGCTGCAGCCAACCTAGGCCAAGAACGACGGTCTGCTCTTCGCTGTTCTGAGCAAGAGTCACCGCATAGCCGGTCTCGCCGGCGAACATGCTGGCGATTTCGTCGAATGTGAGATCGTACTGTCGAAGCGTCTCCAGTGCTTCGCCCCATTCGTCATCGCCATGCTTTTCGCAGACGGAGAGAATCGAGGCTTTGCGCTTCTCGGTAAGCATCACCGCACCGAACTTGGTCTCTCGGAGGGCATCGAGTACCGCCTGACCGTTGGGAACTCGCAGAGCGACGACGGTCTCTTCAGGCAAACACTCCCACGTCGCAACGCTCGTCTGACCAACTGCCGTCAGGGCAGACAGTAGCCAGCCGGCGCAAACCAGCCACTGCAATCGTACGACGGCCTTGAATCTCTTCATCTGATCAACTCCTTGCAACTTGAGGACGGCCTACTCGTTGACTGTCGGCGCGGGCACGTCGGAATCAATCGAGACTCGTGCCCCGGGGATGAGCACGCTTTCGGAATCACGGAACGGCGGTTGAAAGTACTTGACGCCGTTCTGAGGTTGCGTTGGATCGAATAGAAAGGCATCACGGTTCTGCAGAAAGTCAATCAAGTCGGTCGCTGGGATCCCAAATGCCAAGCCGCTGAAGAAGCTATAACCTGCACAGACAACGCCGACGACCTCGCCACGTGCGTTAAACATCGGTCCGCCACTGTTGCCGGGATTGATCGACGCATCGGTCTGAATGAAGCGCAAGTGCCCAAGGGTTCGAGTCGTTGAACTCACAATGCCCTGCGTGACGGTGCGTTCCAGTCCTAGCGGATTGCCGATGGCAAACATCAGATCGCCGACCCGCACATTGGGCTGCTCTGCAATCACCACGTGCTTCAACTCGAAGTCACCGACTTCGGCCTCGTCGAGCTGCAACAGCGCCAAGTCACGCAGTGGATTTAGGGCCAAGATCTTCACCTTCTTCAGCTGCCGCTTCTCGTACCCCTGCTTCTTCTTATGAAACACCGTGACGATGACCTTCAGTTCCTTTTCGACGACATGGTAGTTGGTGATCAAATGGCCTTGGCCGCTGATCAGAAAGCCGCTACCCATACCACTAGGCGTACTGACCGTGACGACGGCATCGCCGAAGCGCCGAACCAGCTGCGGCACGGGCATCTCTTCGAGTCGGCCCAGCGTGTAGAACTCGCGTTCTGAGGTTTGCCCTTCGGCCTGCTGCCCGCGGCTGACCTCGCCGAGGATACGTTTCTTGTCGATCGTGACGACTTCGTCGCCCAAGTCGAGGACGACGCGATCGTCGGTCTCTTGCAATAGCGACGCCGTAAGTTGCGCGCCGCCAGAAAGCTTGACCGTGACGACTTCCTCGGCATTCGCCTGCCGTGCTATCAGCGGGCATGCGCACAGGAAGGCCACGATTTTGAGTGTCCATTTCATGGTTGATTGCTTCAATGGCAGATGGATAGTTGAGATTTATTGCTACTCTCGTGCGAGATAGATAAGTAAACGATCGTGGCAGAGGATCGCCAGATCTTGCAGCTCATCGCCATCAAAATCAGCCGCTCGCACCGCCCTCGGCTCTTTGACCAGATTGTCAGACTCGTCGTTGTAAGGATAGATCTTATCGTCAAACACAGGCCAAGAGATCTTTGGAGTCAAACCCGAGTCACCACCGGTTTCGCTGGCTTCGCCCAATACGGTCAGACGGTGCTGCAGCTCGTCAAACAAAACTAGATCGTCATAGCCATCGCGATCGATATCTGTGGTGCCGAGGCGGTGGAAACGGGTCTTCTTCACGCCACCGGAACGCGCGACGCGTTCGTCGATTACATCGACCAATTCGAGTTCGGTGGATTCACCTTCGCTGAGATGCGTCACGCGATCGGTGCCAACAAGCAGCATCCCCAGCACCGGATCACGCAGCATCCCAACACCCTCCGCCACTTTGATTCGCTCGACGGACCGACTCAGCCGCGAGTCGTCGATCTCGATTCGATGCACGTACGGGCTATCTGACTGCAAGGCCCAGCCGCTCGTCTCACCCTCGGCTACGTAAGCGTTAAGCTCTTGACCTTGCGGCAACATCACTTGCTCTTTGGATCGAAGGTCGTCGCCCAACCATTGCAGAACTCCCTCCTTCAGGCGGCCAACGCGGATGCGCTCGCCGATGGAGAACAGCTTGAACTCGCCCAAGGTCGCTTTCTTGAGATGGGCTGGCGAAGTCGCTTTGGCTTTTTCCCCATCGAACGTCACCAGCTTGAGAGCACGACCATGCGTTTCCTTCAGCAGCAGACGGTCGCCTCCTAGCCACAGCACTTGATCTGCCTTTGTGCCGACTGCTGGAAATCGCGTCTTGCGGGCCTCTGGCTCGCCCGGCCGGGCGACATGAAGGTCGAGGTCTTTCCCTACCTTTTGGACCCACCAGGTGATATCGCCGATGGAATCGAGCGCGAGAATCTTCCTCTCTTCGTCGGCTTGCTGCCAAGGTTCCGGATACGTCAGCCGATCCGCCTCCCAACGACTCTTCCGCAAATCTGCACCATCTTTGATCCAGAGCAGCAGCGTGCCGGGCTCGTTGGCGAGACGCTCAATGGCACGAATACCGCTCACAGCGGGGTAAGATTGCTCCACCTGCCAACCCGTTTCGTCGAGGACGTAGCTTAGCAAACGCGGCGAATCGCTGTCGGCAACAACCATCGCGCGATGATTGCCCATTTGCACGCCACACCAGACTGACTTGCTGCCATCGGCAAGTGCCAAGGGCCGCAGTTGTCCGAACGGGCTGGCTGGCCCGCTGCCGATTTGAAATCGCCGTAGAATGCCGGTCACCGTGCCGTCGATCGTAGCAACTTCGACGCTCGCTCCAGCACGCAATACTTCGGCGTCTTTGACCGCCCTATCGTGAAGCACCGCAGCCGGCGTAAAGGCACCGCTCGCACCGCCTCGGTACCAACGCAGCGACTCATTCGACTCTCGAGTCTGCTCGACGATATCGTCGCGTCCGTCGCCGTCGAGATCGGCCAACCACCAACTAAGTCGTCCACGCTTCTCTCGCGGAGTTAGCCATCTTGATCGTCCGCCCGCTTTGAGTGCCAATTCTTGTATTCCGTTGGCCATGCTAACCAGTAGTTGAAAGTCGTTCGCTTCTGTCCTCCGCAATAACATCGCATTACGTCGAGACGGAAGATCGCCGTCCAGCAAGTCGATTTTGAAGTGCTTGGACCAACGATTGTTCTCGCTACGATAGACAAGTACTTGATTGGGCGAAGCGACCAACACGACCAACTCAGGAACTTCGTCACCATCGAGGTCATGTGCCATTGCATCGCGCGGCACTTGCTCAAGTTGCAATTCGCGGTGCTCGAATTCGGCAGCCATCGGCAGCTCGTTCGGTCGCGCACCATCGGCAACTTCTGCTTCGGTACGCTTGTCTGGCTCGCGCCACGCATAAATGTCGAGTCGCGACGACCGCCCGTTGACGACGATCAGTTCCTCGCGCCCGTCGCCGTTCAGATCCGCCGTCCGCATCAAACTGGGCCGCCCCTTCTGCTCGATGACACGGAGCCCCTGCCAACCAGGAAACTCTGCGTGGCAAGCTGGTGCCGATACCAGACAGAGCAGGGCGGTACAAATCAGATTCTTCATCAGTGCTGCCTCTAATTCCTCGTGCCTCTTGCCATTCGCCTCTCGGGTCGGTGGCGCCTAATCACTTGGGTGCAAGTCTCTAGTTTCACTATCCTAACATCTTCGCTGCCTTCCCGGGATCTGATTCTGGCGAAAAACTACTGTGGTAGCAGGGCCGAAAATGCTCTTCGACTCACTCCTCGTCGTCGTTAGAATGCGACGTTTCGCCGCCCAAGAATCTCACGAGAATCGGTCGATGCCGCCGCTCGAGTATTGCGCAAGACGGATTCTGCAAGCTCCGCTGGTGCTCATTGCCGCAATAGGATGCCAATCGCTGCCTACGGGTGTCGACGCACCGCTTTTCCAACATCAAACCAAGCGAGATCAGATCGTTCTGCTCAGTAATTTTGACGTTCCCACGTCTGACGAATTGCTTGTGCAGTTGGCACGACAGCGCGAAGTTGTTTCTCACGCACTTGATCTCCCACCGACGAACACACCCATACACGTCCATCTATTTCGGGACGATAGCGCGTACTACGATTTCTTAGCTCGACGGTTTCCCGGCTTTCCGCAGCGTCGCGCCATCTTTGTCGAGACAGAAAACGCATTGTCCGTTTACGCCCACTGGAGCGACCAAGTCGTCGAAGACCTACGGCACGAAGTCACGCACGGCTGCCTGCACGCTGCCGTACCGAACATACCACTGTGGCTGGATGAAGGACTTGCCGAGTACTTTGAAGTTGGCGCTGACGCCGAGGGACTCAACCAGTTACACCTGGACCATTTGACGAACCTCGCCAACTTTCAGCCGAATCTCCAGCGTCTGGAGAACCTCCACTCGGCCGCTGACATGACACAACTTGATTACGCCGAATCGTGGGCCTGGACCCACTTCTTGTTGTCGGCAGAACCCGAGTCGCAGCAGCTTCTCGTCAGCCATGTTGATGCTTTGCGATTAGGAAACGCTTCGAAATTGGCAAGTGAGCTAAGCGGCCGATTCTCGGACCCGAATACGGCCCTTAAGCAGCATTTGCGATCGCTGCGATGACCTTGCACTAAGGCGGTTCACCTAGATCGGCTGGGCGGCTTGGTTGAGAACTCCAACGTATGACGAGAACAGCTGGAAGATTAGCATCACGATCATCGCGGCGACCATCAGCCAGATGAGATAACCGGCTGCCTGGGCGAGAATCGAAATCGCCGAACCGGCACGCTCCTGGTATTCGTTGGACAAACGCTCCATGAGTTCCGCCAGCCGCCCACTCTCTTCTCCAACCGCGATGCTGTCGAGCAGGTCCTTCGGAAAAACTCCGGTGGCAGCTAGCGAGGAGTGGATGTCTTGGCCGTTCTCGACTCGAAGTGCTACCTCACGGCCGAACCGAGCGTAATAATCGTTGCCCGTCGCATCCAACGCCAGCGGCAACGCCTTGCGTAAGTCCATCGACGTGCCCAACACTAACTGAAACGCCCAGGTAAATCGCGCCAGCGCTAGCGTCTGAAATGCCTGCCCGACCATCGGCAACACCATGATGGCCCTTTGAATTGGCTTGATCCAAGCGGCTCCGCGGCGAAACGCTTCGATGAGCAGCAACGACAAAATCGCACAAACGATTAGAAAGTTGAGGTAGCGGATCAGACCACTTGTGCCAACCAAGCCAAAGCCCAAGATGTCGAAGGCTTCGCCATCCTCTTGTTTCGGCAAGACTCCCATGACGGCGATCAACAGCCCAACCACGAGCAACGCGATGCCAAATTGGAAAGCTGGCCAGGCGAGCTTGCCTAGAAACGATCGCTTGGCTGCGAGCGCGCGGTCGTAGTGTTCAGCGAGCCGCTTGTAAGTGCGATCCATCTGACCGCTTTCGTCGCCGACTTCGACCATTTGGCGGAACAGCTTGGGGAAGTAGTTGCCTGTGGCAGTGAGTGAAACCGGCAGCGGATTGCCGGCCGTTAGCGCTGCAACCACTTGCTCGACCTTCTTCTGCTGCGTTCGTGAGCCGCGTTCGGCTTCGCTCTGCCAGACTTTGAAGTCCTTAATGCCGGCACTGGTGGCAATGGCCAGACGATGGCAGAGAGCCGCCAATGGCTTCAGTCGTATGCGGGGAGCAAACATAATCGAACAGTGAAATCAGAACAGCAAAAACAACGATTAGCGAAGGCGAGCACCGATGGCCAGCAGATTCCGCCCGCTGCTACCTGATATCATACTGCTACGACTCGCCAATGTCTTCGTTCCATAAGTTCGGATGCCTCGCGATAAACTGCTGCATCAGCTCGTAGCACTCGTCGCTATCGACCAATTCAAGCTGGACACCACGCGAACGAACATACTCTTCGGGACCTTTGAAAGTGCGGTTCTCACCAATCACAATTCGCGGAATGTCGTACAATAGCGCTGTGCCGCTGCACATATCGCAGGGCGAAAGCGTCGAGTAAAGCGTCGCACGTCGATAGTCGGATGCGACAAGCCGACCGGCATTTTCTAGACAGTCCATTTCGGCGTGCAGAATCGCGCTGCCCTGCTGTACGCGGCGATTGTGACCACGTCCCACAATCTCGTCATCGATCACTAGCACCGAGCCAATCGGAATGCCGCCTTCTGACAAGCCCGTTCGCGCTTCTTCGATCGCAGCCTGTAAGAATCGATCGTGCACGCAAGACACTCCCACTCACTCAAGTCAGCAGAGGAGTAAATTCAAACTTGCCGCCGTCGAATAATCCGAGGTCGCTCAGCTTCAGCTCCGGAATTACAAGCAGACCCATGAATGAAAGCGTCATGAACGGAGCGCGTAGGGGCGATCCCCACGCTTTGACCGCAGCATCGAGCTCTTGATAGGTCGCGCCCACTTCGGCGCATGTGCCCGTCGCCATGAGTCCGGCAACAGGCAGCGGCTGCACGAGTGAGACTCCCTCGTCGGAGCACACGGCGCTAAGACCACCTGCCGCATCCATAACGGCGTTGATCGCAGCCGCCAACTCTTCATCGGACGTGCCCACCGCAATTACGTTGTGAGAGTCATGCGCGACACTCGAAGCAAGCGCCCCGCGTTTAATTCCAAAGTTTCTGATGAATGCCAATGCCGGCGGCTCTGCACGATAGCGATTTACAACCGCAAGCTTGAGCACGTCGTTTTCAACATCGCTGACCACTTTCCCTTCGGTAACTTTCGGCTCACATTGGATCCGATTGGTGATGAGTTGGCCATCCAGGGCCTCGATGACTTGCAACTTGTCCCCCGCCGCCACAACGGCAAGCTGCTCGGCATCGACACGTGTGGCGACAAATTGGTTGACGACAGCGGGATCACTTCTGGGGATCGTCGTCTCGCCATTCTCTGCGACGAGTTTGCCGTCGATCCACGTGCGTGACACGTCGAAGGCTTCAAGCGAATTCACCTCGATAAAGTCAGCTGGATCACCAACCTGCAAGCGACCCACATTGAGTTGATAATGCTCAATCGGATTCAGACAGGCCGCTTGCAAGGCGTCAAAAACATCGACACCCGCGGCGACCGCACGACGCACGAGAACATTGATGTGACCTTCCAGCAACTCATCAGGGTGCTTATCGTCGCTGCAAAGCATCGTTTGCCCGGGGTACTCGCTTAGCAGCGAAACGAGTGCGTCGAAGTTTCGAGCAGCCGATCCCTCGCGGATGGCGATCTTGCAACCGGCAGCTAGCTTGTCGAGTGCTTCGTCTTTGGTGAAGCACTCGTGGTCGGTCGAAATGCCGGCTGCGATGTACTTGGCGGCGTCTTCGCCGCGCAATCCGGGAGCGTGACCATCGACAGGCTTGCCGAGTTTCTTAGCGGCCGCAACTTTCGCCAGACAGTCCGGATCGCCGAACAATATGCCCGGAAAATTCATCATTTCGCTAAGATAGCGAATTCGCGGATCGGCGAGCAGTTGCTCGACCTCCGCCACCGTAATCGTCGCCCCAGCCGTCTCAAAAGTAGTCGCGGGCACGCAGGAAGGTGCACCGAAATTGAACTTAAGCGGCGAGTGGCTGGCATTCTCTAGCATGTACTCCACACCAGCGACGCCAAGCACATTGCCGATTTCGTGTGGATCGCTCACCGTGGCAACTGTTCCGTGCAGCACCGCGGCTCGCGCGAACTCGGTCGGCACTAGCATTGAGCTTTCGATGTGAATGTGCGCGTCGACAAAGCCCGGCAATAAGTAGGTCGACGGTGCTGATTCGTTGGACTCGATCGCAACGATATGCCCGTCGTCCACGAACACACTGGCACCGGTGATCCGGCGTGCAGAAATGTCAACCAGTTGTCCCGCGACCGTCGCAGCAGCCATCTATCAACCTCCGACCCGCCAACCAATTCATCACGCGAGTGCAAAGACTACTGCTTGCCCTCAGACTTCCGACCGCCGCGTCGTCGGCCTCCTCGACCGCGACCGCCGCGTGAGGACTGAGACCTACTGGGCGCCTTGGCCCGCTGTTCGAGATTGCTATCCACGATCACGCCAATCGCTTCCGACCAGGTCGGTATATTTCGGTGTCGCTGCCGCCCGCGACCAGCAGCACGTGGGCGATCTTCGTCGTCCAACTCGTCGTCGGCATCTTCGCCATCGACCGCCGACGCCGACGCCAACGCCTCGTCGGACTTCTCGTCGGACTTCTCGTCGGTTCGCTTGCGTCGGCGCGAACGACGCCGACGAGGCTTCTTTGACTCGTCTTCGGTCGAACCGTCTTCGCCAGGTTCACTCTCGGACGAACCCTCTAAAGAGCCGTCGACTGCTGCCTCTTCGGCAGCTACTTGGTCGTCAGTAGCTTGATCTCCCGCCGACTTTCGGCCGCGACCGCCGCGTCTGCGCCGTCGCGATCTTTTTCGCTTGGGACGATCTTCTTCGCCGTCTTCACTGGCCGAATCCGCGTCGGCGCTGGACTCTATCTCCAACGAACGGGCCACTTCGTCGCCCTCGTCCGACGATGCGTCTTGCGCTGGCTGCAAGAAGTCGCGCTTGGGTTTCTCAAGAAATGCACTTCCCCAGGTTGAAGCACCGTCGGAAAACAAGGCGTCGAACGCACTTCGTGCCGCTTCGCCAGTGATGCCTTGACTGTCGAGGTCGCCTTCAGCCGCGTCTTCTGCCGATGCCATATCGTCCGATTCATCCGACCACGCCGTATCACTAAGGGCCTGATCCATTTGGCTCGGCAAAGGTGGCAACTCATCCTGCTCGGGGAGCGCCGGCTCGACGTCGGCTTCGTTCGTCTGTTCGTCGGAGGGTTCCTCGGACGCCAAGGAGCCGCCAAACGAGTACTCATCGACTGCGTCAGTATCTTCGACCGCTTCTTCAGATCCTGATGCGTCGATCGCTTCGACAGTGTCCTTGCCTGGCTCGCCGCCCTTCTCTGCCTCGCCAGAACTCGCCGCTGGCGCGATTTCCGGCTCTTCAGCCGGCGGGTCTGAAACAACCGGCTCCGGCGCGGCTTCCAAGCCCAAAGACTCGGCCAGTGCGTTCCAATCACTCGGAGCTGACGGAGCTGCTTCGGCTTCCGTATCTTCTGACCATTCCACCGAAGGCGGAATTTCTTGCGGTGGCGGCTGCTTCCGATCAAACGCGGCCTCGTCGGGTTCGGCCCCCAGATCTTGGATCAGGTCGTCCCACGAACTCTTATTTTCGTTTTCGTCCATAAATTCTCGTCGTTGGCGGCGGAGTCCAAAAAAGTAATACGCCTCCGCTGCTGTTTATTCGTGCGAACTCTCTTGGTATCGCATTCGGGTCGGCCAGGGACAAACCGTTAATATACGGCGATTTGGGCCCTGCGGAAAGCCACGATTCCCACCCCCGAAACACCGCCATGAAAGGCGTGCCGACGGCTGCGGTTGCAATTCGCGCATTTTCACGGCAATACTAACCAACATGACGTCAGATCCCAACAAGGCGGCTCACCCACATGTGGAGGAGGTCGAAGTCCGTGGACATGTCATCGACAGCCTCATTCTGCCGAAAGTACTCGATTGCATTACTTCGGCCGGGGGCTCCTTTCAAATCAAGCACATCTCCATCGGCCAGGCGCGAGCCGATCCAAGCTTCGCCGTCATTGATGTTAAAGCTTCCTCTGACGGTGAGCTGCAGGCGATCTTGGCCCAGATCGCAGACCACGGCGCTGTTTCGACCGCTGCCGGCGACTGCCTGTTCGTCCAAGCGGACATGGACGGCGCCTTTCCCGAAGGTTTCTATAGCACCACGAACCAACGTACCGAGATCCGACTCGACGATGCCTGGTTGCCTGTCGGCCATCAAGAGATGGACTGCGGTATCGTCGTCGACTCGAAGACATCAGCGGCCCGATGTATTCCGATGTCCGACGTTAAGAAAGGTATGCAGATCGTTGTCGGTCACTTGGGCGTACGGGTGTTTCCGCTGGAACGATTAGAGCAAGATCATTCGTTCGCGTTTATGAATAGCGCCGTCTCGACTGAGAAACCCAAGGGTGTCGTCATCCGGCAGATTGCACGGCAACTGTTCGACAATAGACAGGCAGGCTGCAAGTCACTGCTCGTCGGCGGACCGGCAATCGTCCACACAGGAAGCGGCGACCTTGTGTGCGAGTTAATTCGCGAAGGGTATCTCCACAAGCTGTTCGCTGGCAACGCGCTAGCCACGCACGATATCGAGCAGTCGATCTATGGCACAAGCCTCGGAGTCAATGTTCACGAAGGAAGTCTCGCCGATGCCGGGCACGAACACCACTTGCGGACGATCAACCGAATTCGCCGCGCAGGATCGATTGCAACCGCCGTCGAGCAAGGCATCATCACATCGGGCATTATGTACGAGTGTGTGAAGCACAACGTGGAGTTTCAGCTCGCCGGCAGCATTCGCGACGATGGGCCTCTGCCCGACGTCGAGACTGACGCGGTCGAAAACCAACGTCGCATGCGTGCCAGCATCGCCGACGTGACGTTTTGCTTGATGATCGCGACGACCCTGCACTCAATCGCCGTAGGCAACCTCCTGCCTGCGACGGTCAACGTGGTTTGCGTCGACATCAATCCCTCGACCGTGATCAAACTCAGCGATCGCGGCAGCTTTCAAACCATCGGACTTGTGACCGATGTCGAACCGTTTCTGCGTTCTCTCGTTGCGGAACTAAAGCGACTCGAGTCGGAAAGTTAGAATCGAAACTCCTCGTCGTCCAACGCCGCATCAATGGCTGCAGCCAAATCTGCAGAGCGTGCCCGACGCGGAGCGGTCCCTTGCTGACTCACAGCCAGCTCGTCGACCGATGCAGCCGCCGAGACACCCGGCGGTAAGATGTTTTCGACGGTGGCCGTCGCAAATACCGCTTCGACTACCGCCGCCGCTTCGCGTTCGTCTGGTCGATAGGGGACGCGCAACGGACCGATAATGTCCTCGCCAGTCGAGTCCGACGGACCATTATCGGAGCCTTCATCAATCGTCGCAGGAGCGGTACGTCCGAGATTTCTTTGCCAGACCAGAAAGTCGCGGCCTGTCATCGGCTGGGCGAAACCGTCGGTCGAGGCCGCCGCATTGGTACCGTAGCCTTCCTCCCATACTTCTAGATCGGCACGGTCGACGGTACCGTTGGCGTTGAAATCGCCGGGCAACGTGCCGTCGAACGGATGGTTGCCGAAGTTCAGGCCGTCGCGGAACTCACCTGGCGACAGGTTAATCGCGTGTCCACCTTGTTCCAATGGCGAAGCTGCGATCGATATGGGGAAAGTCAACACATATCCATTGGGCACCACTTCGCGAATGAAGTGGAAACCTGGGTTCAGATCGGCGATCGCGTAGAGGCCGCCTTCGTCAAAATCGGTGAACGGATCGTCGACCTCAGTAACGGCTGATGGTTCGTTGGCGTCTAGCAAACCATTAAGATTGAGATCGGAGTAGATCGTCACTCCGCCCTGGCCAACCTCACCCCCGTCCCAGATGCCGTTGCCGTTTGTGTCTTCCCACGCACGCCCCGATACGGCCGCAAGGAAGTTGTCGAGTTGCTGATTGCCGAAGTCTAAATCAGAAGCAACAACGCCAGACTCAATACTGACGAAGTGAGCGCCCACTTCCGAGGGTGACGCCGCATCCGAAGTGGGGAACGTCTGGAAACTGCCATCTGGCACAATCTGGCGGATCGCTGTGAAGCCGGGACGCACTTCCAACACGTAATTTCCAGTATCGTTGGGAACGACGTTGCTGAGGTCGGCAATCGTCTCTGTCGAGGGTTCGCCCAAGTCGAGTTGGCCGTTGAAGTTGTAGTCGGCGTACACAGTTACGCCAGCCACTCCAAGTTCACCGCTATCCCGCAGGCCGTCGCCGTTGACGTCATTCCACACCGTGCCGCTGGCGAATCCACTTTCCACCGGTCGGTTACCAAAGTCGAGTCCGTCGACCGAGCCGCCCGGATTGACCGTGACGTAATGCCCACTGGGTGGTGGCGGAAAGATCGCGATCACCGGGAAGTTCGGAAAAGTCTGCTCATAACCGTCGGGGACGACTTCGAGCAGCAAATAGTCGCCGGCTTCGAGTTCCATCGTGTAGAGACCCGTCTCGTCGAAATCGGTCTCCGGGATGTCTTCCATCGTGACGGTCGCAGGCTCGTTGTCGTCGAGCACACCGTTGAAGTTCAGATCGGCGAAGATCGTGACGCCGGCCAATCCTGGCTCGCCTGGATCACGAGCGGCATTGCCGTTCAAATCCTCCCACTTGCGACCCGAGACCGATCCTGGCTCTGAGATAAGCGGCTGATTGCCGAAGTTGATATTCCCGACGGCCTGCCCAACGCCCACGTTGACGTAATGCGCGCCATCGGCAGGCGGTAGGATACCAATGGCCGGCAATACGGGCCAAGGATCAACGTACCCAAACAACGGGAATGTCTGCTGATAGCCCTCAGGTACAACTTCGCGGACAAGGTAGAAGCCGGGGTCGACGTCTTCGATTGTATATAAGCCCGCTTCGTCAAAATCCGTTGTCGGATCATCAGCTTGCGTCACGACGCTTGGCTCGTCCGCGTCGAGCTGCTGGTTGTAGTTTAGATCAAGATAGACCGTTACCCCGGCCAAGCCCCTTTCACTGCTACTACGTAGTCCATCACCATTCACATCTTCCCATTTGGAGCCGCTAATCGATCCTGGCACAATCGCCTGATTGCCGAAGTCGATACTCTCGACGGTCGCGCCGGACTCAATCACCACATCATGCCATCCACCGCCAGGAAACGGCGGAATCGGCGCGAACAGAGCATCGGTCGACGGTGCGCCTTCGGCAGGAAAGGCAAACCACGAGAAGTTCGGGAACGTTTGCTGATAGCCTTCAGGCACCACCTCTTTGATCCAGTGGATTCCTGGCTCTAGATCTTCGAGCCAATACTGACCTGACTCGTCGAAGTCGGTCGCCGGATCGTCTGCGAGCGTGACCGTTTGCGGCTCGTCGGGATCGGCGATTCCATTCATGTTGCGGTCGGAGTAGATCGTCACGCCAGCCAGACCACCCTCGCCTTCGTCACGCACACCATTGCCGTTGATGTCTTCCCACTTGTTGCCGGTGACAGCGCCTGGCTCGGGTGCTTGGTTGCCAAAATCGATACCGTCGACCGTCTGTCCCTGTTCGACGAAGGTCACATGCACGCTCGCATCTCCCCACGGCGGCGGCAGGTAACCATCCGGCAGCGACGGAAACGTCTGCTCGAAGCCGTCAGGCGTCACCTGGCGAACGTTATTCCAGCCGGGCTGTAGCCCGTCGAGCGTGTACAATCCGCCTTCGTCGAAGTCAGTCAACGGATCGTCAAACTCGGTGACTGTGGCCGGCTCAGTGAAATCGAGAAAGCCGTTGAAATTCAGATCGGAATAGACCACCACGCCGCCCTGCCCTACTTCTGCACCGTCGTAGGCTCGGTTGCCGTCCGCATCGACCCAGACGCGACCGCTAACCGCGCCCGCCACAATCGGGGGCACTGGATCCTCGGGTAGAATCTGACCGTCAGGCCCAATGCCCGAGCCATCGAGCAACACACGAGACTCCAGCGTCTCGCAACGCAGCTGCTTCCGACCACCGCGAAATGGTGAGGCTAGCCGACGATTGTATTCTCGCTTCCGACGGGCTTTTCTGGCTGACGGTTTAGTACGCATATCGTGTGTTCCCTGTCTCGTTTACGAAGACTACCCCTAGTCCGAATAAGAATCCCCTGGCCGCGTAAATCGGGCGAAAAGCCGAAGAAAAGCGCCTCTCTGGCTTCCGCTAGGTTTAACGTCGAGGCATTTCAAAGAAAAGCGTTTTCAACCAGCCTGCCCTGAGCCCATATTGAACAGAGTGCCCAAACTCGCGACGATTGGCGGATGAGACGGCAATAGTACGCGGATGACAATGATGCGACGGATAGGCGCGGAAGTCTGTCGATTACAGCTGGCTGCCCGCCCGCAATCTCCCTCATACGATGGGAACTTCACAACCTCCGAACCTATCTGCGACTATCCCCAAAAATCCGCCCCATCCGCATCCTATACATAGAGTGATGCCAAAATCCCAACCTCAAATCCTGATGTGCCCGCCCGACTACTACGGGATCGAGTACGAAATCAATCCGTGGATGAGCACCGAGCGGCAGGCAGATCATGCGCTGGCGATCGAACAGTGGCGCGGACTGCGAGAGAAACTCGAGGAAGCTGGCGCGAAGATTTCGCAAGTCACGCCCGTCGAAGGCTTGCCCGACTTGGTCTTCACCGCCAACGCCGCGATGATATTCGGCGAGCAAGCGGTCCTGGCGTGTTTCAAACACGAGCAGCGGCAAGGCGAAGAGCCGCACTTCGAGGCGCGACTGGCCGAACTAGGCTTCGAGGTCCTTCAACCACCCGCCGATATGTCATTCGAAGGGGCGGGCGACGCACTCTTCTGCGGCGAGAGCCTCTTCGCCGGCTATCGTATGCGCAGCGATGCGGGCAGTCTGCAACAGATCGGCGAGCTGCTCGGCGTGCACGTCCTGCCGCTGGAGTTGGTCGATCCGTACTACTACCACATCGACACTTGCTTTTGCCCACTGTCGCCAGGCGAAGCGATCTACTTCCCTGACGCCTTCGACGACTACGGTCGCAAGGTACTCGAAGAACACGTTGGCAACCTGATCCCCGTGGCCGAGCAAGAAGCCCGCAGCTTCGCCTGCAACGCCGTGGTGGTCGGCAAAACGGTCGTCACCAACTCAGGCTGTCCGCAGTTGCACGACCAGCTACGCGAAGCGGGCTATTCACCCGTCGAAACCCCACTCAGTGAATTCGTTAAAGCGGGTGGGAGCGCAAAGTGCCTTACACTGCGGTTGGACGGTGAGGAAGCAGCGGGGTGGACAAATCTATGAAGCTCGATGTAACCAACAGTCGAAGCACACTACCTCCATCGTTAAGATTCACCAATCGCACCCTTGTAATATCCTCGATAGGTCAGTTGCTGCAACCTCGTCTCGCGAATACACGTAAGTCGCTGCTCCATCGAGGCCGCCGGCCACTCTTGGGCCACTTTGCATACGATCGTAAGTCTCGCAAAGAGTTATGGCTGTCGCCTCACCTTTTCGAACTGACTGATGAAAGATCCCAGCCTCGATAACATACTGCTGGCCTGACACATACTCCGAGCGATGTGCCTCTTTCAATCTGACCCGCCTCTCAGACCTACGCAGCACAGATTCTCCATCCTCGTAGGCCGCAGAATACAGTTGGTACTCTACGCCAACCTGAGAAGCACAATACTCGACATTTGAGATCGTACCTGCAAGTACCCAACTCTGAAGATCGAACACATGATCGTGTATGGGCCACGCTGGATCTTGGGGCCGACCGCCATCTCTCGGCCACAGGTGCAGCCTGAGCTTTCTCGACTGATGCTCGGCAAGTCTGCACATGATGAAGCCCAGAGGATGCCAAAGAAATTTACTCCTGGAATTCACACACTGGTCAACAACCGACTTTGCATCAGTAACGCGAATCCCCAATTCATCCAAAGTCCGTGCGGGAAACATAGCTTGCAGTCAAGAATAAGGATCTTTAGGGTTACTAACTGCATTTAAGATCAAGTCCAGATCCAACTCTTCGAGTTTGGCCTCAGGCAATAGCTCTGCGTCAATAATTACCTTCTTCAACTCAGTAGTTTGAATGCGACCCTTGGCAGGAACCTGTTCGTTGAATCGAACCTCTTTGCCCTGGCGCTCGCTTAACCTTACATCGTCAACATAGGAATCGTAGAAATACGTGTTTGCATCCGCACGCAAACCTGCAGCTTCCTTGTCTTCCTTTGTTACAACCACGTACCGATCGGAGATATCGAGCCTAAACGCTGAAAAGTGATTGATCAGAAATAGGTCTATGGTCAGTAGCGGCTCTTCGTGCTTAAAACAGAAAGCGGTCACGATTGTGGCCAGCACCTCTTCCTTTACCCGGTTTGCAGTCCACGGATCATTGGGATTTGCCGATTTTAGACTTCGCCGATACGTCGCGTAGGCTTCGCAGAGCTGATCGTCTGCCGGATCAAGAATTACTATCCGAACATCTCTTCCGATGCCCTTATGCCGAGCCGCCTTTGCCAACCGTGGAAGCGTTGTCGCTCGCGTATATCTACCACACGCACCCTTGTAAACCCATTTCCTTGTGTCGGTGAGCGCTTGACTTAGCAACGGACCGATTTCCTTTGGCTCAACCACATCCATCTCCGACTCCCTCACAAGCTCTGGAGAAAGCCAGAATATGTACGATCCGATGAAGACCGTTACGATAAATGAAACAACAAAGCCATCAAGCAGTATTGCGCAGAAGGTTAAAAAACCTACGCTCAGTTGGTCGTCTAGATACGGAAGCCCTAGAAATCGAACAACAACCGCAAGAACTAGAGCTAGTATGACGATCGTGTAGAAGGATCTTCGATAGTGTTTCTTTCCCAAAATAGTATTCATCGTTTAGCTTGCCCGCAACGCTAAGTGTGCCTTAGATTCCACGCAGTGAAAACTCACTGCCAAATGCTAAGGCATAAAGTACCACACCGGCAATACTATGAATTGTCACATTCTTCCTTCGCCAACGCACTCACCCCCTTAAACGCCTGCGTCCCCGCTTCGTTGCACCATTCGAACAGTGCGGCCTCGGTCGTGGTAAGCAGCGCACCCGACGATTCCATTCTTCGCAGGGCGGTATCGTGGTCGATCGCGTAGCGTGAACTCACCGCATCAACAGCGACGTTCACTTGAAAACCTGCGGCAAGCAGGTCGAGCGTGGTCTGTTGCACGCAGACGTGCGTTTCGATGCCGCAGGCCAAGATGCGGTGGATGCCATTGGTGCGCCAAGTCGCAAAAATGTCATCACAGGTCCGGCAGCTGAAGCTGAGTTTCGCGACCGGCGAGATCGACAATCGCTCGGCCAATTCAGGCAGCGTGCTGCCGAGCTTCTCGGGGTATTGCTCCGTTGCCGCAGACGCTACCTCCAACAACTTCGCGCCGTCGAGCAGTCGGCGCACATTCCATGCAACGCGCTCTCCGTCCGGCTGCGCGGCGAGCAGGCGATCTTGCATATCGACGACCAACAGGCCCGTGTCCTGCGGATTCATCAACTCCGGACTGCGTACAACCGCCGGCAAACCGCTGTTATCACTCTCAGACATCCACTATTTTCCCCGCCACGCGTTCAAAAGACAGCTAAACTAGAATAGACGAACGTCACGCATTCTCACAGATATCCCTGATCCGAAAAAGAACCACAAAGCGACGACGCAGCGAAGGAGGTGGCCAGTTTTTCGTTGTTACTTCGTTGCTTGGTGGTTCAAATCCTTCTGAAATGACAGATACGCAGAAGTCCGCCAAAACCAAAAAACCCACCAAGGAGCTGTGCGACTGGTCGAAGGCCCAGCTGCGCGATCATTTTGAGTTGCTCGAAACGATCGTCGCTCAGCCGAAGTATGCTTGCACCAAATGCGGTCGGGCTGCAAGCGCGAAAAAGTGGCTTTGCAAAGCGAAGAAGCTCTCGTCGAAGGATAAGGAATAGGACGCGGATGACGCGGATATTTGGGATTTCCGCGGATATTTGTACCCTAGAGAATCTGTCACTATCCGTCGCATCCGCGATATCCGCGTCCCATTTCTTCTTCCCCTCTCCCCCTTCCGCCTACAGCGTCTGAACGCGACAATAGGCGGTTTCTCAACTCTCCCCAGCAGCTCGCCGATGAAGACCCGATCTACCACGATTCTCACCGTCCGTCACCAAGGCAAGGTCGCAATGGGCGGCGACGGGCAGGTTTCGCTCGGGCAAACCGTCGTGAAAGCTGACGCGACGAAGATCCGCCGCCTGATGGACGACCGGGTGCTCGTCGGTTTCGCCGGCGCGGCTGCTGATGCCTTCGCGTTGATGGAACGCCTGGAAGCCAAGTTAAAAGACTACCCAGCCAACCTCGTTCGCGCGGCCACCGAGCTCGCCAAAGAGTGGCGAACCGATCGGGCGCTCAGACGGCTCGAGGCGATGGTCGCCGTCGTGAACGAACAGCACACTTTGCTGGTCTCTGGCACCGGCGATGTGATCCAACCGTCTGACGGCATCCTTGGCATTGGCTCGGGCGGACACTACGCTCTGTCTGCTGCACGAGCGCTGACCGCCCACAGCGACCTCAGTGCAGCCGATATTGTCCGCGAATCACTCAAGATCGCCGGCGACATCTGCGTGTACACGAATCAGAATCTGACGATCGAAGAGCTGTGAGTCACGAGTTTCTAGTTGCGAGTTGGCCGTCGACCGTTGGCCTACTCGCTGCTCGCGCCTCGCAACTCGCGTCTACTTTCAACCTACCGAATCATCCATGAAAAACCTAACTCCCCGCGAGATTGTCACTGAACTCGACCGTCACATCGTCGGTCAGTCCGACGCGAAGAAGTCGGTGGCAATCGCCATCCGCAACCGTTGGCGTCGACAGCAGCTCGACGAAGAGTTGCGCAAAGAGGTCAACCCGAAGAACATCCTCATGATCGGCCCTACAGGTGTGGGCAAGACCGAGATTGCGCGCCGGTTGGCCAAGCTGACCGAGGCGCCGTTCATTAAGGTCGAAGCGAGCAAGTACACCGAAGTCGGCTACTACGGTCGGGACGTCGAGAGCATGATTCGCGAGCTGGTTGAAAACGCGATCGGCCTGGTTCGCGAGCGTGAAATGGCCAATGTCGAAGAAGAGGCCAAGCGGCGCGTCACCGAGCGTCTGCTCGATCTGCTTGCTCCTGCCCCACAATCGTTTGACGTTGGCGTCGACAGTAGCGACTCGCCAGAGCGGTACGAACGCACGCGAGAGAAGATGCGAGCGATGCTTGTCGGCGGCGAGCTTGAAAACCGCAACGTCGAAATCAGCATCGAGCAAAAGGTTCAGGCAATGATGGTCCCCGGCATGGGCGGACCCGGCATGGAAGGCGGCATGGACTTCGACATGCAAGGTATGCTCGAGAAGATTCTGCCCAAAAATGTCTCGCGCCGCGAGATGACCGTCGCCGAGGCGCGTAAAGTGCTGTTTGATCAAGAGTGCGAAGCACTAATCAACCAGGAAAAAGTCAATGCGCTAGCGGTCGAACTGGCCGAAGACACCGGCATTATTTTCATTGACGAGATTGACAAGGTGGTCGCAAGCGAAGGTGGGCGCGGCGCTGACGTGTCGCGGCAGGGCGTGCAACGAGACTTGCTACCGATTGTTGAAGGCACGACGGTGCAGACTCGCTACGGCTACGTACGGACCGATCATATTCTGTTCGTCGGTGCCGGTGCCTTTCACACTACCCAACCAAGCGACTTGATGCCGGAGCTACAAGGTCGTTTTCCTATCCGCGTCGAGCTGAACGACCTGACAAAAGACGATTTTATCCGCATTCTGTCCGAGCCGCGCAACTCGCTGACTAAGCAATACACCGCATTAATGAAGACGGAAGATGTGAATATCAAGTTCGCTGACGATGCGATCGAAGCGTTAGCGACCTACGCCTTCCAAGTCAATCAATCGACACAAAACATTGGAGCGCGTCGACTGCACACAATCATGGAACGCCTGCTGGAAGAACTTAGCTTCGAAGCCCCCGATATGGGCATGGGCAACGTGGACATAAACGCCTCTTACGTACGCGACCGACTAGACAAGATTGCGCAGGACGAAGATCTGAGTAAGTTCATCTTGTAGCGGGCTAACCAACGACCCATATTCAAAACGCTCGTGTGCGTCGGCCCATGCCAGCTAGACAACAGCTGACTCCAAGCAGCCAGCTACTTGGCTCGGGCACGGTGAGCAGTGTGAAGGTAAAAGTGCCCAACGGGGGTGCCGTATTCGGCAGTGGCTCGCCCAATAGAGCGATAGGAGTTCGCGGGACGGTATCGAAATCGTCAGAATTGAAATCAGCACCGCTGTCTGTCCCGGCATCCCAGGCGAACAGATCGACCGTCAGCGAATTGGTCCACATTCCACCTGGGCGCAATTCGAGTCCGCTGACTCCAACAAACCAGTCCGGGCTGGGAGCGACCATCGTAACAAGCGTGATGAGCGATTCATCGGGCTCGGCGCTAAACACGGCCGATCGTCGACCGGTGCCAAAAATGCTCGAAGAAGTGATGCGCGTACGGCGACCCGTTGCCGCGGCTATCTCGCCAGCGAGACCGCCAGTGCCACCTGTTTCGGCCATCTGTTCGATGCCATCGCTGGCGATTCCACCTGGCTCCCAAAAGCTCACGGAATCATCGTGAGTGGTTCCGATCAGCGGCGAGAAGTGAGCGTCTATCGGATACGCACCCGGGTGCGTATCGGCACTCCAAGTCACGTCAAAATCGACTCGATAGCTAACCTGCCCGTAGCAAGCGGCCTGGAACAAGACGGGAATGAGGACCGCTGGGATGTAATTTGTGTAATAACTCAATATTCTATTTCCTTCGTGCACCCCAACCAACGGTGACGAACGTTGAGACAGCGCATAACTGCCGTAAGAACAGAAGAACAGAGGAAGACGCAGCGCAGAAAATCTCCCGCAGAAGGGAGTAACTAGCGCTAAGAGTGTTACAGTAGCGAGGAACCGTGCGTCTTTGGGCTGTGGTGGACGCTGAACATTGCGAGCGTTGACCACCGTGCGAATTATCCATATTGTAAGCGTCCCGCTACGAAAGCGAAACCAATAAATTGAACCAACCGAAAAATGTCCGCCCGCGCCGAATACGAAGCTCGTCTGGCCCAGCGCCAAGCATCTTTTCAGGAGCTTCGGCGACGGGACGACAATGCGGTTAGCTTTCGTACGGCCGTATTCTGCGTGGGAATTCTAATCGCTTGGGTGGTTCTTGGTGGCTGGGGCGTGCCTTGGCAGTTTCTGCTGCTGCCCGTCGTAATGTTCGCTGCCGCAGTGATTTATCATGAAATCGTCAAGCAAAAGCAGGCGGCTGCGAAGCGATCGATCGGCTACTACGAGCGCTGCCTAGCACGTCTGGATGGCAACTGGTCGGGCGTCGGTCCGGACGGCAGAGAATTCGCCGATCCCGGCCATCCGTATTCTGGAGACCTCGATATTTTCGGCGTTGGGTCGCTGTTTCAGCTGGTAAATTTGCCGATCACACCAGGAGGCGCGCGGACGCTGGCGCAGTGGCTCGCGCCACCGGCTGCAGCGCAGCTGCCCACGACCAAGACCATTCTCGATCGGCAAGAGGCCGTTGGCTCGCTTCGCGATCAGACAGATCTACGCGAACGACTTGCCGCTATTGGTCCGACGGAACAGTCGCAGCAGGATGCGGCGCAGCTAAACGAGTGGCTGGCGAACCCAGGCGGCTTGACGGCAACTTGGGTTCGCTTAGTAGGTATGATCTTGGGATTGGCTGGTACCGCCGCGCTGGTCTATCTGTGTGTGTCTATGGCCAATGGATCGCTGTACGCGTCCAATTCGCTCTCGATTCTCTTCTTTACGGTTCTTGTACAACTTGGCTTTCTGTATGTTCTGCGTGAGCCACTGAGTGCAATCAAACAACGCAGCGAACACGCAGTGCACGAATTGCGACGTCTCCTAAAGGCCGTTGCTCTATTGGAAACCATTGACTTAGACGCCGCCGAACTGCATCGCTTGCGTAATGAACTAAACTATGACGGTGCCGCGGTGTCGGCATACATCCTCCAGATCGAACGCAATGTAAGCCAATTCGACAACACGCGGCGGAACCTGTTCTTTGCACCGCTGATGTTCGTCACGATGACGACGCTGCATTTCGCCTATGCGATCGACCGTTGGCGGACGAAGCACGGTTCGCACGTCGATGGCTGGTTCTCAGCGATTGGCCAACTCGAAGCACTACTCGCGTTTTCGCAGCTGCACTATGAGAATCCTGACTACTGTTTTCCAACACCTGCCGAAACCGCACCTTCACTCACAGCCAAGCGGTTGAGCCATCCGCTGTTGCCTAAGGGCGAAGCGATACCGAACGACATCCATCTCGACGACCAATGCCGGATGCTGCTGGTTTCGGGGTCAAACATGTCGGGCAAGAGTACTATGCTTCGTTCCGTTGGCATCAATACGGCACTTGCCTGGGCCGGCGCACCGGTCTGTGCTCAAGAGATGGCAATCTCACGTCTGCAGGTCGCCGCTGCCATGCGAATTCAGGACTCATTGCAGACGGGGACTTCGCACTTTTTCGCGGAACTGAAACGTATTCAGTTAATCGTCGAACTCGCCGAATCATCCACGGAGCGACCCGTCCTCTTTCTGCTCGACGAAATCCTACACGGCACCAACTCGCACGACCGTCTCGTTGGCGCGCGTGGCGTCATCGAAAGCCTCCTAAAGAGCGGCGCCGTCGGTCTGGTAACGACCCATGACTTGGCACTTGGCAACATCGTCGCAGAACTCGAAACGCCCACAAAAAACGTGCACGTCCGCGACGAGTGGGCCGGTGGCCGAATGACGTTCGACTATCGTATGCGTGACGGCGTTGTGCCCAAAAGCAATGCACTTTCTCTGATGCGATTGCTGGGGCTGGACGTGTAGCCCCGCTTGGGTAGATAATGCCTGTCGAGGCGGCGAGTGATACCTTCCTGATCAGAACGACATCGTGAGGAACAGCGATGAAGGCCCGATGGTCCGTCTGCCCATTCTTTGTGTTGGCATTTGCCTTGCTGCCATGCCACGTCCAAGCTGCTCCCCCCACTGGTGTAGTGTGGCAGACGGTTCCGCAGCTGAGCGACGAGTTCGACACGTTTCACACCAACCCCACAGGCGACGGGCTGGATACGACCAAGTGGTGGGATTTCCACCCAACTTGGACGGGTCGCTTGCCTAGTCAGTTCTCTTCCAACAACTCTTGGGTAGCCGACGGGAAACTCAACCTGCGTAGTACGGCACTCGTCGATTCGATGAGCGAAGTTAGCGACCCGTTCAACGATCATTGGGTCGACTCGGCGGTCATCACCTCACGCGCCGAAGCGCAGCCTGGCGACTACTTCGAGGCCTCCATCAAAACCGCCAGTCTGTCGATGCCTTCCTCGTGGTGGTTCCGACAGGGATCGAAATCCGAAATTGATGTGCTCGAAAACATCGGTCTGCCATCGGCCCCAGGCTTGACCCATCGCGAGTCGGAAATGTCTTACAACACCCACTTTTTCGACCCGGGCCCGAACATGGCTGTCGGTGGCGACGCACAAATGACCGACGAGTTTGGCAATCCACTGCTGTCGCGTGAGAACTTCATCACTTACGGCGTCTGGTGGAAAAGCCCGACGGAGATTCTCTATTACTACAATGACATCGAGGTCGCAAACGTGACTCCGGCTGGCGAGTTTGACGAAGGCCTCAACATGTTCTTCGACATGGAAGTATTTCATTGGGTGGGTTTTCCTACACTAGAATCACTCAATGACCCAACGAAAAACACGATGCAAGTCGACTGGGTCCGCGCTTATCGTCCAATCGGCAACTCCGCCCCAACGAATCTGGTGGACAATCCTGGCTTCGAAGCCAGCCATCCCGGCGAGCCAGATCGCCCCGACCTGTGGTCTGACTGTGGAAACTTTGGTTGCGGCGGAGCGTCCCCTTTTGAAACGCGGTCGGACGAACAGGCACGCAGTGGCAGCTGGTCGCTGAAAATTGACAATTCGCGGGCGAATTCATTCACGCAGTACAAGGAGATCCGCACTCGCGACAGCGTCTATTCGGTGCTGCCTGGCGATACGGTTCGTCACGAAGTGTGGATGAAACTGACCGAGGAGTTTGCTAGCGATAACGAGACGTTCGCTCTCGGGCTGCGCCTCAACGGTGATTCATCGCAACCTCGCACTGGTCCGGGAACGGTCTCGCGCGAAGACGGGACCGTAATATTAGAATTCACCGACAGTGTTACCTTCGCCCGCGAACTCAACATCAACGCGATTTTCGGCGGCGAGAACATCAACCAATGGGTCAAAGTCGAATACGAATTCGATGTGCCCGATGTGGACGGAGAGGGCGAAATCGTTGACTACGTTACCTCGCTCTCGTTCATCGACAACAAGACCTCCGTCACACCAAGTCGCGGAGTCCTTTTTCTCGACGACTTCCTGTTGGAGGTAATCACTCCACAACCGGGCGATTTTGACGACGACGATGAAGTCGATGGCGCTGACTTTCTGGCATGGCAGCGCGGAGAATCGCCCACGGAATTCAGTCGTCAGGACCTGGAAGTCTGGCAGCAGAATTTCGGCACTGATGCCCCATTGGCTGGCACTGCAGCCAACGTTCCCGAACCGACTTCGTGGCTAATTCTAGGATTGTTAGGCCAATTCCTGGCGATACAGAGGACCACGACGACTACAAGTTCGGCCTACAGATCTTAGCGGCCCTAAAACCTCACCGGTCCGTTGCCCCCTCTATCGAGGCATCCGTGGGCTTTCGCTTGCGTCTTAGTGAAATCTGCTTCAAATTGCGGCTAGCCTCACTACAATGTGACTAGCATCCATCAAAGTGGGTCGCCAGTAATATTGGCCGCGATTTTTTTCGGTAGGCCACTGGTAAGCCGCGCGCTTTGATGATTTCGCCGAGTTAACCAGCTTGGCCTCGTCGACTCTCTTCACAATCAGTTCCTTTCATTCGGCCAAATCAGGGGGAAGTCTAATGAATCGCACCTTAAAATTCGGCTCAATCACGATCGCCATTGCGCTCACGATTTGTCATTGCTATCCAACCGCTATGGCAACTCCAATCACCGCACCCACGGCAGCCGACTACTTGCTAATCGCGCGCGGCTCCTCAAGCACCGCCGTCGGCGTCAAAGTTAGCAGCAGCAACTCACTCGGGCGAATCTTCACGGTGCCATCGGGTAGCAATCCAGACGTCGATGACAACCCACCGTGGCCGCTACCGGCTAACGGAACGCCTCCGACCAGCGGCATTTCGAACGACGGCAATATTGCTATCACAAATTCCAGCGGCAACTACGACCTCGCCGATATTGGCGTCTGGTCGGACATCGGTATTCGCTGCGAGAACGGAGTCACCGGACGTTGCCAAGAGAGCTTTAGCAACTCGACACTGCACTCTGGCACTTTCGCCAACGACCCCACCGGGATGGACGATATCGAAGACGAGCTCGATGCTGCCCATGCCACGATCAGCGGTCTCTCGGGCACAACGGGCTGGACGCTCAGCGGTGAAGGTAGCAAGAACGGCACGACAGGACACTGGCAACTAAACTCCGACGGCGTCGACAACAACACGACCATCACCCTCGCCAGCGGCTTAAACGTCATCGTCATCGACACGGGCAGCAACGACATGAAGATCAACAACGCTGGGCTCGTTATCGACGGTCCCGCAGACGCAGGTGTCATCTTCGTGCTTGAAGATCAAGAGAACGACTTCCTGTTTTCCAACGCGTCAATCTCGATCGGTAGCGGCGGAATTGGCAACGATGCGGTGCTCTTTGCGATGCTCGACGGTGGCAATGGCAGCAATTTCGACTTCAGCAAGGTGATCGTCAACGGCGCGGCTTTTTGGGATTTGTCCGAAGACGGTGGCCAGATCAACATGGACAACGTTCAAGGTTGTGGCCAATGGGTTGGTGATCACCTAAATTTTAACGACGTGCAACTCGCACGCTGCGCCGTCGGCGAAGAGATTCCAGAGCCGGGCACATTGTCATTCGTCGCGGCGGCGGCGCTAGCCCTCGCCTCTAGGCGAAAGCGACGATGCCACATGTAGATCACTTGTCGTCAAGTAGTTCAACGCTGGCAAAGGACTTGCCTTCGAGCATTTCGAGGCTTGCGCCGCCTCCTGTGGACACGTGGCTGACCTGATCGGCAAAACCGAGTTGGTCGATTGCCGCCGCCGAGTCTCCGCCGCCAATGATGCTCGTGTTCGATCCGTCAGCAATTGCTTGCGCAACTGCTTTGGTCCCAGCATCGAACGGCTCCATCTCGAACACACCCATCGGTCCGTTCCAAACCACGGTCTTTGCTTTGCTTACGATTTCGGCGTAGAGTTTGGCCGTCTCCGGACCGATATCAAGCCCTTCGAATCCGTCGGCGATTTCGCCAGCCTTTACGATCTGTTTGTTACAGTCGCTGCTGAAATCATCGCCGCAGTGGGTGTCTATCGGCAACACGAGTTTGTCGCCACCTCTTTCGATGAGTTGTTTGGCCAATTCAACTTTTTCGGGTTCGACCAGGGAACCTCCGACCTGACCGCCTTGCGCAAGCGAGAACGTATAGGCCATTGCACCGCCGATGAGCACCTGATCGCAAATACCCAGCAAATTGTCGATCACATTGATTTTGTCGCTGACCTTTGCGCCGCCTAATATGGCGACAAACGGACGCTCGGGACTGGCGAGCGTGTCGGCCAGATACTTAATTTCCTTCTCGACCAAGAACCCGACGACGGCCGCCTTGCCGGCTTCTTTCATCGCCTTTGGAACCGCGTACATCGATGCCTGCTCGCGATGGCAAGTGCCAAAAGCGTTGTTGCAGTAAACATCTCCGAAGCTGGCTAGCTTGGAAATGTAGTCTGCATCGTCGCCCTTCTTCTCCCCGGCGTTGAAACGCACATTCTCCAGCACCAACACCTGCCCAACCTCAAGCGCCGAAGCCTTAGCAGCTGCATCAGCGCCCGCTGTGTCCGCCGCCAATGTCACGGGGGCTTCGATCAGCGCCCCTAGCGCGTCTGCAGCAGGCTTTAGGCTATACTTCGGATCGGGCGCTCCGCTCGGTCGACCAAGATGGCTCATCAAGATCACACTGCCGCCACGATCTAGCACGTCTTGGATCGTCGGAACGGCCATGCGGACCCGGCGATCGTCGGTGACGTTGCCTGCGTCGTCAAGCGGGACGTTAAAGTCGACTCGCATCAGCACTTTCTTGCCCGCAACATCCACGTCGGCGATCGTTTTTTTTGCCATCTTCGTACACTCCGCGCTAAGCACTTGTTCGGTGAATACGGCAATTTACTGGATCGCGGGCCGCGGTACTAGGTGCTGAAGATGTCCGCCTGCGGCGCAGAAAAACCAATGGACTGGCGTCCGGCCTCGGCCACTTCCGCGCCGTCGGCAATGAGACCTCTCTATCTCAGCACAGCGGAATTTTGGTCAGCACCTCGTCTGGCAAGAGCATCGCATACGGCGGTCGGTCGTCGGGAAACCTGACGCAGGTGACTTGTAGATAGCCGGTTGCCAGCAGCGTCGCCTCGTGGTGCATCTGAAAATCATAGCGAATCAGTTTGCCATCATTGCTGCCGACGACCAGGTCAATGCGAATCAGCTGATGATACCTAGCCGGAAACAGATACTCGCAGTGCGACTGACGTCGCGGAAACCCATAGGTGCCCACCTCGTCATGCATCACGACGCTCAGTCCCAACGACCGCAGAAACTCGTACTCTGCTTCCTCCATGTAGCGCAAATAATTCGTGAAGTGGACGAATCCTGCCATGTCGGTGTCAGAAAACTCGACACATCGCTCCGTCGTAAATGTCTGGCTCAACTTCGCAGTGCTCCTTCGAGATCTTGAATGATTGGTGCAAGTGTCGCAGGGCCGGAGATGACAAAATCTCGCGAGTCTTGGCTGACAACTTCGACTTCGATCCGCAGATAATCTTGCGGCATGCAGTCGGCGACGCGATCGGACCACTCGACGAAAGTGATGCCATCGCCATCAAAGTACTCGTCAGGTCCGAGTTCTAAGAACTCGTCATCGTCACGTAACCGATAAGTGTCGAAGTGATAAACCGGTTTCCGACCGCCCAGGTACTCGTTCACCAGCACAAAGGTCGGACTGGTCACGTCATCGGGTTCGACCCCGAGTCCTGCATCAACGGCTTGCACTAGTCGCGTCTTGCCTGCGCCTAGCGTGCCGATCAGTCCGATAACAGTCCCTGGCGGCAGGTACTCAGCCAGTGACCGGCCGAGGCTGTCTGTGGAGGCTTCGTCTTGCGCGTGGACGACAAGCTGGTGCTGACTCATGTGGATGTTCCGTGCTCCCAGCCACGCGGTTCGAGCGATTCAGTCTGACCGCCAGCTTCGCGTTGCCACAATCCGGGCTGTTCGATTAGCTCACCGATGCAAGTAATGGGCACGTCGAGTGGCTGATCCCGCAACAGGCAATCTGCCTCCGCCGGCGGAACCGCCAGCAGCAGCTCGAAATCTTCGCCGTCGCTCAGTGCATGGTCAACAGCCGAGCGACCATCCACGCGGCTCATCTCGTGGGCTGCTTCGCTCAGTGGAATGGCCGACAAGTCCATAACTGCTCCCAGACGGCTCGCCTCGGCGAGCCGCGACGCATCGAGCGACAGTCCGTCGGAGATATCAATTCCGGCGTTCAGTTTGTACAGTTCGTGCAGCACCAACGCTTCGCTTATCCGCGGCTCTACGTCCAGATGCCGTCCCAAGATACTGCCGCCAAGCCGGCCCGTAACCAACAGCCGATCACCAGGCTGACCACCGCTCCGCGTAAGTGGCCCCAGTTCCGTCGTCTCACCTAGGGCGGTTATACTGATCGCTAACTTACCCTCCCACGCGTTGGTGTCGCCGCCAGCGATCGTGACATCGAGACTATCGGCTAGCGGCAACATACCTTCGTAAATGCCTATCGCAAGTTCTAAGGCGCTGTGCAAGCGGCTGCCAGCATTTGGCAGCAATAGCGATACGACGACCGCCTGCGGTCGAGCCGCCATCGCAGCCAAATCGCTCAGATTTACGCCCAACGCCTTGTGACCAATCTGGCCGGGACTGACCTCGTCAACCAGGAAGTCGATGTCATCGGAAAGCAGATCGGTTGTCACCACTTGGTTGCCCGCAGCTCGTCGAATCACCGCGGCATCGTCGCCAAGCCCGACCGCCAGCTCATCGCTGGTCGGCAGCTTCTGCATCAGCCACTGAATGACTTGCCCTTCAAGAGTCACCAAACTCGCTCGCTCCCACACTGCTTGCTACGGACAGACCAACCAGCGGACTCTTATCAAGCTCGCTACGCCATCCTTAAATGGTCTGCGTCGGCATTCAGTGTATCGCAGTCGCGGGCCGAGCTAAATGCGTCGGAAGTGCAGATCCGGCAATGAAACACAATGTCCACCCAGTTTGTGCTACCAAACGCGTAACTCTTCGTCGATTGCGAATACTCGGTCGTGGATCGATTCGATCGATTCCGCCTCATGCCGCACGACATCGGAACCGCTTGCACGCACTCGAGAAGTCGGCCGGAAACCGTCGCGATGGCCAACGAGGCTTGTCGCTAGGACCTCTAGCAGATCCTCATGTTTTGCCAACACACGAGTCTCACTTGCGTCACGCACTTCCCGGTTTAGACCGTAGAACGCTGCAGCTGATCGCGGGGCTGGCACGTACTCTTGCCGAGAGTCTTCGATCTCGGCACTTTGTTGCTGCGGCGCTGGTACATGGTTTGCGATCACCTTTGCGACTGCAGCTGCCGGCGACCGACTGCTGCGCTGCCAGCTCAAGAAGTCCGACCCATCGCTGTCACCATCGCCGTCGGCATCACCCTGCGAGCTATGTCCAAACGCACCCTGCCAAATCGCCAGGTCGCGGCCGTCGACAACGGTGCTACCGTCGAAGTCCGTTCCATTCGCTGCCGCTGGTACTGATAACCCGGTCGCAGTGACTGAGTACGCCAAGCCACTGTCAGCCCCGCTTTCCGAAACGACAGCGTAGAAATATCCCGCCTCCGAGGCGGTGACATTGGTGGTCACAGCGCTCGAATCGGTACTGTTCCGCAGGCGCTGGCCGTCTGCACTGAATACTTGCAGGCGAACATACGCATTGCTGACGCTTGTCTCCGCAACCGTCAGTGTTGCGGTGTCGCCCTGGCCGACATAGAACGGATGCACCCGGTGCTCGCCAAATGACAAGCTGCTTGACTGTGCAATACCGTCGCGAAGTACCGAAGTCGACCACGGCAGCGCCGTCGTTTGCTGATGGAAAGCTGATGCGCTGAACTGATAGGACAGTGGTGCGTCGCTGTCGTACTCGGTGATCACTGCCGTGAAGAGCCCAGTCTGAGACGCCTCGAATCCGATTTCGAGGCCGTCGTGATCCCACGTCGAAGTTCCCGAGACATAGTTGCCGCTGGGATCGATAACGCGAATCTGTGGCGATCCATTCTGCGGGGTTAGTTCGCCAAGCGTGGCAACGACGTGGCTGCCCGTTGCGGCGTGAAATTGGACAAGATGCTGCTCGCCCACGGCAATCGAACCCGTATGCTGCTCACCATTGCGAATAAACGCATTATGTGGCAAAGCATAGTCAACAGTACTAGGCAAAGCGGCAACCGAGAATAGGTAGTCAAGCGACGCATTGCTGTCGTACTCGGTGACAACTGCCGTATAAAGTCCAGACTGAGCGACCTCAAATACAACCTGCAAACCATCTCTATCCCAGGTTGAAGTTCCCGACACCACCACACCATTTGGATCGACGATGCGGATTTGCGGTGAACCCGCCTGGGGACTAACTTCGCCCAGCGATGCGTAAACCAGCCCGCCACCAATCGCCTGAAACTGGACGAGATGCTGCTCGCCCACGGCGATCGAACCGATGTGCTGCTCGCCGCTGCCGATGAAAGCATTTTGCGGTAGCTGATAATCGACTGGCCCAGGCAGCGACGCCAGCGAAAACGTATAGTCCAATGTCGCATCACTGTAGTACTCCGTGACGACTGCCGTGTAGAGTCCGCTTTCAGGGGCGTAGAAGCTCACTTGCAAGCCATCGCGGTCCCAGGTCGAAGTTCCTGAGACCACGTTGCCGTGCGGATCGACAATGCGAATCTGCGGCGAACCCGCCTGCGTGCCGACTTCGCCAAGGGAAGCATAGACTGCACCGCCAGCCACCGCGTCAAATTGAATCAGATGCTGCTCGCCGACAGCAATCGAGCCGGTATGCTGTTCGCCACTGCTGAGGAACGTGTTTTCAGGCAAAGAGTAATCGACTTCGCCCGGCAAGGACGCCAGCGAAAACGTGAACGATAGTCCTTCGTCGACATCGTAGTCCCGTATGACCGCCGTGTAGGTACCTGTGACGTTAGGCTCGAACGAAGCACCAACAGCTGTACGGTCCCACGTATTTACTTCTATGGCGCCATCAGGACCGACTATGGTTAGCTGCGGGTCGCCAGCGCCAGCCGTCTTGCCGAGTGACGCGAATACCGACGTGCCGGCCGTGGCATCGAACTGTACCACGCTCAGCTGTCCGAATCCTAAGGAAGCGCCAAAGCGTTCCCCTGTTTCCAAGAACGTATCCTGCACGTAGGTTCGATCAAGGTCTTCAGGTTGAACCAACAGACGGATCACGTAGTCGAAGTCTTGCTCGTTGCCGTACTCGCTCACAAACACTCGGTAGCGTCCGGTCTCGGGAGCCTGGAATGACTCGATTGCGCTGTTGTCGTCCCAATCCGTATAGACGCGGCCACTCGGACTGACCACGTCGAGCTTCACTGTGTTGCCCGTCTTGGCACGCTCCTCGCCGACTGCAACCCAAACATGCTCGTTCTCCTGAGCGTCGAAATAAAACTCGTCGTAGGGATCTTCTTGACCAACTTCGCGACGTACCTCTTCGCCATTGCTTAGCGGCGTCGCAGAGAATACTAGACGAGACTCTAGTGATTGGTAACGCAGGCGGCGTTGCTTGCTGGTGGAGTCTTTCACTGTTTTTTTCCTCATCTTTGAGTGTTGATTCGGCAGCGCCGCGGCAATGGACAGTACTTTGGAGCCAAACGTGTTTCATTGCGGCCAACGGTCGCAACTCGGCTGCTACGGACTGAATTCCCTTCGCCGTCCGAAGCGGCAAGAAAAAGTCTGCGTTTCCAATCGAAAACCACCCAAAGCACGCAAGCCCCTCAAGGCCCGCAGATTTGGTGGTCTAGCCGCAACGGTGGTGCATACTGGGCAGGCTTGCAAAAATGGAGAAGCACTAGTGAGATGTCGGTAAATCGACCAGTCGAATGTCTAGTAGTGCTTGCAATTGCGTTGCGACAGTACTAGGCTAGCCGCATTGCTCGAGGTCTTCGCACCTGGTTTGTTGGCTATTTCTGCCACGAAGTGCGAGATGGTGATGGCACCGTCAGCATTTCTCGGCGTGCGCGAGACGGCGAAATGGAGTTCAATGCGTGCTGGTAGTCTCTCGAAAAGTCGGTGAGCGCATCTTGATCGGCGACAAGATCGCTGTCACGGTCGTCAAGATCGGCAACGGCGGGGTGCGCATCGGTGTCGAGGCCCCGCAAGAGATGGCAATCGTTCGAGAAGAGTTGTCTGAGCAGCTGAAGCGCGCCGAGTTGGCCGCAATCGAAGCCGCTCAGCAACAGTCGCAAGACAACTCGCAGATCTGAGTTGCTTGCTGTCTTAAGTATTGCGGGGACGCGGTCCTCGCAGCCGAGAGCCTACGGCTACTGCTTTTTTGTGCTGGGCGACTTTGTCCGCTGCGCGCGTTTGACGATTGGCCCCTCATCAGACTCTGTCTGTGGTTTCTTCACGGTGCGCGGCGTAATCGCCAGATCCTGCGTGCGCACATCGACCACCGCCGGACCACGCACCGAGTCGAGCGGACCGTACTGCTCCGCACAGCGACGCAGCCGATCAAGCTTTGCTGCAAACCGGTCCTCGCCGGATGGAGAAGCGTTTGGCGCAGCGCCCCAGACGATCCGTGTACCACCGCGTGTGATAAGATCAAAAACGAAATAGCGCTGCTGCCCGCGAATCTCAGGTCGCGCCGACGGCAGAATGTCCACCAGGTGCAGGGCGTCCCATACCGGAGCAAGCTGGACAGCGATGTCGACGGCGCCCAGGACGCGCAGGTCTGCCCATTGCTGCCCGACAGGAGGTCGCTCGACGATGCCACCAATACGCGGCAAGTGGCGTTTGCGAATGTTTGGTACGTCAAGCGGCGGCAGATGGACGCCGTACCGGTCGATGGGCACTAACTGCACGACATTCTGGTTAACCAGTTCGACGACGGCTACAGGCCGGCGGTAGTTCACGTCGACATGGACGCCGGCGGGATACCTTTTTGTGATCTGCGTGACCGACTCAATCCATGGATGCAAGACAAACGCATCCTCAATCACCTGCGCAAATGCATCGTCGAGCACCGAAACGCGACCGGCGATCCCGGCATTACGAACAGCGTCCTCGCAAACTTCGCCGACGATCCATTCAGGGAGCGTCGAAATCGTTATTCGCTCTTCGGCGAGCAGATACTCTTCGCGTTGAATGATCTGCGGGGCGACGTGTTGCCACACGCGGTGAGCGCTCCACCCAAGTAACCCAACGACCGCTATGGCGACGATGACCTTAAGACGCCTCGGCAGCAGTCGACTCGTCCGTGTCGAGCCAGCGTCGGTCGAGCGACTCTCGGTCTTGACCTTCTGATTGGTCTTGATGCGGACCATGGCAACACCTCCGTGTGTGCAACGGTAATGAGCCTTGGGCTATGGGCCGCGGGAACAGTGGCTGGCAGCCCCTAGCTCATCGCCCATCGCCTCTTACCATATCTCGAGTTCCGTTTCGAGTTCGACTCCCAGTCGCTCGGCGACCCGGCTGCGAATCATATCGATCAGCCGCAGCACATCCTGGCTGGTCGCATCTTCACCGGCGACGATGAAGTTTGCATGTCGCTGACTTACTTCGACAGCTCCAACACTTGTGCCCTTGAGGCCGGCCTGATCGATCAGCATGCCGGCACTCATGCCACGCGGGTTCTTAAATACGCTGGCCACGTTCTGGTGCGAAAGCGGCTGAGATGCTTTTTTAACAATCCATTGCTTTTGCATGCGTTTGGTCAGCTGCTCGGGATCGTCTTCTTCCAGCTGAAATTCTGCATTAAGGATCACCAATTCGTCGAGGCTACTTTGACGGTAGGCAAATACTAGATCTTCGCGATCGCGCTGCACAATCTCGCCCGACCTAGTCATCACCGTCGCGCGGCACGCCCATTGCCCGACGTCGCCACCTCGGCTCCCTGAATTGCCGTGTAATGCACCGCCGACCGAGCCCGGGATGCCAACCAACGGCTCTAAACCGGCCAAGCCCGATCTTACCGTTTCGCCGATGGCATGGGACAACTGCGCGCCGCCACCGGCAGTCAAACGACCACCACTGATCCGAATCTCGGAAAATACACGGCTCGACAAGCTGATGACCATGCCGGCGACGCCTTCGTCGCGAATCAGCACGTTGGAGCCACCGCCGAGCACGCGAATTGGCACTTCCTCGTCACAGCAGCGGCGCACCAGCGCAGCCAGTTCGTCGACGGAATTTGGTTCGGCGTAGAAAGAGGCGACTCCGCCGAGCTTCAGCCAAGTCCGCTCCGCGAGCGGCTCCTGCTCGCGAACGATCTTTTCAAACCCACTTACCAGTGTCATCGCAGAACAAACCTTAAAAACCTAGCTCTCATCTGGAGAGTTGAGCCGATAACTCTCAGCTGCCAAAGCACTGATTTTCATCTGGCAATGGCGCAGAGACTTGCTATCGGCCCACGAAGAGCAGGAACTCAATGGTAACCGCTAGCAACCTGCCGTCAAATCACGCGTATTCGCAGATACGCCCGGAATCTACGTACCAGGAACATCGCATGCCATTACCAGCAGCATTGCCTAATCCCTCAAACTCTCGGACACACCCAAAATAGTAGATCGGACAGGCATTCCACAAGGCTGCAATTGGCCCGATCGTGCTCCGGTCGTGCCAAGTCAGCGAGGAAAAATGCTGGCGAATCCCTAGATGTACCCGGGTTTTGACTCAAGCGAACGTGCTCAGTGGCTTCCCCACTGCCGCAAGGCCTCGTAGCTGGCGATCGCCACGGTATTCGATAGGTTCAAGCTGCGGACCTCGGGACGCGTGGGAATCCGCAAGTTGCGTTCAGGGCGATCGGCGAGTATCTCGTCCGGCAGACCGAGCGATTCTCGACCGAAGACCAGTACATCCCCCTCAGCCATCGACGGATCAAGATACGATCGCGTCGCCTTCTTGGTGAAGTACCAATGACGCTCAGCCGGTAGCTGGTCGCAAAGTTCCTGCCAATCATTGACCACTTGCCACTCCAGGTACTGCCAGTAGTCCATTCCCGCTCTCCGCAGGTGGTAATCATCCACCCGAAAACCCAACGGTCGCACCAGCCACAGTTTGGCTCCGGTAGCGACGCAAGTTCTGCCGACGCTGCCCGTGTTGTACGGAATTTCCGGTTGATACAGCACAATGTGCAAGCGAGGTTGGTATTTTGTCGTCATTTCGGAATCAATAACGGAGATGTCTGATTGATGATGCGCTGTCGACTGGCCATATTAGCAGGTTTGGAATCGCGGCAAACTCTCCACAATACTGCAGGAAATACATTCTATGCCAATCGGTTTTGCCATCGTCGGAACAGGAATGATCAGCCGATTTCACGCCCGCGCGATCGAAGACGTGCGAGGCGCGAAGCTCGTCGCGTGTTGCGACATGTCAGCCGAGCGCGCGAACGCCTTCGCGAAAGAGGTCGGGTGCTTAGCCTTCGACGACATGAAAAAGATGCTCGCAGATCCGGCCATCGATGTGGTGACGATTGCCACCCCCAGCGGCGCACATATGGAACCCGCCGTCGCGGCAGCCAAAGCTGGCAAGCACGTCATCGTCGAGAAGCCGCTGGAGATCACACTCAAGCGTTGCGACAAGATCATCGACGCTTGCGAACGTGCTGGGGTTAAACTTGGCACAATCTTTCCGTCACGGTTTCACGATTCGTCGGTGCAGATGCGAAAAGCCATCGACCAAGGCCGCTTCGGGAGGCTCACGCTTGGTGATGCGTACGTCAAGTGGTTTCGCACTCAAGAATACTACGACAGTGGTGCCTGGCGCGGCACGTGGAAACTCGATGGCGGTGGAGCGCTGATGAATCAAGCTGTTCACACCGTCGATCTGCTCAGTTGGCTGATGGGCCCCATCGAGGAGATCCAAGCGCAAACCGCCACCTTGGCTCACAAGCGGATCGAAGTCGAAGACGTCGCCGTAGCCGCACTCAAATTCAAGAGCGGTGCTCTCGGCGTGATCGAAGCGACCACCGCTGCTTACCCGGGCTATCTAAAGCGCATCGAGTTGCACGGTAGCGAAGGTACCGCCGTGCTCGAGGAAGAAGACCTGAAAACTTGGGACTTTGCCAAGAAAAAAGCGGCCGACAAGGCGATCCTCGAAGCGATGCAGAGCAGCAAGAGCACTGGCGGCGGTGCCGCCGACCCCGCCGCCATCGGACATCACGGCCACACGATGCAGTTCAAAGACTTCGTCAAAGCCATCAGGACTGACGGCACACCCGCCGTCGACGGATACGAAGGCCGCAAGCCAATCGAAATTATCCTCGCTATCTACAAGTCGGCCCAGTCAGGCAAGACGGTAAAACTGCCGCTGAAGAGCGATCCGCGACTGGGCTGAGAAAAGCCATGCAAGTAGCCGCGGCTTGAAGCATTGGTGTGGTCGATTGCGTCGAATCCAACCTCTCAGTCGACCAACTCAACCTCTTTTTCAAAGCCGAAATACCCGTGTTCTTTGATCACTTCGACCACGTTTTCAGGGACCATTGCCTCCCAACTGCGATCGCATGCCTTAATCCTCTTCAAGATATCTCTTGAGAACACGGGCAAGCACTCGGCGTCGTAGTTGTCAAGTTTGACGATGCCGCCGCGATCGAACAGATAGCCGTAGAGTTTTTCCAGCTCGGGCTTAATCATGACGTTGTCGCACGTGGTTAACTCACCAGTAGTACCCTCGAGCAACGGATAACAGTAGATCTTCAGATCATTCTTGAACAGGCGGCCGAACGACTCGAGGATGCCACCGTCAAGCTTCGTGTAGTATTTTTCGTCGAACAGCTGCTGAAGGCTTGCCACTCCTAGGACGATCGCCATCCGCTCCTTGGTAAACTGCGACAAGTAGGCCGCCAGACGATAGTACTCGAAGTAGTCCGAGATTAGTACGGTCATGCCACATGCAGCCATGACATCGGCGCGTGCAAGAAAATCACGACGGTCGATTGCACCATCGGCTTTCAGGTTGTTCATAGTGATTTCCATCACTTGCGCGACGGGCTTGTCCTGCACATCGGGCAAGGCGGCAAACTTCTCGTGCGCGCATCGCAACATGTCGAGATTGACATTGCAGATGGGGCGGAAGCTACCTCGCTCGACCAAGATCGGCTTTTTGTAGAGAAACTCAGAGGGCTGTAGCACTTCGCCGCCAGCAGCAAACATCGCGGCGCCACTCAAACCGAGTTCGACCAGTTTGAGGCTCATCAAGCGGTTGTCGACTCGGCGGAAAGCGATGCCCGACAGCTCGATCATGTCGATCTCGATACGCGAAGTCGACAGGCCATCGAGCAACGAATCGACCAGCAGCTCCGGCTCATGAAACAGCTCGAATGCGCCATAGACCAGGTTCACGCCGACGATGCCCAACGCCTCCTGCTGCAGAGCAGCTTCGGCGTCGAGCATGCGGACATGGATGATAATCTGGCTATCTTCGTCACGCGGATGGGCTTGAAATCGGATTCCCATCCATCCGTGGCATTCGTTGCCGCCGCGGTAACTCTGTGCCGAAACCGTATCGGCGAAAGCAAAAAAGGTGCTGGTGTCTCCACGCGCGTCGCGGAGGCGGTCGAGATTGAGAGAATGCTCTCTGGCGAGCATCGCTTCGAGCCGCTCGCGACAGACGTAGCGATTGGCGCGCCCGTAAATCGCGTCGCTCACCTTCATGTCGTAGGCCGACATGCTCTTCGAGATCGTACCGGCTCCGCCACCCACGCGAAAGAACCATCGTACCACCTCCTGGCCAGCGCCGATTTCGGCGAATGTGCCATAGCGACGCGTGTCGAGATTTACTTGGAGTGCTTTCTGGTGGGTGTTAATCGCTTCTCTGTTTTTCACTGTAGAAATTCCGACAGATTCTTGGGAGTTGAGCCCTTCCAGCTGGCAATTTCTGTGCCAAATACAAAAAGGTGCCTGTGCTCGTTAAATTGCGGAAACGCCTGCACGCCGATCAGGCATTGAGTGATCAGAACTTGACCGTTCTCGAATTATGGGTCGCTGCTGCATCGAATTAAGTGTCGAATTCTCCAGACGTCGTGGCATTCACCGATGCGCATTCGCCTTGATTGCTGCCAGCAACCCAATGGAAATCTCTCTTTCGCCAGACGCTGGTTTTCCGCAACAATGCGGCTCCAATTCCAAGGAAGGAAACTCTATTGCCAGCTAAGCAGAAATCGATCGTCCAACTCGCCGCTGACTACGCGGTGTACCTGTTCGTGCGTCTGTTGATCTGTCTCGTTCAGTCGCTTTCGCTTGAGACCTGCGGCCGACTATCGAAGAGCCTTGGTTGGTTCTGCTGGCGCGCGGTTAATCTGCGACGAAAAGTTACTTACCAAAACTTGGCGATTGCGTTTCCAGAGAAAACTCAAGCGGAGCGAGACGAGATTGCGCTTGGTATGTGGCAGCATCTTCTGCTGATGATCATGGAAATCGCACATGCTCCGCGTAAGGTCAAACGCACCACATGGCGGCAGTTCTCCTCGATACCCAACATGAAGGAAACGCTGATCCGGCAGATTGACGCACGCCCGATGGTCGTGATCTCTGGCCATCTCGGAAACTTTGAAATGGGTGGGTATTTGCTAGCCTTGCACGGATTTCCGACGCACACGGTAGCGCGACCGCTAGACAACGTCTTCCTCGATCGCTTCGTCAATGACTTTCGGGGTCGAACAGGTCAGTACATGCTCCCCAAGAAGGGCAGCGGCGACGAAATCACGAAGGTACTCAAGAGCGGCGGCACGCTTGCTCTGCTGGGCGATCAGCACGCTGCGCGAGGCGCTTGCTGGGTCGACTTCTTCGGCAAACCTGCATCGACGCACAAGGCGGTCTCAGTGTTTACACTCGGCAGCGATGCTCCCACCGCTGTTTCCGCAGCGTTACGCCGCGACGGGAGACCTCTCGTGATTGACATGCAGGTCGCTGACATCGTTGACCCGCTGGACGAGGATTTCCCATACGGTTCGATTCCCCGGCTGACTGAGTGGTATACACGGCACCTCGAAGCACTAATTCGCACTCACCCTGAGCAGTACTGGTGGGTGCACAAGCGGTGGAAAGGCGAACCGACGACGCGTCGGGCCCAAAGAGAGGCCAAGAGACGACACGCTGCGTAATCCCTGCAATCGACCATCGGCTTGCTTAGTATCGCGGCTGTGACATAATGAGGGGCTGTCTGCCCTCCCGCTGCACCCCGCTTGCCTACCCAAGTGCTTAGCTTTCGGCCCTTCCGCAACACCGATCCGCCGCATCTCGCCGAAATCTGGCGAAGCCAACCTCCGCAACGAGGAATCCTGCAACCGGTGTCGGCTCCCTTGCTGGAACACGCAGTCTTCTCAAAAATGCACTTCGACCGACGCGGACTCATCGTGGCGACGCGTGACGGTGTGCCAATCGGTTTCGTCCACGCTGGATTTGGCCCTAATGACGATGGTGCCGCGCTGGACACGAGTCTTGGCACGACGCATATGCTCATGCTGAGGTCAGGCCATGAGGATCTCTCACTGGCAGACGACTTGCTTGCGGCAAGCGAAGACTACTTGCGTGACCAGGGCGCCAGTGTTATCTACGCTGGTGGCATTAAACCACTCAATTCATTCTACTTGGGACTCTACGGCGGAAGCGAAATTCCCGGCGTGTTGCAATCGAACACTTTGCTCTGCGAAGCTTGCATAAGAGCCGGCTACCATCAGTCGGCGCAAGTATCGATTCTGCAATGCGACCTAGTCCGATTTCGACCGCCGGTCTCACGCAAAGTGCGTCAACTTCGTCGTCCGACGGCGATTCGCGAGACTCTCGATCCTGTCGCGTCCAACTGGTGGGAAGCTTGCGTTTGGGGTAGCCAGCAACGCGACCATTTCCAGTTGGTCGAAAAAGCAACCGACCAAGTGATTGCATCGGCTTCCTTTTGGGATGTGCAGCCGCTTTCGGCATGCTGGGGGGTGTGTACCGCCGGACTCTGTGACCTCTACGTCGATCCGGCATGGAGGCGACGTGGGTGCGGATCTTACTTGTTGAGCGAGGCGTTTCGGCTCCTGCGTCGGCGGGGAGTTGGCACCGTCGAAGCGCAGACGATGTCGACCAACGAAGCCGCGCTAGCCTTCTACCGTCAGCTCGGTTTCATCGAAGTCGATCACGGGCTGGTATTTCGGAAAGATGCAGCACCAGGGAACGGCGTCGCCCATGATGCTGCTCGTGCCATCGAAGCGGTCTAACCCGTCTCGATTTTCCCGCTAGCCGACCGCATTGCTATCGCGGTACAATTCTTAGAAGAAACGTCAACTGCGAAGTCGGCCGATTGAGCCGCCGCAGCTTGCAACACTTATCTCGATGGAGGTGCATTACGATGGCCACGATTGTCGAAACTGTCGCTCGTCCTGAAGTTCGTCAAACGCAGTGCTTTATCGGCGGCAAATGGTTGCCAGCCGCCAGCGGCAAAACCTTTGAGACCCTGCACCCAGCCACCGAAGAAGTTATTGCTCAGGTTGCCGAAGGCGATGCTGCGGACATCGATCTGGCCGTTGATGCCGCTCGAGCTCAGTTCGATGGCGGTGAGTGGTCGAAGATGGATGCTCGCGAGCGCGGTCGTCTCATGCTGAAATTCGCCGACCTGCTGGAAGAGCATGCCGACGAGTTGGCGGCTCTAGAAACACTTGACAACGGCAAGCCGATTTCCGATTCACGGGCCGCCGACATTCCGCAGGTTATCCAGTGCATTCGCTACTACGGCGGCTGGGCTGACAAAATCCAAGGCGATACCATCCCCATCAACGGCGAATTCTTCTGCTACACGCGCCGCGAACCGGTCGGCGTCGTCGGTCAGATCATTCCATGGAACTTTCCCGCACTGATGGCAGCGTGGAAGTGGGGCCCGGCGCTCGCCACCGGTTGCACGATTGTCATGAAACCAGCCGAGCAGACTCCACTCACTTGTTTGCGCATGGCCCGGCTAGCCCAGCACGCTGGTATCCCCGACGGCGTAATCAACGTCGTACCTGGCTACGGCCCCACGGCCGGTGCTGCTCTTGTAAAGCACCCAGGCGTCGACAAAATTGCGTTCACCGGCGAGCTATCTACGGCCAAGATCATTCAGCGAGCCGCGACGGACACGATGAAGCGGCTCACCTTTGAACTTGGCGGCAAGAGTCCGAATGTGATTTTCGCCGACGCCGATCTCGACGAAGCGGCGGCTGGGGCGCATTTCGCCCTCTATTTCAATCAGGGCCAGTGCTGCTGTGCTGGAAGCCGCCTGTTTGTCGAAGATCGCGTTCATGACGAGCTCATCGACAGGCTGATCGAAAAGAATCAACAGCGCGTGCTCGGCGATCCGTTTGATCCGGCGACCGAACAGGGGCCTCAAGTCGATCAGGCTCAGTTTGACAAGATTCTGCAGTACGTCGAGTACGGCAAGCAGGACGGGGCCAAATGCGTCTCCGGCGGCCAGCGCCACGGCGACCAAGGCTACTTCGTCGAGCCGACACTGTTTACCGGCGTGACCGACGACATGCGAATCGCACGTGACGAAATCTTCGGCCCCGTACTCAGCGTGATGAAGTTCTCGGAAGTCGACGAGATGATCGCCCGCGCCAACGACACCAATTTCGGCCTCGCCGCCGCCGTCTGGACGCGTGATATTGGCAAAGCCCATCGATTTGCCGAGCAAGTCCGAGCGGGGACAGTCTGGGTCAATTGCTACGATGTCTTTGACTCAGCCGCACCCTTCGGCGGCTTCAAAGAAAGTGGGCTCGGTCGCGAGCTTGGCGAAGCCGGACTTGCCGCCTACACCGAAAGCAAGACCGTTACAGTCTCGCTTGGCTGAATTCCAATCGCTGCTGACCGGCTACCGCACCGAGGATCCAGCTCGGCGGGCCACCGACATGTGTCCGAAGAAAGTCTCTTCGCCACGGACGATGTAGAACTTGACTGGGTCGCTGTTGGCGAGCTTGTCGGCGTGATTCACGATGAATTGCAAGTCGCGAGCACTGGCGGTTGTCCAGCGGTGCATCTTGACCAGGATGTCGCCCTTCTGCACGCCTTGCTCGGCGGCAGAGCTGTCTGGCTTGACCGATACCACTCGCATGCCGCCGTCGTAGGGGACACCAAGCCGACGCATCAGTGAGGCGGGCTCGGGCTTGAGACGCAAACCGAGAGTCTCCCAAGTGGCAACTTGCAGCGAACTGGAAGGCTGAGTTTTGCTCGGCTGCGAGGTCGCAACCGGCTTCGTCGCTCGCGAGCGAACGCGAGTGTTCCTAGCAACAATTGCGAGATCAATGTCGACCTGCTCGCCGTCGCGGTTGATCAGCACGGGCACGCGTTCGCCGATACGTCGTCCCAACAACGCACGCTCGATATCGAGTGGTCGTTCGATTGACGTGCCGCCGATGCGTTCGATCTTGTCACCCCGCTTCAGACCGCTCGCCTGCGCGGGGCTCTGGCGATCAACGCGAGCGACCGTCACTGGACCTTGCGGTCCCTCGAGCGATAGCGCGGTCATGCCGTGCCAGTGATTATCGAGCTTCTCGATACTCATCATACGCGTGGCTATTTCCATCGCCTTATCGACCGGAATCGCAAAGCCGATTCCCTGGGCACCCGCACGCACCGCGACGTTGACACCGATCATTTCACCATCAATGTTGAGCAACGGGCCGCCCGAGTTGCCCGGATTGATACTCGCGTCGGTTTGAATGAGGTCAAGATACTGCTGGGTGTCATTCACCTGAACGTTGCGGTGCAACGCACTGATGATTCCGGTAGTCACGGTGTGCTCGTAGCCGAAGGCGTTGCCGACGGCAATCACCGTCTCACCGGTCATCAAGTCTTGCGAAGTGCCAATATCAATCGTTTGCAGCTTGGACGGAGTGCGGATACGAATAATTGCCAGATCGGTCTGCTTATCGCGAGCGATGATCGACGCAACGTAGGTTTGTCCGCCGCTGAGCGTCACGTTTATCCGTCGCACGCCATCGACGACATGATGGTTGGTGATGATGTAGCCGCGGGGATCGACAACAATGCCGGTGCCCATCCCGTTGACCTGTCGCGGCGCAGTCGGACTGCCGTCTGCCGCCTCGGTAATCGACTTCTGTCCCTGAATGTTGACGACCGCAGGGCTGCAGTTTCGCACAGCGCGCACGATCGGCGTCATGCGCTCACTCGCCGCGAGGCCAGTCGACTGCGGCGCCAGAGTCAGCACAGCGGCTAGCAGCGTTAGCTGTCCTTGACGGGAAAAGAAGCAACTATCGCCAGTGCGCAGATTCAGCATCGCGGGTCGTCCAGAGTTTTGCAGCGCACCCTAGCGGGCACGATTGAGTACCGGTCTCAAACAAGACTGCGAATGCGGGTACGCAGTGAGTCCGTCGGTACAAAGAGAAATCGGGCTACCATTACGACTGGCTTAAGCCGCGCAATCGGCAATCGGTACAGTCGACCTAGCTTGTCAGACAAGTACGAAATCGATGTGCGCAGCTGCTAGCGAATGCGAATCAGTCGCGTGCGGGAAACGATAGCTGCGGACCGTACCCGACATCGACTTGGGCATGACCACGCGAAGGTGCGTGCATGTTGACGCCGGTAAAGATACTGCTAGCAGGCACAGGCAGAAACTTCGGCGGCATCGGCGGGATGTAGCGCCGCGGCGGCGGACCCGGTTCGACACAACGACGATGCTCGGCTGCGCAGCAGTCGGACGCACAGACATCGACGTCGCAGCTGCAATCCACCATGCCGCATCCCGCGCAGCTACCAGACAGATGGTCGTCGCAGCAAACGTCTTGCAGCTCCCAGCCAAGTTGGGTGCAGCAAAACGCGTCCACACAATCGTCAGGCAGGCAACACCAGTGGTCGCAGCAGCATCCCACACTGCTCAGTAGTGTGACCGCTAGGACATGGCGTAGGTCTAGATTCCACATAACGGACAAGAGTTAGCTGGCAACGATTAGAATGCGGAACTGCTGTCGCGCGACAGTCTGGCGGGTGCAACTACACCCCGTCCAAGTCACATATCGGCGCGACCAGGCTGGCAGCTCTTGCCTAATCGTCAAAGTCTAACAGATGCGATAGCGTGGAAATCTTCGATGACTAGTCTTCGGTATTGAAGACCAGCTTTGGCAGTACCTGCAAGCCAAGGAATACTGCCAGCAGCGACAGCAGCGCATGCGGCCAGTATCTCGCTATCGATAGCCCAGCCAACTCGGCAATCCAACCGCAAAGGAGCAGCAGCGGCGGAATCGTTAGTAACACACCACAGCCCACCGCCGACATGGTACCCTTGAAAGCCATTTGCTCGGTCAGCTGCTGCTGATGAACTTCGATCATGCGGCCTCGACGAAGCGCAATCTCGATCGTGTCGGTAAGTTCCATGGCGGCTAACGCGCTCGACCAGGTGCTTTCCGCCTTACCTCCGACAGCTTGAGCAACATCCACAAATCGACGGACACACTGCGTCGCCGCGTCAATCGACTCGTATGGCGCCGACGTGGTTTCATCGCCTCCAGATGCTTCGGTGAACTGCGCTTGTCCGCCACTCTCGTCAAAGGCGATCGTCAGCTTGCCGTGCTGTGCAATGAGCACCAACCGCGGATGGCTGTCACGCTCAATAGGACCAACTTGCCAACGCACTGGCACCTCACGTCTGCCAAGCAGTTGTACGCTGAGCCCCGAATACGTCGCTGCTTCGTCAGCCGAACCCAACGCACCCAAGCGGTTGAGGCCGCCGGAAATCAGCGACAACAGTTCGACGTCACGCGAAAAGTGCCAGAGCACATTGGACTGAGTGCGCTCAGCCAACGGACGATCCCAGACGATTTGCTCGATGGGTCCGAGCGTAGCGTGACCGTTGGCAATCCATTCGATGCATTGCTGGACAATCTGAAGTTGTTCGATCAGGGGGTTAAAATGCTGCAAGACGCCATCCGCCTCGCCGTGTGCCATGTCGATTTCGTAATAGTTCAGAACAGAATCGACCAGCGGAAACGAGGTCAGCACCGGCATGCTGCTCTTAGCCAGCTGGCTCAGCTGGTCGCTCCGGACGCTTGCTTCGGCCGCGCCCCTGCCCACAACCACCGCGTCGATTGCTGTGCCATCGAGCAGCCCTTCCCAAAGTTCACCCTGATCGGTTCCGAGCCAGTCCGCTTCCGACGGGTAGTCGTCGGCAAAATCGCCACACCACGCGATTGTATGTCCCAGCGACTTCGCAGCCTTCGCCAGTGCCATGCTCTCCGAATCTGCTCCTAGCAATGCAAATTTCATAATTTTGAGAGTACTCCAACCCGCAGACGACCACAACTCACGCTTCCTCACGGAAATTTCGCGCAGAGCAATCCGAACAAAATGCTATAATATTCGAGGAATTCACTCCGCCAACGGGCAGATGAAAATCGCATATGGAACTCATTATTGGCTCAGTCTTGCGTCGACAGACACTCGTGACGATCTGCGTGCTCGGCCTGATGTGTGCCACACCGGCAGTTTCGACGGCAGCTGAAGATTCGGTTGCCGCGACCCCCGAGCAGATCGAGCTGTGGGTGCGACAACTCGACGATGACCGCTACGATATTAGGCAGCGTGCTGAACGCAATCTCGAGCAGACGGGCCAACCGGCAATGCAGCCTGTTGCCGATGCGGCCACCGAAGGCACGCTCGAAAGTGTCACGCGAGCGGTAACGATCTTGCTCAAATGGTCGGAATCGAGCGATCAGGAGTTTCGTCTGGCCGTGCTTGAAAAGATGGCCAACCTAACCAATCGTCCGCGAGAAGCGGCCATGGCATCACGTGTGCTGGCCGAAGTCCGCGAGTTAGCTGCGCTCGCCGCCCTGCAGAAACTCGGCGCCTACTACGAACGCATACCTGGCAACCACTTGCGGATCCAGTTTGATTCGAAGTGGACGGGTGGCTCCAACGGGCTTAGACACTTGGCGGACGTGCCTCGTGTGACGATGATCAGTTTCGTGGCGGCTCCTATCGAAGACTCGGCCCTGCAACATCTCAAAGGATTGAAGAATCTGCAACGCGTTGAGTTTTATAGTACCAATCTATCCAAGTTAGCCGCCGAAGAGTTTCAGAAAGAGTCGCCCTTCAAGGTCGACTTCCGACGCGCGCTACTCGGCGTAAAAGGCATGTCCAACGGCCAATGCAGGATTAGCGAAGTCGAACCGGACTCTGCGGCCGAGAAAGCTGGGATCCTGCCCGGAGACGAAATCACTGAGTTCAACGGCGAGGCCGTTCAAGACTTCGAATCACTGACCGATCGGATCAGAGATTTTAAGGCCGGTGAATCGGCGACCTTGACCGTGGTCCGCGAAGCCCGTCCGCGCCAAATCAAGGTGACTTTCGGCGGTTGGAGCGAATCGAATATCAATCGGCGCAACTCGCGCGGCCAAGTGCAAATCATGCCACCCCAGAGGCGCGTCTTCCAACGCAACATTCCGGCACAGGCGCTACCTGCAGCTCCGCCTCGCCTCGACACGCCACGCAAGGCGATCGAGCAAGCTATTGAAGGGCTGGAGAAGGAAGGTCAGCAGAAGTAGCCAACCGCGCGAGGCGAGCGCCCAACGCTGATGTCATATGCTGACCGTCTCATTCCAGGTTTCGGCTGACCTCAGACCGCCAGCGAAGCTTCAATCTCTTCTTCGAGCTGTGGCAGGCACCCTGCCGCGTGTAGCTGCTTGGCCAGCAATTCACGCCCCTTGTCGGTCCACACGCCAACACTTCTTAGCGGGTTGTTGGACTCAGGGCAGAGGAAAGTGACTTGCTTGGGTGTGAGCGACTTGATCTCAATAGTGTCTTCCTTGCGTGTGTATTCCACGTCGACGGACACTTTGCGATTGTTTTCCTCATCCTCCCAATTCGCTTCGATCTTTTGCATCGCTCTTCTCCAAAACTAGTCGTTAAGTGCCCTGCCAACGCTGGCGGGCTCATGGCAAACGCTCCAGTCTAACGACAGAATCGGCAAAACACAGCACCAAATCTTGTCAAAATGGGACGACTGGGCAGAAAGTCGGCCCTTTTCGGAATGCAGTGCCGACTATTCGAAACTTCACGACGGCCCGCATCTCTGGCAGACCCTCCGATAACGGTAGGCATGCAAAAGGAAATAGGCCGCAGAGGGCGCCGTTGGCGGACCCGTGTCACTGGCAGTTACTGAGCTTGATCAACGAGCATCCAGCCGTTGTCGGCGACGGAGAACATCGGACGGTATGGGCTTCGGCAGCCGCGTTTGGCCGTTTTGCCAAGGTGCCAGACCATATTGATGCCGATGTTCCACGATTCTTCGCTGACGCCTGCCAGTCCATCGGCTTCGTCGGTTCCTTGGTAATTGAAACCCGACTGCAGTGCCCAACGGTTGGTTAGCGGCGCGTAAAACTCGCCGCCGAAGATGCCTTCGCCATCTCCGGTGGCTCCGCCCCACAGACGCGACTCGTAACCGTTGCCAAATCGCCAACGATAGAAAGCTGCATATTGGTCAGTCGTTTCCCACAAGATGCTGTTAGATAGCGCATCGTTGGTACTGCTGGTGGCAAAAAAGCCAATCTCCCGGCCTAGCGGACTCTTTAAGCTGATCTCATATCGCAGCTGATGCAGGTCAATGTCCTCGTCGAGATCATCCTGCAACAAATCCCACACCAAACCGAATTGCACACCGGTGTTGACGCGGCGAAACAAGCCCGCCGTGACAAACTGCTGCGATCGATCATCCGAAGCTGTGCTTGTGCCGTGCAGTCGGCTCTGCACCGCACGGTAGCCTAGCTGATAGCTCAACTGCGGAAACAGCAGGCCAACCAGTGGTGCGCGTCCGCTGAGGTTGAAACCTTCATTAAAGCCAAAGTTCGAGTCGCTGCGATTGTTCGCAAAGTCGCGTGGACCACGGAAGCCTTGGACCCCCACGAAGGCCGATAGATCTTTAAATCGTGGCAAACAGATCGGGAAGCACCAATAGTCAGGTCCGGGTCTGGCACAGCAGGTTCCGCAATCGACTTGGCCGCAGCCGCAACTTGGCTCGGCAATTCCACAGCCCGGTTCGTACACGCCACAACTCGGTTCGCAGATTCCGCAACTAGGCTCATTGCAACCGCAACTCGGTTCCCCAATGCCGCAGCCTGGCTCGCATATCCCACAGCTTGGCTCTGGGCAACCACAGCCTGCCTCACAAGTGCAAGGACCATCGCAGACGTCGCATCCGTAGGAGCTAAGTTCCAACGCAGTCTCCATGACCGGCTCGTAGACGGCCGGTGTGTTGCCCGACTTCAAATTTCGTCGCGAAGGCTGTGCCGTTTGAGCTGGTTCCGGTTCTAGCTGCGTTGCTTTGGCCGGTCGAATTGGTTTCGCGGACTGCTCATGTGCCGTGCGTGTTTCTCCGGAACGTTTGAATACAGTACTCTTCCTCCGGGCCGCCGGTTGCGGTCGTTCGGTATCTTGTACACGCACCACGCGAGACTTCTTGCTCGGCTCGGAACTCCGCGTGGGCGTAGATCCGACTTGCACGCCCGGTCGGCGAAACTGATTCTTGACGCGTTCGCTCTGCTCACCCTCATCACCAGGACGTTGGAAGCGAACGCCGGCACCGCGAGCGGCAGTCGATAGGCAAAGTGCAGCCAGCAGAAAGAAAACCATGCTGGCCAAATAGACAAGTTGCTTGACTCTGGGGAGGCTGTTCATCGTTCGACCCTCAGTAGCAGGTCAAAAAACCTGGCCACTGCCTTGGTCATCGATGCCGAGTGAGTTTGCTAGCTCGATCGACATCTCGGGAGCCCCCCCGAGAAATAGCACGTACATTGGGTATCGGACTCCGAGTCTTCCCGACTTTCGGAAAAGTTGACGTAATCGTTAAGTTTTCCCGATATCACAAACACGTCGATGCTAGCACCGTCAAGCCCGTTCGTTGTTTGGCGACGCAACACCGAAGATCTCGACACTTCGACTAAACTGTCTAGCCGCTGCGAGAATTGTCGTTTTTCCAGTCAAGTGAGAGTCAGCCAGACCCAAACGGCAGTGAAGCAAGCAATTTCGATAACCTATTGCAAGGAAAACACTTACAAACCATCGCCTGAGGGAGTAAAGCCTCTTCTCGCAATCTGCATCGGATGTCTTGGACTCGATGTTGCCAGCTTTTGTATTTGTGCTGATACTAGAAATAGAAGCGAGCTGGGGCTGGCCTGATGCCGGCCTAGTTCGGATTGGCAAGCTGCGAAGGGTTCCTTGCCCAAATTCGCGACGCCAATTTCAACCTCAGCGCTCTTTGCCAACTTTCACTTAGGTGTTTGCACATTGGCATGCTTGGCGACCGACCTTTCCTTGGTCGCGCCAACGCATCGAGTGTCGCTTTCTCTCTCAGACCACAGCGCCCTGGCGAGTCACTTACTCTCAGGGACTCCGCTGTCTGAACCAGCTCGGCCTTTAGTTTGATCAGGCATTTTTCGCGGGTCGTATCGGCGAGCTACTCCCCACCTCAGAAAGCACTGCGGCCAAGACAGAACGTGCAACACCTCCGTGATTGCGCACGGAAGCGCTACAAACTGTTGGATGCGAGTTTGAGTAGAAGCGAGATAGCAAGGCTTGCAGTGCGCTACTAAATCCAAATGGCGGACCAAGCAGCAGTAAAGATCATCACATATAAATACCCATCAAGGAGCATAGGCCATGAGCACAGGTAACGAGATCATATCGTTGGTTTCCAGTCGGCAAGACCGCGCTCAGTTTCGCCGCAAGAATTGGGTAGGCACGTTTGAGGAGTATCTGGACATCGTCCGCGAGAATCCAACGGTCACACGCACAGCGTACCAGCGTGTGTACGACATGATTCTTAGCTATGGCGTAGAGGTTATTTCTAAGGGTCGCGAAAAGGAACACCACTACTATTTCTTCGACGACCCCGAGAACGACGGTCGCGATGCAGTGTTCGGCTTGCGTGGGCCACTCCACAAACTGGTCAACGCGCTCAAGAGTGCCGCCTGCGAGTACGGCATTGAAAAGCGCGTCTTGCTCCTGCACGGCCCGGTTGGCAGCAGCAAGAGCACGATCGCACGATTATTGAAGCAGGGACTTGCGACTTATTCGGCGAAGGATGAGGGAGCCTTGTACACCCTAGGTTGGGTTGACGACGAAGAACCCAGCGTCGTGCACTGGTGTCCGATGAACGAAGAACCGCTGCACCTGATTCCCGAGCGCTTTCGCGATGATGTCACGAGCCAGCTCAACGCGGGTCGCGGGACAGACGACTTTTTGGTGCGAATCCGCGGCGAACTCGATCCGTACTGCCGGTTCATGTATCAAGAGCGACTCAAGAAGTACGACGGCGATTGGACACGTGTCGTGCAGGACGTCCGCGTCAAGCGCGTCATCCTCAGCGAAAAAGACCGCGTTGGCATTGGCACATTCCAGCCCAAAGATGAGAAAAATCAGGACGCTACCGAACTGACCGGCGATATCAACTATCGCAAAATTGCCGAATACGGGTCCGACAGCGATCCCCGCGCATTCAACTTCGACGGCGAGTTCAACGTCGCCAATCGTGGCATCATCGAATTCGTCGAAGTGCTCAAGCTTGATGTGGCGTTTCTCTACGACCTGCTAGGTGCCAGCCAAGAGCACTGCATCAAGCCAAAGAAGTTCGCGCAGACTGACATCGATGAGGTGATCATCGGTCACACCAACGAACCGGAGTATCGTCGGCTGCAGAGCAACGAGTTTATGGAGGCTTTGCGAGATCGAACCGTGAAGATCGACATTCCTTACGTCACGACTTTGGAACACGAAATCAACATTTACGAGAAGGACTACAACAGCAAATCGGTCGTCGGCAAGCACATCGCGCCGCATACGATTGAGATGGCAGCCATGTGGGCACTGCTCACGCGGCTCGAAGAACCGAAGCACGCGGGTCTAACGCGGTTGCAGAAGCTTAAGCTTTATAATGGAAAGAGCCTACCAGGTTTCACCGACGAGAATATTGCCGAGCTGCGCGATCAGGCGATCCACGAGGGGTTGATCGGCATCTCGCCGCGTTATGTGCAGGATAAAATCTCCAACGCACTGGTCGCCCACCCCGAGGCGAGTTCCGTCAATCCGTTCATGGTGATGAACGAGCTCGAAAGTGGATTGAAACACCACAGCTTGATCAACAACGAAGAGTTGAAGCAAGAATACCGAGAACTCCTTGGCGTCGTGAAAGAAGAGTATGAAAATATCGTCAAACTCGAGGTCCAACGCGCCATCGCCGCCGACGAAGACGCACTCGTGCGCCTGTGCGGCAACTACATCGACAACGTCAAAGCTTACACGCAAAAGGAAAAGGTCAAGAATCCGTTTACCGGCCAATACGACGAACCCGACGAGCGGCTGATGCGATCGATCGAGGAAAAGATCGATATTCCCGACAGCCGCAAAGACGATTTCCGCCGTGAGATTATGAACTACATCGGTGCCCTTTCAATCGACGGCAAGAAGTTCGACTACAAGACCAACGAACGGCTCAATAAGGCACTGGAACTCAAGTTATTCGAAGACCAAAAAGACTCGATCAAGCTTACCAGTCTGGTGTCGAATGTGATCGACGCGGAAACCCAGCAAAAAATCGATGTCGTCAAGGGTCGCCTCATCCGCGATTACGGCTACGACGACGAGAGCGCCACCGACGTGCTGAACTTCGTCGCCAGCATCTTCGCACGCGGAGATACGAAGGAAAGTACGTAGCAATGCACCACTACGCAACGAAGCAACAAAGAAAAAAGAGAAGAGCGACAAGAATGGCAGAACCTTTATCTTCGTCGTTCCTTTGTTGCTTTGTGGTTCCATTCGTTATGTGCAATTAGAAATATGGAAATCGAACGCGACCAACGCCGATTCAAGCAAATCGTCCGGGGACGGATTCGGGAAAATCTGCGCAAGTACATCACCCACGGCGAGATGATTGGCCGCAAAGGCAAAGAGGCGGTCAGCATCCCGGTGCCAAAGCTCGACGTGCCGAGATTCCGTTTCGGCAAGAACGGCTCGGGCGGCGTCGGCCAAGGGGATGGCGAAGAGGGAGACGTCGTCGGTAAACCGGGCGACGGGGAAGGCGGCAGCGGTGGCGCCGGCGGCGAACCGGGCAGCGGTCATCTGATGGAGGTAGAAGTCTCGCTGGAAGAACTGGCTGCCATGCTGGGTGATGAGTTAGAGCTACCTCGTATCGAGCCTAAAGGTACCGCGAATGTCATCGCTGAAAAATCCAAGTACAACAGTGTGCGACAGACGGGTCCCGAATCGCTCAAGCACTTCAAACGTACGTATCTCAATGCCCTTCGTCGCCAGATCTCGACGGGAAATTATCGGCCAGACGATCCGCGCATCGTCCCCATCAAACGTGACAAAAAGTACCGCAGTTGGAACGACATTCCGCAACCACAAGTGAATGCGGCCGTAATTTACGTTATGGACGTCTCGGGCTCGATGACCGACGAGCAGAAGGAAATTGTTCGCACCGAGGCGTTCTGGATCGACACCTGGCTGGCCAGCCAATACAAGGGTGTCGAAACGCGCTACATCATCCACGATGCCGTAGCTAAGGAAGTCGACGAGCACACGTTTTATCACACTCGCGAAAGCGGCGGCACCCGCATTAGCTCCGCCTACAAAGTCTGCGCGGACCTGATCGACGCGTCGTTCCCCATTGCCGATTGGAATATCTACATCTTTCAGTTTTCCGACGGCGACAACTGGGGCGACGACAACCGACAAGCCTTCGAGCTGCTCGGCAATAAGCTGCTACCGGCAACCAATATCTTTTGCTACGGCCAGGTCGAAAGCCCCTACGGCAGTGGCGATTTTATCGACGCCCTGCACCACGAATTCAAAGGTAGCGAAAAACTGGTGACCTCAGAAATTCCCGACAAAGATGGCATCTACAAATCAATCAAAACATTCCTAGGTAAAGGAAAATAACCGGAAGGCGGTTAGCCGTGAGTTGTGAGCATTGCGCCCATCACAACTCGCAACTCGCAACTGACAGATCTATGACGCTCGAACTCGGCAATCTGACTCCCGAACTGGCCGCCATTCAGGTGGAGGTAGAGCAGTATGCGCGTGACTATGGGCTCGACTTCTTTCCTACTATTTTCGAGCTTATTGACGCTGATCAGCTCAACGCGATTGCCGCACGCGGAGGATTTCCGACGCGTTATCCGCACTGGCGATTCGGCATGGAGTACGAATCGCTGAGCAAGGGCTACCACTACGGTCTGCAAAAGATCTACGAGATGGTGATCAACAACGATCCCTGCTACGCCTACCTGATGCGCTGCAACGGAATGATTGACCAAAAAATGGTTATGGCGCACGTCTACGGCCATTGCGACTTCTTCAAGAAGAATCAGTGGTTCTCCAAGACCAATCGCAAGATGATGGACGAGATGGCCAATCACGGCAGTCGCATCCGCCGCTACATGGACGAATTGGGCGTCGCGGAAGTGGAAGACTTCATCGACGCCTGCCTGAGCATCGAAGACCTGATCGACGTACATTCGCAGTTTATCAAACGACGTGAGACCAAGAGCAAATACGATTTTGACGAAGGAGAAGACGCGAAGCGAGGGCCCGGAAAGCTACCTGCGAAAAACTACATGGATCGGTTCATCAATCCTCGCAACGTCACGGATCAGGCAGACACCGATGACCACGAGAAGGAGCCGCCACAACGCAAAGTACCTGAGCGCCCCGAGCGAGACGTTATGCTGTTCTTGCTCGAGAATGCACCGCTTAACGCCTGGCAGGCGGATGTGTTATCGATCATTCGCGACGAAACCTACTACTTCGCTCCGCAGGCGCAGACCAAGATCATGAACGAAGGTTGGGCCAGCTACTGGCATTCAACAATCATGATCAATCAAGGGCTCACCGGCGCTGATATTGTCAACTACTGCGACCATCACAGCGGTACTATGGCCAGTTCCCCGACGCAACTCAACCCGTACAAAGTCGGCATCGAGCTATTCCGCAACATCGAAGACCGCTGGAACCGTGGTGCCTTCGGGCGGGAATACGACGAATGCGACGATCATCAGAAACGACAAGCGTGGGATACGGGTGTCGGACTTGGCCGCGAGAAGATCTTCGAAGTCCGCGAGATTCACAACGACTTGACCTTCATTGACGAGTTCTTGACGCTTGACTTTGTACGCGAACACAAGTTCTTTCGCTTCGGCTACAACGAACACAGTGAAGTTTACGAAATCGAAAGCCGGGAGTTTCCGAAGGTCAAACAGCAACTGCTCAACTCGCTGACCAATCGCGGTCAGCCGATCATCAGTGTCGTCGATGGCAATCACAAGAATCGCGGCGAGCTGTATTTGCAACACACATTTTCGGGCGTTGAGCTACAACTGGAGTACGCACGCGACACGCTCGAAAACCTCTATCGCTTGTGGAGTCGACCCGTGCACCTGGAGACGATGCTCGAGGATGCGCACGTCGTGCTTTCGTTCGATGGCACAGAGCACGAACAAGAACGCGGTGGCTACTACGATCTAGCCGAAGACGGCGAGGATGCCGCATGACGCTTCGCGAAGACATTCTCAGCCAACTGCCGTCGACCATCGGCAAGCGACACCAGCGCATTACAGCTACTGACGGATCGCGCACCGCGCGTTGCGAGATCGACCAATGCGATCAGCTTGCCGTCGCGGTCTACGAGTTGGCTCTCGAGTCGAAGGAACTGGTAGCCGTCGAAGTTGCCAAGCTACAAACTGCCAGCGAATCGCTTTGCCAGCGCGTGACCTACCTGCTCGAACCCATCTCCCCGATCGAAACCGACGCCGATAGCTGCGTTGTACAGATGCGCAGCTCGCCACCGCAACAGCAGGACGATGGCCGCTTTTACTACGAGCTGAACCTCCGCCGCGGCGGCGCAGTCTGTATGTACCGGTACGAAAAACAGCCCGGCGCCATCCGTAAGCGCGTCGCCGCAAACCTCACGCACGAGGTTGTTGGCCGGCTGGTCGAAGATTTCGAGAAAACGATTGACGAAGTGTTGTCGCAGTAGTCCTTAGAGTACAATTGCAGTTCATGCTCAGCTACGAATCGCAACTCGACAGCAATCTGCAGTGGGCCCTACGTGAGGGAAGTATGCACTTTGAAGGCGAAAGCGCTGTCCACGTCACTCTTCGTCGCTTGGTGGAACGGTTGGAGAAGCACAAAATCGACTACGCGATTGCCGGCGGCATGGCACTCTTTTTTCACGGCTATCGGCGATTCACCGAAGATGTCGATTTTCTGGTGACCGCCGAAGGCTTACAAAAAATCCATCAAGAGCTTGATGGACTAGGCTACGTCCGACTCTTTGAGAAAAGCAAGAATCTGCGTGATGCGACCACGGGCGTAAAGATCGATTTCCTCGTCGCCGGTCAGTTCCCAGGTGATGGCAAACCCGGACCGATCGCATTTCCAACACCGACTGAGGTAGGCGTAGAGATTGATGGTGCGAACGTTGTTCGATTGCCTCGCCTTATTGAGTTGAAGCTTGCCTCCGGTCAGGCAAACCATCGCATCAAAGACTTGGGCGATGTACAAGAGCTGATTCGTGCGCTGAGCTTACCTCAAAATCTCACCGAGGACCTCCATTCGAGCTTGCAAGAATCATACGATCAACTTTGGCATGCGGTGCAACAGAACAACGACGAATTCCCAGAGCCTCCCACTTCCCACCCCTGACCTCACCACTGGAGATTTGCTACGATGCGGACTGATTACGGTGCCTTCCTTCGCCTCTTGGAACTTCTACAAGCCCACCATGAATCGCCCCGCACTAGTAACTTCACTTCATCTCGGTATCCGCAGTATCAGTACCCGCGCGATCGCAATTCGCCATCAAAACTCGCATGGCGACCTACTGTCGCGATGCGCTGTGCGTCAAAGGCCAACCTGCGCAGGCCAAGCAGACGTGAGTTGGCCGGTTGAATCGAAGAGGCTGAGTCATCATGGATGAAATAGACTTACGAGATCATCCCTTGCGCGGCCCGGCTCGTTGGATCGCCGCCGCAATGGTCGTTGGAGTCGTCATCGCCGGTATACTCTTGCTTGTGGTGATTTTGGCAGTCGGAAACTTCTTTCGTTCAGCCGAACAGGGCCCTACTCTTTCTGACCTGCACAGCGAGTTTACCGACCAAAATATCGATGCCGGCTACGAAGAGATGGCGGTGCTTGCCGACGATCCACTTCTCGACAGACGGAAAATCGTGCTTGGGCACGACGTCAACGCTCGCACGGCAAAAGATGTGATCGCCCGTCTGCTGTATCTCAGCAACGTTGACCCAGAAGCGCCGATCGATCTTTATCTTACCACGCTGGGCGGATGGGGCGACAACGCGTTTGCGATCATCGACGCGATGCAAATGATCGAAGCACCGGTCAACACATGGGCCGTCGGCGTCTGCTACTCGTCTGGGGCGATGATTCTCACAGCGGGTACCGGACAGAGGCACGCCACCAGCAACACCATCATCATGGTGCATGCTAACTCGATCGAGAGCGATGAAGAGTTCTCCGTCGACACACTCGACACGCAGCGCTACCACAAGCTGTGGCGTGACTACGCGCACTTGCCCGAAGAGTGGTTTCCGATGGTCAATGACGACGAGTACTATCTGACGGCTAAGCAAGCGCTCACCTACGGCATCATCGACCAAATTATGCCTGCGAAGACAGCGTCAGAGCGTGAGTAAGCCTCTGCTACTCCTGCGGAAACCAAGGTGATAAGCATTTTCGTTCCGCCAGCTGATACGCAACCAGGACCATTGAATGGACCCTATCCGGCGTCCCTTCCCATTTGATACGATGACCATTCGCACATTCTCCCTCTACCCTCGCAACCGTGAGCGACTTCCGCCGTGAATCGTCCCGCATACGCAGCAGAACCCACCGAAATTTCTCTGGAGCCCGCCGAGGGCGGTTGGCACTGCAGCCATCTGTACTACTCATGGAACCGCGGCGTGCTCGCCAATATGTCGGCGGAGCAGATCTCCATCGGCCGAGCCGACGTGATCTCGGCGCTCGATCCTAGCGGCGAAGACGCGCCCGTTCGCCTGCAGACCTCCATCGTCAGCGGACATAAAGCCGATTTTGGTCTGATGCTGATGGACCCCAATCCGCTCAAGGTCGATCGGGTGCATCAACGACTCATGTCTGGTGGACTAGGCACGGCGCTAACTCCAGGTTATTCGTTCGTTTCGATGACCGAGATCAGCGAATATGTCCCTAGCGTCGAAGAGTTCGGTCAGCGTCTACTGGCTGAAGGCGAAACCGAAGACAGCCCGACTTTCGCCAAGAAAGTCGAAGGTTACGCAGCGCGCTTAGGCGGCATGAACAAGCAACGACTGACGCCGACGTTCCCGGAGTATCCCAACACGTGCTTCTACCCCATGAACAAGAAGCGCAAGGTCGGCGAGAACTGGTTCACGCTTAGCAAGGCCGAGCGAAATAAGATGATGAGCGAGCACGCCCGCAGTGGCATCGCTTTCGCCGGCAAGGTCAGCCAGCTCATCAGCGTCGGCCTCGGCGTCGACGACTGGGAATGGGGCGTCACCCTCTGGGCCACCAACCCCGAGTACCTCAAAGACATCGTCTACCAAATGCGCTTCGACGAAGCCAGTGCGCGCTACGCCGAGTTCGGACCGTTTCTAGTAAGTTACGTGTGCAACGCGGAGAAGATGCTGGATCATTGCCGGGTGGGGTGATCATTACACACCAACTCTCAATTAGGCCGTCAAATTGCGGCAGTCTCTGTCATTCCTGCTAAGCGATTCAGCGGAAAGTTCTAACTTAACTGTAGGGAATATACCAATAATATTGTCACGAGGGTCAGAATGCGATTACAATACTGCTTGGTTAGAGTTTGAAGTACGAAGTAGCAAGCGGCACTGCTGCACTTTTTGTTGCCGCTATCATTCCGGAACTGTCCTTGCAATGTCAATTCCTAAACTCCCTATCTATCGACTGCTGCGGATAATCGCAAGCTGCGGGATTATTGCTCTTACTTTTTGTAGTTTTAAGCTTAGTCCTGTCGATGCAGCACTTATCGTCTCAGCGCCTGTAGTTTGGAGTGAGGAAGACGGTGGCAACGATCATCGTTATCAAGTTGCTCATAGCTGTGAGCTAGGAAGCGTACTCGCTTGCGCAAGGACAGATTCATTGTCATGGATAGATGCCAGAGTCCTAGCTAACAACCTTGGCGGATACCTCGCAACCATTACGTCTGCGGAAGAACAGGCGTTCGTGAATAGCTTTATCGAAGACTTTCCGATCCCAACAATTGTTAACAGCCCTCGAACTTCAGATCTTATCTTCGACGAGCAACCGAACGGTTGGTGGCTCGGTGGCTTCCAAGATCCCGCAGCATCCGAAGCGGACTCCGGGTGGAATTGGTTGACTAACGAGGTGTTTGACTACACGAATTGGTCCCGAGGTGAGCCGAACGACTTTAGTGGCGTAGCCTCGGAAAGTTTCTTACACATGTGGGGGGGCGGAACGTTCGGACGCTCGCGCCCAAGGTTTCATTGGAATGACGAAGCAGAATTCTCCAATACCGGCATCATAAGCTTTCTGGTTGAACTACCGGCTTTACCCGAACCAACAACACTAGCGCTGGTGGTGTTAGCGGTGCCGACTTGGAGTGGCTTTTCTCGTGCAAGGCAACTGACACGGTTCAACAGAAGAATTGGCTGATCTAGCGTTCCTATCAGTTTCTTGTTCGCGAATCTGAAAGGCATTTGTGTCAGCCAAACGGTTTAGTTATCTACGCGAGATACATCTGCGACTCAATACCGTTCGGACGAAAAAGGCCAACTCGTCACGTGGGCTACACGAGGAATCGCCCAACTGGTGTGTTTTACACCAGCAAACAGGCTGCGTCGCATCTGCCGTCGACTTCTCGTGCGCTGATAGCCAAGAGTGGAGGCGACGATCAATTCGTTCGACCGTGCCCCACTCTTCACATGCTGCAACGGTCATCAGAACACGAAATCCAAGTCGACATCGAGTTCGACTTCGTCGTCGCCGTCAAGGATGAGGAAGTCGACCTCACCGTCGCGGGCGTCGATCTTGTCGGCACCTGGACCGCCGAAGAAGATGTCGGAGCCGGCACCACCGTGCAAGCCGTCGTTGCCCAGTCCGCCGATCAAGATGTCGTGACCAGCACCACCACCGATCGAATCGTCGCCGGCACCTCCGTCGATCACGTCGTTACCGCGACCGCCAAGCAGACGGTCGTTACCACCATCGCCGGTGATCCAGTCGCGACCAGCCGCGCCGACGATCGTGTCGTCGCCGCGTCCGCAGCTCAGGAAGTCGTTGCCGGTGCCGCCGTGAATGGCATCTTCGCCTTGGCCGCCGAGCACGCGATCGTTACCCATCATGCCAAGCAAGACATCATCGCCCAGCCCGCCAAAGATCGCGTCGTTGCCACGACTCAGCACGGCGTCCACGTTTGAGGCAGCCAGCACGTTACCCGTAGCGGTTGAGTCCGCGCTATCGATAGCCCGAAACACCGAGTCGGCATTGGTCACTGCGTCGCTGAGAATCTCGCCATCGATCGCAGGTTCGTCAACAGGATCACTTGGATCGGTTTCCGGATCATTAAGCGGGTCGCCGATGATCAGATCGTTGCCGGCGCCACCGTCGAGCTTGTCGTTGCCAAGTCCGCCGAGAATCGCATCACGACCATCGCCGCCGCGCACGCCATCGTTGCCGCGACCGGCCAAAATGATGTCGTTATCCGCACCACCTTGCACGGTATCAGCACCGTTGCCGGCTAACACAATATCGTTGCCGGCACCTGCAGAAATCTTGTCGGCGCCAGTATTCGTGTTGCCGTAACGCTCGGCGTAGTCGACCAACCCAGCGTAATCGTCTGGTACGTCGTTGGTGGCATCGCCGAAGAGCCAATCGTCGCCGGCACCGCCAGAGACGCTGTCATTGCCGCTGCCACCTGCAATCGCATCCGCGCCGCGGCCACCGCTGAGGTTGTCGTTGCCGCGACCGCCGACGATGGCATCATTCCCCCAGCCACCAGCGATCGTATCGTCGCCGTCACCTCCTTCGAGTAGATCGTTGCCAAATCCGCCGCGAATGCGATCATCACCTTCACCACCGATGACGTGATCGTTGCCTGAACCGGCCTGAATGCCGTCGTTGCCATCGCCGCCGAGAATGCGGGTCCATTGGAACACGCTGGAATCGATGCGCACCAGGTCGTTGCCGTCTTTTGCCAGGACGTAGATGCCATCGATTTGGTCGGAGTTGAACACGCGTTCGTCCCCGTTGACGTTAACGTGCAGCATATTCGCGTCATCGACGAATGCACTGATGCGATCCGCTTCGTCGGTCCCTTCGGCAATCACGACAGCCGTCGGCGGATTGTCTAGGTCGATCTCTTCAATTGGTAAAGCTGCCGTGAGTGCAGCATCGGCTGCGAGCAGGACTTTGCTTTCTAAACGCTCGAATCCACCGCACCGGCGGGTGCGGACGTTCGACGACGCGTTTCGGCGACTTCGCTGATTACGTAACTTACGATTTCTTTTCGACATGGAAGTTCTCTCCGCTCAAAATTGAGCCCCACCCCAGATTAAAACTGACCGCGCACATATCTGGCACCACGGCGACCTCTGCGTCAGCGCGTACCGCTAGCGCAAAGTGTCTCGCACTTTTTCTTTTGCAGGAGCGCATCGATTGCGCAAGTAGCTCGAAAGGAAAACTGGACCGAATATCCAGCGATTCTTAGCCGCGCGACAGAGGGATTCCGCGCGCAGTTGATGAGTCTTGTGCTAAGAGATGTGCTTACCTTGCAGTTAAGTCAATCGCCCCTGACTGACCCCGTCTCGATAGCGTCTTCGCACGCGATGGCGATATGCTTCGAGGCGTTTCGTGCCGTAAAAACCGGCATTTGCTCGCCAACTACTGACCTACGAACAGCAAAACTAGCTTGCGAGCACACAAGCCTGTATCCCCCGATAACAGGCTTAAGATTAGAACCCCGGGGAAATCCCCTGGTTTCTCATATACTAGATACGACTTTCCGACGTGTCAATATTTCTTCATGTACAAGCGGCACGCTTATCGCGTCGAGCCGGCACGTGCCGCTTGGGTAATCTTATCGCCGATAAGCGAGATTTTTTGATCGCGCAAACGCTTTTCGTTAAGCCAGTACGGACTTGTAATCTCCTTGAACGCATAGATAGCGGCTTGAATGCCTTCTGCCCACGCAACGGTGATGAGTTTGATGTCGCCGTGAACGTCGCCGATCGCGAAAATACCACGGCGGCTGGTCTCAAAGTAGGGATCGACCGCGATGCTACCATCGCCATTGAGGCGCACATCCAAGCGTTGAAAGGTCTCCTTCGCCGAAAGAAAGCCAATTTGTACGACCACATAATCGGCGGTTAGCGTCTTTCCGTCGGTAAGCGTCAACGAAATCGCACCGCCTTGGTATTCTGCCGAGGCAACTTCGCTTGATAGGTGCAGCGCTCCGCCCGACTGACGGACGCGGTCAACGCTGTCCGACTTGCCAACGGGAGTGTCTTCTCGCACGACCACATCAACCGTTGCGTGACGCTCAAGCGCCATCACCGCAGCGTCGAGTGCCGAGTCGCCGCCGCCCACAACGACGACTTGCTTGCCATCGTAGTCCCCGATCTTGGGCACTTTGTAATAGACACTCTTCGATTCGAGTGCATCGAGCACCGGCAGTCGCCGCGGAAAGTGCAGCAATCCGCACGCGATCAGAACTTTGCGGCAGAGATACTCTCCATCTTTGGTGACGACCCGTTTGAGTTGCTCGCCTTTTTCCTCTTGGTCCGTTTCTTCGATCGCAACTAACTCGTCGTTGAAACGAAATTGCACCAGCGCGTCAACTGCCTGACGGTAGGTTCGTTCCGAGAGTTCCTCGCCGCTAATGCCGTCGGGAAAGCCCGGGATATCGACAATTTTTTTGTCTGCGTAGAGGAACTGAGGCTGCCCACCCGGTTTGTCCTTTGCCTCGATCACCAGGGTGGTCAGGCCGCGATGGGCGGTCGTCAGACTGGCGGCTAATCCGGCCGGCCCCGCTCCGATGATAACGACATCCCAATACGACAGGCTGCCAAAGTCGAGATCGGCAGCCAGCTCGGTAACCTTAAAATCCGCCATAATCGTGCTCCTTACCTGCAATCGCGGAATGGGCGTGGACAGCTACTAGATTTCTAGCGCGCAGCTCACCGGCAAACAAGTGGCTTGCCCGGCGAAAACACATCCATCAAGACACCGATTTCCGAACGGTGGTTCCGACCAGATTTCACGATTTCGTGAAGCGATGCTACAATTGAAGAACCATCAATCGCGCCATCATCAGTAATCGCCAAAGGCTTCCGATGAAGATTGTCGCCTTCCGCCCCGTCGTTTTTCTTGCATTCGCCGTTTGCCTGTTGACCACAGCGGCGTCGGCTCAGACACGCGTGTCGGGTGCAGGTGGAATCGGCCAACAGAATCAGCAGGGTGTGTTTGGCACGCAAAGCCCGTTTGGTAATCAAGGGCAGTCTTCCATCGGCCAAGGCGGGCAGCAGCGCGGTGGGCAGTTCGGCGGTTTTGGTGCGAATCAGAACCAGCAAGGCACCCGGCGTCAGGACGGGTTTGTGGGTAGCGACGCCAATCAGATTCGCGATCAACGTCGCAATCAGCGTCAGCGAAGGGGTGCCCTATTCGATCTTGCTGTCGAAAGCCTCAACGAGATGCGCGACGCGCGACGTGAACGCAATGCACGAAGGAATGCACCGGCACCAGTACGAGTTCGCCTAAGACCGCTGTTTTCGGCAAAACTTGCTAACCCAGCGGACACGACGACCAACGTCCAGTCCCGACTCGATCGAGCTCTGCCGACGAGCGCCGTCGGTACTAAAGTTACGGTCGAGGGCAGCCGCGCGACGCTCGACGGCACGGCGGCTAGCGAATACGAAAGCAAGCTCGCTGCCAAGATGGTGTCGCTCACACCGGGCATCTACGAAGTCGACAATCGTTTGACTATCGAGCCTTCGACGAATCCTCAGCCGCGTTGACCACCGTCTCTTGGGCAGCAGTGAGTCGTTTCTGCCAACTCTCTTGCGACAGCGCGATTGAGATTGGTTTGGAGCGACCTGGCGCGCTATTGGCCTTTGCTGGTGCCGCGATTTTGGACTTTTGTGTGTACTCGGTCAGTTGAATGTCGGCAACCTGTTGGACTGGCGGTGCTTGTTCGCCCTCGGCAAGCTGCCGAGTTCCTGGCAATAGGTGGCGCGTCTGATCGCCGGCAATCAAAGGTCCACCTTTGGGCTCAAAGCGAGCGATTAAGCTGATATTCTTCTGTTCGCCACCTAAGGCATCCCACGGCAGCCAGACGCTGTAGGAGGGTCCGAGCTTGCACTCGCTTTCGTGTTTAGCGAATTGTTGGGTCGGAAACACATAGCGACGCGTCGGATGCGTTTCGTGCGCGGCCCGTCCATTCTCGTCGAACGCGTAGATGACGAGCTGCCCTTCAACGCGAATCGGATCTTCCGAGTCGTCATTAAAGAACAAGACACGACCGCCAAACCCGCGCTCCGGCTTCTTACCAGCTTGATTGAGCACGGCATCTTGCCAGGTGCTAACCAAGCGCGTTGGCATTTGGGGTGGCTCGGTAACGTCCTCGTCGCCACCAATTATGTTCCTTGGGTCGAGCGACTTCGTAAACTGCCAGCCATCTTGCTTGCCCGAGGCGCAGCCGAGCGTCGTCACTGCTAGAAGCAGGGTCGAAAGCACGGAGAAAGAAGATGTAACACGGTTCATAGCGAGAAGCTGGATTACTGTGGCACCGGGATAGGCTGCGGGACGACAATTTCTCCAGGCATGATTTCTCCAGGCATGGCAGCCTCGGGCGGCATGACCGCGCCGGGAGGTAACTGTTCGGGATAAATCGTCTCGGACTCGGCGGCACCCTCGCGATCGGTCTGGCTACGCAAGCCAGCCGGTCCGTGCAGGTTGACCACGTCGGTCAGACACCAATTCATGCGGGCGGATTCGACTTGCTTGAGCATCTCCGACTCGAAACGACTCTTCACTACATGCGGCGTCATCACAATGAGCAGTTCGCGACGCGTGGTCGAAACGCTGTCGAAGCGAAACAGATCGCCCAGCAGCGGAATGTCGGCCAGAATTGGCACACGGCGATGCAGTGCATTGTCTTCCTTGGTAATCAGGCCGCTCAGCACGACCGTCTGACCACTCATGGCGCTGACTACCGTGCGTGCCTGAATCGCATCTTGAATCGGCTGCAAGATCGGATCGCCATTGGGTGAGACTGCCACCGGCACGCCTTCGTTGAGCGGTCTGAGGCGGTTGTTTGTCGCAGTAATATCCATGACAACCAGTCCGTCGGGGCTAATGCGTGGATAGACCACCAAGCTCAGGCCAACTTCGACCTGCTCGACCGTGTTCGTCGTGAGGCCCAGTTGATTGAGATCGCTCCGCACGATAAACGGCACAAGCTGGCCCACAAACGCGCTGCCTTCTTGGTTGTTGAGAGCCATAATTTGCGGACGACTCAATACTTCGAGCCGACGCGACTCCTGCAGAGCGCGAAGCAGCATGCTGACGCTGTTGCTACTCGCCGACAGCACCAGACCGCCAAACCCGGCGTCAGGACTGACTCGATTGACCGCAAAGTTGGAGATCCCTTGCGCTGCGACCGTTCCGGCCGATGCCAGCGAAGCATCGCTGCCAGCGTTGCCCAATCCAAGCGAAGGGTCGCCGAAGTTGAAACCAGGTGTGTTGGTCGCCGACTGGACGACTTCTTCGGTGAACGTCGTCGATCCGCCGCCAGCGTCATTGGTGATGGTTGTATTCTGTGTGGTGAGCAAGTCGCCGAGTAGACTGCGGTCAAACAGCACAGGATCTTGCAAACCCAGCTCGACGCCAAATTCGTCCACGTCGCCGAGTTCGATCTCGGCAATCAGCACCTGAATCATCACCATGTCGTCGCGTACATCGAGTTCGCTGATCAGGCGATCCATCTTTTCAAAGTAGCTCGGCGAAGCACTGACCAGCAGACTATTGCCCGAAACTTCGGGCACAACTAACACTTCGCGCTCGAGCTGTTCAAAGGGGCTCACGGTTCCGGGCGCTGTGTTCTGCACATCGCGTTCGGCCTGCAGCAGCTGATTGAGTGCCTGCGCCAGGTCTTCGGCAAACTTGTGCCGCAATCGATAGACGCGATTCTCGCGATCGCGGCCCTCGGCCGAATCGAGCGTCCGCAAGATCGCCTCGACGGTGACCAGATCGTCGAGGGTGCCCGCCGCGAGAATGCTGTTGGTGCGTTCGTCCACCTCGACGCGTAGCCGCGTGATATCACCTTCGTTGTCGTCGCCTTCGCCAGTGCTAAACAGCTCGCTAAGCGTCTCGACCAGTGCTGTCGCATCACCGTTTTCCAGCGGGAAAATCTTGAGCTCAATCGCTGCATTCGGGGCTTGGTCGAGCTGCTTGATCAGCGAAAGCAACAGCGGCATGCTCTCTGAGGGCGCGGTGACCACCAACGCATTGGCTCCTTCGGTGGCGATGACTTTCGCGTCTGCGAGGACGCCCGACTCGAGCTTCTGCCGACCTTCGGCATCGATCGTCACAAGTCGCAGCAATTGCGACAGTTTGTCATCGTCGTCATCGGGATCGCCGGTGAAAGCATCTTGCAGGACGTCTTCTAGGTTTTCGGCGACGGTGTTCTGTAGTCGCACGACTCGCAGTTCATTGGCAGACTGACTGCCGATCTGATCGATCTTTTGCACCAGCTCACGCACTTCGTCTAAATCACGTGGACTGGCTCGCACGATCAGCGAATTGGTGCGCGTATCAGCGATCACTTCCGCCTTCGGAGCTAAGCTGGCAGTGCCTTCTGCGTCGGTCTGTTCGGCGCTGAAGAGATTCTCGACAATCGACCGCGCGGTGTCTGCCGTGGCATGCTTGAGTGAGAACGTTTCGAACTGCGTTGCTTCTTTACCCGGCCGATCGAGCTTCGCGAGTGTTTCCTTGGCCCGCTGCATGGTCGTGGGCAAGGCGATCAGCAAGATGGAATTAGGACGCGAGAGCGGGTAGATTCCCACGCTACCGTAGCCGTACTTCTCGCTGTTAAGCGACTCGCTAAAAATCTGCTTCAGTAGCGTTGCCAGCGCGTCAGATTCGACGTGTTGGAGTTCGACGATCTCGATTTCGGGATCACCCACCTCAGACATGCTTTCGATCTGCTCGATTACCTCCAGAACGCGTTGGACGTCGCGTGGGTTGCCACGCAGCAGCAGGATGTCGGTGCCTTCGACGCTTTCGATCTGCACTGGCCCTAACAGGCTCACTCCCACAGAATCGTCTTCGGCAGGCGCTTCAGCCACGCCTAGGCGACTGGGCGGGCCGTTGGGAGCAGGCGAGTTGGCAGGAGGTTGTGCCGTCTGTGCGGCCACCGTCATTGCAGAAACTGCCTTTGTCACTTTCGCCTGCGAACCGGGCTTCGTCGAAACGACTTGTGTCACGCTGGAGCCGACGCGTGGTGAATCCAACGTGCTGATGACTTTCTCCCAAGCGGTAACCAATCGCTGCGGTCCCGAAAGCTGAGCTGCCGGCTCGCGCGTGTTGGCCCAAATCGTCACAGGCGGCCCAGCGACCTGATCAATGTTGAAGCCCAACCAGGTTCCGGACGGGTCCTGCGAAGTTGGAAGCTGCCGCCGGAGCACTTTCTGCATGCGCGTATGCAGTGCATGCGCGTTGAGCGTGCGGAGCTGCATGTTGAGCTTTGCAGGCAACTGCTGTGGCGGCGCAATTTCTGAGGGCACCGATCGCAACGTCGATGCCTGAGGCTGTGTGATCGGCTCCTGCCCAACGACGACACCAACTAGTAGCAAGCTCGCAACGAAGCTCACGCTTGCAATCCAATGACGATAGCACTCGCTATGCCTCGTCGATGTCTGTTCTCGTCGTGCCATCATCGCGGTCGGGCCACAGTGGTTGCGAGGACGCCTCCCTGCGCGGGTGGTCCATACAATCGATATAATCGGCAAACCCTAACAGCTGCGCCACCTATTGCAGCAGAATGGCCACGAAAAACCGCATCACAAGACGTCCGGTGAAAGCCTGCTTCGGCACTAGCAGCGCGAAAAGATGCTAGCTGGCCTGACCATCAAGCGGCACTGTCTGGCCCAAAGTGCGGCCAAATCGCAGCTCGACCAGCTTCGAGCCCAAAGAAATTACGGCATTTCGACGGCTCCCATCGAGGCGCTGGACCCTGCCCCGGAACTGACCGACGCGGATTTCGTCACCTTCGCGAAAATACAGTAGCTTGCCCGAATTCTGCAGGCGGATGACCATCAGCCAGCCATTCTCACCGTAGTGAATGCCGCTGAATTGCGCTTGGCTGGCTTCGTCATCCTGCGGCGGTTTCTCGACCTCTGCGGTCACCGCCGTCGGCGTTTCGTAGGCGATAAACGGATTGCGTCGACCGATCGACGCTTGGAAATCACGGAGCGGTCGCTGAAACGCATCGACAGTTCCCGCCGCCAGCTCGTCGGTACGCTCTGCCTCGGGCAGCGACAACGCGTCGATCGTCAAGCCAATTGTCAACGACTTGCCGCTGTCCGTCGTCGCAAGCGTCGTCTGTGAGACGCGGTGGAGATGCTTCGCTTTATAGAACGAGTATAGAAAAGCGGTCAACTCTTCTAGCGTGCCGGTCGCGCCGACGGTAAACGAAAACTGCTGATAGCTGTTGGAACTGGTTCTCGGCGTACTGACATCCAAACTTCTTACTTTCAGTCCCACCGCCGTGAGCCGTTCGCGCAGCCAGTCTTGATACAAGGAACGCGCAAAATCAGGGTCCGTCGGTAGCGACTGCTGATTCCACTTACGCAATCGCCCCTGAGCGCGACGACCGCGCAAGGCTGCCGTCTTTGCCTCACTCAACTCCTGAGCCACCTGAAGTTGTCTGTTTTGGTTTGCGACTAGGACGGTCTGGTATTTCTTCCAGCCGACATTGCTTGCCCAAAGTAATACCGCGACTCCCACTGCCAGAGCTAGCTTCTTCTCGCGATCGTTCACGATTTCGGCTCCTCATCGCTGACCGACGGAGCACTATCGGAATCACTCTTCGCATTCGCCGCAATATCACTGGCGGCGTCGATTGCAATGATCGTTTTGAACTGCCAATCGTAGGGCTCGCTCTTGCTGGCACCGCTCTTGCCGCGCTGCGGACTGTAGCCGGCCTTTCGCAGCCGCAACTCAAATGGCTGTACCGAACGATTACCGCGCCCGACCGCATCGAGAACAAGCTGCCGCTTCTCCAATGCGAGTTTTTCCAGCATCACGTCTCGGTCGGCAGCGAACTGTTCGTCGTCCAACTCGCGGGGTCGCAAACAGGTGCTGAGCTGCTTGAGATGATTGAGCACGTTGGGTGACTCGGCCAACCAATCGCGAACTGCATTCGCATCCTGCTCATAGGCCGCCAGCGCCTCGCGAGACTCGTCTAACAGATCGACCGCTGCCTGGTCTTCGGCTGCCTTCGCAAGGGGACGATTGAGATTGGCCATCGCAGACCAGCCGAGCATGGCGACGAGTAAAGCTGCCGCCACGCCAGCCAATGCGTAGGTACGGTAATTGGCCTTCGCCTGCGGTCGCCGACGTGGATGTAGCAGATCAACGAGCGGTGCCTCGCCGTCGGAAGCTGCCAGCGCCAGACAAGCCAGTGGAACGTGTTGCGATGCGGCATCGGCACTGGCGCGCAAACCTGGTTGCTGACCAACGCCGTCCACCTGCGCGACACGCTCATCAAGCTTAGCACTAAGCGAGTCTGCCAGCTGGCTGGCGCTCGACTCGCCACAGTCAATCAGCGCAATCGTCGGGGCTGCGAAACTCTCTTGCTGCGATAACGTCAGCAACGTCCGGCGCAACTGCCGATTGATCGCGTCCGCCTGAACTTGGATGTCAGCGTCGTGAGGATTTGGAAACTGTCGCAGCAGCACCACACGATCTGCTCGATTCGCCCACAGCGTAGTTTCGTTGGCGAATGAGGACAGATACACACTCGTCTCGGAGTGACTGGCGGAGGCCGTCTCCCAGCTGGCAGACGGCAGTCCCACCGATAGCGGAACGATACTGGCGAGAGACAGGTTCGCGCCAATGCACACTTGTCGAATTCTCTCCAGGTCGACATCGCGCAGCTCGACGGTAATCACTTCGTGCGGATGTTGCTCATCGCCGGCGAGCGGCAGGAAATCGAAGCCAGCGTCGTTTGCGAACGACGCCGCGTCCCGCTCCGCTTGCAACGCCACCAAGTCGGGCAACTCGTCCGCTGGACAGGGAGGCAACGAGACATGTTGCCACTGGACCGAGGTGCGCGGCAACGCGACGATCGCCGTCGCTTTACCCGACACATATTCCGTCAGCGTCTCACGCAGAATACGGGCGATCTCCGCGTCAGTCGTGGTTGGCGGGCGAGCAATGCTACCCGCAACAACGACGCTTCCCGACTGCGCTACCACGAAGTCTAGCGCAGCTTCGGTCCAGTAGATTGAGACGGCTTGCGACATGCGTGCTAGTGGCGATGACAAAACGAGTTTGCGAAACGACTCCATTTTACACAGCCAGAAGTCTTAACGGGCTGCTAAATTCAGTACTTCCAAAATGGAGCTGCTTTACCTTGAGCCGTCGACGCTAGTCGCGGGTGACCTGCTAGCTAAGTTTTCTCGTGGTTCACCCGCGGCTAGCGCCGACGGCTCAATTTGGAACTACTGAAATTAATCTTCTGGTTGCAGCACGGTCGACAGCTGGGCGCGGGAGAACCCAGGCCCTAGAGCGTTCAGATCTTTGCGCTCGAGCAACTTCGTCCGCTCGCCAGAGCGATCCAACGCGACATGCAGTCTCGCATGAGTGGTTCCGGCATCGAAAAAACCGGCGACTTGACACGTATAGACATCGCCGCCGGTCGTCAGAAAAGGATACATCGGTTTGAACTCCTCGAGCGAAACGAGTTCATCCGCCACAAGCCAGGTCGGATGCCGCTGCTCTCCACCAACGCGATCCACGTCGGGCTCACGACTCGTCAGAATCTGATCGGCGATCACCTCAGTCATCCCGGGAATCGTCAGCAACACAGGACGAGATGCGAGGTTGATATTAATCCGCCCCGCGATGCGCTCGCTGGTGTCGCTTGTCGCCACGTCGAGAAGCTCCGCGAAACCGAGTCGGAACGTACCGCCATCGGAGGTCCACGGCGAATCGATGGTTTTCGGCTGGCCACCGTTCTTATCCGTCGTTGTCACTTTGGCATCGACAAGATCGAGTAGCGACCCGATGTTAGTCTCGCCGGGCTGCTCAAAGTCGAGCTGCAACGCCTCAGCACTGGCCGATGCTCCGGTAGTGCCGCTTTCCGCGGGACCGAATTGACGAAACGCAACAATGAAATTAGCCTCCGCCGCACCCAGCGCTTCGAGCAGTTGGCCATGCAACGCCTGCAAGTCGTCTTCGTTCACGTTGAGCTTTGGTTCACCCTCGGGGGTTACGCCAAGCTCCGAACTCAGCACCGTCAGGTACGCCGACCAGCCACGATCAAGCTGGCCTTCGGTATTGTCTAATCGGGCGACCGAGGGGCTGAGTTGTTCGTCGGAATCGACCTGGAAGTTGCGATTGACGTCGGCGCCGTAGAGCAAATCGCGCGTCACGCCGCGCACCATGAGCAATTCGTCCAAATGCGCTAGCGGACGATTCGCCGGTCGATAGGCGTTGGTGAGACTCAAGTAGTAGTCCGCCTCGGCACCACTGGAACGCGCCGAGTCGTTCTCATCCATCCAATCCAAGATCGCATCGGCAATCTCCTCAGTCATGCCGGGAATTACCATCAGTCGGTCGCGCGGCGTAAACGTCTGCTCGACGGTAGTCGACGACGAATCGCTGATCAGCAGCGAATTGAGATTGAGCTTTGCCGATTCGTTCTGCAGACCGTATCGCAGACCTTGATAGTATCCCTGCACGATGTCTGGAGCTAAGACGGTGAATCGCCCACGATAGTTCGGCAGTGCGTCGTCGACAATCAGCACATCCTGTAGCTGTCCGGCATTGTTGAGCAGGCCGCCCTGCAGATCGATCGCCGCCGTTGTTTGCCCCAAAAAGACCTGCAGGTAATCAACGCCAGACTCCGCCAACATCTGCGCTTGCAAATGGCTGCCGCTGTATCGTGCCGCTAAGTGTTCATTGCGCATCAACAGCAAGTAAGACGAAGTCGTCAGCGTCATGATCGCGATCGCGACGAGTACCAGCACCAGTATGCTCCCGCGAGTCGAATTTGCGCTCGCTCGACCAGTCTTCATCGCGTCGTGAGCCGGCATTGGCACAGTCATGGCAGCCCGTCTTCTCCCGCCGCAGTTGCCTGTTGGGCAAACTCCGCCTCGTAGGGCTCCTCGATTTCAGGTAGTTTCACGAAGCGGCGATACTCGACGAGGTTCTCTTGTTTTCTCCGCAACTCATCGCGTCCGCCGATCGGATCGGACTCCTCTCGCACGAATGGTACTTTCAATAGCGTGAGTCGGACTTCGATCGCCGTCGGCAAAGCCTGTTCGCTGCTTGTGTCCCAGTCGGTTAGTAGCTCCGTTCCATTAAAATACACGAACTCAATCCTGACGACCTCCGGCGCGAACAGAGCGGCATTCGACATCTCACTGTCCGTCGCCAGACCGGACCCGTCGGCGGTCTGCTCCAACCAGGCTGCCGTCGACAACTGCTCGCGGTAAAGGCCAGCGTAGCCCTGTTCGAGCGACTGCTCACTCACTCCCTTCGCGGCAAGTTCTGTCGACAGAAGTTCTCTGCCATCGCCCAGAAGGTACCTCACGGTCTGCGGCATATGTTGATCGATCGGTTCGTCAGTGGTCGAGGCCGCGTCGTCGCCGCTTGCATTCTGAGCAACGATCCAATCCCATCTGGGTATCGACGATCGATCGATGCGCAGTTCGCCGGCCGTACCGTAAATTCCTGACACAGCGGCAAGACCATCCCCCTCGTTGTCTGATTCGTCTGGTGCGAGGTAACGAGCGGCTTGGATGTCGGTGGCGATGCGGTTCAAGAGTGTCCGCGCTAGCTGTGCGGTTTCGACTTGGTTGCGACTGGCATCCACCCGAACTAAGTACAGGTCAATCGCGGTCGTCAGCAGCGCGATCACGGCTCCCGACAAGCCAATCGCAAGTACGATCTCGAGCAAGGTAAAGCCGCGTCTACGCATTAGAATCGTCCTCCGCGCCAGACGACTCCGAATCTTCCGGCGTCTCGTTTGTATCCTCTGCGCTCTGGTCGGTGGCAAACCAGCGGACGAGCTTAAACTTAACCGGTCGGAACTGCTGCTCGACATCCTGCTCGACCAGGACTTCGATCGACGACAAGCCCAGAATGGAGGTGTCTGCAAGCGTAACTGAGTAGACCCAGGGGACGGCTGCGGCGGACTCAAGCGGCTGCCGTGTCTGCTGGGTCATCGGCGCGTAGCCGGCTAGCATCTCATCGATGATCGAAGCAGCTAGCGATTGCGCCTCGGCCTCCGCCTGTGCATCAGCGGCGTTGCGACCTGCGATACTCATCACTTCGCCAAGCACCGCGACGGCACCAGCAAGAATTGCCAGCGCGAGGATGACCTCTAACAGCGTGAACCCGCGGCGATTATCGCGTGAAGTGGAGCAGAGCGGCATAATATTCAGCCTAGCGATTTCTCTGTCGATCGACTTCTTCGCGCGTTAGCAATTCACTTGCCCGACCAATGCCTGTCAGCGAGCGCAGCGTAACCCGTTGGAAGACGTTTTGACTGCTGCTGAGCAACAGACTCGACTCGGAGGTCGTGCCGTCGGGAAAGAACAGCACTGGCTCATACCAACTGTCCAGTGTTTGCTGGTCGAGACGCGTCGTTTCGCGTTGTCCAAGTTCGTCGGTGGTGACGCTTTCGGCCGTGCTGAAAGTGATCTGCTCGGGCAATGTCTCTTCGAGCGTCCAGGCTTCAAGTTCGCTTGGCGCCGTATCGGCATCCGCTGGCTCGAGAGCCGATGTCGCCCCCAGGTTGCCAATTTCCAGGGCGCCCGACCAGCGCTTCACGCGGTAACTATTACCCTTAGGTTGGAATCGAAACTCGTAAGTTACCCCCGCTTCAATCGCGCGTGTTCGCGCCTGCGACCAAGCCGCCAGCACATGATCTGTTGCGCGACGCAGCCGAATTGTCGAAAAGCTACCCTCCAGCAGTGGCGTCGCCAGACTGCCGACAACCACCAGCAGGACCATCACCAACAGCAGTTCGACCAACGTAATCGCCCGCTGGCGATACGAATCAGTCGGAGTAGCCTGCCAATCTTGCGGCAGCCGATGCTGTGGGCGAGGGGACAACATCATTCTTCCCAATTGCCAATGTCGTCGTCAGTGCCGCTCTGCCCGTCGGGCCCATTCGACCAGAAATCGTACTTGCCTGTATTCTTCTTGCCCTCGGCCAAGTACTGATAGTCATTCCCCCAAGGGTCTTTCTTCAGCTTCTCGACGTAAGGTCCGCCATACTTGTCCGACATCGCCGCGTCTGATGGCTCTTCCCAGAGGTCTTCGAGCTTCGGTGGAAACTTATTCATGTCCATTCGATATCGATTCATTGGGTCCGAAATCAAACCGACTTGCGCGATCGCTGCATTGACGTTTGCTTTATCTTGGGTGCCGATAAAGACATTGGTCGCCAACGAACCTAGAATGACCAAAATCACGAGGACTAGCAGCACTTCGATCAACGTGAAACCCTGCCGCGGGCGAGTCTGCCTGCTAATCGATCGTGACGAATGACTGTTTGCCTGAGTCATGGTTGGGAATTTCCTTTCCTAGCGGGGAGTATGGGTAGGCTCGGTGGGAAGCAGGCGCCTGCCCGTGGGGCAACTCGATTATAACGTGACGGCGAAACAAGTTACATATGGTCTGTCAAAGCACCTGCAGGAATGCATCTAAAGTGCCATCGCCGACTTGAGCATCGGAAGCAGCAGCGCGACGACGATCACAAGCACGGCCGACGCCATCACCAACAGCATGACCGGTTCCAAGAGGCGTACCAGTAGGTCGAGCTTGCGCCACGTCTGTTTTTCGAGCGAATCGGCAATATTGGTTAGCACCGTTTCCAGAGTATTGGATTGCTCCGCAACGCCGATCATCTCGACCACATCCGGCGGAAAGTGCCCGCTCGCCTGCAGCGGTGAAGCTAACGATTCACCGGAAGTAATGTTTTCCGACGCGTCGTTGATCGCCTTGGCCAACACGCGGTTGCCAGCCGAGTCTGAACTAATCCGTAGCGCCTTAACGATGGGCACACCACCGTTGAGCAAAGTGCCGAGCACCCGGCAGAATCTTGACACCGCAAGGTTTCGATAGATGGTTCCAGCCTGTGGGATCTTCAATCGCCAGCGATCCAAAAACCACCGTCCCGCGTCGGTTGCCAGCCGCGCCTTGGCCAGTAGAAGCAGCAGCACCACTGCCAGCGCGATCAGCAAGCCGTAGTCGTTGATCGAATTGCTCAGCCAGAGCAGCCAATCGGTCAGAAACGGCAGTTCCCCCCGCGCGCGCAACCGGCTAAATAACGCCTCGAACTTTGGTACGAAGAATACGACCAACACGCAAACAATGCCCACGCTAAAGACGGCCAGAAAGATCGGATACGCGAGCGCGCCGGCAACCCGACTCTTCAGCTCCGCCTGCTGGTCGGTGAACTTCGCGACGCGTTCGAGGGCTTCTTCGAGGAAACCACCCTCGCCGCCCGCACGCACGATGCTAGTGGCCAGTTCGCTAAATGCTTTTGGATGACGAGCCATTGCTTCGGCCAACGACTGGCCGTCGGTCACGCGGCTATGCAAGTCGTCGATGACGTGCGCTAGACCCGGATTGGTGGTTTGCTGGCCAAGCACCTCCAGCGATCGCAACAATGGCACACCGCTGCGCAGCAGTGCCGCCAGTTGCATGTAGAATTGCGACATCGCTTGTGGACGAACCCGTTGCGTCGTGCCGCGCTCGGCCTGCTTGCTCGCCGCTTTCACTTCGATCGGAAACAACTGCTTGCCGGTCAGCATCGTGACCGCTTCGCGTTGTGTGCTGGCAGAAAGCACGCCTTGCACGCGTTGGCCGCCGGCGTTTCTAGCGATGTAGGCGAAGTCGGCCATTTGAGGAGAGGTGAGAGGTCAGGGGTAAGAGATCAGAGCGGAAGTGGTAAGGTAGTAAGTTAAACCCCTGCGGTGAGTTGTCGTGTCGGCGATCGATTTCACGCGGAATTTGGAGGGCTAAACATGGTCGCTCTTGGTGACGCGTAGGACTTCTTCGACGGTGGTCGTGCCGTCGAGCACCTTTAGCCACGCGTCTTGGCGTAGGGTACGCATGCCGTCGGCCAGCGCGGCGCGGCGGATTTCCCAACTACTCGCGCGGTCGTGTGCCAATTGGCGCACGGAGTCGGTCGTCGGACACAATTCGAAAATACCTTGTCTCCCGGCGAAACCAAGGTTCCGACAGGTGCGACAACCCGCCGCGTGGTAGATCGGCCTGCCGCCAGCGACATACTGCTCCCAAGGAAAGTCGTCTGGCAGTTCTTCCCGCTGCGCCTCATGGGGCACGCGACAGGCGGGGCACAGTCGCCTGACGAGTCGCTGGGCCATGACGGCTTCGATCGTGCTGGCCACGAGGAAGGGCTCGATGCCCATGTCGACCAGCCGAGTGTAGGCGCTCGGAGCGTCGTTGGTGTGCAGAGTGCTGAACACCAGGTGCCCCGTGAGCGCCGCTTGAATCGCGTTCTCGGCCGTTTCGTGATCGCGGATCTCACCGACGAGCACGACGTCGGGATCATGACGCAAGATCGCACGCAGCGAAGCCGCGAAAGTCAACCCAATTTTGCCATGCACTTGGATCTGATTGATGCCTTCGAGTTGGTACTCGACCGGGTCCTCGGTCGTGATAATCTTCGTGTCTTCGCTTTTGATATCGAGCAGCGCGCTGTAGAGCGAAGTCGTCTTGCCAGAACCCGTCGGACCGGTCACGAGGACGATGCCGTGTGGACGACGGATCAAATCGTCGAACCTGGTCCGCAGATCGGGATTCATGCCGAGCTTCTCGAGCGAGAATTCCATGCTGCCCTTGTCGAGCAAACGCATGACGATGCCCTCGCCGTGCAGCATGGGAATCACCGACACACGGACGTCGACTTCGCGTCCGTGGACTTTGAGCTTGATTCGCCCATCTTGCGGCAGACGTTTCTCTGCGATGTTCAGGCGCGCCATGATCTTCAGTCGACTGACGATCGCTGCCTGAAACTGGTTGATCTCCTGCGGTGTCGGCTGCTGATGCAGCATGCCGTCAATGCGATAACGAATCTTCACGCCGGAGGGTTGGGATTCGATATGCACGTCGCTCGCACGCAGGTCGATCGCTTCGATCAGAATCTCGTTGACGAGCCGAACCACGGAGGCTTCTTGGGCCTCCTCCGAGATCTCAGACCCATCGGTCACGATCTCGTCGAGTAGCTCGATTTCTTCTTCCTCGCGCTGGGCGAGCAGACCTTCGATCGTCTCGCTACCGACGCCGAGGTGAAGTTTGACGCGCTTGGCAATCGCCTCGCGTGGCGCGAGGACGGGTTCGACGGTCAGACCAAGGGCTGCGCTTGCCTCGTCGAGCGGGTAGAGGTCTAACGGATCGGACGTCGCGACGATTACCGAGCCATTGCGCCGCTGAATCGGAAACAGACCGCTGCGATGGATCAGCTTCTGCGGAAAATCCGTCAGCAGCGACAGATCGACCTCGGCCGAGTCCAGCTCGACCACGTCCATGCCGACCTCGTCGCCCCAAGCCCGCAGCGCGTCGACTTCGTCGACCAGCCCCATTTCGATCGCTTTCTGATCTGCTCGCGCACCGTTAGTCTGGGCACTGGCAACCTGTGCCAGCCCGGCGTCGTCCAGCAATCCGTGCTTCAACAGAATCTGGCCCGCGTCCATCAATGTTCCGGTTTCCTGGTCAAAACTAGAGTGCCGCTCCCAGCATTACGATTATGAGCTAGGTGACGGCCTGCCGCAAATGGCCCACAGACGCTGGAATTTTAGTCTTCCGACAAATGGCAATCTCGCTATGCCCCAAGTTTGGCCATTCTGCTAGTCTATCCGTTTGCTAGTCTATTCGCAGAGACCGACCGACGAACCTGAATTCCAAACCACAATCGAATCATGATTGACCCAGAAGACTTGATGCAGATGGCGATCGATACCTGTCGCGATGGCCTCGCGGCGGGACAGAGTCCGTTCGGCTGCGCGATTGCGATCGGCGATCGCGTGATTGCCCGTTCGCATAACACGGTCGTGCTGACGACCGATATCACAGCGCACGCAGAAGTTAATGCCATCCGCGCCGGCTGCTTGGAGATCGACGACATTTTTCTCACCGATGCCCTTGTGGCAACGACTTGCGAACCTTGCCCTATGTGTATGGCGGCCCTGCACTGGGCGCGCGTCGGTACGGTTTACTACGGCGCGACGATCGCCGACGCCGACATCGCAGGCTTCAACGAATTGCAGTTTCCGGCCGCTGAGTTACTGAGTCAGGGCGGTAGCGACGTCAAATTGATCGGCGACACCCTACAAAGCGAATGCGTGAAGCTGTTCGCCGAATGGCAGGCTAATCCCAACAAGCAAGCGTACTAGCCCGCACTCAGCAGCCAGCACTCACCTACCACCCGACGAATCGCCAAACACCAGCAGCCAAATGGTAACCAAATTCGATCTAGCACAAGACTGGCTGCCACGCTACACCGCCATGCCCGTAGCTGAGTTTGGTAACTACGTACTTCTGACAAACTTCAATGCGTACGCTCGGCGGTTTGCCGAGAAGTTTGACTGCCAGCTGTATGGCGAAGATCGCCCGATGCAGGCGGCCACCAATGACGATGGATTGACCATCATCAACTTCGGGATCGGTTCCCCCAATGCCGCGACGGTCATGGACCTGCTGACCGCCTATCACCCTGAGGCGGTGCTGTTTCTCGGCAAGTGCGGCGGGCTGAAGAGTTCGACAGAGATCGGCAACTTTATCTTACCCATCGGAGCAATTCGGGGCGAAGGAACCTCCGACGACTATTTGCCCCCGCCCGTGCCGGCGCTGCCATCATTTAAGTTGCATAAGTTCGTGTCCGAGAAACTGGTCGACCGCGGGTTCGACTATCGCACCGGCGTCATCTACACAACCAATCGCCGCGTCTGGGAGCATGATGAGGAATTCAAGGCTCGGCTGCGCGACTACACCCCGATTGCCATCGACATGGAAACGGCGACGATCTTTTGTGTCGGACATAAGAACGAGATCGCGCGCGGTGCGCTGCTGCTTGTCTCTGATCTGCCCATGACCCAGGCCGGCATTAAAACCCAGGCCAGCGACGCGCAGGTCAGCAAGCAGTGGTCGGAAACGCACCTCGACATTGGCATCGAATCGCTTACCGAAATCGGCGAAAAAGGCGAGAAGATCAAGCACTTCCGCTACTGAGCAGCTACATAGCGCATGTCTCCTCGGCGCTGACTGCCCCACGCTTAGAGATGGCTCGCCCGCCACGGCTACAGTGCCACTTCCGTGTCGCACTTCTGGCTTGTCGCACTTCTAGCATCGCGGACAAAAACCATACGGCTCAGCAGTGCCTCAAACGCCAACGCGCAAACCGTCAACAGATCGCTTCCGAAGTGTGCGGGTTACGTGTGACGATGGCTGTGGCAGTGCTTTAGCCCGTGGCAAATCGCTACCGATTCCGCTAGGATACTCTCCTACTACTTGCCAGCTTGGGAGAGCCAGATGTCACCACGAGTTCTGCGTCTTGCATTGACGCTACTTATAGTCACCTACGGCTGCGCTGCCTGGGCAGACACGCCACTGCGTATCGCAACGTTTAATGCCGAGATATTGACTGCCCCGGGCAGCTGGGCCGGCAATCTACGCAAGTACCGTTGGGACGTGGCTCGCGAGGCTCAGTTTGAACGCGTAGCGGCTGTTATCGAAGCGATCAATCCTGACATTTTGAACCTGGTCGAAGTCACCTCGAAAGACAGTGTCGATCTGCTCATCAAGATTCTGCATGAAAAAGGTTTGACGCAGTATCAAGGTTACCACGTCGATGGGAACGACACTTTTACCAGCATGGACGTCGCGCTGATCAGCAAATATCCACCCGACGAAATCAAAGGCCAGGCCATCCGCACAATGTGGTCGGAAGACGATGATCCGACGTGGCGGCAGACGTATCGAGTGATTGGCAGGAGCGGCCGCGCCAGCAATCGCAACGGCAGCATTTCTCGCAACGCCGTCTACATGATCAACGTCGACGGCTACCAGCTCGGTTTTCTGGGGCTTCATCTCAAATCAAACCCGAGCGACGATGCTGCCAACGCGCAACGCTCGGCACAGGCACAGATCGCACAGCGCGTCATCCGTCAGGAGATCACCGGACGCGGCTACTTGCCGATCGTGCTAGGCGACATTAACGACTACGACCCGGACGTGCCCGATCGTGACGATACGCGCGACACAGCCACATCGGTCGTGAGAGATCTGAAGGATTTCGACGGCGAGCAGCCCGGCGACGAGTTGATCAACGTCGCGTCACTTATTCCGCGTCAAGCGGATCGCTACACCTCGTTCTGGGACCGTAATGAGAATGGAGCACGTGATCCGTACGACGTATTCACGATGATCGACCATATTTTCTTGCCGAAAGAACTCATGCCTATGGTCACCCGAGCCTTTATCTTTCACTGTGTCGACCTCGAAACCTCCGATCATCGCGCGGTCGTCGTCGATTTGCTGCTCCCCAAAAAAGAATAGAGTGTCGCATGCCACAATCTGTCGTATCGATGATCGATCATGCTGTGTTGCATCCCACCCAGACCGACGCCGATTTGCGCGCCGCCTGCCAAATGTGCGCGGAACTCGGTGTCGCTAGTGTCTGCGTCAAGCCTTCGATGGTGGCGCTAGCGGCAGAACTGCTCGCCGGTTCGCAGACGGTGCCGAGCACCGTGATCGGCTTTCCTCACGGTGGTACATCGACCGAGACCAAAGTGCTAGAGACGAAAGTCGCTTGTGCCGCCGGCGCAAGAGAAGTCGACATGGTCGTGAACATCGGCAAAGTGCTGGCCCAGGATTGGGACTTCGTATTGCAAGACATCAGCGCGGTTGTCGCAGCGGCCCGAGAGGGCGACGCGATCACCAAGGTGATCTTTGAAACCGGACTGCTGCCTGACGATCCGTCGAAGATCCGATTGTGTGAGCTGTCCGAGCAAGCGGGTGCTGCGTTCGTCAAGACCTCGACCGGTTTCGGTTTCGTCAAAGACGACCAGGGCAACCTTGCCTCAACTGGTGCAACCGAGCACGATATCAAACTCATGCGCAAGCACTGCAGCGAGAAGGTCGCCGTGAAAGCGTCAGGCGGTATCCGATCTTTCGCCGACGCGCAGAAATTAGTTGCCCTGGGTGCCACGCGGCTGGGGACTAGCGGCACCCAAGCGATTGCTGCCGGCGAGCAAGGAGACTCGACCGCAAGTGGCGACAGTTACTAGATCTCTCCACGCCATTACATCTTTATAACATCTCTCTCCAAGACGAGACCTAGACGAAGCGACGCAGGATTAACGCATGCTGGAACTATTCGATCAGATTGAAGCCGCTGCGGCGGCGATTCGCGAGCGATGGAGCGCAACACCCAAGGTGGGCGTAATCCTGGGAACGGGCTTGGGCGGCTTTGCTGATCAAGTGACCGATGTGGTCGCGATCGACTACGAAGATATCCCCAACTTTCCACGTTCGACCGCGGTCAGCCATCGCGGTCGGCTGGTTTGCGGCCACCTCGAAGGGGTGCCGATTGTTGCCATGGAAGGGCGTATCCACCAATACGAGGGCTACCCACTGCAGCAAATCACGCTGCCAGTACGGGTCATGAAAGCCCTGGGCGCCGAAACGCTTATCGTCACCCATGCAGTCGGTGGCATGAATCCACTCTACCAAGCCGGCGATGTGATGATCATCGACGATCACATCAACTTGATGGGTGACAACCCGCTAGTGGGCATTAACGACGATCGGCTTGGCGTCCGTTTCCCGGACATGAGTGCTCCCTATACTCCCGAGCTGATCGATGTCGGGCAGGAAATCGCCCGACGCGAAAACTTCGTGGCGCACCGTGGCGTGGTCGTCGCGGTCACTGGCCCCTGCTTGGAGACGCGAGCCGAGTATCGTTTTCTGCGGATGATCGGAGCCGACGTGGTCGGCATGTCCACGATTCCGGAAGTGATCGTTGCGGTGCATAGCGAGCTACGCGTGTTCGGTCTCTCGGTGATCACGGACATGTGCCTGCCCGACTCGCTCAAACCGGCAGTCGTCGAAGAAATAATCGCCGTCGCCAATAGTGCCGAGCCAAAATTGCGGGCCCTCGTCAGCGGCATCGTGACCCACGAAGCGAAACGATAGATCGATGCTTGAGCTTGCCGCAAAAGTTGAACAAGCCGCCAGTATCGTCAAGCAGCATTGGTCGGAAACACCGCTGCTTGGCATCGTGCTGGGCAGTGGCCTCGGTGGTCTGGCCGAACAGATCGAAACCGACGCGACGATTGGCTACGCTGAACTGCCGAACTTCCCACAAACCTCGGCAATTGGTCACCGCGGTCAGTTGGTATGCGGTCGACTCGAAGGTGTGCCGGTCGTCGGCTTTCAGGGTCGATTCCACTTGTACGAAGGCAATACGGCTCAGGCGGCGTCGCTGCCGGTGCGGCTGCTCAAGGGACTCGGCGCAGACACGCTGGTCGTCACCAACGCAGCCGGTGGTGTCAATCCAACTTACGCCGTGGGCGACGTGATGCTGATCGAGGATCAGATTAATCTGATGTTCGCCAACCCCCTCGTCGGTATCAACGACGACAACTTGGGGCCTCGGTTTCCTGACATGTCAGCTCCGTACGACGCCAAGTTGATGGATGTCGCGGCAGCGACGGCGAGAAGTGCAGACTTCGTCCTACACCGCGGCGTGTATTTGGCAATGCTAGGCCCAACCTACGAAACACGTGCCGAGTAACGCATGGCACGCCAAATCGGCGCCGACGCGGTTGGCATGTCGACCGTGCCCGAAGTCGTCGCCGCACGCCATGCAGAGATGCGCGTGCTGGGACTGACGACCATCACGAACATTGGCTCGCCCGACGCACCCGTCGGCACCACCGGTCACGCGGTCGTCGATGCCGCCGCCACCGCCGCTCCTAAGTTGACTGCCATCATCCAGTCCGTCACAGCGCATCTTGCCAAATCCCAGTAACACCATCCACTCACCACGAACCACTCACCGTGACATGAACCCAGTCTGGATCATCGCAAAAAAACGCGACGGCGATGCACTCAGCGATACGGAAATCGGCCAGTTCATCGCAGGCTACGCCGAAGGGGCAATCCCCGACTATCAGATGTCGGCGTTGGCGATGGCAATCTTTCTGAATGGGATGACCACCGACGAGACCGCCTCGCTAACCGATCACATGCTGGCCTCGGGTGCTCGTTTCGAGTGGCCCGGCGGCCAACTGCCAAACGTCGATAAACACTCCACCGGCGGCATCGGCGATAAGGTCTCGCTACTGCTCGCTCCCATGCTCGCGTGTTGCGACTTGCAGGTTCCCATGATTTCCGGACGTGGTCTGGGCGCGACTGGCGGCACGCTCGATAAGCTCGACGCGATTGAAGGCTTTCGCACGGACTTATCGATGGAGGAGATGCAATCGGTGACCCAATCGGTCGGGTGCGTCATCAGCGGTGCGACTGAGGGTTTGGTGCCGGCCGATCGCAAACTCTACGCGCTGCGCGACGTCACTGCGACGGTGCCGTCGATTCCGCTAATCACCGGCAGCATCATGAGTAAGAAGCTGGCCGAGGGGCTCGACGCGTTAGTGCTCGACGTAAAGTTTGGTAGCGGTGCTTTCATGAAGACCGAAGCACTGGCCCGAGAGCTGGCCCAGTCGCTGGTCGACACCGGCAAACGGATGGGCGTTGCCACGACGGCCCTGCTGACGGACATGAATCAACCGCTCGGTCGTATGGTAGGCAACGCGGTCGAAGTCGACGAGACAGTGGCCGGTCTACAAGGCGACGGACCTGACGATCTGATGGAATGCACGTTGGCCCTCTGCGCCGAGCTGCTGGTTGCCACCAAGCGTGCCGAGTCGTTGGACGAAGCACTTGCAAAGCTGCAGCAGACGATCGACTCGGGTGCTGCGCTCGAGAAACTGGCCGAGATGATCGCTGCCCAAGGCGGCGACTTGTCTGCGCCGCGCACCGTCGCGCCAGCGTCAGACGTGGTCGCCGCGAGTGCCGGCTACGTCGCCTCGATGGACGCCGAACGGTTGGGCGAGGCCGTGATCGCGATGCGCGGCGGTCGTCAGCAATTGGGCGACGCATTGGACTATTCAACCGGCTTCGAGATGCTCGTGCGATTGGGCGACCGGGTCGAAGCGGACCAGCCGCTGGCAACGCTCTTTGCCGGCAACGATGTTGCCGAAGCCGGCCGTAGCAAGCTAGCGGCAGCCATTCAAATCTCCGACGAGCCTACGCCCGCGGGACCGCTGATTGTGGATCGAATTGAGTAGTTGGCTTGTTAACGGTGGAATGAATGCCAATGGACGAAAAACTAAAGTCCCAGCTCATCGCAGCGTCGCTAGCCGCCCGTCAGCAAGCGTACGCGCCCTACTCCAAATTTCTGGTTGGCGCGGCTGTCCTCACCGACGATGGCAAGGTGGTCGCTGGGGCCAACGTCGAAAACGCGTCCTACGGTTTGACGATCTGTGCCGAGCGCGTCGCCGCGACGGCGGCGGTGGCGGCAGGTGCGCGCTCGATCACGGCTGTGGCGATCGCGACCGCCGGTGCGGCCTCGCCATGCGGAGCCTGCCGACAAGTGCTCGCCGAGTTTGGCGGCTCAATGGCTGTCTTGCTCGTCGACGCCGACGACCCCTCAGCCGTGCGCACGACAACACTCGATCAACTATTGCCTGAGCAGTTTGAACTCTAAACTCAAACTCTAGGCTTTGGTCGGTTCGCCCTTTTGGGCAACCAGTTCGGCGTGTTTCTGCAAGTCGGCCTCTTCTAGCACGCCAAGATAGGGCAAATTGCGATACATGTCTTCGTAATCAAGACCGTAGCCGATGACAAACTCATTGGGAATATGAAACGCCGCGTAGTCCGGCGTGTACTCCACTTCTTGCCGCTCGCGTTTGTGGAGCAATACGGCAGACTTGACCGACTTGGGGCCCAATTCCCCGAGTTTCTCAATCACGCGTGTGATCGTGTGCCCCGTGTCAAAGATGTCGTCTACCAGCAAGACGTCGCGGCCTTCGATGTCGATGAGCAATTCGGAATTGATCGTCAACTCGCCGCGCTCCGTCGTGGCGCCGCGATAACTACTGGCCTCGATCACCCCAACACGTGTCGGCAAATCGATCAGCCGAATCAGGTCGGCCATCAGCACGATGCTGCCGGTAAGAATGCCGACAATCGTCAGCTGACCACCGGCGTAAGCTTCTTCGATCTGCGCGGCCATCTTGCTGATGCCCTTTTGCAGTTCGGTCTCGGTGAGCAGCGTCTTCATGCCTAGGTTCCTGATTGCACTGGCGAGGGGGCCATGGGCCGAATTTGTAGGAGTTGTAGCTTAGTGGTTTGCGGCAGATGTCGCCAGCACCTGGCAACTAATTGCCTGCTCAACAACGACTTACAGTAACAGGCTCGCGATACAAGCGGTCATAAACGCAGCCAGTGTGCCACCAACCATGGCACGCAGGCCAAGCTTAGCCAAGTCACCATTGCGTTCAGGCGCGATACCACCAATTCCGCCCAGCTGGATACCAATGGAGCTAAAGTTTGCGAACCCGCATAGCGCATACGTCATGATTTGTCGTGTGCGATTGCTAACGACTTCCGCGCTAATGTCTCCGTTTTCCAATTTTGGAGCCCAATCTGCAAGCATGCCGTATGCGATAAACTCGTTGGTTGCCATCTTGATGCCCATCAGTTCCGCCGCTTTGCCGCAGTCGGCGGACTCGATGCCAATCAGCCATGCCATCGGGTAGAAAATGTATCCGAGAGCGGCTTGCAGCGACCATAAACCTTGACCGTCGGCGTTGACATACCCGAGTCGTATGGCTGTCCAATCTAGAATTCCATTGATGACCGCGATCAGGGCGAGGAACACGATCAGCATCGCTCCCACATTCAGCGCTAGCTGTAAGCCACCGGTTGTACCCTTTGCAATGGCCTCCAGCACATTGACATTAGACTCGTCGACGTCGATGCTAACGTGGCCGCTCGTTTTGGGCGTATCAACTTCCGGCTGCATGATTTTCGAGAGCAGCAAAGCACCCGGTGCCGAGATAACTGACGCAGACAACAGATGCCCCGCGTTGATTCCCATTCCGGATAGTCCACCGAGTACTCCGCCTGCCATCGTCGCAAATCCGCCGACCATCACGGCGTTGAGTTCCGACTTAGTCATCGTGCTGATGTAGGGTCTAATTACCAGCGGGGCTTCGGTCTGGCCGACAAAAATATTGGCGGCTGCCGACAGCGTCTCGGCTCCGGACGTGCCAAGCGTCTTCTGCATGACAATCGCGAGGGCTCCTACTACCTTCTGGATAATACCGAAATAGTAGAAAATCGACATGAAAGCTGAGAAGAAGATTATTGTCGGAAGAATGCTGAACGCAAAACGGTGATCCAAATAGCTGTCACCGAACAGGAAGCTCGAGCCTGAGTTTACGCATTCGAGTAAACCAACGAAGACTTTGTCCACCTGTCGAAAGAACCACTTCCCAACCTCTGTTTTCATGATGCACACTGCGAACACGAACTGCAGCGCCAGCCCCGACACGACGATGCGCAGGGGAAACTTATCTTTATGCGAACTCATCAGCCACGCCAGGAAGATGATTGCGGCGAGACCTAGCAGGCTAGTGAGGTTGGGCATCGAGCGGAACAGGGGACATAGGACTTTGGGACTGTGAGAACATAGGACGATGGACTTGGTGGGCGATTTCGTTAGTTGCGTTCGTGCTCGACGGCTTTGATTAGGCCATGGAGTGCTGCGAATGTCGCGTTAGACATATCCGTTAGTTCGCTGTGAGCGTCAGCACTCAAGTATTCTAAGTCATGGGCAAGCAGCAGAAAGTACTCGGCTTCTTTGAGTGAACCGTATGCAATCGTTAGAAATCTCAAGTAGTCTTTGACGCCGCTTCTTCCTGATCCTTCTGCGATATTCGCGGGAACGCTGTAAGCGGCACGGCGTAATTGGCTCGTGATCCCAAATTTCTCTTCGTTGGGAAATGACTTCGTAATCTCGTAAACTCTCAGCGTCAGATTATGCGACCGCTGCCAGGCGACAATCTTCTTGTAATCGCGCATCGCTTACATTCCACCGAATCAATCACATAATCGTCACCGCACGTTCCTATCGTCCCACCGTCCTACAGACCCATTAGGCTGGATCCACGGTATTAAAAATTCGATCGCCGGCGTCGCCTAAGCCAGGCACGATAAACTTCTGATCGTTCAACACCGGGTCGACGGTGGCCACGTAAATCTGCGCCTCAGGGAACTGCGCCTCGACGGTTTCGACGCCTTCGCGCGAAGCAATCAGCGAGACGACCTTTACCTGCTTGACGCCCCATTCTCGCAAAGTCATCAGCGCCGCCATCACCGAACCGCCCGTCGCCAGCATCGGGTCGAGAATCACCGCCACGTCGACCGGACGCTTGGGTGGCAATTTGTCGTAGTAGCGCACTGGCTTGGCGGTTGCTTCGTCGCGGTAGAGACCCAGGTGCCAAACTTCGGCGCTGGGTACCAGGTCGAGTACTGGGTCGACCATGCCGAGGCCTGCCCGCAAGATCGGAATCAGTCCAATTCTCTCGGCGAGCTTCACTCCGGCGGTCTCGGTCAGCGGCGTTTCGACGCTCGTCTCGCCGACAGCAAGGTCCTTTGTCGCTTCGTACGCCAGCAACGTCGCCAACCGGCGCACCGACTGACGAAACAAGGCGGGCTCCGTCGTTTTATCGCGCAGCCGCGTCAGGTGCAGTTGGATGAGCGGATGAGCCACTTCGACAACGCCACCTGGGTGAGCACCATCGACACGCTGGTTCGAGTCAGACGTCACGGTCGTACTAGCCATATTAGGGAACCCCGATCGGACAAAGATACGCGAAAGACTGCTAGCTGCGGCAAGCTGCCGTCATTCTAGTCGCGATACCAGCCGCTGAGAAGCAGCCGCAGGCCTTCCGTCGCCGATAAATGCCACACAAAGCCGCACGACCGATGCCAGAAGCACAGTTTGTCTGACCGAGCAGGTCGACGTCGCGCTTTTCGACGTCGTTATTGTTCACCACTCCGCGCGTCGTTGCGGTGTCAGACCAAATCGAGATTCGCGATTCTCAGCTGCAGATGAATCCAGCTTCGCGGCAGCCTGACGGGCGCTGACACCGTCCGAACATTCGAAGCATGTACGGTAGGCACAAACTGGATGGAACCGCTAAGTCCACCGTTTAGTCAGAATCAACATTTGACGCTTCGATAGGCCTTCGGAATTTCCCTCGCCCACCGAACCCAAATCCGATCAGGCATAAAATCGCCCCTAGAGATTGAGTGGTAGGTTCCGGAATCGCAGTGAGGCTCCCGACGACTATTCCGTGGCATTCGTACGCAACTGCATGATCGACCAATAGAAGTAGAGCATTATCCGACTTTTCAAAACGAGCCCATCCGTATGCCGGCGGAGGACCAAATCCGATTCCTAGGTTCGGTGTACGAATTCCCAAATAGAATGACTGCGGAAAATCGTATGTGGTGCCGATCTCCAACTCCGCGAACTCCCCACTCTGGATCCTCGACTCACTGAAATCATCGTTTGCTTCAACAAGAAATACTGCGGCCCCTTCATCCAGAAAAGGACCGACGTATCTGTTTACTGGAGTAGGAAATACGCCCTGCTCAAACGGCAGATAATCCAATTCGAAAGAGAATCCGGTAAAGTCTCTAAATCCACTCCTATTATCTGCAAACACTTGATCTATGGTGTAGGTCCTTGGATTGCCCGTAAAGTTCGAGTCCATGTGAGACGTTCCGACGACTCCAGCATGAGAGACACTTGCTGAGACTAAAGATGAAGTTAGCAAGACACGAAGAATTGGTTTTCCGTTCATAGGTAGGGTTCACTTGATTGCCGTAGCAAAGCACTTGAGTTATTCATTGCTTCTTGCCGCATGTAACATGTTCATTGTTCAATACCTTAACACAAACGCAGGACGATTGCAAAATCGTTAGTCGGGTGTTCCCAAGCGTTGAGATGAATATAGAGGTTCCAGGCGAGTCGTTCAGCCTAAGCACGTAGTTCGTAGCGATGGGCTTGAGCGAAGCGACTTCCCATCGATTTGACGGCTCGAAATCTACCGCAGCGATGGGCCTAGCGGCGCCATCCTACGCGTGGCATTGCGCGTATCGAAGGGAACGAGTCTCCTACTATCCGGCCAAAACTCAGCGCTCGAATTAGCCACCGACAGTGGTAAAATCTAGCTAGCCGCACATTGCATCAAGTCTGAGCGATCGTGATGGCAGCGACATTTTGTAACACTTTGGGCGGCTCAGATTTACACAATTCGGCGTGTTGGAGTGCAATGCAGCCGCGCAAAGTGCGGCAGACCAGCGACTTACTGCCAGCGGGCTACTTCGACGCCGACGACTTCTGACATTTTGCAACGCGGTTTTTGTTTTCGCGCGGTGTTGCAATCTCGAAACCGCTTGATTTGCAGCCTTGGTTGGCGATGCGATCTCGGTTTTGAAACACCGAGTGTTTCAAAACTACTGCGCGAAAACGCGGGTGTTGGCTGGATACGTCCGCCGCTACGCCGATCTGGCTCGCATGCCCATCAGGATCGCACCGCGCCAGCCCTGGTCGGCGCCTTCGCTCCACACGACTTCGCAGTTGCCGGTCGTCTGGTCGGTGGCTGGTCGGCTGTCGAAGCAGCGTTGGGCGTTGGTACCTTGATAAGACGTTCGCACCACGTCCAAGAACCAACTCCGCGCTTCGTCAGACATCTCCGTCAACCCGCCGCCGATAATAAACAGGTTAGGATGCAAGACCGGCGCGATGCTCGCGAACAAGGCACCGATCATGATCGCCCAATCCTCGAGTAACCAGCGGCAAAACGCGTCTTGATGTGCGTCGGCGAAGGTGCGCACTTCGTAGGCGGCCCGCTTCGGGGCGATTTTGTAGAGCTCCTGCAGCTTGGCCACCGTGTCGGGATTGTACCGCCGTCCCTGGGCCTCCAACTCGCCGCGAATCAAGGCAAGCCCGTCATCCGAAAGCGCCCAGGTAATGCGACGAATCAGACCGGTCAACGAGGCGCGTGTCTCGACACACTTATATCCGCCGCAGCCGCACGCTGGATTTGGGTCGGCGGAATAACGATTGGCGTACGTGTCGGGTACCGCGATTTTCAAGTGCCCCAGCTCGCCCGCTTGTCCGATGCCATAAAACACACTGCCATCGACAACCACGCAGCCGCCCAAGCCGGTGCCCGTGGTGATGAACACGCTGGTGCGCGGCTGGGTCGTGTGGCCAAAGCGCAGGAAGTCGTCGTCTTGCCCGGCAGCATTGGCATCGTTGCAGGCAAACACAGGAATGGAATAGTTGGCCTGCTCGCGGACGGCTGCTGCGAGCAACTCGCCAAATGGCAACTCCCACAAGTGCTTGGTCTCGGGTGTGCCCAGATTCGTCACCTCAAGAATCACGCCGTCGGACGAGCAGGGACAGGGCACCGTCACGGCGATGTCGGCCACCTGCGACCAATGGGCTCCCAACTCGGTCAGCACCGCGTCGATGCCGGTGATAATCTGGCTCACCGTCTTGCGTGGGCCCTCCTGAGTGAGGCTTGGCAGCTTGAACAAGTCGGGCAACAAGATCAGATCGGCGTCGAGGTTGGTGACGCCGAACTTGATGTCGCTGCCGCCCATGTCGACGCCAATGCGGAGACAGACCTCGCGGTCATCAATGGTTTGCGTACGAAGAGTCTCGAGTGTCATGGCGGTGATCCTGCTGTGCGAAATGGCCCAAAACGAGGGCTTTAGACTGCTCGCAAATGTCGATAAGCTAGTGGCAACCGCACGTTAATCTACCGACTCCGGCCAAACTTCAACAACCCTAGCCATGCAATACACCTCAACCAATAGCCACGGAACCGTCGCCAAGTGGATTTCGCGAGGCGCCACACTCACCGAGTTGCACATTCCTGATCGAAACGGCCAATTGGCCGACGTTGTGCTTGGGTTCGATACGGTTGCCGGCTACGAGTCGAGCGCGAATCAGCACTTTGGCTGTACCACCGGTCGTTATGCGAATCGCATCGCTAACGGACGATTTACACTCGACGGCAAAGAGTATCAGCTCGCCGTCAACGATGGCCCCAATCATCTGCACGGCGGTCCGCAGCGCGGTCTCGACAAGGTGCATTGGGAAGGCGAGCAGCTAGCCGATGGTGTACGTTTCACCTATACCAGCCCCGACGGGGAAGAGCATTTCCCTGGCCGCTTGGATCTGACCGTCACGTACACCCTCGACGAGCAAAATGCGCTACGCATCGAATACGAGGCAACGACCGACCAACCGACAATCATTAACTTGACGAACCATAGCTATTTCAACCTCGCAGGTCACGGCTCCGAAACCGTGCTCGATCACGAAGTCTTTATCGATGCGGATCGCTACACGCCGAGTGACGAGACGTCCATTCCCACGGGCGAACTTCGCGACGTGACCAACACGCCGTTTGATTTTCGCCAACGACAGTCACTCAGGAGTCGCATCGCGGAAACCGGCGCCGGTTACGATTGCAACTACGTCATCAATCACGACGGGAAGCGACGCTTCAAGCGTATCGCTGAGTTGGTTGATCCCAAATCCGGCCGAGCGATGGACGTCTCCACCTGCGAACCAGGTGTGCAACTTTACACTGGCCACGGTCTGTCGGGACAGACCGGCAAACAAGGCAAGACTTATCCGACCCAGTCGGCCGTGTGCCTCGAGACGCAACACTTCCCAAACTCGCCCAACCAATCCGATTTCCCTTCGACGGTGTTGCGACCGGGCGAGACGTATCGCCACGTCTGTGAGTATGCGTTTCGTAACGTGGAATAAAGGCCCGATCACTCGTCGTCGAAACGAATTTCCAGGATCTCGAATCGGTTGGTACCAGCCGGCACTTCGATCTCGGCGACATCGCCAACCTTCTTGGCAAGCAGCCCTTGGCCGAGCGGACTGGTGATCAAAATTCTTCCGACGTCGTAATCCTCGTCGCCGGCGCCGACGAGCGTGAATTCTTCGGTGTCGCCGAACTCAAGATCTTTCACCTTGACTGTGGAACTGAATACAACTTGGTCCTTCGGCAGCGTGGCAACGTCAATGATCTCGGCGCGAGAGAGCTTGTCTTTAAGCATGTTGATCTTCGCCTGCAACATCCCCTGGCTTTCGCGTGCCCCGTGATATTCAGCGTTTTCGCTGAGATCGCCCTCGGCCCGGGCGGCAGCGATACGCTTTTCGATGACGGGCATTTGCTCGTTTTCCATGTCGTAAAGCTCTGCTTTGAGCTTGTCGAAACCCGTGCGGGTCATCGGAACACGATCTGACATTGAACACCTCGCTTTGGACTTCTTTGCGGTCGCAGCCTGCAACCCACCAACTTACGGCCACTTTGCAAGTGACCAAACAAAATGGGCCTCCCTCGCGGGAGACCCTGTTACTGGTGTTTATTGTGTCGGCAACGGCGCGCCGTGTAAAGGTCCGCTGCGTCGCTTCGCACTAAGGCTCGCCCAAATACAGTAAGCTGCCGCACGACTTACAGAATACTGGCTTGGACAACATGAGTTCGTTCTGCATATTCAGCGTGATCTGCTTGCCGCAGCCGAGGCAGACCTGCCCTTCCGCTTCCGCCATTCCCTCGGCTCCTTTGCTTTGAATCACTCGCTGGTAGTCTGGCTTCAGATCACCCGGCAAAGACTTTTCGGTTTCGGCGAGCTCCGCCTCCAGGCGGGCGATATCAGCGCGAATCACGTCGGACTCGCCATCGACCTTGGCCCGGCACTTGGCGAGTTCGGCTTCGGCTGCTTCGACCTCCGACTTGACTTCGCCTACTCCGATTTCGAGCTGATCGGACTTGTCCATCGCTTCCAAGATTTCGTCAGCGAGGACACTATTGGCCATCTCGGTCGCGGCAATCTGCTCGAGCAACGTCTGGTACTCTTTGTTGCTGCTGCAGCCGTTGAGTTTGGCCTTCAGGTCGTCGATCTTGCCTTCGCTGGATTTCAGGTCAAGCTGCTTTTGGTCGGCAGCGATCTTCGTCTGCTTGACGGTCTCTTGAGCTTCGTCGAGCTTTGCCTGCTGCGCTGCGACATTGCTGGTGTGCACCTGCACCTGTCGCGGACCTCGCGCCAGTCGATCGCGCAGATCGCTAAGCTGTACGTGAATGCGGTGCAACTCTCGCAACACTGCCGTAGAAACGGCCATAGCCTGCCTCCTGAAAGATTCGATAGAGAGATACCGCCATTGTAGCGTCGATTTCCGATCCCATAAGGGCCCGATCGGTCTGCCACAAACCAAGAAATGCGACGAGCCCTCGTCTGCGGTTAGACAAGGGCTCGTCATGCTCGCAAGTCGCGATATCAGGTTAGGCGGCAGCCATGTGCTCGTCCGCGACGGCGTCGGCGGGCGGCAACCCCCAGACTTCTTCCTCTGCCGGTATCGGGCTATCAGCGACGTATTCTGATAGCTCTGCGCTACGCACCGGATGCTGTAGCTTGGCAACCGCTTTGGCCTCGATCTGTCGGACACGCTCGCGGGTTACCTTAAAGATGCGTCCCACTTCTTCCAGCGTATAGCAATAGCCGTCGGCCAGGCCGTAACGAAGCCGCACAATCTCGCGCTCTCGATACGTGAGCGTCTTGAGCAACTCATTGATCTTCTCACGCAAGAACCCGTTATTGGCCAACTTGAGTGGATTGTCAGTCTGCGAGTCCTCGACGAGTTCACCAAAGCTACAGTCCTCGCTCTCGCCAATCGGTCGGTCGAGGCTCACTGGCGTCCGACCGATATCCATCACGTGCAGGCTTTCTTCAAGATCGATGCCTGCTGCCTCGGCAGTCTCTTCCTGCGTCGGTAGTCGACCCAGTTCGTGCTGCAACCGCTTGGCGGCTTGCTGCAGCTTGCTAAGCACGTCGATCATGTGGACTGGAATGCGAATCGTACGCGCCTGATCCGCAATGGCACGCGTAATCGCCTGCCGAATCCACCACGTAGCGTACGTCGAGAACTTGAAGCCGCGTCGATACTCGTACTTATCAACCGCTCGCATCAAGCCGGTATTGCCCTCCTGAATCAAATCCAAGAAGCTCATGCCGCGGTTGCGATACTTCTTCGCAATGGATACCACGAGCCGCAAGTTGCCGCTAGACAGTTCACGTTTTACGCGGTCGAACTCGGTGAGCTGGACTCGCAAGCTGCGACACCTTTCACGCAGACTGCGCGGCGATTCGAGCGTCTGCGTCATCAGCTTTTCTAATTCTTCCCGTACTGGCTCGATTCGCGTGGAGTGTGCGTTCTCGGCGCGCAGTTTCTCGAGTTGATTCTGCAAGTAGTCCATCCGACGCGACAGCTCTTCCAGTTTCCGCATGAGTGGCTGCACTCGACGCGTCCGCAGACTAAGCTCTTCGACTAGCTGCAGCATCTTGCGGCGGCGGTCCAGGTATCGTCGGCGAGCCTGCTGCTTTTCTTCGTTGCTGCGGCTGTGCTGAATCAACATGGCAAAGTCGCGCCGCTGCTCACACATAAGATGGTGCAACGTTGGCAAGTTCACGGGCATGCGAGCCGAAATCTGTTCTTTGGTCAGTCGCTCTGTGAGCGAAACCTTGATCGTGCGATCAAATGGCAATTCGCCGGCGTGCACTCGGTCGAGCGTTTCGACCGTCGCTTGCAAGGCGAAGAACGACCGCAGTAGATTACGACGAAATCGCTTGCGTGACAGCTCAATTTTTTTGGCCATCGTGATTTCTTCTTCGCGCGTCAGCAGTGGAATGCGACACATCTGCGAAAGATACATGCGAATCGGGTCGTCCGTAAGCTTAGGCAACTCGTCGGCGAAGAGTCGCTCGCTGTCGGCTCCCTCAGCCGCTTCCAGCACTTCGGGGTGCTGCGGCGTATGATCGCCTTCGACAAAATCGATTCCTAACGAATCGACGAGATTCAACAACCGCTCCACGTGGTCGGAGTTGTTTATCTCGTCGGGCAGATATTCGTTTGCCTGCTCATAGGTCAGAAAGCCTTGCGACTTGGCAAGCTCAGCCACCTGCTGAAAAGTAATCTTCTGTGGCGCAGCCGCAATAGCTGTGGCCATTGGGCGGTTGGTTTCTGTTGTCATCTTCAAACTCCTCCTGCACTTCCTGTGCGTCTGGAAAAGCTTTACCAGAATTCAACTTCACGCGTCACCCTCGGGCAACGAGCGTCCAAATTCTGGCAGCGGGGCACCAATCAAGCTTCTCACCCGTCCGTGGGTAATACAACTGCTTGACGGCGGGTCTCTACTCATTCGCGTCCAAACGATAATCGCAATGATCGACCATCAGACAGCACTCAGCCAGATTCTGACCATGCCTGCCTATTGGTGTTTTTGCTTAAACGCGTCAAACAGTTCGGCGAGTACCTCCTGTTCGTGCTCAGGGTCTAGCTGATTCTGTTTCAGCTCGGCGACTTGCGAGTTCTGCCAAGCCTCTTGTTTCTGTTGTTCGGCCAGCGACAGCAAGTCACGCACACGCTGGCCGGTGTCGCTGGCGGACTTCTGCTCGCCAAGCTCATCGCATGCGACGAGCAGATTCTTCTCATCGTTATCGTCCGTGGCGGCGATAAGCGATTGAAATGACGGGGTCTGGCCGGAAACCGTCAGTTCCAAGGCACGGGTGTACATCTGGCGGCAAAATGTGCTGCGAATATCCTCCGCCCGAAGTTGCTTCGATATCTCCGGCAGAACTTGCGGCTGGTGAAGTAACAACTCGAGCAGTTCTTTCTCCCAAGCGGATAAACTGAGTCGCTCATCACGACGCTGAGCCGGGGCCTCGGAAGGCGAATGTTGATCGGCGAAGTACGAGCGGCGTCGCGACGACTGTTCGCGACGTTTCGCCGTCAGCCTCGTGCGAATCGTTTCGTCCGTGATCCCGAAGCGACGCGATATCTTTGACAAGACCTGCTGCTCGCGAACCAGCGACACGGAAGAGGCATTGCCGCCGGTGGGAAATGCTCGTGCAACCGTGCCGAGAATTTCTTCGACCGCTTGAGCAGCAGCGTGCGTGCTCGGTCCCTTTCCATTTTGTTGTGAGGCCAATCCGTTGGTCACAGCAGCAATCTTATGATCGAGGGCGTCGACCGCAGTCGACAGCAATTTGGTAAACGCTTCGCGTCCTTGCGAGGCAATAACATCACATGGATCGCTACCCGTTGGCAAGGTCAGAATCTGTAAATCGACATCTTGCTTCACAAACAGTGCTAGCAGTTCATCAAGGATCTGCATTGTCCGATTCTGGCCGGCATCGTCGCCATCGAGCACGAGCGTGATTCGATCGGTAAATCGTCGCACCAGCGGCACATGACGCTCGCCAAGGGCCGTGCCCAACACTGCGACGGCGTTTGCTATGCCGTGCTGATGGGCCATGATTACATCGGTGTAGCCCTCCATCACAACGATGCCCGAGTTGCTATCGATGCCATCTTTCGCCAAGTCTAGCGCGTACAGTTCGGCACTCTTGCTGAACAGCGGCGTCTCAGGGCTATTGATGTATTTCGCCTCAGGACGATCGGGGTTCTCATCGCCCAAGCCGGGCAGCACACGGCCACCAAAGGCAATCGGCCGCGAGCGCGGATCACGAATCGAGAACATTAACCGACCACGAAACCGATCGTAGTAGCCCTCACCTTGCTGCCGCTTGCCAACGAGCCCGACACGTTCCAGAACGGCGGGTGATGCGCCGACTTGCTGAGCCAAACCGAGCAGCCAATCCCATTGATGCGGTGCGAACCCGATGTGAAACTTTTCGATCGACTCGCTGCTGATCTCGCGATCAGCCAGGTATTGCCGCGCCGGCTCCGCTTCGGGCGATGTAAGCAAACACTGATGGAATTTGTCCTCTGCCCAAGCCACCGCCTTGTAGAGATTCCGACGATCAAACTGATAGTCGCTTCCGTCCGCCTGTTTGCGTGGCGGTGCCAGTTGGACACCAGCCCGATCGGCGAGCATCTCAAGCGCCTCGCGAAAATCCAGGCTTTCCATCTTCATGACGAAAGTGAAGATGTCGCCGCCGATCTCGCAGGGCCAGCACTTAAACGACTGACGCTGTGGGTTCACCGTCAGACTGGGCTTAGAGTCATCATGCCACGGGCACAATCCAACGTAGTTTCTTCCCTGGCGACGTAGCGACAGGTACCCCCCTACCAAGTCGACGATGTCGATCGACTGGCGAATCTGCTCTTTTGCATCCTGCAGGTCGGAGAGAGTCACGTTAGAAGCTTACAGTCCAAACTTAATAGGGTGATCGGAGTTACGCTCGCCATTGGGATCGATTACAAGTTGTCTGGTGGACGAGTCGCGACTCGAACCGTCAACGTCTTTCGTGCAGGCTGGTTCCCTTGCATCCTCGCTACTTCTACTTGCACTTCCGAGCCAATCGGCGTTGCCGCAATCGCGCGGCTCAGCAGCGTGGGATCGGAGTACTCCGTACCGTCCCAGGTCAAAATCACGTCATGCACGTAAAACCCAGCGTCGTCGGCAGGCGTATTCTTGCGCACCTCGACGAGGTAGACCCCCTGATCGCGCTGCAGCCCGAGGAGACGCGCGACCTCGTCGGGAGTCTTCACTGGTTGAACGCCTAAATATCCTCGCTCAACCCAGCCGTTCTGGCGAATCTCCTCGTAACTCTTGCGGGCAATCGAACTGGGAATCGAAAAACTAATTCCGCGGAACGACTGGCCAATGATTGCGGTATTGATACCGACGACTTCGCCGTCGGCGTTGACCAGCGGACCACCGCTGTTGCCTGGATTGACGGCGGCGTCGGTCTGGAGAAACTCCTGATGAATTTTTCTCCGCCCGTAGCTGTCGCGTATACCGCGACGTTCTTTGGCGCTGACAATCCCGAAGGTGATCGTTTTCTCGAAACCGAACGGACTGCCCAGTGCCCAGACCATCTCGCCCACGTCCAGGGCATCGCTATCGCCCCATTCGGCAGGCGTCAGGTCGGTGAGTTCGGTCTTGAGCACCGCCAGATCGACCAGTGGATCGGCGCCAACGACGGTCGCCGTCTTGCGCCGACCATCACTAAGCAGCACCTGTACCGAACTCACGCGCTGGACGACATGATAGTTGGTGAGAATGTATCCCTCGGCATCCATGATCACGCCTGACCCTTCGCCTTCGCCCCTTCGACCATGCGTGTGCAGGTTCACCACGCTGGGACCAACGAAGTTTGCCAAGGTGCGAGACGCCATCGAAATCTCGTTGAGCGAGAACTCGTCTTTCATCTCACGTGCCACATCATACATGGCACGCTCTTTACCAGCCGTGCTCGCGTACTGCAGTCGCTCGACCACGTAGGGAGCGATCAACACCGCTAGCAATAGCCCAAACACCCACAGCAGCCTACGCAATCGGTTGAGATCTTGTTGCGTAACGGGTTTTTCTGGCTCGTTGGCAGTCGCTGGCGGCGATGATGGCGGGACTGCGGTTACCTCCGCCGTATCCGGGGTAAAGGCATCTAGCGGAGAACCTGGTTCTTGATGCATAAATGAACTCCTCACGACAGGCACTCGCCTGCGGGCGAAATTGGTTCCACGATCGACAACCGCCGATTCATTGATCCCCAGCTAATGCTGAATTCCTCAATCAAGATTATACTATGATTTGGCAGGTTCTGCATTGGACCGAATACGATTGTTTTCGCCAGTAAGCTGTTGCAGATTGCGTAATCTGCGACGCATCTTGACAAATGCCCTCCCAATTTTTCCCACCGCCGACGGAGTCGACTCCCGACGGGCTCGTCGCGGTGGGCGGCGATCTCTCGCCGTCACGAATGCTCGATGCCTATCGCCACGGCATCTTCCCCTGGCCGGTTTGCGAAGAGGACATGATGCTGTGGTGGTCTCCCGATCCAAGGGCTATCTTGCCGCTGGACGGCTTGCACATTTCTCGTCGCTTGCGTCGGACACTTCGTAGCGGCAAGTTTCGCGTCACCAGCGATCAAGCCTTCGACGAAGTGATCGTCGCGTGCGCCAGCGGCCCCGGTCGTGAGGGCGGGACCTGGCTCACCGACGAAATGATCGAGGCCTACGTCCGCCTCCATCGACTCGGCCATGCCCACAGTGTCGAAGTCTGGCACGACGACCAACTCGTTGGCGGCACGTACGGCATCGCCATCGGCGGCCTCTTTGCCGCCGAGAGCATGTTCTATCGCGTGCGCGACGCGTCAAAGGTCGCGCTGGCCCATCTCGTTAGCCACCTCAGCGCGACTGGCTACCAACTGCTCGACGTGCAGCAATGGACTCCGCACACCGGTCGGCTCGGCGTGGTGGAGATCTCCCGTGCCGATTACCTGCAACAGTTGCAAACGGCCGTCGCGCTACCAGTTCGATTCAGAGCGCCGTTGCAAGCTGCGAATCTGGCAGCCGACGCGGATCAGTCCGAGTAGATTCAGCGTCGCTCATGCATTTGCGCACTCGTTTTGAAACACCGCGTGTTACAGAACCAATTCCGGCTCGTTGCCCACACCGCAAAATAAGGAGTTTGTGTGTCGTAACATCCGCCGATTAAGCAGACGCGTTTCAAAATTACAAAACTCACCGGGGTCGAAGCAGTATATTCTTGCTAAGTCACTGCCATTTAGTGCGTTGCGCTCCGCAATGGACTTCCGTCCAAATGCATATTGCAAATCTACAGCACATTGGGCGTTACCAAACCTCACTTTATGCTCGCTTAACCATTCCATGACGCGACGCTGGGCTATTTGGATTCTACGACGAGAGCTGGCTAAGTTCAGCAGCGATTCTTGGCCAGCGAGTCCGCCGTATTGCGTTAATCGGGTTAGCCGGCAGACTTACGCGAGCACAGCATGACTTGCAACTTGGTGGTCCTTACCTCCATGTCGTGAAGCTGGTTTGCTCTGAGGCGTGCCGAACTCATAAACTACAACCCGGTTACTCCGCTAGCACCTCGTTTGAGCTAACTGCAATGCCGCACAGGACGGCGCCGTGCTGTGACGAGCATTGCGCGCAAGGTCCGTTTCGCCAAACGCTAGTCCAAGCAAGTATTTGCGTCTGTCGCAAGCACCCGCTAATGAATCTTCAATCTTAAAGGAGCAAATTGATCAAGATTCGCCTAACACTTACCAGCATGCTCCTTGTCGAAAGCAGCGATTCGTCGGTTACAATCAATCGCCTTGGAGGCCAACTGATAATGGAAGTTTAGGGAATGGATAGCTTTGAATTTGCGTTCAACGCATTTATTGCTGGTGTTGTTGCGTCGCTTGCCTGCGGCCTCGGTGCCCTGCCGCTACTCATTAGGCAGCTAAAAATTGAGGAACGAATCGGAATCGGCTATGGCTTTGCCGGTGGCCTCATGTTTGCTGCCTCGGTGTACAATTTACTTCTGCCTGCAATTGTGCAGGGCACAAACGATTCGGCACACTTGTGGCCAGTCCTCAAAATTCTTGTCGGCATGCTGCTTGGGTGTGCGTTGATTTGGTGGATCGAACGCGTTCTCACAACGGAAAGGTTACAACACTCGGTTCTACTCAAGCCGTTTGGTTCGCGGATTGAGACGCTGGTGTTTGTAGCCATGTTCTTTCATTCTGTGCCTGAAGGTGTCGCCGTTGGTGTAGGGTACGCGGCGGAGACTCACGGTGACGAGTTCTCCGGACTCGGCCTTTACATTGCTTTAGCAATCGCCATTCACAATATTCCCGAAGGGCTTGCGGTTGCGCTTCCCATGCGAACCAACGGCGCTTCAATCTCGAAGTGCTTCTGGTTCGCTGTCTTAACGAGTCTGCCGCAACCCATCGCTGCGGTGCCGGCGAGCCTACTCGTCTGGCTCTTCGAGCCCTTGGTGCTGCCGCTGCTCGGATTTGCGGCAGGAGCCATGATGTACTTGGTGATCGACGAGCTCATTCCCGAAGCCCTCAAGAGCGGCAGCCACACCTCGATCACTTGGGCGTTTATGGTCGGCTTTAGCTTGATGGTACTAGTCCAAGTCGTGCTGTAGCCACTACGCAGATTCGAGCCATTCCGCCACGACGAGATTTCGCTTTGATGGATTGAAGAGATGCTCAAAGAGTCGGCGGGAGTCGTCTCTGACGACGAACGGTCGGCGACCGGGTCGCCTCCCAAGGGTGCCTTTAGGAACGCGAGGCCGCTGTTTCATGCCATCGGTTGGATCGGCGGCGAGGACTACTGCTGCGGACTAACGGCAACGCCATACAGAAAGGCGTCGAGCAACTTGTCGGCGAGTTCGGGGGTGAGCTTGCCTTGTAGCTCGGCCGATCGCGACAGCGCGTTGGCGTGGTAGTCCATGATACTGCAAAACAATAGTGCGAGTGATCGGCTGTCCTCACCGTTTAGTTCGTGGGCATTGATTCCCTCCTGGATCACGTTTGCCACGACGGCGAATCTTTTCTGGGCCATCGTTTGCAGAAACTCGGCAAGTTCTGAGACCACGGGCCCAAACGTGGTTTGAAACATCAATTGAGGAACGCGCGGATCGGCGGCGCAGAAGGCGAACGTGCCGCGCAGGATGGCGCTCAGCCGTCTGGCGGTTCCTTCCGTCTCTTGCAAGAGTCTGTCTAACTGTTGGTAAGCGGCATCGTGCTTCCAACGAACCACGCGTTTGAAGAGCCCCTGTTTGCTATCGCAATAGTAGTAGAGCACCGGTCGCGTAACCCCGGTTGCCTCGATGATCTCCCGCACGCTGGTCGCCGCAAAACCCTTGGAGGCAAACAGCGTCAGCGCCGCATCGAGCAGCCGCTCTTCGGTCTCGTTACGCGTCGTCTCCGATGCAACGGCAGGCTCAGACGACATCAGTTTTCCTCCGCGCCAGTGGTCTCTAAACGCGGCTGCCGCATATCATGTTGCAGGTTATCGTAGATCACATGAATCAGATCTTCGGTTTTCTCAGCAGACAGCAGAAAGAAGCAAAACAGCATTTCGTCGTCAGTTTCATCGCCCCAGGTAACCCGTTGAGGCGGCGAACTTGGGTTCGACGGATTGTCTGCCGAGTTATCGAAGACAGCGTCGACGGTAAGCTTCGTCCCCGCGGGCAATTCGAATGGCTGTTGATAGTAGTACTCGTCTTGCCAGTTATAGTTCCAATTGCGAACGTCGATGAGTGTTTTCTCTACCGCCGGGCCTTCGCCATTCGGGATTTCCGCTGCTACCTTCATCGACTTGCCCAGCAGGTGCATGTGCGGCACGACACCAACCAAGATCACATCCTTCGGCAACGTGTACGAAGTCGATCGATGGTAGCTGCGCTCATCGGCCGGAATATCCATCTCGTAATTTGCCATCCAAATGCTGCCGACCAGCTTCGCAGGCTCCTTGAGCGTTTCCTCCACCGGCTTGTCGATGAAGTAGAGGCCGACCTCCGACTGGTCGACCTCTTCCTTGCCCGTCGGGTGGTAGTGAATCTGCATGACGAGGTCGGAGGCTTGCTTCAAGTAGCGCCCCATACCCTTGGGCAGATGTCGCGGCGTGTTGCCAACCGACCAGCCGCCCAGCGCGCCAGTCGGCGCAAACCCAGGGCCGCCAAAGTTCGCATATCCGACCTCCGTTGTGGCTTCGTCGAGTCGGCGCGCGACACCATTGCTGTCGAGAAACAACACGCAGTGATGAACGACGCGGTTGTTGCCCGGATGAAACTCAATGGCCGAAACCATCCGATCGTTGCGAATGTCGATTGGAATCACAAAGTTCTGAAACAGATCGGGCCCGTTGGCGTAGACCGTGAACGGCTCTTGCATCCTGACCACCAGATCGGGCTCTCCTAATCGCCAACCCTCGGCGAAGGCGGGACGAGGCGGCAAGTCTCGCTCGTCGCCACGGGCGCGGCCGGTCTCCGCCCAACGCCGCAGCAACTTCAGCTCGTGATCGCTGAGCCAACGCTCGCCAACAAAGCCCTCCCCGCTCGGGTGAGGTATCCAGGGTGGCATGATCCGCTCTTCGGTGATCGAAGCGATCCACTCGGCACGCTTGGCGACCTGTTCGTAAGTGCTCAGCGTGAAGGGGGC
>JBCDBK010000004.1:0-115788 GCA_039184115.1 Planctomycetota bacterium | reverse complement strand
CTGTGCCTTTCTAAAAATCTGGGAAAGATCGGGCCTAACGGCCCATCTTCCCAAATCTAAAAAACTGCACATCTGTGCGCTGCAATTTTCAATTGCCAAATCTATCCCGCCAAGCGCTGCACTTTTCGACTGCCATTCACATGGCTAACAACCAGGTTCCGCTTGCCACCTCGCGGAAGGGCCATCTCGGAAATGGGGTTTTCACCAATATAGCCCTGTTGTTTACACCATCTCAGACAACGCTTGATAGCTCGGCAGTAGTTCTTACGAGAGCCACTCGCCAGCCCATCCATTTCATCAATCCATTCCTGGACGTGGTACGGCTTGAGCTGATGGACTTGAAGGTCGGGGTTCTTCTGCAGAAACCGCTCCAACCGAAAACGATACCATTCGTAGGTATCCGGAGCTCGATGTTTTTCAGTCCAGTCCAGAAATCGCTCGAAGAGGTCAATCAGCGAACCGGAGTGAATAACCTGCTGCTGAGGCTCTGCCATCAGCTGATGGAAGCGAACAAAGGCAGCATCTTTGTCCTTACCCAGACAGTGACGTTTGCCGTCGATCGTGACGTAAAACGCTTTTCGTTGTTTCCAATACCAGGGTTTGGGAGAACGGGGCATGACAAAACCTCCAAGCTTGGGGCGAATAAAAATCCACTCCCAGCAAGCCTGAAGGTTTGCTGCTCTCCCCTGGGCGGCGGCCACCGCCCAGGGACTTAATCATCTTATGCACACGGCGACAGAAAGTGAATTCTGTATCACATTCTGTATCATTTGATCACGACGCCACGTGCCCATCGTCGTAAGTCCTTTGATAATAAGCGACGCTGACGGGACTCGAACCCGCGACCTTCGGCGTGACAGGCCGACGCTCTAACCAACTGAGCTACAGCGCCTGATGCAACTTGCTAGCAAAGTTCTCTGCCTCTCCGAAGAAAGACACTCCACCCGCGTAGCCAGTTCATCGGCTATCGAGACTCGTCACTATAGTCATCTTCGGTCGGACCTTCAAGGGGCGGTAAGGCTGCGGGCGATGGGCCGTGAACTGTCGGTTTGCGATTCGACTTCTAGCGCAGCTCGCGCTCCCTCACTCACCGCCCAAAGCCCATTACCGACAGCCTGGCCCATCGCTCTACTTGCCCGGCAGGCACCAGATCGACGTGTCGGCCGTGTCTTCGCCATCAGACTGACCCGCAGACTCGAGTCTTGCGAGCAGGGCGGTCGTGGCGCGATCGTGAGGGTAGTCCAACGCCAACTGGGTGGCCAGTTCGCGAGCCGATCCGACATTCTGGTTTTCGAGCGTTGACAGGGCCTCCTCGTAGCGGCGCTGCAACTCGTCCCACTCGTCTCCGGGGCCGGCAGGCAGTTCATAAATGTCGACGGGGTGCTCGATGTTGATTACTTGCACGCGTGCCAGTCGTCGCTTTGGTAGCGATGTCGTCAGCGCTTCGAGGGTCGAACCAGTAAACAGACAATCGGCCCCTAGGTACTTGGTGGCACCCTGCACACGGCTGGCCATGTTGACCGGATCGCCCAGCGGTCCGTACTTCAACCGTTGTCGCGAGCCCGTGTTGCCTACCCGCGCCACACCCGAGTTGATGCCGATACCCAACTCGACGCTTGTTCCAAGATCATGCTGCCAGCGCTCGGTGATCTCGGGCAGCACTCCCAACATCTCGGTCGCCGCCCGACAGGCCAGCTCGGCATGGTTGGTTTGTCCTAGCGGCGCACCCCACATCGCCATCAATTCGTCGCCGACGTAGTCGACGAGCGTGCCGTCGCACGCCAACACGCAGTTAGAGAGCGTACCCATCGTGTCTTGAATCCAGGCCATCGTCCGTTCAGGGCCCAGCCGCTCGGAAATCCGACTAAAGCCGCGGATATCGGCGAACATCACGGTGATCACCGCATCGCGACCTTCCAGCAACTGCGGATCTTGCTCCAATTGAAAAGCAATCTTTGGCGTCACGAATTGTTCCAGCTGCACCCGCGCAGCCATCGCCGCCTTTTGCTCTTTGACGCGCGCGAGCCCGGCAGCAATACCGCTGGCCAACACTTCGACCAGCTTGGCTTCGAACAGCGTGATGTCGGGTATCTCGCTATGACTCTCCGAACTACCGCTACGTCGGTCGCCGTAGAGTGCGCCGATCACGTTGCCCTCGCCGTCCAATATCGGAGCCGAAACCAACGCACTCACGTTCTGCAAGCTCTGCGCGGTGTCGGGGACGTTGCCGGGCACGTGACGAAACGTGCGTTTTTCTTTGCGTACTTCCGCCAGCAAAGTCTGGCTCGGTATCCATGTCTTCTCGTTATGACCTTCCGAGGCCGAATAGAGTGCGGCTGTCTTCCAACGCCCGTCCGCATCGCATTCCAGCATTGCTGCCGCGTCGAGCCCGACGATTTTGACGAGCGCCTTGGCAGCTTCTTCTGGAAAATCGCGCGAGCTGGCTGCACTCTGAAAAACTCCCAACACCGTCTCTAGCCAACGCAACAGCAGACGCTCGTCCATCGTGTCGATGTTGAGTCGACCGAGATTGCTCTCGACCGACTGCCTGCCGGGCACCATCGTCCGTTCAGGCAAAGGTTGCAATTCGAGGTCCTCATCCTCGGGCGGTTCGATCCGCACGGCGTAGGAACTAAACTGCAACAGCACCGGCACGTCGGCAACGGTCGTATCCCCAGGCGCGAGTACCTGCTCTGAATCCAGCCGCACCGGTTGCGTGCGGCTGAGGTTGGTAACCTCGACGTTTTCTGCGCCCGCAATCGGTTTGATTTGCAAATGCGAGCGCGAAACGTCGACGTCGTCCAATGGCGCGAAGACGATGCGCGCCGAATCGACGCGGTCATTCCGAGTGGTCGGTTTCGGCTCGCCCGAGCGCTGCCGTCCGATCTCTAGACAGGTATCGAGCGGCGTCACGAACACGCGTCGGTGGCGATGATAGAAGAGTACCGAAGGAATACTCGGCTGTTCGTCGTCGCTAGGTGGTTTTGAATCGGCTGCGGCCATGTGCCAACGTCGGTCCCAACAATGGTCAGAGTCAAACGGTACTCTGTCACATCCGGTATGTGCCCTGCAAGCTCCCATTTTACTCGAAGCAAAGCCTCAGACAAAGCACGCTACGCCCGAGATTAACGCCAGAAGTCGTCGTCCAAGGCGACTTCGATTGCATCGATTGTCGTCTCGGCGCCGATAGCCGTGCCTTCGTCGTCGCGCAGCTCGGCCACGGCGGTCGTATCCATTGTCGGAGCAACCTGAAACATCGCGACGACTGCAGACGGAGACTCCACCCACGCGTTGCGACGCGCCACTGCTCCGCGCAACGGATGCCGCTCTGCGTTTACATCAAGCGTCTCAGCGCCGAAGACAAGATCAACGGCACCGACAGCATTCGTTGCCAACGACGAACCCTCGCGTGCGGCATCGTCGTCTAATAGTGCCGCTGGATTAGGCACCGCTGCTACGTCATCGCCAAGTGTTCGCTGCCAATGCAAAAAATCGAGGCCGCTGCGTTCCTGACCGTAGTCGGCCTTCCACTGCACGAGATCAATGCCATCGGCGTCACCGTCGGCATCAAAGTCCCCCGGTATCGGCTGTAACTCTACCGCCCCAAGATCAAGGCGACTGCCCGACACGCGCTGATACGGATTCCCGCGCTGATCGAACTCCGTCACGCCAGGACCACCTGGCCGCAACGCGGGATCGCCCGCATCAATCGCCGGGTTACCGGGAAGTAAGGCATGCGTCAGCGTTGGCCCGCCGTTGTCGGCGAGCGGGCCGAGGAAGTCAGCGCCAGATCCAATCAGGCTATAACTACTATTGATAATGCCAGCAATGTCGTTGCTTTCCCCAGCGATGTTGCCTGCCACAATCGTGTGGTGTAACGATAGGAGACCCTCATTCGCAAATATGCCACCTCCACGACCGACGCCGGCATGATTCTCCCCTACGAGGTTCCCTGCGATCGTTGTACCCTCGATGGTCGTACTGCCATCGCTCCAAATACCACCACCGTCACGCTGAGCAACGTTGCTTGAGATGGTCGAGTTTGAAATGATCGCTTCGTCAAAGAAGTCAACGACGGTTAGGATCCCTCCACCGCTGTCACTTGCAACGTTACCAAGCAATGTACTTCTGCCGACATAGACAGCGCCTCGAGAGTAGATGCCCGCGCCGCCCAACGCGCGATTTCCAGACACGGTGGTTGTGACAATTTGCAATTGATCGAAAGACGCAATCCCACCTCCACCGAGCCCAGCCAAATTGTCCGTAATTTCACCATCCGATATTGATAACTGTGACTCCGCTAGAATACCACCACCGTTGCGATTCGTAGTATTTCGCGCGACGACGGTGTCATTCATGTCGACTGAGCCATGCGGGCTAAATATCCCACCACCACCGCCGCCTTCGGAAGTGTTTCCGACGACCGTCGAGCTCTTTAGAATCAAGTCTCCGCTGTGAGAAATCCCACCACCGGGCATTGGCGAAGTGTTTCCGGAGATCTGGCTGTTCAATACCTCGGCCCGACCATGTGATCTGATACCTCCGTATCCGTTCTGCGTGACATCGCTGGACTGCAAACTGAGATTGCCTTCTGCTTCTATGCCGACAACCGTATTACCATGGATGACACTGGCGAAGACTTGTAATTCGCCGTCTGCGTAAATACCGCTACCAAGGTTGCCGCTGATCACTGAAGATCGAACGGCAAGCGAGCCATCCGACCAAATTCCTGCGCTAAAGTTGTCTGCTATGGTCGTCTCGAAAACAGAAAGCGAGCCCTGGTTGTTGATCGCACCGAAGCTCGCGTCCGCACCAACGATACGGACGCCGCTGATTTCCACGCGTGGTGTTTGAAAACCTCTCACTCTCAGAACATCGAACACGGCAGTTCCATCGCTGTTGTCCTCGCTCGGTGTCGGATCATTCCCACTGGCGTCGATCGTTAGCATTTCCGCGCCTGGGCCATTGATCGTTAGCGAATCGGTAATCTGCAATTCGCCTTGCGTAAGCAGGATCTTTGCGGGCCCGTCGAAGCCGAAATCAAAATTGATCTCGTCGGCATCCGGAACCGTGTTGGTCGCAAAAATCGCCTCGCGCAGGGAAGTCTTACCATCATTGAAATCGATCACATCGTCGACCGTATCGACCGTGACCACGGCCAGCAGTCGGCGAGCTTCCAGTGCCTCGCAGCGCAGTTTGCGGACGTTCGGCTTTGAGAAATATGCCATCAACTGTTCCTTGATGAATTGAGAGCGAAAGAGGAACCGCAAGGCAACCAGGCAACCACTTCAGAAACAAGCCGACTGCGTCGTTGCACGGTTGCTTTGTGGTCCAATGTTAGCGTCAGAGATACGCTAGACTGCACAAGCGCAGCGATACGCCGAGGTCGTAGGACCGGAGATAGACTTTTCGTCATTGCCTCGTTGTTCCGCTGCTCCCCCCGTGCAATTCCTTGCTCCAGAGCAGGAACACTTAGTGTAGAGAAATCAGCAATCTCGTGCAAACATTTCTGTGCAGCGGCGATTTTGAGCTACTTCTCGTCATCGACTCCACAACTGTGCAACAGTTGCTGTCTGGTCGCAAAGAGCTGCTGTTGGCAAATCGCACGAACGCTCTGAAATCTTGTTTTCATTATCGTCGTTTCGCGCCATTCGCGGGTGATGTATGCCTGCTCACGTTCAGCAATTTGGACAGAGGCTTTCGACCCTGGCTAAGAATCGCGAAGGAAATGGCCGGCGCTCTCGTGTAAAATGCATCTGCACCCGTGTGCGCATGCACAACTTCGACCGCAGAGAATCATTTATTTTGTAACACCATCGCGTTCGAAAAGTATCAAAACTTCGGGGTTTGAGTTGCCTACAATTTTCGAAAGCGCCCTGTGGCAAGCGATTTGCGCTCGGGCAGGCGAGCCACGAGGTGGGAGTTCTGTCATTTTGCAACGCGACTGCTGAAAACGACCCGCGTTACGATATTCGAAATCGCTTGTTTTGCAGAGTTTGCGAGTATGGGAGAGGCGAGTTATGTAACACCCGATTTTCAATATTGACGGACCGCTGGGAGGCAACGGTCGGCGATCGACAGCTTGGCTGCGACCGCGAGCGCGCTGGTGGTTCGGTGCGTCGCGGTACCGTAGAATGAACCTCCGAGTTGACCATCCAATGCTACGCGCCAGGAACGAGGGACCGAAATGTACTTTGCTAAGAATCTGCTAATCACCTTAATTGCCACTTGTCTGCTAAGTTCGTCGGTCGATGCCCAGTCAGAGAAGCGTGACGGCTTGCAGGTTGGGGATCGTGCGCCCAACTTTGTAGGCGTGGATGATGAGGATAAGAAGTGGGACTCCAAAGACAAGGCCGGCAAAAAAATCTACGTCGTCTACTTCTATCCGGCCGACATGACGCCCGGCTGCACCAGACAAGCCTGTGCCTATCGTGACGCGGTCAAGGAGATGACACGCGAAGACGTCGAGATCGTCGGCGTGAGTGGCGACGCGGTCGAGAACCACAAGCACTTCAAGGAACAGTACGAATTGAACTTCACGCTGTTGTCGGACTCCGACGGCAAGATTGCTAAAGCGTTTGGTGTGAGGACACGGCCCGGCGGATCGATCACGCGTCAGATCGGCGACTTGCAATTGACACTCGAGCGCGGTGTGACGGCCAGCCGCTGGACGTTTATCATCGACAAAGACTGGAAAATTGCCCACAAAGACACCCAGGTCAATGCGATCGAGGATAGCGAGAGAGTGTTAGCGGAAATTGAGAAGTTGAAGTAGTCAGATTCTGTGCTTGCCCAAACTTTTTATGAGCGGGTTCGGAAACCTGACGAACTTTGTAGTGCGTAGGTTTATCCCTCTCCCAGTCCCTCGCCTTTGAGGGGAGGGAGGTAGGTGGTGCGGTGTTTGTCGTCTTCTGCGCGATGCAACACGCGCATGACCCGGGCGAGTGCGCGATCGATGAGGCGCTGCGGCATGACGGCGTTGGCGAAATTCATGCCGTGGGCGTCGATGCCGACGTGATAGCGCGGACTCGGTCGGCGAGCCTTCAACGCTTGCAGGACGACGTGGGCAACTTTTTCCGGTGAAGTGGGCGACTTGGCACCGCGCTCGTTGAACTGAGCGGCTCGCGAGTACATGCGATCGTAGCCGTCCTTGAGTTGCTCGGGAATTTCGCGGCGCTGCCGCTCGATGGCAAGCCGCGCCTTGTCGAAGATCGACGTACGGACTTGGCCCGGACGAACGATACTGACGGGGATACGCCAAGGACGCAGCTCAACCCGCAACGTGTCCGACAGAGCCTCCAACGCGAACTTACTGGCCGAGTAAGCGCCGACCATCGGCAACGCCATGGTGCCGTTCATGGACGAGATATTCACAACCCGGCCGTTGCCCTTACGCAACAATGGCAGGCAGTTTTGAATGATGCGAAGCGGTGCAATCGTATTGACTTCAAACAGGTTGCGCACGTCATCGAGTCGCGACAACTCGACAGCGGCAGGCAGACCAACCCCTGCGTTGTTGACCACAGCATACAAGCCATTCGGACACGCCTCAGCGATGTCCTGGACGATCGCCTCGACGTTTTCCTCACTGGTCACATCGAGCAGCACGGGCTGTAAATTTGGCAATTTGGAATCGAGGATCGCTTCGGCATGGTCGAGGCAGCGCACGCCAGCAAACACAAGAAAGTCGCGTTCCGCGAGTAGCCGCGCCGACGCGCGGCCGATGCCAGTCGAGCACCCGGTGATCAGCACGGAACGAAGATTGTTGTCCATCAAGATCCGCCGTGCGGTGCGTTGACGAAGTTCGGGGAGGAAGCCGGATGGAGATTGAGCTGAATGGGGCAGACAGAACCTCCAATCAGGCAGCATACCAGACGACCGCAAAAAGGACACGCCTGCGAGTAAAGGCTGTGATAAGCTGCCACCGACCTGCTAGCTCGGTTGATCGGTTCGCAGGCCGGCCGGCACATCAGCCAGCGCAGCGTCGTCGAGCACGTACGAGCGACCGATGAGTTCCGCATCGTGGTTGATCAGGTCAGGGAAACGGCAGCCACTAAGTACTTCGACTGCAAAGATCTCCTGCACCGCGTCCTCGAACCGGCAGAACGCCACGGTCTCGCCGGTTTCGATGTTAACAACCCACACACCGCATGTGCGTTCCTCAAGCCGTTCGACCAATGGAATGCCACTGAAGACGGCAGACTCGCGCACCTGCGACAGTCCGATAAACGCCAGCGGCCCAAGGAAGCTAAGGCCGCGCGTAAAACCCGGAAGTTGGGCGACTTCTTGGTATTTGCCCGTCGCGAGATCGATCGTGCCAATGCCTCCGTTGCCAGACTCGAGAATCCAAAGCTGGTTGCGATACCAACGCGGCGAGTGCGGCATCGACAGCCCCCGCGTAACGATTTCGTTGGCGTCGACGTCGATCAGCAGACCGCCGTCTCGCTTGTTCTGCCGCCAACCACCGGGTTCGTTGGTTTCGCCCAACGCGGTAACGTAGCGGACGCGTCCGTCGCGCATCGCAAGACCGTTGAGATGGCAGCTGTCGCCGGGCAGCAACTCGGTCACGAACTTCGGTCGCCAGCGTGGCTCGAAGCTGTTGATGTCGCTCCGCGTAGCGAGGCAACTGAACGCGGTGTTCGCAAACCAAAGCTCACCGTCAACCCAAGCCATCTCGTGAATCTGCACATCGCCCGTGGTGTGGCTGCGTCGCGGCATGAAACACGTATCGTGCTTGAACCCTGTCTCCTTATTCTCTTCGGCCTCGTCGAGCTTCTGGCAAACGGCCGGCACGTTGTGGAACTCCCAAATATCGATGTTGCAGCCGACCGCCAGCTTGCCACCCTGCACCGCCAAGCCCATCGGTTTGTGGAAGTTGCGAAAGTGGGTGTTGAGTACGCCTTGGTCATTGCGGAGCACGACCAGCTTGCCAGCCTGATAGGTGGTCACAAGCAACGAGAAGTGCCCCTGTTCGAAGATCAGCGGCAGATTGCTGGTGTGTACGCTCCGCAACGGTGGCGGCTCGTCGGCAACGGGCGCATCTTGCGGCGGCGCAGCATCGTCAGGCGGTTTGGTCATGCGGGCATTGTATACGCGCGAGCAAAGTAACGCCTAGTCCGCAGCGTTCAGGCGGCATCGTCATCGATGGCCCGTTGTTGACCGCTGAGGCGACCGCGTAGCGAAGCAAGCCGACTATCGCGCTTGTCCAGAGCTGTGGAATACGAGGCGGTGGCACCGATGTCCATATTCTCGCCGAAGTAGTACTTCTTCGCCTCGGGATTGTTGAGTACTTCGTCGCGAGTCCCGTGACACAGCACCTGACCGCTGCGGACGACGTAGCTTCGATCGGTAATTTCGAGCGTTTCACGCACCTGGTGGTCGGTAATCAGGATAGAGATGCCACGTTCCCGCAGATCACGGACGATTTCCTGAATGCTGTCGATCGTCACGGGGTCGATCCCAGTGAACGGCTCGTCGAGAAGAATAATCTTGGGATTGGAGACCAAGCAGCGGGCAATCTCCAGCCGTCGACGTTCGCCACCCGAAAGCGACATCGCCTTGCTGCGACGGAGCTTGGTGATGCCAAACTGCTCCATCAGCTGCTCACACCGCTGTCGACGCTCGCGACGCTTCATACCGAGCATTTCCATAACGCCGAGTAAGTTGTTTTGCACCGAAAGCTTGCGGAAGACGCTGGACTCCTGCGCTAGGTAACCCATACCACCTTCCCGAGCGCGCCGATACATTGGCCAATCCGTCACCTCGTGTCCACCGAGCATCACCGTCCCGGCATCGGGCTCAGCCATCCCGCACGTCATGCTAAACGTCGTCGTCTTACCGGCTCCGTTGGGTCCCAGAAGACCCACGATTTCACCACGCTCGACGTGAAAGTCGACCCCGTCGACGACGCGTCGACGTCCGTAGCTTTTCACCAACCCTGATACTTGCAGTAGGCTCACGAAAGTTCGTCCTCCATGACGAATCAGTTTGTGGAAGCTCAGCGAACGAGTCTCATATCGCCGAAGTTTGGAAATCCCGGCAAGCGCTTGATGAAAGGAATCTCGCCCCAGCTATGCGGCCAAAACACGCAGACTGCCTTCCCAATCAACAGCCGGCGATCAAGGTAGGAACCACCTGGCTTCGCCATCGCATTGCCATTGCCGGAGGCCCACAATCGGCAGTCGGAACTAGCGGGGCTGTTATCGCCCATGACAAAAAGCTGGCCCGATTCGATTGGGAAGTCCTCTTTGCGGCGCTCCTTGAACCGTGCTGTCCACTTCGACGGGTCCGTGAACTGCTGTCTGACGCTGCTGAGCGTGGGGTATCGCTTGCCTTCCGGCGTAAGATCGACCATCGGATGAGGAAAATCGCAAATCTTCTCGAGGTCTTCGCTGTCCCATCGCGTGGCGATGTAGTAAATGTCTCGCAGCACCTGCAATCGATCCACGCTCACGCTAGCGCCGCGTGCGCCGATTGCGGCCGGCGCCAAGTCGCCCAGGTCGGTCGGAGAGGATTGCGGAACCGCATTTTCGCGACCGTCGTAAACCTGATCCGCGTCGTAGATCAACGCTGGAGAATCACCAGACAACAGAACCTCCGACCCATCGATCCACAGCAGAAGTTGGTCATCAACGTTTGCGAAGCGCAGTTGGTAGTCGCCTGGCGAACGGACGGTCGTCTTCGCTGTTGCCGATACACTGTCGTCGCCTTCGAGACTCACCGTCGCGTCACCGCTGCTGAGGTCGACGCGACAGATGAAAGCCCGGCCGGCTTCCACAAGTCGAAGGTAGAACTCTCCGGACGCCTCTTCCACCGTCAAATTGCAATCGATTGCCAGGTCGCCGACCCAGTGCATGCCAAACTTCTCTTCTGGCATGGTCCAGCCAATATCTTCAATACCGCCAGCCCTGGGATTGCCTGTTCCTCCACGCGATCGGTCGGCGTTATAGGGGTTGAAGTCGCGGATCAGCTCAGGCTTGCACTCTGCCAGCCATTGCTCCTTGGTCGTATTGCCATAGTCGCCGTTCTGCTGGTAAGTCCGAGCAGTGGCCCAGTCTCTCTGCTGGGGTACGAAGTGTTGGTACTCCAGCCAATGCGTGGTTTCGTCGCTTGATGCAGTAATGCTGTAAGTCTGACCGACGGTCTTGGCCTTGGTGTCGAGCTGCCGATCCCAACCGTCCGACGACGTCACCTTCCATCGCAACGGCCATCCCGCATCGTAGAGAACAACTGGGTCGTAATTCGTATCGTGAACGACCTGCAACATCACGTCGACTTTGTCGGATGGCTTACGCTCGATCTCGAATTCGCCATTATTGGCCTCGTCGCTTACGAAAATATCGCCTTGGTAAATCCGCAGCGTTTCGTTCGGCAGGCCGACCAGGCGTTTGATGTAATTCATCTCGCCATTACCTGGGAACTTAAAAACGACCACGTCCCAACGCTGCGGGTCGCTATGGGTGTAGCAGTACTTGTTGACCAGAATACGATCGCCCGGGTAGGTCTTCTGCTCTTCAACATCCTGCAGGCCCACCGCAGCGGGCACATTCGATGGCAAGTCGGGGCGCATCGGCATCAGCTGGCGACACATTGGACACATCCCGGCGACCGTATCGAATGACTTGACCAGTCTCATCTTCTGCTGCTCGTCTTGGCGAAGTCCCGTTAGTGCGTACTCCAGACGCCCGCGGTCTCGGCTACTGAGACGTCCGCTGAGCATCTTTTCGACGCGGCGTAACTCTTGCTGCGTGCGTGCCAGCTCTGCGGATGCGTATTGGAGGCGGTCACCCGCTTCCTCACTGGCTGTTGCGCGGAAACGATATCCGCACTCGCTGCAGCAGACGTCTTTGTGTTGACCTTGCAGCGACGGCGACATCGAACCTGTCGGAATGACGAACGCCTCCGCCTCGAATGTTCGGAACAAGAATGCCAGGACGAAGGCAATCACGATCGATTCGATCGTCTCGCGGAACGCATACATCGCGTTACCCGATTCCTCAACCTTGGCCTTGGATTCGCCGACCTTGGTGGTACGTTTCTGCTTGGGGATTGATTTCTTTTTTGCCATGGCGAGTACTGAAATTGATATATTTCGAGACCTTGAGCGGCGTCTAGCTTTAAGGCGCCAGTCAGGCTGTTCGTCGCGGACTGGCTAATATAGCCAATTTCTTTTGACCCGGGAAACTCAGTCCTCTACGACACCAGTTGTGCTAGCGTTCGCTATAGCGGCCTCCCCACGATAAGCCCGGCTGGAACCGGGCCCCAAAGGCGGCTGTCGACCGAGATCGGGGCGTTGTCGCCGAGCAGAAAGTACTCTCCGGCACCAAGTTGCCAGCATCTTGAAATCGGTCCTGCGGAACCCACGGGGTGACCGTTGTGAAAGAGGTCGCGGTAGAGGGTCAAATGGCTCAGCGTGGCATCCAACCCCTGTATGCCAATAGCGACAGGTTGGCCGCTGCCGATGGCGGCCTGTCCTACCCACTCCGTACGAAGTACGACGTCATCATCGATCAGAAACAGCAGCTGCCCGTCGAAGTTGCAGAGCTCAATAGAGACGACACCACCGGCGAGTCGCCGCGCCAGATCTGGAGCTAAGTTGCAGACAGCAACCGACTGCTCGTCGCGAATCAACTCGACTCGACCGTCAGGCATCGAAACTCGAATAGTCGCCGCCACAGCGCCATCGTCAAGAGCGAACTGAATTGTGCCCGTGTCGCGAATCTGCACGTCCAACGCAAGCGCGAACTCATCGATCTTGTTCAGCCGGCGTGTAATGCCCGCATTGTGCGGTACGTCATCAGTGACCGGTTCATTCTTCGGATGTCGGTAGCGCAGCCAGCCGGTCGTCGATTGATTATTGCCGGCGTGATGCCAACCGTCGCCGTGCGGTTGCCAGCGGTTTTCTTGATCTGGCTGCCATCGACGATTCGCAGATGTCTCGCGATGCACCAGCTGGCGGACCGCGCGCTGATCTTTGATGGACTTGATCAGCACTCTCCCATCGACACGCACATCGCCGTCATCCAGATCGACACGCTCGCCGGGCAATCCGACGACACGCTTAACGCACAGTGTCGCAGCGTTCCGCGGATTGCGCGCCACAACCGCCTCCCATCTCCGAGGTGCACGCCTTTGCAGCGTGAATCGATCCACCCACAGACGATCGCCCCACCGCAACTTCAGTCCCTCCAGCGAGATTTCCGTCTTGCTGCAACCCGGACAGGTCACGGCATCCCATTCCACTGCGAACTCGGCACCAACGCTGAAGCAGTGTTCGCATTCGGGACAGTTCGGGGCAACGTGGCTGCCAAGAAACGCGGGAGCCATCGAGCTGCCTGATACAACGACCGGCTCGATCAGTCCCATGACCAGCCAAGTGCGAAAGCCGACTGCCAAGATCGTACAGGCGATCGCCAATCGAACCGCCGCATAGAGCTGAGTGGTACGTCGCATAATTTCAGTTTCGACTCGGTGCCCCATAAGTTTCTCGCACCGGCCGCGTAGATTCGTCGAATACTGCGCCGTCCAGCATGACCACACGATACGTGTACTGCTGCCGATCGAAAGTCAGTAGTTGCACATGATGACCTTGCCCAGTTTTTGCTTGCGGCGGAGTTAGATACCAACGGTCCCGTTTCGGAGATCGCTGGCCTACGCCCAAACCTCCTTCACCAATGTAAACCACTCCAGTCGGGTCGACCTTAAAATTGCGTATTGGTACCGACCGTTTGATATTGTGGCCATCGCCCTCGCAGGCTAAATCGAGGTCGTAGCTTTCGAACAGCGGCACCCAGTGCACAAGATTGAGCCAAGACTGCTTCACCGCGGGAAAGGCTGGACGATGGTACTGAGCCACCAGCCATCGACGCACGGGGCGAGCAGAGGCAAGCTCGGCCTGGAGCCACTCTTGCTGGTCGCCTGCAACGCTGATTTCGGTATTGAGCGTCACGAGGCGAAGCTGTGGGCCCAGGTCCGTGCTGTAGTAATTCTTGTCGTTCGGCGGAAACGCAAACACCTCGTTGAACACCTCGCCGCCATCGTGATTGCCTCTTGCTGGGATGATCGGCAGCATCCGACCGTCGGGCCCAACGGTCAGCTCGTGATCCGACATCCATTGAGACCAGAGGCGAAGGTCGCGACCATCGTAGATATAGTCGCCACCGTGGGCCAGGGCCAGAATCGGCACGCGGTCAGCCAAGTAGGACTCGGTAACCATGCCGGCGAGCATGCGATTCATATGCTGCCGAGCCTTGCGGCCACTGCGCGAGTCGGCCCCAAAGAGGAAACTCACCGGCAAGTCCTCCGCAGGCGCGGTCAGGAAGTACATCTCAGGCGATCGCTGACCGTCACTCACAAGCGTTACATAGTACTTAGTCGCAGGCTTCAGCTTTTCCAGCTTCGCGTGATGAAAGAATAGTGTCGGCGTGGTTGCCGAGTATTTTCCATTTCGGATGGCGACGATGGAGACGCCGTCGTCCACACCGGCTTCCCTCAGTAGCACTTCATGCCGACTCCCTGCCACGGCAGTCGACCAGCATAGCGTTGCTGACGTAGACGGATCTGATTTCCAAACAAGCCGCCATTGGGCGGGCGTCGAGCCAGCGAGTTCTGCCACCTCGCACACTGCGGTGGTGCAGCTGAACCGCAGCGCGACCGAAGTCATTATCGCCAGGCGGCAAGCTACGCAGTAGCTAGACCATCGACGTTGCCGGGCGCTGATTATTCGTCTCATCATTTTCTGCACTCGAATTGGCTGTCTGAGTCGGGCGATCCCGTTGCTCAGTGTGTGACCGCGATTTTAGCAGATGCCACCACAGCGCCACAGCCAATGGAGCTCCGAAATGCGGAGCGCGGGTCAGTGTCTCGTGCCACGACGATTCCCAACCATGTGCCACGATACGACTCGTCGCGGTAATCAGCCCCCAGCAAGCAATCCAACCGACAACCAGCAGAGATTCTGTACTCACCAACGCCAGCGCGACCGCGATGTCCACGACGCCGATCACCACCAACACCTGTCCAGCGACTGCCTCGGGGAGGCGCGTTCCGAACACGCGTGCCGTCGAATCGATCATCAGGTCGATAAACTTCGGATTGAGTTGCACTGCCTCAATGCCATGCGCTACAAAAACGATTGCGGTCGCCCAGCGCAGCAATTGCATCGTGCGACGCACGCCAATGCCATCAGCGTTCAGACTCGACCCGTTCGCGCTGAGCATCAATAGTGCAGCCGGCGCAGCCATGCGCAATAATTGACTGGCAAACGGAAACAGCATCAGTAGCCGGACTGGCAGCCAGTCGACTTGCCAGGCGTACCCGGCACCTATCTGCCACATCGCTACCGTAATCGTCGTTTGCACCAGTGCAATGGGGGCAAGCACCCAGACGGCAGGACGCCATAGGACGACCATCCCTGCCAATAACACCAACCAGCCAATCCATTGCTGCACGGCGATCGCGGTCGGTTCCGACCAGGCGAGCCCCCCCACGTCGACCGGATCGAGCATCCAATGCAGCAGCGGTGTCTCTTGAACTTGCGTCAGCCAGCGCCAGTTTCCGAGACACTGCAGAGCGACCGTAGCGCGCAGGGTCAACAATATTGCTTCGCATCCAAAGCCGTTCTGCCATCTGCTCCGACCAGCCATAAGACATATACTAATCCGCCACGCTTGTGCGACGCAAACGGCAGTTGAGTAGGTCAGCAGCGGCCAAGCATCGACTTCGCTAGACTAATTTGATTAACTCTCACGTCCGACGCGACGGTCCGATTCTTCCGATAGCGCCGCCTGAAAGGAGGAAATCTGTGGCAAAAATCCAACATGCTGTTTGCTTTTATCAACATCGGGGGCAATGTTTGATTGGACAGGATGCTGTCCGCCCGACGCTCACCGAATGCCCTTCGGACCCACACAGCGCGGGCCCCGCCTATGGCAGTCCAGAGAATGGAGAGTCCTTCCCCAGGACAATCGGTCATGAAAAAGTCGCTCGCTTTATTGGCTATTGCCACCCTGTTGGTCGGTGTTAGCGGTTGCGGATGCTGCCGCGGCCTGTTCGGTCGATCCTCGGTTGGGACTGTTGGTCCGTTCTATGGACGTCTCGCTCCCCGTGCAGTCAGCGGCCCGTGCTGCAACACTTGCGCGCCGATGTGCAACGACTGCAACACTTGTACGTCTGCGCCGTCATGCGGTTGCGAGTCGAGCACGCCCGTCACCTACGGCTACGAAGGCGCTGCCTACGAGGGTGCCACGATCGAAATGCCGATGGCTGACGGCGCGATCATGGAATCCACGCCCATGACTGTCCCTGCCGGCAGCGGCACTTTCGGACAATAGCCACACGCGGCTGCGGTCGCCATACCTCGCTGAGATAAAGATTGCTTTGCCTGCAGATACCATGATCGGGTATCATGAGGTAACTTTTGAAGTCATCTTTTCTTGAACCGAGAGAGGCCCGGGATGCGTCGCTTGCTCCGCTGCTGCGTGATCGCTCTATCTGTCAGCGCAGCAGGAACGAGTGCTGATGCCCAAGTACAATTCTCCAATGTGACCACGCAGAAGGGGCTGGGATCGTTCACGTCGTCGCCGGGCGACGGTCATGCGCCAGGTGCCGTCTTTACTGACCTCAACGGCGATGGCTATGCCGACATCTACATGATGAGGGCGTTCAACCAGACCAATGGACTGTTTCTGAACACGCCCAGCGGCGGCAGCCGAACCTTTGTACGCGCTGCCAACGACGCGGGACTGGGCGACCGAGGCTCTTCCAACGGCGCGATTGCGGGCGACTACGACAACGATGGCGACCTCGATATGTTCGTCATCAATTGGAATCAGCCAAATAAGCTCTATCGCAACCAATTGGCCGAGACGGGCACCTTCGCTTACGTTGATGCAACCGCCGCCACCGATCCAACGGCGAGTAACACTGATTTGCAACAAGGCGTTGCCAGCGCGACGCATAACGGCGAAAGCCTCGACTACTCGTTGACGGCAGCTTGGGCCGATCCCGATCGCGACGGAGATTTGGACCTGTTCGTCGGCAATCATCATCACTTCCACAACGCCAGTGCATTGCAACCTGGCGAATTGCCCGGCCAGCGCGATATCTATTACGAGAACAATGGCAACGGCACCTTTACCGAACGCACCCTGGCTGTCGGACTCGCCGGATTCGAAACTTCGTCAGGTGCTTCGGGAACTTCGTTTCAGAACTTTAGTTCTACCAACGCCGTGATCTTTGCCGACTTCAACAACGACCAGTGGCCCGACTTGATGGTGACCAACAAAGTTGGTGGTCCGACCGATCGCGATATGCTGTACATCAATCAAGGCCAAAACGCTGCCGGCGAATGGCTGGGCTACGAAACCGCTACCTATACGATGCCGACCCAACCGTTTGGGCATCGTAGCGGCGGCGCGATGGGAGTGGACGTGGCCGACATTGATCATGACGGCGATCTCGACTTCTACATTACCGACTGGAGCGACCCGTTGTCGTTTCCCAACGGCGGCAGCAACGACCTGTGGATCAATCAGCTTTCCGAAACCGGTACGCTCAACTTCTTACACAGTTCGGAGCTACCGGCCCTCTACTCCTGGGGGACGCGTATCGCCGACTTCGACAACAACGGCTATGAGGATGTGCATGTCGCCACCGAAAGTGGTACCGCCGATTTTCTCTACCTGAATTCTGAGCAAGGTTTTTCTGCAGACATTGCCGCAGACGCGGGGCTGGTGTCGACGGGGCACTCGCGCGGTTCGGTAACGGCGGACTTCGACCGTGATGGATTGGCGGATCTGTTGGTGATCAAGCCGTGGAGCGGTAACTCCGAGCTGTTTGAAAACCGAAGCGACCAGGTTGGCGCCACGGGGAGCTTCTTGTCGATTAAGCTTGAGGGTAACCCCGACCTGCCGGGTCAGTTTCGTAGCACGCGCGACGCAATCGGAGCTCGGGTCTACGTCGCTGCCGATTTGGATGGCAATGGCACCGTCGAAGATGATGAGCGGTTAATTCGCGAGGTCGTCTCGGGCTCGAGCAACGCTGCCAGTACCAGTAGCATGGAATTGGAATTTGGACTTGGACTCGCCAGCGAGGCGGCGGTCGAAATCCTTTGGCCAAGCGGACGTAAGACAATGCTCAACGTCGCTGCGGACCAGTTTATGGAAGTCACTGAGCTACTCGGCGACGTCGACGAAAACGGTGTGGTCAACGAGGCTGATATGATCGCGTGGGTAACCGGCTTCGGCATGACTAGCGGAGCGAGTGCCGTTGATGGCGATACCGATCTCGACGGTGATGTCGATGGCCGCGACTTCCTGTATCTCCAGCGGGGTATGGGCCAAGCAAACAGCTTCGTCGCGGCGGGACAAGCCGTCGTGGCGGTTCCAGAACCGACCTCCGCCGTGCTGCTGGCCGTCCTCGTTGTCGTGGCCGCAACCGGAAGAAGAACCGCAACCTAGCGGCTACTTCTTCTTGTCATCCTCGCCCGTTTCCAAGACGGCCAGAAACGCCTTTTGTGGAATATCGACCGAGCCGATCGATTTCATGCGTTTCTTGCCAGCCTTCTGCTTCTCCCATAGTTTCCGCTTGCGGCTAATATCGCCACCGTAGCACTTGGCGGTTACGTTCTTACGCATCGCGGAAATGGTCTCTCGGGCGATGATGCGAGTTCCGATTGCTGCCTGCAAGGCGACCTCGAACATGTGGCGAGGGATTTCCTTCTTGAGCCTCTTGATTACCGCACGACCGCGCGTATCAGCATCGCGTCGGTCGCAGACAATTGACAGCGCATCGATACGTTCGCCCTTGACCAAGATATCCATACGGACGAGTTGCCCGGTTTCGTAGCCGAGCAATTCATAGTCCATCGTGCCGTAGCCACGCGTGACGGTTTTGAGCTTGTCGTGCATGTCGTACACGATTTCTGCCAACGCCACGTCGTACACGACCATTGCACGCGTTGGGGACAAGTACTCCGTGCGAATAAACACACCTCGGCGGTCGGTGCAGAGCTTCATAATGCCGCCGATGTATTCTGTCGGCACGACGAAGTTGGCACGCACCATCGGCTGACGAAATTCTTCGATATCACCACTGTCCGGCACGTCTTTGGGCGTGTGAATCTCTAACGTCTCACCCGCTTTGGTGATTACCTGATAGGTTACGTTAGGAGCGGTTTGCACCAGATCGATATCTGCTTCTTGCTCCAGGCGCTGCTGCACGATTTCCATGTGCAACAGACCAAGAAAGCCGCACCGAAATCCAAACCCCAATGCATCGCTCGTCTCGGCCTCAAACTCGAAACTTGGGTCGTTGATGGCCAGCTTATCGAGCGCATCGCGTAGCTGTTTGAAATCCTGTCCGTCAGAAGGGTAGAGTCCGCAAAACACCATTCGTTTAGGCTCTTCGTAACCCGGCAACACTTCAGCCGGTTGATCGCCCACAATGCTAATGGTGTCACCAACGTGCACGTGGCCGAGTGACTTGATATTGCAGATCAGATATCCGACCTGACCAGCAGACAGCTGATTGGCCGGCTCGCGCAAGGGCTCGAAGTGGCCGAGCTCGACAATGTCGTGGGTGGTTCCTTGCTGTAAGAACTTGATCTTCTGTCCTTTCCTGACCGTGCCATTCATTACGCGGATATACGTAATGGCACCGCGAAACTCATCGTAGTGCGCATCGAACACCATAGCCTGCAGTGTCGCCTTGGGATCGCCCTCAGGTGGCGGCACACGATCGATGACCGCCGCCAAGACATCCTCGCACCCGAGGCCCGTCTTGGCACTGCAGCCAAGCACATCCTCGGCATCGACGCCGAGGGTCTTTTCCATCTCTTCACGCACTTCGTCGGGCCGCGCGTGGACGAGATCGACCTTGTTCATCACCGGCACGATGGTCAGCTCGTGCTCCAAGGCCGAGTAGGCATTGGCAACCGTCTGTGCCTCGACGCCTTGGAACGCATCGACTAGCAGCACGGCCCCTTCGCAGCAGGCCAGCGACCGCGAAACCTCGTACTGAAAATCGACGTGGCCGGGCGTGTCGATCAGATTTAGTTCGTACTTGTGCCCGTCGCGCTGGTAGTGCATCGTGACGGCGCGTGCTTTGATCGTGATTCCTCGCTGCCGCTCAAGCTCCATGTCGTCGAGCAGCTGCTGTTTCATCTCACGCTCGCTGACGGTTCCGGTGCGTTCCATCAGCCGATCAGCCAACGTGCTCTTGCCGTGGTCGATGTGCGCGACGATAGAGAAATTCCGTATGTACTTTGGTTGGGTCATCTAAGGTGGGGAGGTGGAAGGCAGTAGCGAGTCGGCATTGAAAAACGCCGTAACTGCGAATTATCGCATAAAATCTCGCCTTGGAAAGCCGAGGTTTTTGGCTGCGTGAGCCTGAGTCTGCCAGCTAATTGGCCGCTCGGTACTCGATACGCGCCAGCCCAGCGGCACCGACGTAGCCCGCGTCGCCGCCGAGCTTGGCGAAGTCGATGTGCAGTTTGTCGCGCACCGCCGACAGCAGTCGAGGGCGAGTTTCGTCGCGAATGCGCTGCATAAACTCTTCGCCCAGCGGATGGCCAGCACCGCCGAAGTTGACGCCGCCGCCGATCACGATGCTGTCAGGGTCAATCGTGTGGCAAAACGTCACTATGCCGATCGCCAGATATCGCGCGGTTTCCATAACGATCTCACGCGCAAACTCGTCGCCTGCTTCGGCCGCCTTGGAGATATCTAGCGGCGTGATCTGCGGTTTGTTTGCACGAGTCTCTGCCAGGCTGCTCTCGCGTCCCGCATCTAGCGCGTCGTTGGTCCTTCCGACAATCGCGTAGGCGCCACAGTACGCCTCGAGCGAACCGGTCTTTTCAAACGAATCGACGCGCGCTTCGTCCCGCGGATCGATAATGATGTGTCCGCATTCGCCGCCCATACTGTTGGCACCTTCGATGAGTAGATCGCCGATAATGATTCCACCACCGACGCCCGTGCCCAACGTCAGCATGACCATGCTGTGATAATCGGCGGCGGCCCCGCCCCAAAATTCGCCGAATGCGGCGGCATTCGCATCGTTAGCGTAGCGCACAGCGACTCCGCATGCTTCGTAAACACGATCCCGAATCGGAAAGTGCCACCAACCCGGCAGATTGCCTGGCTCAGAAATCTTGCCCGTGTGAATATCAGCCGTTGGCGTCGCCACTCCGATCCGCGCGACATCCGATCGATTGGCTCCGGCGTGCTGGAGCACTTGATCGATTCCCTCAGCAATGCGATCGACCGCTGCATCGGGACCGCTCTCTACCTTGGTGGGAATCGAATGGTACCCGACTGTCCGTCCGTCATCGTCGACTAAGCCCAGCTTGATATTAGTGCCACCCACGTCGACGCCAAGAAACAAAGGCATCGACGCTTCGGACAGCGAAATGAGTGACGAACGATCAGGCATAGCGCTGTCGGGGATTTATAAGTTTCGAGTGTGGGCTCTAATTTTGGCGATGGAAAGCAAAACAGTATAGAATTCGCATGGCAAGGCCGCAATTCGCAATCGACCAATGTCCTTACTGAAATGAGTCGCAAGTGAATCAACTGTATCTCTTAGCCTCCTGCCTCCTGATTCCGACGACCGCGTTCGCTCAGCCTTCGCAGTCCGCATCCCACTATGTGCGCACCGGAATGGAGCGATTCCGAACAAACCAGATACCGGAGTCGATTGCCGACTTTCAAGAGGCCGAAAAGCTCGACCCGCGTGTATCTCCCTATCTCTGGCAACTGGGTATCAGCTACTACTACGCCGAGAAATACCAGCTCGGCCGTCAGCTGTTCGAGTCGCATCAGAAGGTCAATCCAGACGACGTCGAAAATGCGGCGTGGCATTTTCTCTGCCTAGCCCAGCTGAAAGGCGTTCCAGCGGCTCGCAAGCAACTTCTGAATATCGACACGCGCCGCGACGCGAGAGTACCGATGTCGGAAGTCTACGATTTGTATCTCGGTAGCGGCTCTACCGACGCAGTCCTTGCCGCAGCCAATCAGGCCGACACAGAAAGTGCCCGCATGTACGCGCATCTCTATGTTGGCCTCTACTACGAAGTCTCAAACAAACCAGACCAAGCCCGTGACCATCTGACATGGTCAGCAGCAGCCAAGCTCAGCGACAACTACATGCACGACGTGGCCAAGGTGCACCTGCTGCAGAGGCAATGGGCTCGGTAACCGTCTTGCTAGCGGTCGACAGACCTTCTTCTCCAGCTTATCGCGACTGTCGTGTCGCAAACAGAATTCCAATACAGCCAGCAACGAGGCACAAGCCACTTGGCTCTGGAACTACCGAAGCCGCTGACAACGCAACCACACCGTTACCCAACTGCTGTTGCCAGGACAAGAAATCGAATCCGCTGCTGAGGCCATCTAAGTTCGCGTCACTGCCGCCGTTGATACCATAGTCTGCGTGCCATTGGGCTAAGTCACCGGCGTCTACATCTCCGTCACCATCATAGTCGCCCGGCGTCGTCACGCTGAGATACTGATCCACCGCAACATCGTTAATGATTTGCACAGTCCCATCGGGCCATTCGATGCGAAGTTCGTCGATGACTGTTGCATCGCCAAGGCCGAAATGCACCGGCACATCGCTCTGATTGAATGTGCCCGCGTTCGTATTCGCCTCGCGCCGAATGGTCCGTTCGTCAGGCGTTCCGGCGTCAATCGTCGCATATACCGCCGCGCCAATACCGCTGGTGTTGTCGCTCGGACCCGACAGCTCGACATACAGCCAGCTGTTGCCGTTCTCGGACGCATCACTAATGAACACGCGCTCGTCGGAAAAACTATCGGTTGGCGCAATCAAGTCTTGATCGCCGTCGCGATCGATGTCAGCCCACGTGCTATCGTAAGCGCCACGATTGGCTTCTTGTAAATTTTCGAGCGCGGTCACATCAGTAAACTGCCAGTTGCCATCATTGCGATAGAGCTTGCGAGCATCGTTGCTGCTTCGCGCTTGGCGGTGATCGTGAAAAAACAGATCGAGGTCACCATCGTTGTCGTAGTCAACGGCGCGGCCGCCATTGAGGTCTCCGGCGTTGTCGCTCAGCAGCGAGTGACCGAGAATCGTATCAACATCCGTGAATTGGTTGCCACCGTCGTTGCGGAAGATCTTGCTGTTCTCTCCGTCTGCCCCGACCATAAACAAGTCGAGGTCGCCATCGTCGTCGAAGTCGTGAAACTCCGAACCGTAGCTATTGTCCATAAACTGCGTGCCGTTGGTATCGGCGATATCGATGAAACTCAACGACCCCGTTTCGGCCAGCTGATTCTCATAAAAGTTGTTTCGGATATTACCACCGTTGATACAGGTCGAGATGTAAATGTCGAGATCACCGTCCCCGTCCGTGTCACCGATTGCCATGCCATAAGCTTTGGTTCCAAAGTCTTCTTGAAAACCAACTAGCGCACCTGCGGGAAAAAACGCGCCGCTTTTGCGTTGCAAGTAAATCTCGTGCTTCTCCGTGGGACCCTCCATTGCCAAAATCAGATCTAGATCTCGATCGTTATCGATGTCGGCCCAGGCGACGTTCTGATGAAAGCCCGGGTCATCGAGGCCCAAGGCAACGCTTTCGTTGGTAAACCCGCCGAGACCGTCGCCCTTGAGCACATCGCCGGTTGCACCAATGTTGGATTGCCCTACGAACATGTCGATGTTGCCATCACCGTCGTAGTCTCCCCAAGCGGCGCTCCAAGATGGCCCCAAGCCAGCCGGAATCGCGGAGCTGGTGATGTTTGAGAACGATAGCGTTCCTGTCTCGATTAGGTTATTGCGAAAAAGCTGCTGCGCATCGGGCAAAGACGAAGAACCCGAAGCTCCCTGAAACATCAGATCCAAGTCACCGTCATTGTCGATGTCGGCCAGCGATGCGCTGCGCGAGTTGTAATTGACGCCACCTAATAACGAGCTGCCTTGCTCGCTGAACGTAGACGCTGCGTGACACGGCAGATGCCTTCCGACGGTCGCGGGCACACATGCGAGTAACACAACGCAGCCCCAAAATGTCCGCACTAACATTTCGCCTTCTCGCGCATTGAGCCCATCAGATAACCTAGATCGTTAGCTCAAATTATAACGAACAACGCCATGCAGAACGGGCAGAACCGCGCTCGTTAGGAGTTTTTCTCTACGATTCGCAACCGATCCAATCTGTGTCCGCGTTCGCTGTGCGCGAAAGAGTGAATTTGATTCTCACAATAGAGAAATCTGATTACAGCGAATATGTCTCCGCTACCTCGGTGAGCTGCAATCGCAAGTACTCGATTGCCTGCACCAGCGCCTCGTCGACGTAGTCGGTCGGCAGGGCACCGTCTGCCTCGTCAAGCCACCGTGAAACTTGCTCGTTGAGTCGTGTCCCTGGCAAATCGCGACGGCTACGATATCGTCGCCAGTCAACGTACTGCTGGTCGTCGAGCGTCACTTGGTAGCCCCGATCTGGACTTACGCCCCAGGTGGACTGCTCCGTATCGCCTGGCATGCGATGAATGTTCTGTTCGCTTGGTCGCCAGTAAGTCGCCGAGGTAATTTTTAGCAAGCTGCGACCCGACTCCATGCGTTCGAGTCGCTGGACGGTTCCCTTGCCGTACGACCGCTGGCCGACAATAGCCGCGCGCCCGTAGTCCTGCAAGCACGCCGCTACGATCTCGCTGGCACTAGCACTGTTTTGGTTGATCAAGATCGCCAGCGGCAGACGCGTGTAGCCTCCGTTGCCAGTCGACACAAAGCGGTCGCGCACTGCGCGGTCGCGTCCGCGAGTCGTCACGATTGTTTGTCCAGCACGTAAAAACAAATCGCTGATATCTACCGCCGCATCAAGCGCGCCGCCCGCATTGTCGCGGACGTCAAGTATCAACCCTTCGATCGGATCCGCCTGCTCGCCGGCCGTCAGCTCAGCAAGTACGCGTGTTAATTCGTCGACGGTTTTGTCACCAAATGTTGTGATGCGAATCAGAGCCAGTCGTGAATCCTCGGCGAGACGGAATTGCCACTGCTCTCCTTTGCCATGCAGATCACCCCAAATCGATTCCAAAACAATGATGGCTCGATCAAGCGACACGTCGATCGTTTCCGCTTCGCCCAGTCGACGCAAAGTCAGCGAAAGCGGTGCCCCAACGGGACCGCGGATCAGCTTGAGCACGTCGTCCATCGACATCGGCTCGGTCGACTGTCCATCGATCGCGATAATCTGATCGCCCGACCGCATGCCAACACTGGCGGCAGGCGAATTGACTTTTGGCGGACCAACGACCGTCGGCATTTTGGGATCGCCGAGCATGCGAATTCGCACGCCGACACCGCCGAACTGCTGCGTCAGACCTTCGCGAAACTCGTCACGCTGCTTTTCGTTGACAAACGCCGAGTGTTCGTCGCCCGAGCGACGCAGAACCTCGATCATCCCGCGCATTGCGCCTTCAAATAGCTTTTGGTCGGACGGCTCCTGCAACGCGAGCCGATCGATAAATGAGTAGCCAGCAGCGACATATCGCGCGTAGGGATTTTGTTCGGCGCGCACGTAGCACGCGTACGAGACAATAACCGTTGCAAACAGCAGCAGCAAATTGCGGTGGGGCATTGCATCATTATGCCCGAAGAGATCGCAAATGCGATAGCGTCGCCTTAGATGACCTACGGCGAAACCGAATCTTGTGGCGATTCGCCACGCCGCAGGCTGCGGAGTTTTGCGTGTAGCGCGGCATGTGGCCCGTCCATCACGTCAATCTTCGATTCGTCGGCGACTTGGGCAACCTCGGGTTCTACAGAGTCCGTCTCCGCCGATATCGCCGAGCTCGACTCGGTGGTCGGCGACAGCACCGCTACGTTGGATTCTGCGGGCTCGACCGCTTCGATGGCCGGCGCATCGTTCTCGATTTTAGGTGGCTGCCCCCATTGGTAAGAGGCCTGTGAAGCTGGTGCTGCGCCACCGAAGAACTTGCCGAGCGGACCAGCCAGAATGGCCGGCAACAATAGCAAATCACCCACCAAAGCTGCACCCAGCATCGAGATCATCAGATATCCGAACTGCTGAGTCGGCGTGAACGTGCTGGTGGCAAACACCGCCAAACCCAATCCACCGATAATCGTCGTCTGCAACATGGCCGTCGCGCAACGATCGTACGCCAGCATCACCGCCTGCACACGATCGAGACCCTGCGTGACGCCGCGCCGGAACCATGTAAGGAAGTGAACCGTGTCGTCAACCGCCACACCAAGCGCCACGCTGGCCGTCATCATGATGCCGATATCGACTTTGATGCCAAGCCAACCAAGCGCGCCGAAAATAATCACGATCGGAAAGACATTGGGAATCATCGAAATCAGCCCTGCCATTGGGCTTCGCAGCACGAACATCATGACCACAGCAATCAACACTGTCGCGTACATGATACTTTCGTTGAGGCTCACCAGCAGTTGCCGTTGCGTTTTGTAGACCAGTGGAATCATGCCGGTGTAGACCGCGCGGATAGGCCGCGGTCCGTCGGCCGTCACCAATGGCACGGCAGCCGATCCTTCGTACTCGGGCACAATCGAGACGTCGATAATCTGCGCATCACCGCGGGCAAGATTCTTGACTTGCGGGTCAGATCGTCCGGCTGAGACGACAACCAGCGCATCTTGTTTGCCTAATTTTGCCAAGGCACGGTCAAGGTATTTTTGGTCCCCTTCATGATTGTCGAGGCTCAAAAGGTTGTAGGTTGGCACTACGCGAGCCTTTGTGCCTGGAACTTGAACAGTTCGGACACCACTGCGTTTAAGTAAGCTGGCGAGAACCGCTTCCTGACTGACAGGCTTGAGACCATTTGCGTCTTGGTGATTCCTATAAAGCAACCACAAGTTAGCACCATGCAGTTTTTTACCTGATTTATGCAGTGCGCTGACGATCATGTCGCGCTGTTGATAGGCGACCAGGACGGGATCGATGGCTTTCTTCAACTCATTAACAAAGTCTCCATAGTCAACGCCCTCGGAGTCTTCTCCCAGCGCCGCAACTCGTGCGCTAAGTCGCCACAGTTCGCGACCTTCTTTCTGATTCTCCGCTCGCGGCAGTTGCTCGACGCGCAGATAACCCGACTCCAGTAGCTCGGCGCGGCTCTCTTCCAAAACTTCGTTTTTGGCCCAGTCGCCACTTCGATTAGCACTGGTAACGCCGGTGTCGGTACTTTCGGGCGAGTACGTCGCGATCGACATATTGCGACTTACCTGCGGGAGCTCCTCGACGCGCGCTTGCATCGAGCGGATCATGTTCAGCAGCTCCAGCATCGTCATGCGATACTGCTGGCCATCGGCCTCGGCGCTTTCATCAGCCGAGCGTCTTCGCTCATCAGGAACCGTCAGCACCACTTCCATCGGCACGAGGTTGCCCAGATTGGTCTCCAGCCATGCATAGTCGTGAATCAGATCGGTGTCTTGATCAAGTAGCTTCAAGAGACTGACCGACGTTTCGATTTTCGTGAAACCGATCGCCAACACGCCCATCACCACCAGCCACATTGCAAACGCGATCGCATTTCGACCGATCACCAAGCCAAACATTCGTTTGGCCCACTCAGGCAAATGACTTTCGTCGCGTCCGCCGTGACCGCCCGACTGGCGGCGCACAAGGTCGTCGCTGACGGGAAAGCGATGCAAGAAAACTGGCAGAATGGTGAACAGCACTGCCACCGTCAGCATCACGGCGCCGGCAGTAAACATGCCGAACTTCTTGATCGGAAGGATGTCGCTCGTGTAGAGCGAGCCGAGCCCGACGGCGGTCGTAAAGGCGGCCAGTGCACACGGTCCCCAGCCGAGCTTGACTGCCGTCTCGGCGGCACCATGCAAACCCGAGTCACGACGGGCATCGCGATAGTAATTGACAATATGGATTGCCCCCGACAAACCGAGGACGTAAACAACGGCCGGCATCGACATCAGAATCGCATCGACCGTCCCCAGCCGCGGCTTCTGCAACGCGGTGAACATGACTTCGGCAATCCCGAAGTAGAACACGACGGCCAGACTCATCGCAGCGCTAATCACGCCAACGGCGAAGACAATGCCGGTCAACTTGAAGCTACGAAAACACCAAAAAGAAAGCGAAAGCCCAACGATTCCTGATAGGCCTGCCAAACGAAACAGTGTGCGTTCGCCTTCGACGTCGATGGTGATGTTGTCCACCGGCGGTCCGCCCATGTGCAGCGTTTCGGCGGCGATGCCACACTCGGTCGAGGCGATATCGGCAATCTTTTCGACTGCCTGTCGCATGATGCGGTTGTTTTCGGTGGCCGCCTCGGTGAGATAAACGATCAGACAGGTCACGCGTGAATCGTTACCCAGCTTCTCGCCATTTTCGTCCAACTGTTGCGGACCGACGAGGGCGCCTTCAACGCGATGGATGGCGTCGGAGTAGCTGATCTGCAGCGACTCGGTCAACTGGTCCAATACTTGCGGACCGGTAACGATGTTGCTGTACCACTGGGACCGCTGGCTCAGATCCGATTCGGGTCCGGCTTTGGCAACCGCTTTAGCCGATGGCTTGAGACTGCGCGCTAGCTTTTCGAGCTTTTCAGTATTGCCTAGCGTACATCCATCCCAGCTGACCAGTGCAAACTGCTCGCCGATAAAATGATCGCGAAACCAACGCAGATCGACCGATTCGGCGTAGCCCGGCGGCAGCCAGTCTTCGGCTTTATTGGTGTTGCCTTCGACAGCTTTACGCGCGCCGCGCGGCACGAAGGCCAGCAAGAACGCAACTAGCATCGCTAGCAAAAAGTAGTTCGGCTGACCGAGCGTCTTGCGTGCCAGAAACGATGGCTGCTTTATCGAGTTGTCAGCAAGGGAGGCCAAGAGAACCAAGCTGGGGCTAGGGTAGTGTCGAGTGCTTTCGGTGGTAGCCGCTGATGGTCTGTCCTGCGACCGTCAATATTCAGCTTGTGACAGCAGTCGAGTGCTCTGTCATTGGTTTGATGCAAAGATCTACTTAGCTTTAGGCTAGCGTGGATTTCCTCTCGAGTCTACGTCGACCGACCCCAAACGCTTCCCAAGCCACGATTTAAGTCCTGAGACTTCTCTGACTTTGTGGGCCACGACCGCCGAAGTGGCAGGATCAAGTTGCCGCAGCCAGAAAACTTTACGCAGTCTGAGTTTACGCCAGTGCGACAAGCCATTTCTGCCACTTACCAGTAGCCCTCAAAACCGATTAAACCACCCAGGTAAACCGAATCGCCGTTTCCAACATTATCAATCGTATTGACCGGTGCAAAATTGATTTGGTCAGGTGCAAGTGCTAGCGAGCTGACATAGAGCGCTTCAAACCCGACTCGAATCGAGAAGTTCTGACGAACATGATACTTGCCAACGAGTGCTCCTTCGACCAAGAACGAAATGTTGTCGGTCGTAATCTCGTTGTCGCCAGAGGTCACATCGCCAGTGACTTCAAAGTCGGACTCAATGTTGGTGTGATTCAGGTAGAGGCCCGACTTGTTCTTCAGCCCTAAACTCCACCGTGGACGTTCGTAGTTCCATGAGAATCCTAACTGCGTACCGATCAAGTCGTTGTCGGTTCGAATTCGATAAGTGCCCGTCTCGGCAGCAGTTGCCGCGTTGCCGTCGGCGTCGATGCCGAAGGCGTTCCAATCGAAGTCCTCGTTGACATCGAGGTATCGAATGCCGGCGATCAGGGTCCGAGTGATCGACGGTTGTCCGCGCCGTACCCAGCGACCGCTGGGATCCATTTCCATGCGGTCTTTTTTCATGCGCGACTTCACATGATAATTCAGTTCGACGTTATTGACTCGGCTATCGTACTCATACTCCATTGATGTCGCACCCGTGAACGACGGGTTGACTCCCGGTGCTGACGCCCCGGTATTCAAGGGCGGCGTGATAAATGCCGCGCCGGTGAGTATCGGGTCGACGACCAGCGTGCCGCCATTGGTTGCCGCGACTTGACCTCCGGTACTCCATTGCGCTCCGCCGGACATGACAAACTCTGCCGTATGATCTCGATTCCCGTGGTCGCGGAAGAGAAAACGTCCGAGCTTCACGCGTGGCATACCCTCAGCGCCATTGCGACCGCCACTCAGAAAGATCTCGTTGCTGGTCGTACCGGTCGCATTCAACTGGAAGCCCAGCATTAAATCGTCGCGTCGCCAGAGTCGGTCCATCAACAGCGCGTCGACTTCGGCGAACCAGAAACCGCGCCGCAGCCAAGTGCCAGTACTCTCCAGAACTGCTGGTTGGTAATCGAACACGCGCATTTCTTCGCCTTCGGCCAGCGTCTCGACGCTGGGCTGCAGCTCACCCGTGATAATCGGTTCAGCAATGGGCTCAAAGCCCGTCGAAGGCCCGCCGGTCGACGGCGTGTCCGGCAGCTCGATCGTTGGCAAGCTTTCGCGTGTGCCCGAACCAAGCGATAAACCCTCTCCAGAAGGCGGAATCAACAGTTCCTGGCCTGCCGCCCCGCGACCGTGTACCACTAAGCCGCCGAGTATAAGCAGCCCAAAGATCAGTCGAATTTTTCGCTTTCTCACCGCACTTGCCTCCCTGATATCACTTCTATTGAGCCTGGCACTGTTCGCGCCGGAATCTCGTTCACAGGTGCAATCGTCCAGGGCAAGTTCCGAAATGCAGTAATAACCGTCAGAATCAGAAAAATCGCGAGAATCACGTTTTTCCGCATGCCTTACCTGACCGGTACAGGCGGCACCAATTCGCCCAGCTAACCACCCGCGCCACCGCAAGTGAGGGCCACTTACTCGCACACGTCGATGCCAGCATTTCGTCGGGCGCAGGCTAGCCAAATCGATTGCTACGCCGGAGAATCGAGGCAGCATCGCTGGCAGGCTCCGCACCGTCCACCCTTGATCTGAGGACTGGCCCCATGGCATCACCATTGGCATCGATCATTCAAGCAGGCACCAAACTGTGGCTCGATTCGGTCGACCCGGACCTCGTGGACAGCAACCGAGCGTTGGGCGCGACCGGGGCGACCTCAAATCCAATCATCATCAGCAACCTCATTCAATCGGGACGCTACGATAAGCAGCTGGCCAAGCTGATCGTCGAGCAAGACCTCAACGACCACGACGCCGCGTGGGCGCTAACCGATCAGGTGGTAGCTGCGGCGCAGCAAGCATTCTTGCCAGTGTGGCAAGAGACCGACGGCGACGACGGCTATGTGAGTTTTGAAGTCGACCCCTTGCTCGAGGACCCTGACAGTCCGTTGACCCATGACGAGCGAGTGTCGCAGTATGTCGAACTTGGCACGCGTTGGTCCCAAGGCCAGGACAATCGCATGATCAAAGTGCCTGCGACACCCGGTGGGCTGGGCGCGCTCGAAGAGCTAGCCGCACGCGGCATCCCACTGAACGTGACGCTGATATTCACGATGCGGCAGTATCGCGAAGCGCGAGATGCTATTTGGCGCGGCGCCCAACGACTTGGATCGCTGGCGAAGTTCAAGAGCGTCTACAGCATTTTCATTTCCCGGGTCGACGTGTACACCGCTGCCGCGATTCCAGAGCTGTCCGAAGCGGCGCAGGGTCAGGTTGGCCTACTCAACTCCAAGCTCTTATGGAAAGAAAACCAACAGTTTTGGGATGAGCGCCCGACACCCCGAAGGCAAGAAATCGTCTTTGCCAGCACAGGCACAAAGAACCCAGATGAGCCCGCCTGGAAGTACGTCGCAGCGCTGGTTGGCAGCGACATCCAGACCAATCCGCCCGCAACGAACGATGCAGTCGAAGCAAGTGGCCTGACGTTCGAGCGCACAGTCGACCAACTGCCGCCAAACGAGGTCATCGAAGAAATCGAGTCGAAGGTCGATATGCCACAGCTGGAAGCACAGCTCATGCGCGAGGGTGTTAAGAAATTCGCCGATCCTCAGCGGGCACTGCTAGCGCAGATTGCTGAGAAACGGGCCTCTATCCCATCATAACGCACCTCGCTCGCAGACTCGTCGGAGGAGCCTGACTGTGGTACGATCCATGAAGTCGACTTCGGGAATCTCGCCGATCACCCCGCCTATAAGTAACTGCCCATGGCTATCGATCCCTACGCTCCCTGCCCTTGCGGCATTGGAAAAAAGCTGAAGTTCTGCTGCGCCGACCTCGCTGCCGATTTTGAGAAGGTACAGAAGATGGTCACTGGCGATCAGCCACACGCGGCGCTGAAACACGTCGAGCAACTTCTCAGCAAGCAACCGACGCGCGCCTCGCTGCTCGACATGCAGGCGTCATTGCAGCTTTCTTTACATGAGTTCGATGCAGCGCGAAACACAATCGGCGACTTCTTGGAGGCCCATCCAACCAGTCCAACCGCGAACGCACAGGCAGCCATTTTGCTAGCCGCGATGGAAAGCGGTCGCAAAGCAGTCGGTCCTCTGCAAAACGCGTTGGAGCAGCTGGAACAAGAGATGCCACAGCGGGTGCTCGAAGCAGTGGGAGCCGTTGGCCAGGCGCTGTTGATGCAGGGCGAGATCATCGCCGCACGGTCACACCTGTTGCTGTACGCGGCCATTTCACCCGAAGAAGACAATCGGGGCGTCGAACTTCTACTTCGGATGAACTTACAAGCGGGCCTGCCATTGCTGATGCGCGAATCTTGGCAGCTACTTCCGCCGCCAGACGACGCCGAATGGAAAGACCGGTTCGAGCACGCCTCGAATCTTTCGATGCGCGGTCTTTGGCGTCAGTCGGAAGCGCTATTTGCGGAGATGCGCGAAGAGTTCGGCGCGGTTCCGGAAATCGTCTATAACCTCGCGCTGCTGCGGGGCTGGTTGGGCGACGTCAGCCGATTTGCGGCGGGGCTGCACGAGTACGCACAGCTCGATGTCGCTCTCGAAAACGCCATCGAGGCCGAAGCGCTCGCTCAGCTCGTCAATCCTGATCTCGAAGATCCCAAGCTCGATACCGTCAAATCGACGCACGAGTTGTCAGATGTCGACGCGATTGCCGAATCGTTTGCAACCGACAAACGCGTCGAAGACTACACACTCGATCCGAAGGAATTTGGCGAAGACGAACTCGACCGACCGCGCAATACCTACGTGCTGCTCGATCGCGAAGTTCCAAGCACCGGTGCCGACATCCAACGTGACGACATTCCGCACGTGATGGCCTTTCTGAGTATCTACGGCAAGCGAACGGATCGCGAAGCATGCCTCGAAGTCACCACCGACCGCGGCGAAGATTTCGATCGCGTACAGACGCTGCTCGCGGAAATCACTGGCGACGCCTTAGGTGAGGCGAAAGACGAAGAAGTCGTCGCTAAGAAGTCCATCAGCGAAGAGTCTCTCAGTTGGCGCTGGCGATTACCAGACGATACGCCTGCCGACCATCGGCAGAAGTTGCTTGCTGAAGAGCGACGGTTGGCGATTCTAGAGCGCTGGTCGCAAGCGCCTCGCGCGGCGCTACAGGACAAGTCACCAATGGATGCCGCTGGCGACGACAACTTGCGAGTGCCACTGCTGGCCAGCGCCCTGATCATCGAACAAGCGGCCGTCGACCCGGCTGAGCTGCCATTATTCGCGGAGTTGCGTGACAAGTTGAAACTGCCGACGCTCGAGCCAATCGATCCCACCGACGTCGCCGATCTTGACCACGTTCCTCTGGTACGTGTGCCACGCTTCGAGTTCGCCAAGTTGTCAGAAGCCCAGCTGGCCAAACTGCTGGATCGTTCGGTATTGATGGGCGCCAAATTCGCCACACTGCTCGTCGGTCGAGAGCTGGCCTCTCGTCCGGAAATCCCCGACGACGTCGATCTGACAGCAGCATTTCGGCAGCTGATACGCCTGGAACCGGATCCGCTCAAGGCTTTTGAATGGGCTAAGCAGGCTCGCCAATGGTCGGCTCAAAGGGGTCAGTCCCCGGCAGAATGGGCGCTGATGGAGTTGGAACTGTCGATCGAGAAGGGCGACGCGCCAGGTGTTCAGCGAGCGCTGGGCGAAATTCGCACCTCGCATCTCAACGAACCAGGCATTGCCGAAGCGACTTATCGATTGCTCTATGCGGCAGGACTCGTCGCTCCTCCCGAGGCCGGCAGCGCGGCTCCGAATCCGCTTGAACAGCTACCAGCCGATACGGAATCGTCGGAGCTCTGGACCCCCGACAGCGACACCGCGGCTGCGTCCGACGGAGAAAAGAAATCGATCATTTGGACGCCATCGTAGACATCGTTGGCAAGAAATGACGGTCCGTCAACGAACACTTGGTATGCACAATGATCAGTTCTTTTACAAGAATCAATTCTTTCCCGACTACACACCGTTTTCGTTGACAGGTTCCGCCCACCACGATGGTGATCGGCATGTCGAGCGAACCCTATCGCCTGGAAACGGGATTGTTGTGTTTCTGCTCGCCGCCGCATTGATGGTAGATGCAATCCTGTGGTAATCGATCCCGCATGACTGCAATTTCAACAGACGAAGCTCTCTTGTCACGAGCCATTGAGATTGCTCAATTGGGTCGTGGTGCCGTCGAGCCGAATCCGATGGTTGGCTGCGTCATCGCACGTGGAGGCGACGTCGTCGGCGAAGGCTATCACAAGCGGTTTGGCGGTCCGCATGCCGAGGTCGAGGCACTGTCCGTAGCTGGCGAAGCGGCCAATGGTGCCGATGTTTATGTGACACTCGAACCTTGTTGTCATCATGGCAAAACTGGTCCCTGCGTCGAAGCGCTGATCCAGGCGCGAGTAAAACGAGTGATCGTTGGATGCACAGACCCCAACCCAAAGGTTGCTGGCCAAGGGCTCGACCTGCTGCGCGGCGCCGGCATCGAGGTTGTTACCGATGTGTTGACAGACGAAGCGCAGCGATTGATTGCTCCGTTTAGTAAGTTGATCACAACGGGTCGACCGTGGGTGATCGGCAAGTGGGCGATGACGCTGGACGGCAAGATCGCCAGTTATACGGGCAGTAGCCAATGGATCAGCGGTGAAGCATCGCGCGCAGCTGTCCATCAGTTGCGCGGTGTCGTCGATGCAGTGCTGGTCGGGCGCGGCACTGTCGAAGCGGACGATCCGCTGCTGACTGCGCGACCTGCGGGGCCGCGCACAGCGACGCGAGTGGTACTCGACTCGGCCGCCACCTTGCCATTGAGCTGCCAACTCGTTCAATCCATCGACCAGGCACCTTTGCTGATTGCCGCGACTTCGCAAGCTCCCAGCGAAAATCGACGGCGTCTCGAAGACATTGGCGCAGAAGTCTTGTCGCTTCCCTCGGGTGACCACAAAGCAAGTCTCGTAGCGCTGCTCGACGAACTTGGCACTAGACAGATGACGAACCTGCTGGTGGAAGGCGGCGGCGAAGTGCTTGGCTCGTTGCTCGACCTCAAGGCAATCGACGAGGTCCAGGTGTTCGTCGCCCCGAAACTCATCGGCGGGGCGTGCGCCTCATCGCCCGTAGGAGGTGTCGGAATCGCTGAAATGGCTGAGGCGCTCTCGCTCGACGAGGTTCAAATCGATCAGTTTGGCGCGGATATTCGAGTTCGCGGACTGTTGCGCTAGCCGCATTATCTGATTGATTCCGCTGAAAAATCGCGGTTTCACTAGCGGCTGTCCGCAATGCTGCAATAAAATGGCGGCAACGCCACATTCTCTGTGTGTAACAATAGATGACGACCAACCCTTCGCAATCTGCAGATGCGTCCGGCTCCTCGACGGAAGTGCTGTCGCCTGCGCAATTTGCGGAGCAATTTGAGGAGTGCTACAAGCGTTTGTGGCTGCTCGCGGCTGCCATGTTGAGCGATCGGCATCTGGCCGAAGATGTTGTCCAAGACGCCGGCATCGTTGCGCTAAAGCAACTGGAAAAGTTTGAGAAAGGAACGAATTTTTTAGCGTGGATGTCCCAGATCGTTCGCCTGCAGGCATTCAATCGGTCGAGAAAGCGAACTCGACGACGCACACGTAGCGTCGATCCTGTCACGCTCGACACGCAAACGAACGAAACTAACGAAGAGATTCCAATCCAAGTTGCGACGACTGAGTTGCCAGCCGACCAGACCATGTTCGATGACGAGGTGATGTCCGCCCTAGGCGAGCTGCGCGACACCGCCCGAGCGTGTTTGCTGTTACGTACCCTACACCAGCTCAGTTACGCTGACATTGGAGCGATGCTAGATATCGCCGAAGGCACGGCGATGAGCCACGTGCATCGTTCGAAAGCACTACTAAGAAAACGACTTGCTCCATCGACGAGCGAACCTGACAAGACCATAACCTGATGCCTGACTCTGACCATTCAAAATCTGCTGAGCGAGAAGATCGCCTCGAGGCATTCCTCGACGGTTTGCTCTCGCCTGACGAGGCTGCCGAGTTCAAGCGGATCGCTGCCAACGATCCGCTGTTGCAGCGCGAGATCGAATTACAGCAAAGCATTGACGCGTCGCTGGCTCGGTCATTTGTCGCGCCCACAGCGCCGCGCGACATCTTGCAACTCGCCCAGCAGGAAGATCTCGAGCCTGTCGAGCCAGCAAGCATGCATGGCACTTCCGGTGGAACGAGCAAACAACGTCGCATGGTATTGATGGTTTTGGCCGCTTCGATCGCGTGGGCGGTTGCCGGATGGCGAATGTACGTTGCCAGCAACGACGATGGCTATCAAGAGCTTGCACTCGCCGATATCTACCAAGAATGTGTCGACGGTGGATTCCAACCCAAGTGGGTCTGCGATGACGATCGCGAGTTCGCCGAGACTTTCCAAAAGCGACAAGGTCAGCCGCTGCTGCTCAAACCCGATTCCCAGGATCTGATGGTCGGGCTGTCGTATCTCAAAGGCATTTCGGCCAAGACAACCACGATGCTGGCTCGCGTTGAGGGCGAGCCAGTGTTGGTATTTGTCGATAGTCTCGACCGCGATACGAAGCCTGAGAAGCCCTCGTGGGGCAGCGGTCTGAATTTGTTCCGGCAAGAACTTGACGGACTCGTCCTGTACGAACTCTCTCCGCTCGCTGAACCACGCGTCCTGTCGAACTTCTACGTTCCCGAAGAATTGCCTGCTGCCACACCGGGCGACGCTGACTCACTCTAAAGATCGGCGCCGCAGCGGCTACAGAACTTCGCCGCTGATTCGTGGCTGGCGTGCCCGCAACTCGCACAAACGCGCTGACTGCCGCTCGGTCCACTTTGCGAAAGAACTTCTGCGCTGAAGATGCCCGTGGGCACGATAATGATCGCGTAGCCAAACAGCATGATGACCGACGCCAAGGCCTGCCCGGGAATCGTCGTGGGTGCGATGTCGCCATAGCCGACCGTAGTCATCGTCACGATCGCCCAGTAAACGCTAACCGGAATGTTGTCGAATCCGCTCCCTTTGCCATTTTCGATCAGGTACATGACCGTTCCCAAGATGACAATCGCACAAAAAATGACGCACAGAAAAACGGTAATCTTTGGCCACGTTCGACGTAGCGCCCTGAGCAAAGTGTTGCCTTCGGCCACATGCTGCCCCATGTTGAACACGCGAAAGACTCGCAGGAGTCGAAGTGTCCGGATCGTGGCCAGCACATGAGTGCCTTGAATAAACAAGCTGAGATACGTCGGCAGCAGAGCGATGAGATCGACGAATCCGAAGAAGCTGCCGACGTAACGCGAGGGCTTCGCCACACAGGCGATTCGAGCGATAAACTCGATCGAAAACACAATCGTTACCGCCCATTCGATTTTCGACAGCCAGCTGTCAAGTCGCGGATGCATGGCGGCCAGCTTCTCGTCCGAGACACTTTCGAGCATCACGACCGCCACGCTGCCCAAGATCACGATCAGCAACGCCACGTCGAAGGCCTTACCGGCCGGTGTATCGGCCTCGAAGATCACCTCGTACCAACGGCGCTGCCACGGTGCGGGTCCAGGTCGGAGTTTCGTCGATGAGTCGTCAGGCGTCATGCGACGATTCTAGTGAAAGGCGTCGTCCCCGCCAACACAACCGTCACCCTCGCGCAGCTGCCGCTGATCGGCAGATCGCGAGTCAAACTTTGCCGGCGGTTGCGGTTCTTTCAGGCGAAGGCCCACAAATCTGTCCGAAACTAACGAGTTAAATTCGTCTTGTGGTCAGTGCGCGGTTAGGTTTCTAATGTGCCAGGCAAGAGCAATTGACCGGCTCCTCGATGCTCTGCCCACAGCACCTCGACCATTGCCGACGACGTGCCGCTTTTCCTGACGACGCACCTCTAGACTGATTGCAGCACGTCACGCCCCGAACGGGCCGCTGTGATGAACCTTGCCCGCAAGACCTGGGTCTTTCGTTATGCAAGGTGCGCGAGATGAATGATCACGAGTTTCTGAAGCGACCGCACTGCTCAATGCGGCAAAGGCCGCTTCACAACCACGAGGATCACACGATGCGATTGCACAAAGCGTTTCGCTCTTGGCAACAAGAGATTGACCTTCGTCGCCGAGTGTCCGACGCGGCTGCTGCCTACCGGCAGCCCCGGCGCTCCGACGCCGCCGCGAATCAGCTGCTTCCCAGCCTGCAGGCACGACTGTTGCCGCTGGACGGCCAGGGCAGAACTGGCAGCTCCTGCCAGATCGAAGTTAAAGATTTCGACGAACGTGGTATCACGTTTCAACACCAACGGCCTCTGCACGACCGTCGCGCGCTCGTTGTGCTGGAAGGTCCGAACCTTGAGCAGATAACCGCCGAAGTCGATCTCTCTTGGTGTCGTTTTTCTCAGCGCGGTCATTACACCAGTGGCGGACGCTTCGTCAGCCTGGCGGCAATGAGCGCGTAGTTTCCTTTTCTCAAACTCCAGAAACAAGCTTGAGTCTCTGAACCAATCCCATCCATAAAGATGAAAGGATCACTCACTAATTCAAGCGTCGCAGATTGGCGAGCTTAACCTCGCTGTCTGCCGATAAACCTTCTCCCTCCCTGTGTGCGGTCGCCCATCCAATCGGGCGGCCGCATTTTTTTCTTACATCACTGTGCCTTAAGGGACATTACTCGGCCGATTAAGTCCAGGCGGCGTACCCGGAAGTCTCACGGCAACGGAATGTCTTTTAGCTCAAATTCTACCGGTAGGCGCACAATGGCCGCCGGCGAGCGGTAGACCCAGGTGTAGCCGCGCAGGTTATCGCCGATGACCTCGAAGAAATAAGCGAGCCCCACCTCGTTCTGCGATTGCATGGTCGTCTCGAAACCGGCATGGTCGATGAGTTCGCCCTGGGGATTGAGTAAGTAAGTGAGATTCTGGAAGACCCAGCCGCGATGCGATTCGAGGCCTGCTTCGGCACTGTCCACTTTGATGCGCATGTGAATTTCCCAGAGGTCTTGGTTCTTACGCGCACCGACAAGCGTGACTTGCACGCCGCCGCGCGACTGCGTGAAACTCTTGGGTTTATCGAGTTCAGCGAATTTAAAATCCACCGTCCGCCCAGGCACAAGCGCTGACATCTGGCCAGCAAAACTTGCAATTTTTGTCGCGCTGCGGTCGGGCAGCTGGAGAGGTACGGTAAACTCGGTCGCGTGGCTGCCAGGTTGGACTTCGACGTTGAGCGTCTGCCGCTGGCTAGCCACTGGCAAGCTCGTGCCTTCGTCGGTCGTCACTTGCAGTGCCGTGATCGATTGTGAAAGCGCTATCGGTCTCAACCGCGGCTCCCAAGCGATCTCGAGTTCGACGCGAGCGCTCTGCTCGCTGGCCGAGCGCAAGTTGCGTCTCGCGCTCACGTTGACGGCTTGAATACGAAACGGCCCCGCATAGGCGGCACCCTCGGCACGGGGCAGCGCGCCTTCGTCGCGATTGACGATGGCGAGAGTGTCTTCGCCCGAAAACGGATACGTCGTCACTCCAGCTTGATCGAGTATCTTGTCGACGGCGGGCCAGAACTCCTCCTCCGTCACCTCGATGGTCACCTTACGCGAGGCCGCCGTCTGTCCAAACTGTTCACGATAGTCACTGAGCCGATTGCCGGTTTGCTCGCGAATGAGATCAAAGACTTCTGCCAGCGGCGTTCCTTCCGCATCGAGTGTCAGTTTGCTCGCTGCCAACGCGCGGCTCGACTGCTCGGTTTCGATACGTTTACGCAACCGCGCTAGTCGCAGTCGAACTTCTGCCGGCATCCCGTCCGACGGCGTCGGCAACAGCTGCAGAAAATCGTCACACTTTTCAGCGTCGGCGATCGGAGCATGCTTAAGCAGGGCAGCCTCGGCCTCATCCCGCTGCGTCGCCGCGTCAGCATTGAGCTGCCTTACGAGTGTGTCAACCTGTTCGATCAGTGCCGCATCGGGCTCGGCAGATGCGCTCGACGGTGCCACAAGGCCAAACGTCAAAACACCGAAGAGCACCGTATAGCTGAGTTGGCCGATGGGTCGCATAACTCTGTCTCTCGAGTTGTTCGCTGAGGTATTGCGGATGTCCAACCTCATTGTAACGAGTCTGCAGGTTGTGACGACCGTTTCTCCCGATGCTTCGAGCTTCGCCCGCGCTAAGAGCTACGCTTGTCATAGACTGAATGTGCGCCATAGGGGAAACCGATGATCCGGCACCTGCTACTGCTACTCGCGGCGATGACGATGCCGCCGATGACTGCGCGCGGCGAAGGACCTGCCAACTTCATGATGGCGACTAAAGTCGACGGCAAACGCCTCGAGGGACAGCCGCTCGTCTGGGACCAGCGGCAGATGTTCATGCTCGGACGCGACGGCGAACTTTACGACTTTGCACCTAAAACAGCGGAAGACTCGCGCAAGATCGGACGCGGATTTCGCGGCTACAGCATCAGCGAGATGCGACAGAAGGTGCGTCAGGAGTTTGATCGCTCTTTCGCGATCAGCACCACCAATCACTTTGTCGTCGTGCATCCGCGTGGTGAGTGGGGGGCATGGTCGGATCGGTTGGAGTCGCTTTATCGATCGTTCGTCCACTACATGACCGTGCGAGGCTTCAACATTCGCCAGCCTTCTGTCGCACTGGTGGCAGTCGTATTTCGCAATCAGTCGGAGTACTACCGGTACGCGGCGGCCAACGGCTCAAATCTACAGCCTGGCACGCTTGGCCATTACGACCCAAAGTCCAATCGAATCTTCTTATTTGACGCCAGCGATGGCACGGGCGACGATTGGTCTGCCAACGCGGCGACCATCATCCATGAAGCGACGCATCAAACGGCTTACAACGTCGGCGTCCATCGACGCTTTGCCGAACAGCCGCGTTGGCTCGTCGAAGGACTGGCCATGATGTTTGAATCACGCGGCGTTTGGGATTCGCGATCGTCATACACTCGAGCCGATCGTATCAACGCCGGCAGACTTTATGACTTCAAGCTTGGTCTCAAGCAACGCTCCAGCAGTGTGATCAAACAGTTGGTCGCCTCCGACCGACTGTTTCGTAGCAGCGCGCGCCAAGCGTATGCCGAGGCGTGGACGCTCTCGTTCTTTCTCAGCGAAACGCGACCGATTCAGTACAGCGACTACCTTGCCCGTGTCGCAGCACGCAAACCGTTCAGCAAGTACTCGGCGCGCGCTCGTTTGGCCGACTTTGTGAAGGTGTTCGGCAGCGATCTTGAAATGCTTGACGTACAGATGCAGCGTTTCGTCGGTGACCTTTAATCGCCTGTTTTAGAGCGGAGCAGGCACATCGCGATGGCAGAAGATGAGCGCTGCCGCCACAAAGGTCAGCGCCCCCAGGGCCATCAACAGGCCATTGTACTGCCAAAAAATCGGCCAGTATTGCGCAGGGTCTTTCTGCAGACTGACCGTAAACCAAGTAGGCTCGTAGAGTGACACGTACGAGAGCTTCTTGAGCCAAGCAACTTGTGACGAGAGCAACCCAAGTATCTTGCACGTGATTTCGACTACGTAAAAGGCCACCGCGATCGCCACCGCCTGCGCACGCGAGCGACCAATCGCCGACGCTAGGGTGGCAACGCCCGACACGAATACGCCGACGGAAAACAGATTGACTGCCGCTGGAACGTAGGTTGCAGGGCTGCTCTGTTCGTCAAAGTCGATCGTGGCAATTCCCACATACGTGGCCAACCACGCAGACAGCGCAATCAACAATACGCCCACTAACGTCACGGCCACATGCGAAACAACCAGTGTCAGTCGGCGGACCGGCTGTGAGAGCAGCATCTCCATCGTGCCATCGCCCAAACGGCCTGCCAGGCACTCGCTTCCTCGCGTCACTGCCCACAATGCGGTCAACAAGCCCACGGGCAGTTCCTCGTAGCCAAACGTAATTCTGCCTTCGATCGACGCAATCACTTCGATTGGCACTGGCAGCATCTTCTGAATGAAATCTGGCAACAGTTGTCCCAGGGCACCCATCGCGTCCTTAAAGTCCATCTGCGAAACCACCCACAGCCTCACCCAGATGAACGCGAACATCAGCCCGCAGCACGTGGCGAGCAGCAGAGCGCCATCCTTCATCGAGCGGAGAACGAGGGGTCGGAACATAAAAGACTAATGAGTTGGATGATGACGTTCGTAGGCGGCGCGGAGACCAATCGGTTCGATTTGCAACTCGGCCAGCGGTTGCTCCGCCAACCAACCGAGCAACGGCTCCAGCGAACCATCGGTGATAATCGTGACGGCACCGTGGCTGTCTTGCGATACCTGCATCTGCTCGGCAAGCGTTCGGGCTGGCGACGCAAGCGGGCCTGTCAATTGTGCCTGGATGCGATGTTGACGGCGAATGTCCGCCATGCGGATCGTTTCGACCAGCCGGCCCTGCTGCAGAATAATGACGCGGTCGCAGACCTCTTCAACTTCCGACATCACATGGGAAGAGAACAGAACGGTCTTACCAGCATCTTTCGCCTCGCGCAGCAATTGCAACACACCATGACGGGCGGTTGGGTCAAGATTCGACGTCGGTTCGTCGAGCACGACCAGTGGCACGTCGGGCGCAAGCGTCGCGACGAGCGCTAATTTCTGCCGCATGCCGGTCGACATCTGAGCCACGCGTCCCGAAGCGTCGAGATCCAGCCGGTCGACGAGTTCGCCAATCGCTGCTTGCGGAGTCGTTGGCCGCAGTTCAGCGAAGAATTCAAGGATCTTTCGGCCTGATAATTTCCGAGAGAACCGAGCATCTCCTGGCATATAGGTGAGCCGACGATGCGCTTCAACGGACTGCGAGTAGCAATCGCAGCCGTCGATCGTTGCCGATCCGCTGGTTGGCTTGAGAAACCCCATCAGCAGTCGCAGCAAGGTCGTTTTTCCGGCTCCGTTGGGTCCGAGCAGGCCCAAAACCTCGCCCCGCTGGCCTTCAAACGAACAATCATCGAGCGCGGTAAAAGTGCCGTACTTTTTCGTCAGCGATGCAGCTTGAATCAACAACGCGCGGGCCTCGATCGTTCAAGCCACCGTGGGGAAGTCGTGGGGAAATCAGCGCAGAAAACGGCGTGGTAGGTGTGGAAGTTTACCGGTGCAGATTCTTCTGTAGAATCTTAGACGCCCACCGCCAAAAGTCGAGTCAGGCCATCGTGAAAGTTATCGCTTTTCGATCGGCAGAAACTCTCTCTCATTCTCGCCGGTATAAATCTGTCGCGGTCGACAAATGCGTTTGGTGGGGCTGTGGTGCATTTCGCGCCAGTGGGCGATCCAACCGGGCAGACGACCGATCGCAAACAGCACGGTAAACATCTGTACCGGAATGCCAATGGCTCGATAGATAATACCCGAGTAAAAATCCACGTTCGGATAAAGCTTGCGTTTGATGAAGTACTCGTCTTTGAGAGCCACGTCGGCCAATTGCTGGGCGATAGCAAAAGTAGGATCGTCGATTCCGCGCTTCTTGAGCAACTTGTCACACGACGCCTTGATGATCGTGGCTCGCGGGTCAAAGTTCTTGTAGACGCGGTGTCCAAAGCCCATCAGTCGATAATCGCTATCGGGGTCTTTGGCCATGTCGACATACTTGTCCACGTCACCGCCGTCCTGGCGAATCTGCTCGAGCATCGCGATACAGGCTTCGTTCGCTCCACCGTGCAAAGGACCCCACAGCGCGCTGATTCCGGCTGAAATCGAGGCGAACAGATTCGCATTCGACGATCCCACCATCCGCACCGTCGACGTGCTGCAGTTTTGCTCGTGATCGGCATGCACGATCAGTAGCAGGTTGAGCGCCTCGACGAAGTCAGGGTCGATCTCGTATTTTTCCGTTGGCACTGCGAACATCATCCGCAGAAAGTTTTCGCAGTAGGTCAGTTCGTTGCGTGGATAGACGTAAGGCTGGCCGAAAGCCTTTTTGTACGCAAACGCTGCGATCGTTGGCAGCTTGGCCAACAGGCGGACGATCGACTCGTCGACTTGCTCTTCATCGTGCGGATCAAGCGAATCTTGATAGAACGTCGACATCGCGCCGACGACCGAACTAAGAATCGCCATTGGATGCGCATCACGCGGAAAGCCGTCGTAGAATTGCCGCATGTCCTCGTGCAGCAGCGTGTGTCGTCGCAACTTGTAGCGAAAACTCTCGATCTCTTCAGTAGTGGGCAACTCGCCATAAATCAGCAGGTAGGCAACTTCGATAAAGTCGCATTCGGCGGCCAGCTGCTCGATCGGGTAGCCCCGGTATCGCAAGATGCCCTTCTCGCCATTGAGAAAAGTAATCGAGCTTTCGGTCGACCCGGTGTTGACGTAGCCGGGGTCGAGCGTGACGAGGCCGGTGGACGCTCGTAGCTTGCCAATGTCTATTCCCCGTTCTTGTTCCGTCCCCTCGACGATCGGCAGATCGAGTTCCTGGTCACCGACCGTCAGTTGGGCGACTTCTGTCGTCGATTGGTTGGCGGTCGCTTGATTCATCGAAGTTTTCCTTTCCAAAGTTCCGCTCATGCGATTCGAACTCGATTAGTGCGAGAAGAGAAGGCCAAGAAACCCACTGGATGCCTTGCGACCGCCTAGGCTTAGGGTTTGGGCTTGTAAGCAAGTGTAGCGGTTGACGAGTGAGGATTCAATCGGCACGAAATCTGCGGCGATAAATCGCGCCGTGATGGATCGCGGCAAGAGACGTTGCCGCCAACTTCGTCAAATCTTACGCAGAATGCATGAATTGACGGATACCAGACTTCGGCGGTCGATGATGGCTGCGAGGCGTGAATTAGCGTCGCCTTGTCTCGCGTTTTGGAGCCAACTCTTCGGCCGTCATCACACCGTCGAATACCGTCCAGACGCGACTCTTCTTGCGCAGCTTGGCGACTTGCTCTTCTGCCAATCCACCGCGTTGCTGTTTCGCCAAGATCTCCCGGATATCGGCCTGCGCCTCAGTGAATGGCGTACGACCCGCTTCTTTACGCTCAAGCACGCGAACGATGTGGAACCCACTTTCGCTTTCGATCACGTTGCTAAGCTGGCCCACCTTTAACGAGAACAATGCATCGTTGATTTCTCCATTGCGCATCGCTCCTTTGGTGGTCCAATCGTGTTGCCCGCCGTCTTTGGCCGTGAAACCGTGTGACTTTACCTTAGCCATTTCCACAAAGACCGGGCCACGCAAGCCAGGCGATTGTTTCACGCGTTGCCAGACGTCGTTGCCGAGGCCGGCAATGGCCTTCCAGGTTGCATCGCGATCGTTATTGTGTCGGGCGAACCGAACCATCAACTCTTCCCACTTCGCCTGCGCCGGAAACTCGTACTCTTGTTTGTGCTCCTCGTAGTACGCCAGCATCTGTTCGTGCGTCACTTCCTTCGGCTTGGGCATCATCTGCCTCAACCACTCGCCGGCAATGGTGCGCTCGTTGAACTGCTGCTGCACGTCGTTGAGTGAAGTGCCTGACTTTGCCAGTAGCTGTTCAAGCTCTTCACTGTCTTTGAGTTTGAGCATCTTGACCAAGCGCGGTACCTCCTGCTGACGAAACGCTTGCTTCAAGTTGTCCATAATCGAAGGGAGGTTTTCCGCAGGCACTGTGCGACGAAAGTTGGCATAAATGATCTTCGTATCGATCAGGCCCATGACCTGCTGGCGCAAGAGTGCTCGTCGCGCTTCCGAGATCCTGTTCGCAGGTATGCGATCGCGGTTCGCGTCGATCAATTGGTCGACTTGCCACAGCACGTCGCTGGCCAGCACAATCTGACCGTCCACTCGCGCGACGATCTCGCCGCCTTCCAACGGACGGGCACCGGCGGTGCTCGTCGGCGTCACCGGAGAAGTCGCTGCAGCATGCGAACTTGCCGCCGACCGCGAAGGAGCGAGCTGTGCGGGCGAGGTTATTTCTGCTGATGGTGTATAAAGCCCACGCACCGACGGAGGCACGGCGCTGGGCGGCGGTGGAGGGTTGAACGGCGCTTCCGCCCGCACTGCGGCCATCGACACCATCCACGCCAGTAGCAGCGCAAGGCACTTGGCGTGCGGCGCAGGCAGGTTGGGGTGCTCTGTTGACAGGTTCTTCAGCACGTTGTCGGCCCGCGGTGATAGCTGCCTAATGGCATTTCGAGACTAGAAAATTGCGGCGGGATTCTAGCCAGCCTTCGGAACGGGCCGCAATAGCGATTTCACCGCGTCGAGAATTTCGTCGGCCTCGCTAAGTTGTTTACTCAGTGGGAGATACGCGCTGTAAGCATCGGCAATCCGCAATCGATTCCCGGAACGGCTGACCAACTCGGCTACTTTCTGACGGTCGCAATAGCCGAGCACGGCGTACTTGTCCTCCTGGTGGACAGAGGAAATTCCCCAGCGGTGAGCCCAAATTCGCAAGCGCTGCTGCTCGATCAGTTGATCGACGGCCGCCGGCACAGGACCAAAACGATCGGCTAGCTCGGCACGCAAATCGTCGAGTTCCGATTCTTTACCGATGCGACCTAAGCGGCGGTAGAGATCGATCTTCGTTCGCATGTCGGTTACATATTGCCGAGGGAAGTAGGCACTCACTGGCAAATCGATCGACACGTCGACCGTGTCGACAGGCGGCAAGTCTTTGAGCTGGCGAACGGCCTTTTCGAGTAACGCACAGTAGAGCTCGTACCCGACGGTCGCGATGTGGCCACTTTGCTGCGTTCCCAACAAGTTGCCCGCACCGCGTAGCTCGAGGTCGCGCATTGCTAATGCGAACCCCGCGCCCATCTGGCTGTACTCTTCGATCGCTCGCAATCGTCGCGCTGCCTCTGGTGAAAGATGGCGGTCTTCGTCGACGAGCAAGTAGCAATACGCTCGATGCTTGTGCCGGCCGACGCGACCACGAAGCTGATGTAGGTCAGCCAATCCATAGCGATCGGCATCGTCGATGAACATCGTGTTGGCATTTGGAATGTCCATGCCGCTTTCGATGATCGTTGTTGCGAGCAAGATGTCGAACTCGTGACGCACGAAGCCGAGGATGACGTCTTCCAGCTCCGACTCCGGCATTTGCCCGTGCCCAATACCGAGGGTCGCCTCTGGGACGATGCGTTGCAGACGTGCGGCGACGGCGTGAATATCGTGTACGCGATTGTGGACGAAGTAGACCTGCCCATCGCGATTGAGTTCGCGCAGCACGGCATGACGAACGAGTTGCTCGTCAAAACGTGCGATGCGCGTCTCGACGGCGAGGCGGTCTTTCGGCGCGGTCTCTAAGTTGGAGATGTTGCGAACGCCGAGAAGCGACATATGTAGCGTCCGCGGAATCGGCGTCGCAGTCATGGTTAACACGTCGATCGCGGCTCGCAGCGCTTTGAGCCGTTCTTTCACCGCGACGCCAAATCGTTGCTCTTCGTCGATGATTACTAGACCTAAGTTCTCAAACTGCACATCCGCCGATGCCAGCCGGTGCGTGCCGATCACCAAGTCGATCTGACCTTCAGTCGCTCGTTTAACGATTTCCTTTTGCTCTTTGGCCGAACAAAAACGCGACAACACGGCGATCTCAAACGGAAATTCCGCCATGCGTTGCTTGAAGCTCCGCCCATGCTGCTCCGCCAGCACGGTCGTCGGTACAAGCACAGCCACTTGATAACCCGCGTCGATCGCCTTAAACGCAGCACGCATCGCCATTTCGGTTTTGCCAAAGCCCACATCGCCGCACAGGAGGCGGTCCATCGGTTTGGGCAGTTGCATATCGTCTTTAATGGCCTCGATGGCAAGCAACTGGTCGGGCGTTTCTTGGTAGGGAAACGCCGCGTCAAATTCTTGCTGCCACTGGCTGTCGGCGGGAAAAGCGATGCCTGGTCGCGCAGCGCGGGCGGCTTGCACCTCCAACATATCGGCGGCCATGTCCGTGACGGCTTTCTCCGCAGACTTTTTTTGTCGCAGCCAAGATTTGCCGCCAATCTTCGCGAGTGCTGGTTTCGCCTTGCGCCCGCCGACGTACTTCTGCACGAGGTCGATCTTGCTGGAGGGCACAAAGATTCGCGTTCCGCCGTGAAACTCGATTTCGAGGTGTTCTTCGGCGCCGCCGTCCTTCTCCAGCAGCTTGATGCCTCGATAGCGTCCGATGCCGTGTGCGACGTGGACGACGAGATCGCCTTCGTTGAGCTGCAAGAAACTATCGATCGCACGACCGGTTTTGCGGCGCGTGCCGCGGCTGATCTCTTCCCGCTGAAACAACTCAGCCGCGCTGATCAGCACTGCTTGCTCGCTGACAGAGCGGAAGCCGTTGGCTAATCGACCCAGCACGAACGACAACCGCCCCTCGGCCATCAAATTCGTCTCGGCAAACAACTCGGTGAGCCGTTCGACTTCTGCGTCCGTTTCGGCAATCAGATAAACCTGCTGGTCGAGTGCCGCCGCGTCGAGTTCTTCGCGCACGCGGTTGATGTCGCCGCTGAAACGTTCGATCGATTCAAACTGCAAATGGGCGGTCGTGTCGTAGGAGCCTGCCGGCACACCAGATGCTGTGACCGAGGGAAACTTGTAAATCTCCTTCAGCGTCAGGCTCGTGGCGAAAAAGTCTTCGGGATTTTCCAGACGCTGATGGTAGTAGCGCCCTTCCTCGTCAATCTCGTTGGGTTCCACGAGCATGAACCAACTATCCAGCGGCAGGTAACTCGCAAAGTGTGTGCGGTCGGCGCGATTCGGCTGCAACACGGTGACGTCGACCGCATCGAGTGAAGACACGCTGCGCTGGGTCGCAACGTCGAACGAACGGATCGACTCGACCTCGTCGCCGAACATCTCGATGCGTACGGGATACTCGGACTCAGGCGAAAATACGTCGAGAATGCCGCCACGTAGCGAAAATTCGCCGGGTAGTTCGATCGCGGTCGTGCTCGTGCAACCTTGCTCAACTAGCCAGCGCGTAAAGTCTTCGGCATCAAACGAATCACCCGCCGCGATCGTGCGCGTTGCTGATCGCAGATCGTCGGCGCTGGGAACCGGTTGCATCAGGCTTTGGATCGCAGTCACGATGACCGTACCGGTGGCCCGACGGTCATGCAGAGTTTTCAGCACACGCAGCCGCTGCCCGTAGATGTCGTCATGCAACACGCGTTCGCCAGCGTCGCTTTCCCAGGCAGGAAATTGCCCAGAAGCTGCCGGCGTGAATAGCGCCAGATCGTCGACGAACGCATCAAGATCGCGCGCGTGAGGCAACACAACAACCAACGGACCCGCACAGCGCCGCTGCAAAGCCGCAGCCGTCAGCGCGCACGACGAACCCCAGACTCCGCCAAGTGTCCCGCCATTGCCGTTGGCAAGGCTAGATAACACTTCGGCAAAGCCGCTCTGATGCTCGAGTTGGGCGGCCAGTTCGTGCAGCTCATCAGATTGCGATGACCCAGCAGCCGACGACTTGGCCGTGTCGACTGGGTTCATTGGTTGCCCAATTCTAACGTCCACAGCTTTGAGCAGGAAGAGCGGAGCTCAATCGCGGCGACGTACCAGCGCGTCCATCAGGAACAGTTGCGGAATCCAGAAAACCAAGTAGCAAGCATGGATTATCGCTACCTCATCAGTAAGGCCATACTGGTTGATCATGAAGATCCACAGCACCACTATGCTGGCGAGCAGCATGCCGACGGCTGCCCACGGAAGAACATGGTTTGGAAGGAAGCTTCCAAACAGCCGAATGATAACCCCGACAATCGTCGGCAACGCGACTTGCACGATCAACAATCCAAGCACCCATGTTCCGATGAAGTAGACGAAAACGGCTACCAAAGTCATCGCAACTAGCAACTGCTTCAGGCTGAATCGAATGTTGGTCGGCTCGAACATCCTTCCCTACTCCACTCGCATCAGTAGCACATGCTCGCGCGGTATCCACAGCTGTTCGTTGCTGGGCGCCCTCAACACGATCCACTCGTCGTTGAGTTTGACGAAGGTGCCGCGCACGGAGTTTTCGGTGCCCTCGATGCTGGCTGGGCCATATTTCGCGCGATCGATGCCTGATTCGGCATTACGAAAGATCACCCAGCAGGTCTTGCCGACGGACGGTGCCATCAGCTCTCGCGCGCGTTTGGCCGCTTGCTCGCGATACTCTTGCCAATACGAGTACGCACTCCATCCAACGATCGTCGCGATCACCAGCAAAAACAGCGTGCGCCAGCGCACGCGAAGCCAACTTTTACCGCTTTCAGGCATGACCTCATCATAGCATGATCGCGCCCGCACAACCGCAGCGACCGGATTGACCGCAACGAAAATCGCCGGGAACCGGCGAGTCAGCACGATACGCTTGCAGGCAGCTTCGGTCACTCGCCGATGCGAAGATTGGACGACTTCCCTCCCGCCCAACGAAGGAGCTACCGACCATGTGGCGATCTCTGTTTCTTGCCTTAGGTGCCTATACCTGCCTACTCGGAGTCGAGGCGTTGGCGTTGGAGAAGGCCGTCATCAAAAAACGGGTCGAGGGTCAGCCGCGCCAATACACCGAAGAAGACCTGGTGCCACCCGAATGGGCTCCGTGGAGTCTGATGGGCACTGGTGCCGTCGTGGTGCTCTATTCGTTCACCATCCCGCGCCGCGCCCGCGGATAGGTGAGGGGCTAATTTGCCGTGCTGCCGTTGCCAAGCGTTTCGTACTTGATGTTCAGCTTCTGCTCGTCCGACATCGAGTAGTCGTACTTGAAAATCGATTTCTCCCAGTGACCGTACAAGGGGTTGGGCAGTTGAATCCATTTCTTGCCCCAGTGCTGCTGATATTCCTTCCCCTTTTCGACGCGATGCTGCGGCGAGACTTTGCCGAGTAAGACAAAATCGTTGAAGTCGTCGCCGACCAGTAGCAAGAGGCGATGACTCTTCGCCAGATGCGCACGTCGGGCGGTTTTGTCTGACGTCCAGTCCGCTTGCTCGCTCTTGCACAGCACCTGCTCTTTCGTGACCGGCATATCGAGCACCGCCGACAGGTTGTTGACGGTGGCTGCTTCGCCGGAGACATCGCGATTGGTGACAAACAGCACCGCGATCTTTTTGGCGACAAGAAACTTGATGAAGTCCTTCGCACCCGGAACAGCCACGGCTTGCTCTTCGGCAACCCATTGGTCCCACAGCTTGGCACTAAAGTCGATATTCTGCGACACCAATCGCACCTGAAACGTCGAGTTGTCCAGCACCGTCTCGTCGACGTCGAGCACCACCGCCGGTGGCAGCTCATGATAATCGACCGTCTGCTCGATTGCTGCACTCCAAGACGGATCGGCCAGTGCTTCTTCGACTCGCATTGCCGCAAGCGCGTACGCCTGCACGCAAGCCACGTCGTACTCGACCGAAGTCCGTACCCACAACGCCGCCTGCAACTGCTCGTGCGTGCGTCGTACCTCCGTCTTGCGAACGGCAGCTTCCTTTGCCTGTATCGCCATCGCAAAGTTGCAAATCAGCAACGCGATCAGAACTATTCTTGACAAAGCAAATCTCCAACTCGCGGCGGCTTTACGACGACAAGACTCTGCGCCGCCCGACCTATTGTAACTACGCTTGAGTAGAAGAGCGTAAACGAAGCGGAAGTCGTTGAAAAGCGGTTCCGCGGGCCAGATCACGGAACTTACCGCCCATGGAGCACTCCGTCTGGCAAAGCAGGCATAGCCCGCAGCTCCTACGAGTCGTCGGACCGATGGCCAACAAAACGAACTTAAGGCCTTCGTGCGGACAGCAGACTGAGCAGTCCTATGATTCCGAGTGCCGAGGTAGTTGGTTCAGGAATGATACGCCAGTCTAATTCGATGGCCATCGAGATTTCGCCGATCGTGTTGATTTCTGAGATCGTCATGCTACCTGAAGCCTTGGGTCCAAAGTCGGGGCCGAAGGTGTTGTTGGTGCTAATTCGGGCATATTGAAACACCTCGCCGGGCTCGACCACCAACGGCAGCGCGTTGAATGGCAAGATCTCAGTCGTCCACTCTTTGCGCGGCGGATCGAGAAACACCCAACCCGTTGCATTGAGAATATCGGTGTTGGGAAACATGGCTAATGTCGCGCGGCGGATGTCCTGCAGGTTATCTGGCGTTAGATCCGGAAAACCGAGGTCTTCGGGATCCAGCGAATGGACTGCTCTGATGCCCTCGACCACGAATGGAAGTGACGAAGTATTGCGATACTGCACGACCCGTGTAATCGTGTTGCCAGTGGCCGAGTTGCCTTCATAGGCGTTCGACACATTGGGCAGGCTCACCAGCGTGGTCACGTCTCCAAATAGTTGGGCCGCGACTCGTTCCGCATCGAATGCACCAACGGCGACGAGCAGGAAGCATCCCCCGGTGACGAGCTTTGGTACACGGGTGTTCATGCAGCAACTCCAATCGAGAATTTCTTCTGTTCCTATTCTAAAATCCGCACGTCGCTTGATTGTAAACGACTGGTCAATTAATGCAAAGCAACTAATGCCAATGCCGCGAATTGTCGCGCCACAGTCCAAGCCACTGTGAGAGCATACCGGTCATCGACAATGCCGCCGAAGGCACCGTCCTCACCTCCAACCGGCCAATAATCATGGTTTGGTTACGGGCCTGCATGTCGATAATGGCGCATGGCCACTGCTGTTGCCACTTTCGCAGCGTGTGAAATGACGATACCCGGACCCAAAAATCGCGCCGGTGGCGAATCACGCCGGACACGGAGTTTTGAAACGGCCAGATCGCGAATAGTTGCAATAGCCGCGTGCTGATGTCCTCGCCGATCTGTGTAAGCTGCTAGTTAGCAACGGTTTGAGAATAGATGCCCGCGATTTGGGCTGAGAATTTTGAAAATTAAATGCAAAAGCGTTTCAAAACTCCAAACGTTGCAAAATCTCTGCGATCACTCGAATTACGCGCCAAGGCAGAGCAGAGCGGCGGACGGCAACCCATGAGCGAGCGTGTGTCAGCCGTTGGCGGCTCGTGTTGGAGCGATAGCTAGCGAACCCGGGCCTTGGCAAACCGGTCTTGGATCGGTTTAGGGATGCCCCTGCGATGACAGCAGAACCCGCAAAAACAACCTGTTTGGCTTGTTTTTCTGGACGTTTTCGCTTAGCGTAGAAAGGTTTAGCAGCGGCCTAGCCGAAGCTGCTAACAGCGGCGGGATCGAGCGGCGGCGACGGGCAACTTACGAATCCCCAATCAGGCACGATTTTAATTTCATTGAGGTGACATTGTGGCAACCATCGAGAAGAAGACCAAGGCAACTGGCGAACTGACAACCGGAGCGGACATCGTGATCCAATCGCTGGTGAATCAGGGCGTCGACGTCATCTTCGCCTATCCCGGTGGCTGCAGCATGCCAATGCACCAATCGCTGACGCGATTCAGCGATCAGATTCGCACGATCCTGCCCCGTCACGAACAAGGCGGTGGTTTCGCCGCACAGGGTGTTGCGCGCACCACGGGCAAAGTGGGCGTCTGCATGGCGACCAGCGGCCCTGGCGCCACCAACCTGGTGACCGCGATCGCCGACGCCAAGCTCGACAGCATCGCCATGGTCGCGATCAGCGCGCAGGTACCCGTCAAAGCAATCGGCTCCGACGCCTTCCAGGAGACTCCGATCGTCGAAGTCTGCCGCGGCATCACCAAACATCACTATCTGGTCACCGAGGTCGAAGATTTGGCCCGCGTGATTAAAGAGGCCTTCCTCATCGCCGCGACAGGTCGACCGGGGCCGGTGTTGATCGATATTCCCAAGAGTGTGCAGCTCGAATCGTGCGTGCCTGATTACGACGCCGAGTTGAATCTGCCCGGCTACACATTCGACAAGCCGCATGCTAAGCCTGAGCAGATCAAGCAGATTGCTGCCGCGATCAAACTTGCCAAGCGGCCAGTGATTTACGCTGGAGGCGGCATCATCTTGGCAGAGGCCAGTGAAGAGCTGCGTGAGCTGACGAAGAAAACGGGTATTCCGACGACCACGACCGTCATGGGCTTGGGAGCGTTTCCCGGTACTGATCCACTGTCGCTGGACATGTTGGGCATGCACGGCTCGGTCTACTCCAACTACGCGGTGGACGAAGCTGATTTGCTGATCGCGCTGGGTGTTCGCTTTGACGATCGCGTGACCGGCAAGGTCGAAGAGTTCTGCAAGCACGGCAAGATCATCCACGTCGACATCGATGCTTCGGAGCTGAACAAGAATAAGCAAGCACACATTCCCGTGTGCAGCGACGTGAAGTTCGCGTTGACCGAGCTGAACAAGATTGTGGAGCCGCCCGAGGACATCTCCGCCTGGGTCGACAAATGCATGAAGTGGAAGGCTGACGAGCCATTCTCGTTCGACCGTTCCTACGAGGGAATCACACAGCAGTTAGCGATCGAGCAGCTGTGGAAACTGACCGCCGACCGCGACCCAATCATCACCGTCGGCGTCGGTCAGCACCAAATGTGGGCTGCCCAGTTCTTCAAGTTTGACAAGCCGCGCCGTTGGCTCAGCAGCAGTGGACTGGGCACGATGGGCTTTGGTCTGCCCGCCGCGATGGGCGTGCAAGCCGCCAACCCCGACAGTCTAGTCATCGACATCGATGGCGACGGCAGCTACTTGATGAACATCCAGGAAATGGCTACGTGCAGGTGCGAGAAGCTGCCCGTTAAGGTGTTGCTACTCAACAACCAGCACCTCGGCATGGTCGTCCAATGGGAAGACCGGTTCATGAAGGGCAACCGCGCTCATACCTACCTCGGGCCAATCGACAATCCTGAATGGGCAGGCGCCGGAGACGGCATTGGTGCCGAGGCCAAGGAAGAACGCTATCCCGACTTCGTCGAGATCTCAAAGGGCTTTGGCTGGGGTGCTAGCTTCGTGCAGAAGAAGGAAGACCTGCTCCCAGCGCTGGAGGAGATGATCAACTCTGATGGACCCTACCTACTTGACGTGGCAGCCCCCTACCAAGAGCACGTGTTGCCGATGATTCCTGGTGGCATGACCGTCAAGGACATGATCAAGTCTTAGAGCGCGACAGAGATCCAATCACTAAAAAGGCCATCCAACAACTCGTTGGATGGCCTTTTTGCCGTTGGAAAGGACGAGACTAACTCTCTTCGTCTTCTTCCTTGGCTTTCTTCTTTTTCTTCTTCATCACCAATTTGCGAACACGCACCTTGGCAAGGCCGAAGGGCGAATCGCCTTCTTGCCAGCGGTCGGACTCTTTCAGCTTTTCAAGGCGTTCGCCACGGCTCAGAACACTGCGGTTGGAAGATCCGCCGCGGCGAACCTTCAGGCTCTTGTCGATAGTCATAGTCCGCTCCGGAAGAGGAATGACGGTGTATGTTGTCTTGGCTGAGTGTTTGGTAATCGCTCAATATATCGTTTCGCCCACACGGCTGCAATGCTTGCAAACTGCTGATTTCGGGCGGGTCTGTGCTAGCTCGTCCGCGATCAAGCTTGACCGAGACTGAACCGTCGCGATGATACCCGCAGTCTGGACCGATTGGTCCATCTCGCTTGTACCCTGGAACTCGGCAAGATGAAGCAACTCACCCATAGACCAGCCCTTGCAGTGTTGCTCGCGACGCAGATCCTCGCGGCCGTCAGCCATGCCGTCGAAATCCAGCCTGCCACGCACATGGTCGGTAACATGGATCCTAGCACCGCCGACGCCACGGCCGTCACGTTCGCGCAGCAGCCTGCCCGCGTCGGAGATCGAGTTGCCCAGACTGTCGAAGTCGAACTTCAGCTCAACACGTCGATCACGCAAGCAGAGCAGCAGGCGCACGAGAGCAAGAATGGGATGAGTCGCCGTCAGCAGCGTTTCGTCGAAGTCCTAGAAGTCGTCGACGGCAACGTGCGACGTGCACACGTCACCTACCCGCTCTCTCGCACGACATCAACGGAAAACGATCAACCTGCTGACGAAATCGTCCAGCCGGTCGAGCAGCGCAGCTACTTCGTTACTCGCGAAGGCTCGAGCCTCTACGTCACCGACGCCGACGGGGCGATTCCTTCGCGTGACGAATTCGAGATCATTGTCACGAGTCTGCAAAATCTAGGTCGCCCAAATCCTCTGATCAAATATCTTGTGGGAAAGTTCTGCATTGGCGACCAACTGCGACTGTCGCGCGAGACGGCGGAGCAGCTGATGGGCCTGGGCGGACAGTTTGGTCGCGTCGAGGAGTTCGTCTTGGAGCTCAAATCGGTCGGCGAAATCGAGGGTAAACGCTGCGCGGTGTTCTCGTCTTCGATCAAGGCGGTCGGTGAGCCCACGAATCCTGTGCGCATCCATGCGTTTGGACAGATGGCAATCCAAATCGACACGTGTCGAATCGTGAGCGCCGAGATTTCCGGCCCTATGACGATGTCGATTGTCGAGAAAACGCCGCAGGGCGACTTCCAGTACAGCGCCCAAGGCACGATGCGGCTCGCGGTGAAGTCTGTCTACGGCTTCGCGCAGCAATAATCGTTTCTGCGCAACGAATACTAGGCGGAAGGTGGATCAATCCAATCGCTTTTCCGTCCGTCAGGCACGCCGTATAATTGGTGTGTTCAGACGCGCGTCTCTCAGTCGAAGGCTCAAAACATGGTGTTTTCTGTGGCACGTCACGCTGCCATGCTATCACTGGTCCAATTGCTATGCTTCGGCACAGCTATCGCGTCTGACGATCCGATTGAGCCTGGGCCGGCAGCTGACGTTCAAGTTGCGCTCGTGCGAGTCCATCTGCCGCTGACCGGCAACGCCGATCAGACTTTGCAGGCCACCATTGGTCGTGTGCGAGATCGACTGGTCGACCAGTCGCGGCTCAACCAGGACGCTCGCCGTCCGGTGCTGGTGTTGCAATTAGAACCCCACCGTCAAGCAGGCGATGGCGGAGCTGGCAGCCAATTCGAGCGCGTACTCTCGCTCGCCAGATACGTGTCGGGTCGGCAGATGTCGAGCGTCAAGACGGTCGCCTATGTGCCGAGATCGATTCGTGGTCACGGCACGCTGCTTGCGCTGGCGTGCGAAGAGATCGTCATGGCCGCCGACGCCACGATTGGCGAGTCTGCTGTCGACGAGGCGGCCGAAGGTACGGTCAGCGAAACGGTCGTCGGCGCGTACCGAGAGATCGCCGAGTCGCGTCGAACCATTCCCGTCGCGCTTGCGATTGGCATGATCGATGCATCTGCCGAAGTCCTGCAAGTCGAAACCGAGCAGGGGACCGAGTTCGTGCTAAGACGCGACATGGCCGACAATCCGCCCGACCGCGAAGTAATTGACGAACAACTGCTTGTCCCCGCAGGTTCGCTCGGTTCTTTCGAAGGTCGCGAAGGCCGGCAGTTCGGATTCGTTAAATTTCTGGCATCCAATCGCGAAGGACTCGGAAGGGCGCTCAAAGTCCCCGTGGCGGCAATCCGCGAAGAAGACACCCTAGCGGGCGAGTGGCAGCCAGTCATCATCGATATTCGCGGACCGATTACGCCGCGCGTCGTCAGCCGCGTCGAGACCATGCTGACGACTGCACTCCAGCAGCAGCGCAATTGGATCGGTCTAAGAATTGACAGCACCGGCGGCGATTTAGCTGCAAGCGTTCAGCTCGCGACGACGCTAGCCAAACTGGACGAGAACTCCGTTCGAACGATCGCTTACGTACCGGCCGAAGCACGCGGCAGCGCGGCAGTTGTGGCGCTTGCGTGCGATCAGCTCATCCTTCATCCAGAAGCGCGCCTGGGTGCCGTCGACGCGCCGGCCGAGCCAGCCCGAGACGAGTTCGAGCAGCGTCTCGAAGTCGTCGCCAACGACCCGGCAGCGGAACTGCAAGCGGCCAAGGCCTCGGTGCGTGATTCGCTGGCCCCACTGGCCGAGCGAAACTGGTCGCTGCTCAACGCGATGATTGACCCGAACATCGAACTGTTCGGGTATCGGGACAAGACGACCGGCGAAGTACGCTGGATGAGCGAAGAGGAGGCCACAGCACAGCCCGACGCGGACGCCTGGGTCAAAGGCGAGCCGTTGGTCGGAGCAAATCAGCCGGTAGTTTTGCCGGGCGAGCGCGTCGCTCAGCTGGGAATCGCGCGGCAAACTGTTGCGAGTTATGACGAACTCAAGCAGCTGTTTCAGATCGAGGTCGATCCTCCGGTCGCCAAACCGAACTGGGCATTGGAATTCGTCGAAGCTCTGGCCACGCCGCAACTCGCCTGGATTCTGCTGATGGTCGGATTCTACGGCCTGTACCTCGAACTCAAAGCGCCCGGCATCGGCTTCGGTGCGTTCGTCGGCAGCGTCTCGATCATGCTGTTTTTCTGGAGCCAATACCTCAACGGCACCGCCGGCTGGCTAGAGGCGTTGCTCTTCGTTGGAGGGCTGTTGTTCGTACTGATCGAGATCTTTGTGTTGCCGGGATTCGGCATTTTTGGCCTCGGCGGAGGCACGATGATGATCGCCTCGATCATCCTAGCAAGCCTGACATTCGTGCGCCCTAGCAGCGAACAGGATATCGAGGCGCTAACAAGTTCGGTCAGCTCGCTAGCAATCGCGTGCGTGGGGCTAATCGCATGTGTCCTTGTTTCGCGCCGTTATCTTCCGGACGCTCCCGTGTTTCGGCACTTGGTGCTAGAACGGATGAAACCGGAGGAGCGGGCGATGCAGGAGGATCGCGAATTGGTGGTCGATTACTCGCATCTCGTCGGCATGCAGGGAGTCGCCACCACACACTTGCGGCCCGCGGGCAAAGCGGAGATCGATCATGAGCTGATCGACGTGATCGCCGAGGGAGAGCCGCTCGATCGCGGGACACCAGTCGAAGTGGTCGAAGCGCAGGCGAATCGCGTATATGTGCGGGCGACTGGACCGGCACGCGTCTAGCACTCTCACGCTGATTTTGCCCTTTTCGGATAAGAAAATGGTAGAATGTTGGCAGTTGGTTTCATGCTGAAAGTGGACGGAGCGTAAACATGTCGACCCTCGATCCTTTGACTTGGGCGGTGATCTTGATGATTGTCGGCTGCGGTCTGATCGTGCTCGAAGTATTCATTCCCTCTGGCGGCATCCTGAGTCTTTGCTCCGCCGTCGTCCTGCTCGCCAGCATCGTCATGGCATTTCGTCAAAGTTCGACTGCCGGCATTAGTTTTATTTTGATCACCATAGTTGCCGCTCCGTCTGCCGTGGGCCTGGCGTTCAAGTATTGGCCACGCACTCCCATGGGAAAAGCGTTTCTCGGCGAATTGAAATCGACGGAAGATCTCAAACCCACCGAAACACGACGCGAGTTCGTGGGTAAGATCGGCATCGCGAAGTCGAAGATGTTGCCCTCAGGTTCCGTACAGATCGACGGGCAATATGTCGACGCGATCAGTCAAGGAGCTGCGATCGACCTCGGTCAAGCGGTCGTTGTTGTGGAAGTGCGGGCCAACCGAGTTGTGGTGCGGCCAGCCGACGACGACGAGTCGCGGCGCGTCGTGAAAGAGACGAAGGACGTGTTTTCAACGCCCATCGAGGAACTGGGCATGGAAGACTTTGAAGAGCCGCTAGGTTAGGCTTAAGTCGAACAACTTGCACTGCGGCAGCGATACCAGTACAAAACGACGTACTACCCTATTCAAGATTGATTTCACCGGGAAAGAATCCACGATGCCAAGCTGGAGCGAAAACTTGCAAGCACCTCTCTTCGCGGTCAGCAACACCGTCTTGTTGATCATCGGCTTCGGGGTGATCATCTTAGGTCTGATCTTTCTGGTGGTCACGGCGCGCTACATGCGGCTGTGGATTCAGTCGATCATGACTAGCGCCGGCATCGGGCTGTTTGACTTATTCCGGATGTCGTTTCGCAAGGTCAATCCGACGGTGATCTTGCGCAGCAAGATCATGGCCGTTAAATCGGGCATCGACGAAGAAGACGGCGTGACCAGCAAGGCGTTAGAAGCCCACTACCTTGCCGGTGGCAACGTACCACTAGTCGTGCGAGCAATGATCGCTGCTCGCAAGGCACGGATTATCAACCTCGATTTCAAACAAGCGACCGCTATCGACTTGGCCGGCCGCAATATATTGGAAGCCGTCCAGACGAGCGTTTACCCGCGGGTGATCGATTGCCCATCGCGTGACTCCAAGCGCCCCACACTCGATGCGGTGGCGAAAGACGGAATTCAGCTCAAAGTTCGCGCCCGCGTAACCGTGCGTGCCAACCTTGAGCAGTTGATTGGCGGAGCGACTGAAGAAACGATTGTCGCGCGCGTCGGCGAAGGCATCGTTAGCGCTATCGGCTCGGCTGACACCCATGCCCACGTGCTCGAAAACCCCGACTTGATCTCCAAAGCCGTACTTGCTCGCAAGCTCGACTCGCAGACAGCTTTTGAGATCGTCTCGATCGATATCGCCGATATCGACGTCGGCGATAACATCGGTGCTCGCCTCCAGGCGGATCAGGCCGAAGCAGACACGCGGGTCGCCCGCGCCCAAGCCGAAGGCCGTCGCGCAATGGCCGTGTCTGCCGAGCAAGAAGAGTTCGCCAAGATCGAAGAGAATCGTGGACATCTTGTGGAAGCCGAGGCCGAAGTACCCAAGGCAATGGCCGAGGCGTTTCGCACCAAAAAATTGGGCATTCTCGACTACTACAAGCTACAAAATGTACAGGCCGATACCGACATGCGTGGTTCGATCGCCAACGCGGGCAGTCGACGCGAGTAGGTTGCCACGGTAAGTTTGTCGGTCGCTGCCCGCCCATCCAGAGTCTTACTCGATTCTAAAAAGACAATGAGCGAATCCATTCACATACTGCTCGCCGCCGGCGACCTTTGGGAAATGGTGATCGGTGCCATTTTTTTCATTATGTGGACAATCGCCCAGTTGCTCGGCAGCCGGCAAGAAGCGAAAGCAAAGAAGAAACAGAAGCAACGTCCGCGCCCACAGCCCAAACCGGTCGACATGGACGATTTCGCCGCTCCAGCGCCTGCCGGCCCGCGCAACCAAGAAGATGCTCTCAGGAGCGAAGTCGAGGAGTTTCTCCGCCGAGCGCAAGGTCGGCCCGAGCCACAGAAGGCGCAGACCACGACGAAGCCGCCACAGATGCCACCACCCCGTGATAGGGCGCAACCAACGCGTGTCGCGAAAGAACTGCCTCGCAAGAAACGACCGAAGACGCTGCGCAACGAGGGCGTCGCGGAACATGTCGAGCGGCACCTCGGCACTGCCGACCTCGCTCCGCAATCCGAGAAGCTCGCCACCACCGTGGCCCAGTCCGACGAACGCCTTGATGCGCATTTGCACGAAAAGTTCGACCATGATCTGGGAAGCTTGCAACATCGCGACGGGTCGAGTCCTGCCGCACCAGCAGCAGATAATGCGGCCAAAGACGATGTTGCCGGCAACATCGCCGAGATGCTGCGCAGCCCGCAAGGAATGCGGCAGCTGATCATTGCCAACGAAGTGCTGCGTCGCCCTGAATGGTAGGCACAAGCACAGCACCCACCTCTCAGCCACGACGAAAATGCCACTCTACGAATTCGTTTGCCAAGACTGCCAATGCGAGCAAGAACTGCTGCTCCGCGGCGAAGAGATGCCACTGTGCGAGTCGTGCGGAGGCGATAACCTCGACAAGTTACTTAGCGTGCCGGCGGCCCACTCCGGGAAAACAGCACCCGAAGGGCCACCACCGGGATTCTGCGGTAGCGGGTGCGGGTGCTTCCCAAACTGATCGTTCTCACCGCGATTTGGGCCAGGCAGGGCTCGGTCGCGTAGCGTTTGTCCCCTCCAGACGGCAGAACTGTCAGAACTGCCCCGACCGCCTACGCCAACGCCCAGTTTGCCCAGTCAGATAGTTTGACACTCTTTTCCCAGGCTGACTATACTAGCCATTAAGGAACTATCTCGTGTGCTGGTAGAGAGTTGGGCGATTATCAAGGGCAGTTTCAGTAACTTGTCCCGGCTATCTCTTCTCACGCTGCCGGCTTTAGAATTGATATAGAGTTCGGGCATCGGACGCTCTCAACGGACCCCTTTTGGTCGCTTGGCCTGATACCTGCCACACTGGTCGGCAGCATCACCGATACCGCGACCCCTTGAGGAAGTGACACGATGAATCTGCTTGGCAAAATACTGACCGTTGCGATCATGATCGCGGCCGTTCTGCTCGTCTGCGTGTCTGTGATGGTCTATGCCACACACAAGAACTGGAAGACAGAAGCTGATTCGCTTAAGCAGCGATTGGCCGACCAGCGTGCGCAGAACCAGCAACTGCAGAGCAAGAAAGATGCTCTCGAAAGCCAGCTGAAAGCCGAGGTCGAAGCGGCACAGCAGGATGTTCGCAAGCTCGAATCCGAGCGGGTGCAGCTGATCGGTCAGAACAGCACCATTCAAAAGCAACTCGACGGCCTCCTGCAGGAACAGCGCAAAAACCTGGCTGCCGTTGCCTCAACACAGGCAAACAACGAAGTGCTGACACGAGAAGTCGCCGATCTGCGCGTCGCTCTGAGTGAGAATCAGCAAAAACGTGACGAAGCCGTTCGCACCACCGTCGACGCGACCGACAAGCTGCATCAGGCGCAGGGCAAGCTCAGCACGTTGGTCGAGCGCAACAAACAGCTCACACTGGAGGTGGCGACCAAGACCAGCCTGCTTCGCGAAAAGGGCATTGATCCTTCAGCCAAACCCGGCGAAATCGTTCCGCAAGTTCGCGGTATCGTCAGCGCGTCGCGACGGGATGCAAGCGGTCAGATGATCGAAATCACGGTGGGAGCCGACGACGGACTGCGCAAGGGCCACACTGTCGAAATCTATCGCGGCCAACGCTACCTCGGTCGCGCAGAGATTATCAAGACAGAACCCGACCGCGCCGTGGCACGCGTCATTCGTAAGTTTCAGCAGGGACCGATTCAGGAGAGAGACAATGTCGCAACCAAGCTTCGAGTCGGCTAGCGTACCCAGCGTCATCACCAAAAAGGGGGTGCTCGACGTCTACACGGTCATGCTGATCATCGCGCTCGTCTGCCTGCTGATGGGCTGCCTGTTCTTGTGGCTGGAAATTGGCGAGTACGGTGGCTTTGGTGCTATCAAGGGTCCCGTGGCAATGATCATAGGCCCGCTAGGAAACTTGATGGGCGGCGTGGCTGCTTAACGTCCGCAACTTTCTGCGAGTCATTCGCCCTCTTCGTCCGCCTTGCGTTCGCCCAATTCGCGGTCGAGGTCCAGCAGCGACGCAGGGTCGTCCTTCACAAGGTTAAATTTGTGAACGATCTCGCGGGCAGTCTTCTCTTCCTCCACTTGCTCGGTGATAAACCACTCGAGTTCGACGAGCGCGGCAAATGCCTTTTCCTTGAAGGCTAACTCATACAACGAGTCAATCTGGCTAGTAACCACCTGTTCTTGAGCCAACGCTTGCTCGAATACCGACGGCAGTGACTCAAAGTCGACCGTCGGCTGCGCGATCGGCTTCATAATCACCCGGCCGTTACGCGCCAGCAGAAAGTCGTGCAGTCGCAAAGCGTGAGACCGCTCTTCGTCACTCTGCATCCGCATCCAATGGGCACAGCCCGTAAACTGCTGATGCTCGCACCAGGCTGACATCGAGAGGTAACTGTACGAAGCGAACAACTCATTGTTGATCTGCTCGTTAATTGCGTCTTGCATAACTTGGCTAAGCATCGGATTCTTCTCCTCAGAAGTAGCGAGCGGATCTCGCGCCGCTCAAGCAAACAGGTCGGTATCGCTATCGGAATTCTATGCACTTCAACCGGTGTGTCTACGCAGAGTTTCACCGACGGGAATCGATTTACAGAGAAATCAACTGGCGGCCAATCTCTTGACGACGAGCCTCAGTCTCAGCAATGGGCAATTACGCTTGCACGGCGTGAAAAATAGACGTCTTCCCAAGGAACAGATTAGCCGAATCGGCCAGTCATTCTGGGCAGCGATCATCCGGACGAAGCCGCGAAATCCTGGCCGGCGAGAAACTTAGAATCAGTTCATCTCAGAAGAGAAATAGAAGTGGGCCCGACTGGAGTCGAACCAGCACGCCCTTGCGGGCACATGCCCCTCAAGCATGCGCGTCTGCCTATTCCGCCACGGGCCCAATAGCCTGCCGGCAAAGCGGTGCCAGCAGGAGAGCAAGTGTAGCTCCTAAGCCAGCGACCATCAAGATGCCGCAATCGCGTACCGCCGTGCACAGCAAGCATCAGATATTGAGATTACCTTCGCCCCGTAACTCTGCGGGCGCTGGCGATTCGCCTCCTTCGGCCTCGAATCGGGCGACCACGGCACATCCGCACGAGTCGCTCCAGACGTTGACCGCCGTGCGGCACATGTCGAGGACCCGGTCGACGGCGATGATCAGACCCTGACTTTCCGTTGGCAGTCCAACGGCCTGCAAGATGATCACCATCATCACCAGCCCTGCGTGCGGAATGCCTGCCGCACCGATGCTTGCAAGCAGCGCTGTGAAAGCCACCACAATCTGCTGCGATAGCGGCAAATCGATGCCACTGAACTGCGCGATAAACAGGACGGCCACCACCTCGTACAAGGCAGTGCCGTCCATGTTGATCGTCGCCCCGAGTGGAAGCACGAAAGAACCCACCCGATTGCTGACCTTGGCCCGTTTCTCCACGCACGTCAGCGTCAACGGCAACGTGCCGTTACTCGATGCAGAACTAAAAGCAGTCAATAACGCAGGACTCATCGCCTGAGCGAATTGAATCGGACTACGTTTGGCAACAAACCGCAGAATCGCTGGCAGGATGATGACTGCATGAAATCCCAAAGCGCACGCGACCGCCAACATGTACCACCCTAGCGTTCCAAAAACACCAGCACCTTGCGACGCGGTCGCCGAAAGCATGAGAAAAAAGACTCCGATCGGCGCCAGTCGAATGATGAGCATCGTCAGCTTCATCATCACTTGAAATGCAGCATCGACAAGTTCGTTAATCCGCTCGGCTGACTTGCCACCTACCAAAATTGTGCAAACACCGAACGCGAGGCTGAAAGCGATAATCGACAGAAAGTTCCCATTGGCAACCGTAGCGAATGGGTTTGGCGGGATCATGTTTTCGAGTTGCTCGAACAGTACAACTCCCAATCCTTTGCCGCCCTGATGGCCATCGTCTGCGACCGCGACCGCTGGCTCGTTGCCGGTCACCCCTGGCTGAATAAGATTGACCATCGCAAGGCCGGTCAGAATTGCCAACATGCTCGTCGAAAGGTAATAGAGCAACGTACGTCCAAACATCTTTCCCAGCCGTTCGGCCTGTCCAAGGCCGGTGACGCCGGACATAAGCGAGGTGATGATCAGCGGAATCGAGACCATCTTGAGCATGCGCAGAAAGAGATCGCCGATCGTCTTGGACCAGTCGCCCACTTTGCGCGCCAATGTACGGCCATGCTGGCGAAATAGTGCGTAGGCAGCGGGATCTTGAGACTTGAGTTTGCCGAGCGTCGTGACGACCTTCCGCGACGGTTGGCCTTCGGTCGGTGGCCAGGGCTCGCCGACCGCTGCTCGCTGCCGTTCGACGAGCTGCTGCTCTCCCACGACGACCCGGTATGCTTCGGTTCCGTTGTCGTTCGTAATTTGGATGAGGATGCGTCCAGGCGTATCTAACGACCAGATCTCGCCAGCCGATACGCTGACTGCGCTGGACATCCCCAATAGCTGAATCGAACCGGCCGAGAACTCGGCAGTCCGCCCCGCAAATTGCCTGCCCGCCGTCGCGTTAAGTAACACCCCCAGCGCCGCGCCTGCGATCATGGCGATGAGAATCTGCCAGTGCAAGGCCACACGCGCCATCGAATCGCCTTCGAGCTAAGCCAGACGGAGACCGCTTTGAAAGGCCCGATCCTAGAACCGGATCGGCGATTCGTCCAGCTGCGGAGTTTCTTCCAGCTGAGGCGATTCTTCCAGCGGCTGCGTTTTCGGTTCGTCGACGACCGATTGGCGCTCGCGCCATGGTTGACCTTCGCGATAGCTTTCTAGCTCTTTGGCCAGCTGCTCACCATGCTCTGGGTCATTCATGCTCACCGCTTGTTGCGATCGCTCAATGGCGCCCTGGAAGTCACCATTCTCGGCAAGCGCGGCCGCAAGCGTGCTCAAGATATGGGGCGTGTTATAATCGGTCATTTCGCACGCCTTGGTCGCCAGCTCCACGGCCCGTTTTCCGTCGCGCAACCCATCTTCGGGAGAAGTCGCGAGGACCCAGGCAAGATTGTTCAGCAACGTGGTATCGTCAGGCTTCAATTTCAGAGCACGCGTAAAGTCAGCGATCGCCTCGCCGTGCTTGCCAACGTTCAGAAACGCGTCGCCGCGTGACTGAAGCGCGGAAAAATTGTCTCGCTGCTGATCTAAGACGTCGCTGTAGGCCTCAATCGCCTTACTCGGCTGCTTGTCGACAAGATAGTAGAGTGCCAACTGCATCTTTAACTCCACTTGGTCGGGCATCGCCGCCGAAACACGCTCCATCTCGTCAATAGCCTCGTCAATACGATCCAGACGAGTCAAAATCTCCGCACGCAAGCGATGTGCAGCCACCAACGAAGGCTGCTTTTCCAACACAAGCTCGATGTCTCCCAGCGCTGCATCTAGCTGTTGGTTGGCCATATACGCGTCAGCTCGATGTAGCAGTGTCATCAACACGCCGGGCTGCAGTTTGAGCACCTCATTGAATTGGGCAATCGCACCTTCGTAGTCCTTCTGTTGGCGATAGATTTCACCACGGTTTTGATAGGGTCCTGGCGCTTGCGGGGACAATTCGGTCGCCTTATCGAAACTTGCCAGCGCTTCTTCGATACGGTTCTGCTGGCGATAGATTTCTCCTTCTAGAATCACGGCATTGCCGTCTTCAGGGGCAATCTGCTTTGCTTCTTGGATTGCCGCTAGCGCTTCGTCTAGCCGATTGTCTAGGCGCAGGAAGATTGCCATCGTCAACCGATAGGCCGTATTTTCTGGGGCAAGCCTGATGGCTTCGAGCATGTCGGCGATCGCCTTGCTGCGATCTTTCACCATCCGCGCTCGTAACACCAAAGCTTCGGCCCGCTGACCGTCTTCCATCTCGTCAGTCTTAAGGAAGTTACCAATTGCACGCCGTGCTTCACGCGGATCACCTCCGGGCATCGCTTGCAACTTGCCCAGCATAAGATACGCCGTCGGCGATGGGTCGTCGTAGGCGATCACATCACGGAGATCCGACGTGACCAGCGACCGGATTTTCTGCACTCGCGGATCGGCAATCGAGCGCGAATTGATGACTTGCATCAGGCTGGTGGCCCGCTCCATTAGCGAATCCGATAGCATCCTCTCGGCAAAGTCGTTGTCTTCCGCATCAAGACCCGTGTCGATCGCGGTCTCGAGCAGTTCGATCACGCGATTGAGATCACGTAGTCCCTTGCTCGTCACTTTGATGCGCATCGCCTCGTCTAACACCGACAGTCCGTCGGCTTCCTCGCTCGATTCGCCGATCTGAAATGGCACGGGCGGCGCAACTTCTTGCGCGCTCACCACTCCCACGTTGACTATCTGCACAACGAGCAACCCTGCCGCGCCAAGACCGATTTGTCGACACCAATAGAACATCAGACCCATCCCCTCTAAGTCGCCTATGCCTGTTTCGTCACAACGGTAACCTGCCGCGGGAAGGCAACCTCTCGGCTAGGCTAAAACCGCACACATTATTGCGGTTGCCGCCCAATCTGACCACGCGAGATCAGTAAGTTTTTATCGCCACCGTTGTTCCGACGCCTGACCGTCCGCTAAAATGCTCGGCTTGGTCGCACCAGCCCGTGATGCTGGCAATGCGTCACTTTCGAAGAATTTCCTGGGAAATACATCATGGAAGCTGGCATCGTAGGACTGCCAAACGTAGGTAAGTCAACCCTCTTCAACGCGCTGACGTCGGCGGGGATTGCGAGCGAAAACTACCCGTTTTGCACAATCGAACCCAACGTCGGTGCGGTGCCAGTGCCCGATCGGCGACTGGCTCGTATCCAAACTCACATCGCGACGCAAAAAGTCGTACCTGCCATCCTGCAATTGGTCGACATCGCCGGCATCGTCCGCGGAGCCTCCGAGGGTGAGGGGTTGGGCAACAAGTTCCTCTCCCACATTCGCAATGTCGATGCGATTCTGCATGTCGTTCGTTGCTTCGAAGAAGCGGATGTCATCCACGTCGATGGCAGTGTCGATCCAATTCGCGACGTCGAGACCATCGATACCGAACTCATGCTAGCTGATCTGCAATCTGTCGAATCGCAGACGACCAAGGCAACCAAGACCGCTCGCTCCGGTGACAAGGAAGCCAAGGCGAAGCTTGAGATCCTAGCAGAATGCCAGCAGCTGTTGGCCGACGGCAAACCCGTGCGCAGCCTGTCTTACGACGATCCGGGCAACGCTAAAATCTTGGCCGAGTTGCAGTTACTCACCGCCAAACGAGTGCTCTACGTGGCCAACGTCAACGAAGACGATCTGCTGGGCGAGAACCAATACGTGCAGAAGCTGCGGCAGCGGGCCGACGAAGAGGGCGGCTCGATCGTGCCGGTTTGTGCACGACTAGAATCGGAGTTGGCCGAACTCGACGAAGACGAGCGGCGCGAAATGCTGGAAAGCCTCGGACTCACGGAACCAGCCCTAGCGGTACTGGCGCGTGCCGCCTATCGGCTGCTTGGGCTGCAAAGCTACTTCACTGCCGGCGAAAAAGAAATTCGTGCCTGGACCATACCGATTGGGGCCACGGCACCGCAAGCGGCGGGCGTCATCCACACCGACTTCGAGCGCGGGTTCATTCGTTGCGAAACCTATTCGGTCGATGAGCTCGACGAGTATGGCAGCGAAAAGGCTATCCGCGACGCGGGGAAAATGCGAGTTGAAGGCAAGTCGTACGTCATGCAAGATAGTGATGTATGCAATTTCCTATTCAACGTGTGACATCTTGGCGATCGGTGTACGGAATGTCTGCCTGTGGAAAGTGGCTTATATTTGCTTGCGTAGGGATGGTTTCAACAACCGCCGTGACGGCGGACGACCGGCCCATGATTCGACCACCGCGACTGGAGTCGGGCGATACGATCATGTTTGTCGCGCCCGCCGGCGACCTCGACAAAGAACGCATGATGCTCGCCCAAGAACGGCTCGAAGAGCGCGGCTACAAGATTAAGTTTCGTGACGATCTGTACGTCAAAGACGGCTACCTTGCCGGTAGCGATCAGCGGCGAGCCGACGAACTGATGCAAGCGTTTCGCGATCCCAACGTCAAAGCCATCTTTCCCGGCACAGGCGGTTACGGCACGATGCGCATTCTTGACCTACTGGACTACGATGCCATTCGCGCGAATCCCAAACTGCTCATCGGCTTTAGCGACATCACCGCTTTGCACGCTGCCATCAATCGTCAGGCTGGACTCATTACCTGGCACAGTCCCAATCCGCAGTGGGGACTAGGCGGTGAATCCGAAGTAAAACCTTGGGAAAGCAACTATCTGACGAAGTTCTCGGAAAAGTACTTTTAGGCTGCCATGGAGACGACCGACGGCGACGCCCCGCGACCGACGTCCTACACCATCGAAATACCGGAAGGCGTCCCCAGGCCGATGCGGATCGGAAGCGGTAAAGCCCGCGGCCGGCTAACCGGCGGCAATCTGTCGCTCGTTGCGGCGCTCGAAGGCACACCCTATGCCGTCGATACGCGCGATGCCATCCTTATGCTCGAAGACGTGCGCGAGGCACCTTACCGCATCGATCGGATGCTGCGACAACTCAAACTTGCCGGAAAGCTCGACCACCTGCGCGGCGCGGTGCTCGGCCAATTCACCAAAAGCTCCGACCGCGAAGACAACGACGAAGACGACCCGTGGTACTTGGTCAACGGAGTCCTCCGGCAGTACTTTGAGCCTTTGGGCGTGCCGGTCTTGATGAACTACCCTGTTGGTCACCACAAGATGAACGCCACAATGCCTCTTGGCGGGCAAGTCGAAATCAACGCCGACACCGGTGAGCTGCGGGTGCTGGGTGACGACTGAACAGAGATGCGGTAAACTCGGGGCACAGGCGAGCAGAAACGCTGCACACCCATCGCCCGCCACGTCTCCTTAACTCAACGTCCCCGTAGCTCAACTGGATAGAGTGTCGGCCTCCGAAGCCGAAGGTTGGTGGTTCGAATCCACCCGGGGATACTCAATGCTGACAACGACTTACGACAAATCGACAACGTGAAAAAAAGGGCGATGATACAGAATTCGCCTTTGGTCGCTTCGTGAGTAGAATGCAAGAGCCGCTGAGCGGCGGTCACCGCCCAGGGGAAAGCAGCAAACCTTCAGGCTTGCTGGGAGTGGATTTTCATTCGCCCCAAGCTTGGATGTTTCGCTATGCCCCGCACCCCGACACCTTGGTACTGGAAAAAAAGAAAATCGTATTTCGTCACCATTGACGGCAACCGTCACTTTCTTGGCGGACACGATGAGAGAAGCAGATGACTGCATCCATCACCATAGAGCGTTTGGTCCACGTCAGAGGTCTTCAGGTAGGCTTCATAGTGCTGTAGACAACTCTTTCCCTTGGTCGCAAGTGTCGACGGTCAACTCGACAGCCTGGACGAAGGGATGCCGCCCTTCTAGTTTCCGCTGAAAGACGTTGGTGAGCAAGAAATCATAGCAGTCATGAGATGACGGCTACAGAAAGCAACGGCAACAATCGCCTTGGTTTTTCCTCGGTCGAACTCACGAGGCAACCAACCTGCATTCCCGCACCTACTTAGCGGAACCCGCATCAACTGGAGTTACTTTCCTGGCAATGACGATGTCACGTTCTCCATCGATGAGTCAATGCCGTAAGACAAGCACTGGGCAATGGGCCATCCGCACGACACGTTCGGCTACAGAGCCGATTAATAGTCGTTTAATGCCAGTTCTGCCATGCGACGGCATGACGATAAGGCCTGCTCCAATCTCCTCCGCGTAATGAGCGATACTTTGCCCAGGATCGCCAAAGCACACATGCAGATTGAGCTTGCGGTAGATATCTGTCGGGAATTCTTTGTGAAAAGCCGTTTCGATGTTCTGTCGCCTCGCTGCTTCGGAAAGAGTTTGCCAAACTACCTCGGGTGACGCGACCGTCAAATCAGGAGCAACGTGGACGACATAGACTTTAGTCACAGTTGAGGCCATTTCTAATGCCGTAGCGATTGCTTGATGAGATTCTTCGCTGAAATCAAATGGCACTAGTAGGGTTTGTCTATTAAACCAATTCATCTTGTTGCTCCTAGCTGCGACTCCTGGCCAACTAAAGCGGCCAAGATATCGAGCGTACTGAGAACTCCAACGGGTCGTCCATACTCACCAAGAACAATCAAACGATGAATGTGTTGGCCGAGCATGTAGCGGACAGCGTCAAGCAGGGAACTTCGGGAGTCGATGGTTTGCAGCGCCTGGGTCATGTGTTGACTGACACAGTCCGTAGCAACATGCTCGATATGGAACGGCTCAGAGCTGCCACCCTGAACCAACTTAAAATCGTCTCCGAATCTAACTTGGCAACGACTGGATTTCTCCGTCTCGTCCATACGAGCGAAATCGGTCGTGCTCAGCACTCCAATGCATCGATTAGTTTCATCCACGATGGGAGCACCACTGATCTCGCTCTCAGCAAATATGTTGGCGGCCTCTTCCATCGTGGCAAATGCTGGCAATGTAACAACCTCGGGATTCATTACGTCCGCAACTAGCTTTGTTTGAAGAAGACTTGGCAACTTGTTCATCGCAGCTCTCCTCGGCTCAAGAAGTTAATGCAGGCTATGCTTCGAAATCGGCCCCGAGTCCTCTGCCACCGCTCGTTCTGGATGTGCGCTCGTATCCTGCGATGCAGAGCGTGGTTGCTTCACCGTCAGCACGGGACATTTCGCACGACGCACGACAGCTTCCGCGACACTGCCGAGCAGTAGACGAGAAATACCCGTGCGTCCGTGGGAGCCAATGACGATCAGGTCGACACCTTCCCGTTCAGCTAGTGAGAGGATCTCGTCTTCGGCAATGCCCGTGAGATAACGATATTCGTGTCGGACGTTCGGCGAAGGCGGCTCGACCTGATTGAGTCGCCTCCGGTTTTCGCGGGCAACGTGATTGGGCAAATCGGGTACATAGCCAAAACCACCATAGCCAGCAATATAAGCCGAGGTGTCGTTGGCAACATGAGCGATCGTCAACATGGCTCCCGATTCGGCGGCGAGTGTCGAAGCGTAGTCCAATGCCGCCTCACTCGAATCGGAGAAGTCAGTGGGGAACAAAATCTTTTTGATATTCATAGCTTCGCTCCTTCCTGAAAGGATTCTCTAGCAGGCTGAATGAGTCTCGCTTGCCAACTATAGAAATTGCAAATGATATGCCATTTATCTTGACCAACGCTTTGAGCATTCACGTAAGAAGCTGATGCAAACCGCATTAGCAGACGCTATGGGCGACTGTGCGAAACCGCCCACTCGGGTTGCGCCATTTTCGTCGCTCAATCTGTAATAGTCGTCGAAACTTCCTCTTCGTGAGCTGGCACGGGGCTTGCCTCTACTCACGATAAGAATCAGTCCTTTCCACCAGGAGGAGCGAAATCATGGCTACCACACCAAGCAGAATTAACTTTTCTCGCAGTCAACGTCAGCGACAAATCAAAGACGATCTGACGGCCGGTTATCGTATTCCGGCGATTTTGACGGCGATTATCGTCTTTGGCTTGCTATCAATGGTTGTTTCTGTGTGGCTGGCGATCTGAGCCTTCTTGTTTGGCAGATTACGGTATTCAAACGGCCACCTTGTGAATTGTTGGAAGTCGTCAGAAAATGATTTTATGACGATTCCAATGTTGCCTGAATCCGATCCCGCCGCCCGCCTCCAGGCGATTCTACATACGGCCGTCGAAGCCATTATCACCATCGACCAACGTGGCGTATGCGAGGCGCTCAATCCGGCAGCCGAAGCGATGTTCGGCTATGCCGCCGAAGAAGTAATCGGCAACAACGTCTCGATGCTAATGCCTTCACCTTATCGTGAAGAACATGACAACTATCTGGCAAATTACCTGCGAACCGGTGAAAAAAAGATAATTGGCGTTGGGCGTGAAGTTGTCGGTCGTCGTAAGTCAGGCGAAGAGTTTCCAATGAATCTGGCCGTAAGTGAAGTACAGCTTTCCGAACGTCGTATCTTTACGGGATTTATCCAAGACCTCTCGGAGCACAAAGAATCTCAGCGACGATTAGTTCATTCCGAACGACTAGCGGTGCTTGGAGAAGCGATGGCACGGTTGGCACACGAAGGGCGTAATTCACTGCAGCGTATTCAGATCGCGGTTGAAACGGCTCGGCTGCTCAGCGAAAAGAACACGCCCCTGGCTGGACAACTTGATGCCATAGAACGAGCCAGCGACGGCCTAGATGCGTTGCTTAATGAACTAAAAAACTATGCCGCTCCGCTCTCACTGGAAAAAATCGACGCCTGTCTGGTTGGCGTGTGGCGTGAAGCGTGGCTGTCGACAGCTCCCCAACGTGTTGGGCGTCAGGCAGAATTGGTAGAAGTCGTTGACTTTGATCGTGTCGCTTGCCGCGTGGATCGATTCCGCATGGAACAAGTTTTTCGCAACGTGTTTGAAAACTCGCTTTCCGCGTGCCAAGATCCTGTGCAGGTCACAGTCACTGTATCAGAAACGCACGACAAATCTGGCAATCTTTGGAAGGTGAAGATATTGGACAATGGCCCCGGTTTGGACGAGCAACTGGCAGCAAGAATCTTTGAACCTTTCTTTACAACAAAAACCAAAGGTACGGGCTTGGGGTTGGCAATCGCTGCTCGTATCGTCGAGGCCCACAATGGCACAATCTCTGTTGGTGCCACAGCGCAGGGAGCGGAGGTCAACATCGAACTACCTCAGTGACGCGACCTCAATTACGCAGGCTCATGATGGAAACTCTTTGGCACATGAATTGCTAATTAAGTGGATAGCTCAGCGAGGGCAATCGGAAACCTTCGACCAACCAATCAAAGACTGAACTGAGGGGCGATACTCGATGTCGAGGATAACGAATCATTCGCTGGATAAGACCCGTCACCTACCAATGCCCAAGTTGCTGACCAGCGACTGCCCCGCGACGTTGGCATTGCGACAGGGATCCTATGCAGGACTGGCGAAAGTTACTTGCGAAGTAAGCGAGGGTATGGCCATCTTGCACGGCAAAGTGTCGACATTTTATCTCAAGCAATTGGCTCAGGAACTGGTCAAGAAAGTTGAAGGCGTGGAAGCGGTGGTCAATCGTGTAGATGTCGGCTATCGCTAAACGCGTAAATCGCCTTCCGCGATACGAAACTTGCTACTTGGCTTGTTACGCAATTGCCGTTTCAACGGCTGAGGCCACGGGCAGTTTCTTTATGCTACTTTGCGAGTGATCGCATAAGACTCGGTGAATATTTATTCGTGCAGTAGAATGCTTAGCAAGAACAGAATGTCTGGAATTGCAAATAATCGACAGGACTCCTCCGGGGCATAGCTCGTTAACCTTCCATGCTACGACCGACAATAAACAGAATCCGCCCCGCACGAATAGCGATCCATAGATTTCTCGTCGCCAGCCGATCAGAATCTCAAATAGCATCGAAGACATTGCCAAGCACTCAAGAGGTATCGGGAGTGGCGGATTGAATGTGTTGGGGGACCCGCCATTTCCAATCGACGTGAAAAGGGTAAACGGCGTCAGCACAAGCCGGAAAGTCAGGCTGCCCACCTTACCGAAGATACGATTTGCTTCCGGAGCTTCAATTTAACCTTCGACCTCTTGCGATGGACTCTGTAACGCAACGACTAACTTACAATTCCGTTCAATGCCGAGCCAACTACGTAGGCCAAGACTGCAGCTGCCCCGCCGATAGCCAGTGTCTCTAGGCCTGCTCGATACCAAGATTCATCGACAAACAGGGCTTTGGCTGAACCCACGAAGAAAAAAGCGACACCCGTGAGTACGGTGCTGGCGAAATACGGATTGATTGGCACCGCTGCCGAGAAGAAATTGTAGATAAACACAATGAGTGGGATCATCCCTACCAAGACAAAGGCGATCAGCGTTGTCATTGCAGCCCGAATTGCCGAAGGGCCTTCCAGAGGAACACGCAATTCTTCGACCAACATCGTGTCGACCCAACGATCGCGGTCTGAGGTAATTACCTCCACGACCTGCTCAAGTAGCTCCGCTTCAAAACCTTTACTGGCAAATATCTGGCGTACTTCCTCTCGTTCCCCCTCGGGATAATGAGCTACATGATTCTCTTCCGTTCGGCGTGCTTTCCTGCGTAGTTCCTCTTCGGTCTTTGTTCCTAAGAAGTTACTAGCCGCCATGCTAAAGCCATCACCCACCAGATTAGCAAGTCCTAGCACTATGATCACTTCCGTAGAGAGACCAGCACCAGCAACACCCGACACGACAGCAAATGTGGTGACCGTACCGTCGATAGCACCGTAGACAAAGTCTCTCAAGTAGCTATGAGACGCAGGCGCCTTTAAGCGCTGTCTGATGCGTTCGGGAGTATGGGAGGTGGCAAGATCAGCAGGATTTGGAACTGGGGAATCCATTGTTCGAACCCGCTATTTGCTTAGTTCCTCAGAAGTAATTTGATACTTTTGCAGCAACCGATATAGACTGCGACGACTTACTCCCAACACTTTGGCGCTGCGGAGCTTGTTGCCGTTTTGTTGCTGCAATGCTTGTACTACCCTCGCTCGCGTCATGGCCGCAAGGTCCGTGTCGGTCGCTATCGGCGAGTGATGATCGTTTGAGGGATCACTAAGGACTTCCGGCGGCAGGTTCTCTTTACACAGTACTTCGTCGTCAGCAAGAATCTTCGCTCGTTCGATAGCATTGATTAACTGCCGCACGTTGCCAGGCCAAGCGTACTTGGCAATCGCCTCGCGGCAAGCAGGATCATACTCCCAACCTACGCCAGCAAAATGATTGGCTAGCAGCAAGACATCTTCGGCACGTTCTCGCAATGGAGGTACGATTATCGTCATAATGTTGATGCGATAGTAGAGGTCTTCGCGGAATCGTTTCGCTTCAACTTCGCGGGCCAAGTCGCGATTCGTCGCGGCCACTACCCGGACATTGACTCGTCGTTCCTTGAGCGACCCCACGCGACGCAGCGAGCCATCTTCGAGCACCCTAAGCAACTTGGGCTGCAACGCTGGCGATAACTCCCCAATCTCGTCAATAAATAGTGTTCCGCCATCGGCTACCTCGAAGAGCCCTGGTTTTGCGGTCGTGGCCCCAGTGAAGGCTCCCTTTTCATAGCCGAAGAGTTCACTTTCCAACAGTTGCTCAGGTAAAGCGGCACAGTTGATTACAACAAGCGGTTTATCTGCACGGGAACTCGCTTGATGCAACGCGCGAGCCACCAGTTCCTTACCAGTGCCGCTCTCCCCCTGGATAAGAATCGGTTTATCACTAGGTGCCGCCCGTTCGATCAGGCGAAATAATTCCTGGATCACCAGTGAATCACCAATCATCTGATACTGCGGACTACGACGCTCCATCAACGCCCGCAATTGACGATTCTCCTTGCGAATGTTTCCAGACTCTGCTGCTTTGTGTACAACGGCCTCGAGCTGTTTCATTCGTACGGGTTTGGACAAAAAATCGTGAGCACCGAATTTCATCGCTTCCACGGCAGTTTCGATGCTGCCTTCCCCTGTGAGCAGCACCACTTCCGTTTCCGCGTTTTCTGCCTTGATTTTTTTTAAGAGATCAATGCCCGACATGCCCGGCATTGCCATATCAAGAATCGCCACGGCAACGATTTGGTTTCCTAATTCACGAACCGCCAGTTCGCCGCAGTTGGCTTCGTGAACTTGATGACCAAGCTGCCGAAAATAATTGACTAGCCCTGCACGCAACTCATCGTCATCGTCGACGATCAACAGATCGACTTTTGCTGTCGACATGGTTACCTTTTTCGAGAACACTTCTTTAGTTGGAACAGACGCCATCATCCAGATAGGATGAAAGCGTCTGAGCGTAGTTGGCTCGTTCAAACACAGCAGGCGTGCTACATCTTTCACGGCTCATGCTGCCGATAATTTGTCGGATGGAGGTGTAGTCGTGATGCGATAGCCATTCTACCATTTCAGCGTTGAGCGTTTTTAGATATTCGGCACCGTGTTTTAACAGCGTCGAAGTAACCATCACCACATCTGCGCCTGCCGCCATTGCCTTCAAAGCATCTCCACCCTCGTGTATGCCACCTGACGAGGCTAACGAACAGCATGTGAGTTGATCACGCAAGATTCCCAACCAACGTAGCGATAACCTGGCCTCAGCTGAATGACTCAACTGGAGATGCGATTTAATCGTTTGGCTTTCCAAGTCAATCTCTGGCTCCATGAAACGATTGAAAAGGACCAATCCGTTGGCTCCCGCTTCGACGACCTGACGGGCAAAATACGGCAACGAAGAAAAGTAAGGACCAATTTTTGCCACCAGCGGTATTTGGATGCGTTGGCTGACGGCTGCTACTACATCGAGATATTGTGCTTCGACATGCTGCCCGGAAATGCTTGGATCGACGGGTACGAAATGTAGATTCAGTTCCAAGGCATCGGCACCGGCGTCAAAGATGCGTCGCGCTTGTTCCACGCACCCGCTCGGCGTTGTACCGTTCAGGCTCGCAATAATCGGCATCGAGACCGCCTTGCGAGCTTGTTTGACCAAATCGACATAATTCTCTGGCCCGCCATTGTAATCCTTCATGTACGGGAAGCCTACCAGATCGTCCGCTTGCGGATGCTTCTTGTCCTCACGCATCACTTGTTCCTCGAACAATGACGGCAGCACGGCTGCCCCAGCCCCGCAGGCTTCCAGACGCCGCAACACGTCGGGCTGACCCGTGCACGGTGACGCGGACGCAACCAGTGGATGCCCGAGTTCTAATCCCAAATACTCCGCCGAGAGATCAATAGTCATGACGTCTGCTCCGATTTTTTTTGGTGCTAGGCATATATGGCAGTGTGGAGCAACTCGAATGCCAACATTACAACCATCTAGCAAAACACGATTTAATCGAAGAGACAATATATATGTCGCACGTGCTTAAGGGGTGTGCTCGTGTGCTCGTGTGCGAATACGCACATGGACGCGGCTTTTTTTCAAACACTCTGAGAGTATCGCCTCCTCGATCTGGACAGTTCACAATAATGCAGGGTCTTATCTCTCTCAAAACATGATTGTAAGCACAGTCCTTTTACTAGCTGAAATCAAGAAAGTAGCCCCGTGACGAAACAATCAACATTGGCGTCGCCGGGAGGCAAGGTCGCTACAAAATAAGAGTTGCCACCGACAATGCCGTAATCACGCGAGAAAGAATTCGCCAGGTAATTGTTTGCCCCAACACCGTTCGGCCTGTTACCTGCAGTGCGACCCATTTCAACGCGCGAATCAAGATGCGGATAGCCGCCAATCTGCTGCCTGTCTTGTCGACAAACTCAGGCCGAAACGCCGGTCGCATGCTTTCCAACGCCGCGGCGAAATCTCGACAATAACGCCATGACAGCCCATGAAGAGTTTGGCGTAGACGCTGATGTTGCTAGCTCGCTTTGATTGAGCTAGGAAACGATGCCTCAAACTACCGGAGTCTCGCTGCGGCGCGAAGAATGCCAAGGTCGATTCTAGATTCAGACTCCACGGAAATTGTTACAGAATCTGCTGAAGTCTGCGAGCTACGCATCGCCAGCCGCGAACGCACTCCGTCTCTAACCATATATTCGTCAGGTTATTTACACTACATTGGTGTGTAGCCTCTTACGCACGGTTCAGCCTCCGAAGCCGAAGGTTGGTGGTTCGAATCTACCCGGGGATACTTGGCTGTCTGATTACCGTAGGGCGCCCTAACGGCATTCATTAATCTCAAGTCCCGCTACGGTGCTAGCAAGTGCCCGGCACCGCGCAAGCCATGCGGAGTGCATGCTAGCGAGCCGCAAACAGCGGCAACCTCTGTTGACAGTCCTGCGGCTGACCTCTAAATACGCACCTCTCAACTGCCGACTTGAGTCTTTTTTCAAACTTTTCCGAAAAAACCTCGACTGCGTACCACGATGGTTCCGAAGCGCACTGGATTTCGACTGGCGATGGCTGCGATAGGCGCGCTCGCTGCGCACTGCGCATCGGCCCAGCAGTTCGTGACGCCCGGCCAGGTAACGTATGGCCAACAACCGGTCATGCAGGTCGCACCCGACGGCGCCGTACATCTTGATGGCCCGATGGCAGGCTACTCGATGCCGGCAAATTACGGCCAACCCGCTTACGGTCAACCGGCACTCATCTCGCAAAGCCAAGCAGGTGTATTCGCTGGTCAGCGTCCACTAGCTGGTCAGTTTGGGAACTGGTTGTTCAATAGTCCGATACCCTTCCAGTACGAACACCGTAGCGGTTTTTTCGGCGAGTTCTTGTTCCTCCGACCGCGTAACGCGGAAGTTACCTACGCCTTGCCAATCGATGGGGCAGTCGCTCCGGTGTTGGGCAGCGAGGTGCCGGTTGGTCCAGCCTCGGTGGTCGACTTCGGCTACGAACCCGCGTTTCGAGCTGGATTCAGCCTACGCGTCCAAAACGACTCGAGCCTCAGCGCACAGTACACCTACTTCCGCAGCGACGATTCTGATTCGGCGATCGTCGAACCTCCAGTCTTGCTGAGATCCTTGGTGACGCACCCGCTCAGCATGAATGCGACCACCGATACGCTGGAGGCGGGGGCATTGACAGGAATCGAATACGACCTCGTCGACGTCGACTTCAAGGCATTGCTGGACGGCTGCGAACCTTGTGAGTGCGACAACTGCGGAAACTGCACGAGCCGCTTCGCGGACATCCTCAATTACATCGTCGGCGTACGTTACGCACGCATGGACCAAGACTTTCGCTCGTCATTCGACGTGACAGGCACGACCACGGTCGACACCAGCGTCGACTTTGACGGCGGTGGCATTCGACTGGGTCTAGAAGGCGAACGCCATTCGACCGTTACCGGGCTGTATGTCTATGGCCAGGGTATCACGAACTTGATGGTAGGCGAATTCAAGGCGGACTACGTGCAACGCAACACGTTCGCCGGACCGGATCCCGAGGCAATCACCAGTTGGTCCGCCGGGCGCGTGGTGCCGGGCTTCGATCTGGAACTAGGCTTTGGCTGGGTCGCGCCACGTCGACGGCTCCGTTTCTCGTCGGGTTATCTGGTGAGCACCTGGTTCAACGTGGTCAAAACCGAGGAATTCATCAACGCCGCTCAAACGCACAATTTTGACGATTTGAGCAGTATTCTCACGTTTGATGGCCTGGTGGCCCGCGCCGAGTGGGAATTCTAGCCCTTGGCTAGCCGCGCGGCACTGCGACATCTTTCGCTCGTTTTCTCTCGACGGGCTCGGCAACGCTGTTTTTGCCCCCATTTATTTGCGTTGCTAGCAGTCGCTATCTAGCATGGATTGGTGGTCTCGCGGCCTTTTTTGCGGGCTGTTGTGGACTTTCTAAGCGGATGAGGCGGAGCCTTCCCGAACTGTTGATCCATGCTTCTTGGAGGGGGCTCCTTAGATGCTGCGCTGGAAATCTCTACTCGCCGATGCTCTCAACAACCGGCGATTGCCAAAAGGCGTGCGCCGTAAGCAAAGCGCTCGCACGACTCTCGCGCGTCGGATGCAAATCGAATCGCTCGAAGATCGGCGGATGCTGGCGATCGATGTGTTTATCGATGCGGTCACCGGCTTTGTGACGATCAAGGACGAGTCGGGTTTGGCAGGCGGCGACACGGTCCAAGAAGACAACCAAGTCACGCTTGCGTTCGCGAATATGGATCCCGATTCCGGAGAAGGGGCAGGGGTTCAGCCTGGCCTGTTGATCACCGATCCCGAAGGCGTGAACGCCATTGGCCCCGAAGTTTTTTCAGTCGTGGGGTCGGGGGGCACCCAGGCATTCGTCCCCGTGATGTATGACGCGATGCCCGGCGTTGGCGAAGACCTTCAGAATGCGTTGACACCGATCGTTGTTATCGACCTGCAAGACAACGACGATACGCTAACGTTGGACGACATCGACGATGCCACTTTGTCTATGGTCGAGGCATTCGATATCCGTGGCGGTAGCAACGGTGGCGGCAGCGATGTCCTCGTGCTCAACGGCGTCGCTGGGAATCAAGACGATGTCGAGATCCAGCCATCAGCGACCGTCCTCGGCGAGCAAACGGTCACTGGTCTCGGCGCCAACCAAACGGTGCGTGGGTTCGAGCATATTGTCTTCAACGGCCAGGACGCCGACGACGACGATTTGACTATCAACCTGGGGCTGGGCGAGGCCGTTGCGCGCGTACAACATTCCGTGGTGGCAAACGCGGACGAAGTGATCTCCGATCGACTGCCGACGATTCAATTCACAGAGGTCAACGACTTCGTTCTCGAAGGCGGCCAGCGCACCACCGTTGCCACGTTCGTGATGGACGTGCTCAACAACAATCGCCTCGAAGGCGCCGATACCTACCGCTTCCTGAGTAACGATCAAGACACGCTCGTGATCGAAAGCGAGAGCGACGACGATCGCATCACCGTCTCGCTCGATACCAACGGCGATCTGCAGATCTTTGATACTGACGTAACGATCAACACCACGCGGATGATCCCCAACGATAATCTGCATATCAAAACCGGCGGCGGCGACGATACCGTCACGATCGACGTGGGCGGCACCGAACTGATCAGCACGCCGATTCTGTACGACGGCGGTAACGGCACAGACATTCTGCGCACGATTGGCAACCCCACGCCTGCGAATGTGGATGTGCGTTACACACCGGGCCAGCAACCTGACGAAGGCCGCCTCGCCTACGACGACAACAATGGCGATGCAGACCCCAACGGTAACAACGATGGTCTGTTCGCTGACATGCGGATCGACTTCACCAACCTCGAACCGATCGAGGAGCGCACGATCGCCGACTCGCTTACCGTCGTGGGCAACGGCGCGGATAACGCGATTTCGTATACCGTCGGCTCCAACAACAATACCAACCGCGGTCTCGTTTCGATCGATGGCTTCGAGACAATCGAGTTTCAAGGCAAGACGAATCTCATCATCGATGGCGGCGGCGGCAGCGATGAGATCAGCGTCAACAATCCCAATCGACCCGTCAGCCTGAACAGCATCACGATCAATGGTGGCGAACCAACGGCGGGTTCGGATCGTGCAATCATCACTAACACGGATGGCGGCGTTCTGATGAACTTCGCCGTCACGAGTGATGACGATGCCGTAGTAACCGGGGCAGGACCGGTGCCTATTACGCTGACTACGATTGAAAGTGCGTTGATTGATGGGCAGGGCGGCGCTGAGGCGTTGACCTACACGTCGCCCGCAGGCGTAGACATCCTTGAGTTTACGCCGGGACCAGAGACTGCTGGTGCGGGTACGATTGAAGGCGAAACCATTGTCGGTGGCCAGCTGATGCCGTTGAGCTTTACGAACGTCTTCGGGCCTAATGTTTCATTCGCTGATGTCGACGGTATTCGTACCGACGCCCTTGTCGTGAACGGTACGGACGACGTTGATGCTTTCTCGGTCGACGCTGCCGGTCAGATCACCGTTCGAGACAGTAGCGAGCAACCCACGACTCCTAATTTCGCTACACCCGGTGTGAATCAACTTTCTTTGCTCGGTCTCGATGGAGACGACACCTTCAGCGTTGCCGGCGATCACCCCTTCATGCCGATTGCTGGCGGCACCGACGGATTGATTATCGAAGGCGGCAACCCCGACAACGGTAGCGACGTGCTTAACCTCGCGGGTGCGGCGGGTATCGCCGAGTTCGTGACCATCGCACCAGCAACCGGCAATCCCACCAATCAGACAGTCACTGGCTTGGGCGCGCCGATTGCCGTGTCGGGCACCGAGCTGATTACCTACACCGGCGATTTCGACGACACGCTGGTCGTCAATCCCGGAGCCGGCGCCGACAACGTTCGAATCGACGAACAAGTGGCCTCTGCTGGCGCGTTCACCGGCACCGGCCGCGTCACTTCCGGCAGTCTGCCGACTTTGAATTTTACCAGCCTGGCAGCTTTCGTGGTCGACGCCACGGTGGGTGGTGCGGTCAACACCACGTTCAAGACGGGCCTACTCGATCCGTTTACAGTCTATCAGTTGGCCAGCGGCTCAGAAGACGTACTTACGATCGAAGGTGCCGATACGTTCGCGGATAACTTCGGCGTTTTCAACCCAATCGCTGGGCCTGCGGGTGGCAATGTTTCGGTGATCGACACCATTGCGTCGGTCACGGTCACGAATATCACGCCAGGACCTTTCGCGCCTGGGGAGTTGCGAATTAACACCCTTGCCGGCGACGACATCGTGGCGGTTGACGTGGGTGGTCTCGGTGCGTCCGGCTTCGGGGGCGTGGATCTGATCGACACGCGAATTGTTTTCGACGGCGGCACTGGTGCTGATACTTTGGTTGTCAACGGGACACCGGTGACTGCTGTGAACAATGTCGTGTACACGCCGGGTGCTGATCCCACCTCCGGGCGCATTGACTATGGCACGGTTGCGAACGCAGCAAACCTGACAGGCGCAAGCTTAACTGGCACGATGCAGATTGAATTCACGGGACTTGAGCCCGTTTTCGACGCACTTCCGGCGGCAAACCTGATTGTTAATGGTAGCGGTGCCGACAATCAGATCACCTATGGTCCGAGTAACATGGCCAATGTCGGATTGGTGTCGGTCGATGGTTTTGAGATCATGTTTTTCGAAAACAAAGTTGCCCTTTCGCTCAACGGCAGGGCTGGTGACGATGTGATCGTGGCCAACAATGCAGCCACACCCACCGGTCTGACAACGGTCAATATCAACGCTGGCGACGGCGCCGATCAGGTGCGGCTCGAAGCACTGCCTGCCGCCGTGACCGCCAACGTTAACGGCAACGGCGGCGACGACATCATCGACGCCAGCACGTTGACCGGGCTAACGTTTCTCAACGGCGGCGCGGGCGACGACACGATCACCGGCGGTATGGGTGTCGATACAATCACCGGCGGCAGCGGCGACGACACGTTCGTCGACAGCCCCGGCAACGACAGTTACGATGGCGGCGCCGGCAACAACACGCTCCTGTTCCGCGGCACGATCAACAACGATGTGATCGACGTGACGCAGACGACGCCCACGGCGGTTACCTTTAACAACTCCTTCGTGGCCGCGAATCTGACAACCGAAACGTTAACGCTCGGCACCATTGATCAGCTGCGTATCGAAGCCCTCGACGGCGACGACATTATCCGCGTGGCGCATGCGGACGGCTTCAATTCGGGAACTTTCCCATCGGCACAGGCGATCCGTTTCGAAGTGCAAGGCAACGCCCCCAACGCTAGCGATCGGCTGGTCGTGCAGGATTTGGAGATGGGCGATCTTGTTATTCATCGCGTCGGGGCCGACGGGCGAAGTGGATCGGTCTCGGTAGGTGTCGCTGGCACGTCCGCACCAGTCGACTACGCAGGCATCGAGTTCGTCGACGTAACGCCGCTCAACAACATCACGGGTGCCACGGGCACGGACATGATGGGCCAACTGGTCGTGTTCAAGAACGATCCTTTCGAAGCCAACAACTCGCTGGCCAACGCAACGTTCTTGGGGAGCGGTTCGACGCTCAATGTCGATCCGACCATCGACCCGGCCGGCATCCCGCAGTTCAACATCCCAGGCGATAGCGACTTTTACCGCTTTGTGGCTCAAACAACCGGTACCTTGGACCTGCAAGTTTACTTCGAAGAGATTCCGACGCTTAACAACGGTCGGCCCGGTCTGCCGAACAATGGTAATCTGGACATCCAGCTGTACGACGAAGCGGGCAATCTGATTGCTGGCGCGGGCCCCAACTTCGGTGGCAATAATAACACCGGCGCCAACCCCGAACTCAACAACGATGGCGACCTGGCACAGGAAAACGAACGCATTCGCGTGCCCGTGGTGGCGGGCGAAACGTACTTCTTGCGAGTGTTTGGCAACGTCAATGCTGCCAACGTGAGTGGCATCAACGTCTACAGCATCACCGCCATCAACGAAGCGCCGCCGGTGCCGTTCGATTTGGAACTGAACGACATCATCCAAGTAGGCACGGTTAACCTCAACATTACACCGACGACCGGGCAGTTTCGAGCAACTTTGAATCCGGTCAACGGCGTGCTGCCGCCGGTAAGCAACGACTTTATTGGCAAGACGATCGAGTTTACCAGCGGCCCGAACACTGGGCGAACTGCCACGATCACCAACTTCCTCAGCCTCACCGGACAATTTACGGTCGGCCCTGGGCTGGTCGCGCCTCCCGCATTCAACGATACCTTTATCATCGAGTCGACCGACACCGGTCGATCGCAGCTGGACGACACCACGCGCGATAGCACGCCGATCATTACCTTCCGACTCAACGACAACATTTTGCTGAACGATGTTCCTGGCAATCCAGGCAGCGCGACACCCCCGGACGAAGTCATTCCGATTCCGTTCAACGGCTCTCAGGCTGCGGCCTTGGTCGCCGGCGCAGGTTTCCGCGTGCCGGTGTTCATCGAAGGCGCTCCTCAGCAACCAGGGCAACCTCCTCTGACGCCGGTTGGCTATGCAGTTCAGCTACTCGTCGGTGGCGCCGCCGTACCCGGCGTTTACACATTCGACTTTGGTACGGACGCGATCGGCGGTGCCTTCACGCTTTCCGATGGCAGCCACTTTGTCAGCGCGGGCATCGAGATTATCGATTCGGCGATGGCCGGTCAGTTTGGCTACGGCCCACGGAGTGAGTCTTTCGAGATCGTGGTCGATACGGCAAATCCGCTGATCTCGTTCGGCGATCCGACCATCGCAACCGACGGCTTGATCGCCGACAGCGATACCGGCGTGGCGACAGACCCCGCAACACTCAGCGATCGTATCACCAGCGACACGACACCCACGTTCTTCGGCCAGGCAGAAGCCAACTCAATCGTCAAAGCCTATGTCGACGTGGATGGTAACAACGCGATCACCGCGGCGGACATCTTCATTGGTCAGACGGTAGCGATTCCGCTGGATGGAACCAACCAGGAGCCCTTTGGCCGTTGGGAAATCACCTCGTCAGTGAATATGAACGATCAGTTGTTCACGGGCTTTGGTATCGGCCCCGATGGCGCACGCACGATCTTGGTTAGTGCCGAAGATGTTGCCGGCAATACCACGGCGGCCGCTTTGCCGCTAACGATTTTCCTCGACACGCAGGGTCCGCAGATTACCGGCGTCTCGGTCAATCTGGAAGCAGTTCCAACAGCCGGCGGCTACGATCTGTTCGATCCCAAGCCGTCGGTGAACGGTCCCTCGCCGCTAGTGAATAGCATCACGATTAACTTTGCTGATTTGCCAGCGCGTTCGGATGTCCTTGGGGGCGCAGCCAACGATTTTATCTACCCAGCGCTTGACCCAACCATCGCGGGCACGATCGGCAACTACTCGGTGACCGGCGATGCCAACGGTCCGATTGTCATCACCAGCGCGACGGTCAATCAGGCGGTGCGACTTTCAGGCACCGTGACAGCGGCTGCTGCGGCCGGCGCTACAACCGTGACCGATGCAGGACTTGCTGCTGGCACCGTCGTCGGCGACTTTATCGTCTTCAACAACGGCGCCGCTGGCGGTTTGACACGTCGCATTACCAATGTCGCCGGTGGTGTGCTGACGATTGATGCAGCATTAGGCTTAGTCCAAGCCGTCGGCGATGGATTCTCAATCGTACCTGCCGCCAGCATTTTGAACGCCGGAGCGCTGATCCCCAATTTGGCTGCACAAAGTACCGTTACTTCGACTGCCAATACCACGACAACCTTTACCGTTGGCAATCTCCCGTTTCCAACTGGAGCCGCCGCAGGCGACTATCTCTACTTCAATACGGGTGCCAATGCTGGCCAAATTCGTCGTGTCACAGCAACGGCAGGTGGCGGAACCACGATAACGGTCGCGAACGCCTTTACGTCGATACCGTCAGCTGGCGACACGATCACACTCATTGACGCCTTTGCAAATTTTGGAACCACGGCCCTTAACACCGCCAGTGTCACGCTCACCTTTGCCGAACCGCTGCCCGACGACCGCTTTACCGTCACGGTGAGCGACAACCTCGTCGACCCCGTCGGTAACAAGCTCGATGGCGAATCGAATGCCACGACTCCCACCGCAACACCGACGTTCCCAACCGGTGATGGTGTACCGGGCGGTGATTTCGCAGGCCGCTTCACCATCGATGCGCGGGCTGAGATTGGCGTTTGGGCCTCAGGCATCGCGCAAATCGATATCAATGGCAATCGAATGTACGATCCCGAAAATATCGATGCCACCAACCGCGACATCAACTTCCAAATCGGCTTTGCCTCGGACAACATTTTCGCGGGCAGATTTGGCATTAGCGACGTGACCGGTTTCGCGACCGGCTTCGACACCCTCGCCGCCTATGGCCGCGTGAATGGCCAGTGGCGTTGGCTCGTTGATCGCGACCACAATGGCACGATCGACGACGGTGACATTAACATCAACGAGCCGTTCAACGGCACCGGCATCAACGGCATGCCTGCGGCCGGTGAGTTCAACGACAATTCGCTCGACGGCGACGAAGTGGCGGTCTTCGACGGTGACAATTGGTACCTGGATACCACTGGCAACTTCCAACTTGATACGATCGTACCCGCAGACTACCACGGCTACCCAATCATCGGCGACTTCGACGGCGATGGCAACGACGACCTGGGTGCCTACACGCCGCTGACCAATCAGTTCGGCGGCAACCTGGTTTCGATCGATACCGACATGGACGGCACCGCCGACGCGCAATTCCGCGTTGGCTTCGGCGGCGGCAACGCTGATGGGTTCAACCTTTTCGTCGGCGTACGCGAACGGGCCGTCGCTGCCGATATGGACGGCGATGGCTACGACGACATCGGCTTCTGGGTGCCAGACGGCACGACGCTCAACCCCGGCGACCAGGGTGAGTGGTACTTCTTCCTCTCCGACGGCGACGATTTGCTCGACCGCCTGGAAGAGGAAGGGGACATCGATTTCCTCGCCTACACTCCCGACCCATTCGGCGATGACTTCTCCGCCCGGTTTGGCAATAGCTATGCCGTGCCGATCGTCGGCAACTTCGATCCACCTGTCGTCGCATCCAGCGGTGCGACCACCACACAGACACTAACGCCGGCCGAGACCGACCCGCCGACCGAAGAAAACGAAGTCGCGGTTAGCGAGACTCCGGCAGCTGACGAAACGACAACAACGGACGGCACCGAGGCATTGAGCACGCGTGTCAGCGAAGCGCCCACAGTCGACACGGCAGTCGAAGACCCGGTGATCGAGAGCGAAGAAGCACCCGTCGCGGACACAACCCCTGAAGCAGCACCAGAGGCGACGCCAGAAGTCGCCCCCGAGCTGGATCCGGCGGCTTTGCCACCCGCAACCGAACCAGCGTCGGTCGCAGACGAGGTTCTTGATGTCGAAGAGACGGTTGTTCCGGACGCAACGGCCGCGCAGACCGACAATACCGCCGCCGACACCGAAGCACCGAGGTCCAACCCGGTGGTCGAACAACACACGACACCGACGAACGAACCCGAAACGACCTCTGCGCCGCCAGAGCCGGTCGAGGAGTTGTTGGAAGTCGCGTCCGAGGCGCCGGTCCTGCCGCCCGAGCCGACGAACGAAATCGAAACCGAGACACCAACACCAACGGAAACCGCAGCAGAGCAAACCGAGACCATTCCGGAAGTCGCCGCCGAGGAGATAATCGTCGAGGAGTTTCTCAGCGACGAGGGCACGTCCGACGAAGTCGCGCCGGCCCCCGAGGCAGTCGAACAGCCATCCGCAGAAGCGCCGACCGTCGATTCCGCCACCAGCGAACCCGATGCTCCAAAAGTCCTCGAGGAAAGCAGCACGCCACCAACGGAACCGCCGGTAGTCGAGCAGCCCGGCGTGCCAGACGTACCGCCTGTCGTCGATAACAGCCCTGTGGAGCCGGTCGAGGAACCGGTCGTCGAGCAGCAGGCAACTGTCCGTAGCGGTTCCGCTGCCAACTGGTGGTCGAGTGGTCGCTCGACCAGACGTTCCGTAACGACATCGGCCAAGCCGGTCGTGACACAAACGCAGTCGACGTCGCCAATACCGACGACGCCAGCCACAACGACGCCAGCCCCGACGCAGCCGACCGCGTCGAACGGCGAGGTGGCCGCGACTCTGGCAGACACAGCCCCCGCAGCGCCTGTCACGCAAACGAAGACCACCACTGCGCCCGCCACGTCGACAGCAAGCAGCCAGCCGAACGCCTCAACCGCTCCAGAGGTGGTTGTGGAAGAAGTTGCTGTGGATGAAGTTCCGACCGCGCAGCAAGTAGCACCAACCCCTGAGCCGGAAGCGGCTGGCGCCGCGCACGACTTGCAGAGTATGGCTTTCTCCACTTCGACCGGCGGAAGCATAGCGCCCAACGATGACGATGACAGCCACTGGCAGCAATCACCAGTTAGTACCGATGATCTGGCGACCTACAAGGCAGACGCGACAGACGCCGCCCTCACCCCTGGTTCCGATGCTGAAGATCTCGAAGCGATCGTCGTCGACCGAGACGCGGAACCGTCGTCAGAGTTGTCCGCCAGACGCAAAGCTTTCGCCGAGTTGGCCGACATCTTATTCCGCTTCTAGGCGGCAGCCATCCGACGCAAGCAACGTTGGCATAGCGCATTAGAAACCAGCAGACCGACGCCGAAGAGCGTCAACATCGACGGCTCGGGCACCACCGCCAGTGTCGAGAGCGGACCGGCCGGCACCGTGCCGTACTGCGACTCCCAGACCACTAGGTCGGCTGCGTCGACCTTGCCGTCGGCGTTGGCGTCGCCATCGCTCTTGAGCGCTCCGCTGGTAATCCCGAAACCATCTTGCCAGGCCAACAAATCACGACCATCAACGTCGCCATCGACGTCGAAGTCGCTCGGGTGCACTGTTCCCGGTTGCAAGAGCAAATCGACAACGCTGCCCGTCGCTCCGTCGGTGTTGGTCACGGGGCCGTCGCCAGCACCCAACAGAATCGAACTGGTCGTCACGCCGCTGGTATCACTGATCAGATTGCGTCCGATCGACAGCGACACCGACCCAGTCGCCGTAGGGCTCGCCGCTTCAAAATCGATCGTGGCAAATAGAAACCCCCCTGTCGCCTCGTATAGCAGATCGCTGCTACTGGTCGATGGCCCAACCCCGGCACCAAATCCGGTCAGCGGTGCCAGCGCGCCACCTTCGATACGGCTGACTTGCTCGTCGGTGACCGTCCCATTTCGGATCAAGCTCGGTAGCCATCGCGTGCCGGTGCCAACAGCCGGATTGTGGACCGTCGCGTCGGTGAACCGAATTGCGGACCCCGCGGCGTCGACATCTAAGCTGATGCCGTTGAGCAAGGTATCTGGCTGCACCCAAATATGAAACGAACCGCCGCTGGGAAAAAACTCCAAAGTCTCCTGCGGAGACACCGGCGTCGCTCCCTCGCCCGCTCCGGCCGCAGTAAGATAGAATAGCGTGTCGCCACAGCAGCAGTCGGCCTTGCCAAGCGAAGCCAGCAGACCAACACAGAGAGTCAATCGCGCGGTGGGCCTCGTCAAGATGAGTCGAACTGGAGAGTTCATCGTCCTACGCGCTGCCTAAGTCGGTTGCGAAGATCTGACTTTATTGTAACCTCGTCGTCGGTTGATTCCACGAAAGCGAGTCATTTTCGTCATGAGCAGCGATCATTCGGTCACCATGTGGATCGCCGATCTGAAGGAGCAATCCGACGATCACGCACAACGGGAGATCTGGAAGCGTTATTTTCAGCGTCTCGTCGGACTAGCCCGCTTCAAACTGGGCGACGCCCCCCGCCGGGCTCAAGACGAGGAAGACGTCGCGGTCAGCGCGCTCAATTGCTTTTTCGCTGGGATCGGAGCCGGCAAATTCCCCGAGTTGCGTGATCGCACGAATCTATGGCCGCTGCTCGCTAAGATCACCGCGCGCAAGGCGATCAATCAGCGTCGCGATGCGATGCGGCTGAAACGTGGCGCGGGACGGGTGCGCGGCGAGTCGCTGTTTCTCAACGCCGACGATGCTTCGGCGCTTGGATTGGCCGACGCGATCGCCGACGATCTGACGCCAGCCTACCTCGCCACCCTCGAAGAAGAACGCGTCCGACTGTTCGCCTCGCTGCCCGATGACGTGCTACGCACGGTCGCACAGAAAAAGCTCGAAGGTTTCCAGAACGCCGAAATTGCCCAAGACCTCGGCGTCACCGAACGTACCGTCGAGCGAAAACTCAATCGAATTCGCAATCTGTGGTCCGAGGAAGCAGAACCAGCCTAATTGACTAGCTGGCCCGCGTCGAAAGGCGCCTTGAATTTCCGGCATGAATGCTTGTCGGGTGAGCGAGCCACACGGTGAGATGTCTGATATCGCCCAATTTGTGCGGCCCGCAGGCTGTAGTCGGCGAGTACAATGAATTTCGATCCCGCGCATTTCTGAGCATTCGGCAACCTCCCCAGTGTTTCGACTTCGCCCACTCGTCTACCTGATCGCTTATGCCTCGGTCGCCGTTCTTGGCGCGCCCTTGTGTGTTGCGCAAAGCGAGTGGATCACGCCCGGCTTCGGACTTTGGAGCGATGGCAACAACTGGACGTCGGGGGTGCCCAACAATCCCGGCGATGTGGCGATCTTCGGCCTCGCTGGCGGAGTGTCAGAAGACCCCTTTCTGACCCAGCCCATAACGGTTGGCGAGCTGCAGTTCTTCGGTTCGACGCCCGTGGACATTCTCGGCGAGCAGTTGCTCACGCTCGACAGTGGATCCGAATTGGTGCAGCCGATCATCTTCGTCGGGGATGGAACGGCGATTCCAGCGATCCAACCAACGCTTGCTGGCATCCAGGGATTCGAAAAACGCGGTGGTGGTGTATTCGCATTTAGTGGCCCCATCAACTATCAGGGCCCGACGGTTGTGGCGGAAGGGATCTTGCTGACGGGCTCTTTGACTTCGTTGCCTACCGGTCCGGCGTTGGTCCGCAGCGGTGCGGAGCTCGACGCCTCACTCACCTCCAGCTTTTCGCTGGAGCCTGGACAAGTGCTAGGTGGTGGCGGAATCGTGATCGTCAACGAGCTGGTAGTGCCCAACGACAGTTTCCTGAGCCCAGGCGACGGCATCGGTGAGCTGACGATCGACGGCAATCTACTGCTCGATTCGGTCGTAGAGCTGCCGACCGGTGGACTACAGTATGAGCTTTCTGCCGACCCACTCTCCGGCGCTGGCACCAACGACTTCATCCATGTCGACGGCGATGTCTCCGTCGCCGGCGACCATCAAGTATTCATCGATCCTGTCGAGAATCAGTTGACGGCGGGAACTTACCCACTGCTGAGCTACACGGGCTCGCTCAACATCAACACAGGCTCGTTGCAGCCGATTCCCACGGTCAACTCACGCTACTCCTTCAATATCGACACGTCCGTCCCTGGCCAAATTGGTCTGGGCGTCAGCGGCGCCAAAGCCGATCTGATTTGGGAAGGCAGCGTCAACAACGATTGGGATATCGCCACCACCGCCAACTGGGCGGGCGGAGGCACGTTGTTCTTCGACCTCGACTGCGTCCACTTCGACGATACGGCCACATCGTTCAACGTCAACGTTACCCAAAACGTTCGACCAGGCGCGGTTTCGTTCGATAACAATCTCAGCGACTACGTAATCGGCGGTCCAGGCGCGATCGTCGGCGCGGCACCGCTCACAAAAAGTGGCGCTGGGCGCGCAACATTCAATATCCAGGCCCAGTTCTCCACCATCGACGTGCAGCAGGGAATTCTCGAAGTCGGTCTCGGTAGCCAGGTGACCGCTGCCGTTGACGCGACCGTGCAATCAGGCGGCGTGTTGGAGCTGAACGACGGATTGCTCACCACCCCACAACTTTCAGTTGCCGGTGGCGGCCAGCTTACGGGCACCGGCTTTATCGCCGGTAACGTCACCATCGGCGACGACGTGGCGGGTGGCACTCCCGCGGTGCTTAGCCCCGGGTTCTCGCCCGGCACAATTGAAATCGACGGCGATCTCGAAATCCAGTCCGACGCCGAGACGGTCATCGAAATTTCAGGCATGACAGGCAATCCGCACGACATGATCGTCGTCAGCGGCGACGCACTACTCGACGGCACGCTGCAGATCGACGCGATCGACGGCTATGTGCCCTCGCCGGGTGACGAGTTCACGGTTCTAATGAGCGGCGACCTCGACGGCACCGTCTTCGACGATGTCGAAGCCACTCGCGTGGGCGACATCATTCTGTGGCCAACCTACCAGCTCGGTGCCGTTCTCATCGGGGCCGAACTCGTGGGTGACATGGACCTGAGCGGAGTCGTCGACGAGGCCGACATCCCCCAGTTTGCTTTTGCGCTTCGCGATAACTCCGGGTATGACGATGCACTGTTTGCCACCGAATTTGAAGTCGCCGACATGGATGGAAACGGTCGCGTAGATTTCGGCGACATCTCAGAATTTGCCGAAGCAGTGAGCATGAACAGCCCGCTCTCGGCGACCCAGATTGCTGCAACTATCCAGGCGGCATTCGCCGTGCCCGAGCCAGGAACTCTCGGCCTGATTTTGCTCAGCTTGGTCTTCCTTGGCGGAGCTCAAGCGCGTTCGGTTCCGACGAGTAATTCGCGGGGCGGTTTCACGCTAGTGGAACTACTCGTGGTGATTGCCATCATCAGCGTACTCATGGGCTTACTTCTACCAGCACTTGGCTCTGCTCGTGAATCAGCCCGACGTAACGTGTGTTTGGGCAACTGTCGGCAACTCGCGTTGGCATTGCATAATTACGAAGCGCAGATGGGTCAGTTTCCAGAGGGAGCACGGGCACATCTGCAGCCGAATGTTTTCAGTGTAAGCTGGCACGCACTTATCCTGCCTCAGCTCGAACAACAGGAACTCTATGATCGCATTGCTCCCGATTTGGACGGTGGCGTCGGTCCTGACGGTCATGATCAGGCAGTCCACATAGTTCAAAGCTTTCATTGTCCGTCGGAGATCGATCCTCCCGAGCCAGACCTAGAATCGGCAAAAGGCAGCAACTACGTAGGTGTCGCCGGCGCGGGGCGTATTGATGGTGTGCTTGACCTGGAAGATACTTCCTGCGGCGATCTGTTCGTCGACGGAGTCTTAACTTACGAGCACGCCACGCCAATCTCGGACATCAGTGACGGCACCATTCACACGCTCTTGTTTGGCGAACGCGTTTACCTGCTCGAACAATGGACTTTCGGCGCTAAGTGGCGCGGCGACCCAGTCGATCGCGTCTGCATAGGCGCTAGTAAGAACTTACGCTACCCGATCAACCCCGACTCAGAGGTCGTGGGCTACTACATCCGCGATCAGACAGTGCCCGTCGAACAGCGCATAATCACTCGCAACGACGTCTACTTCGGCAGCTACCACCCCGGCGGCGCGCACTTTGCCTTGGCCGATGGCAGCGCCAGGTTCTTCGCCGACGACATCGACTTCACGATCTTGCAAGACCTGGCCACCCGCAACGGTGGCGAAACGCCGCGAGACTAACGACCAGTGCACTACTTGTGGCGTTCATCCCCCAAGGTAGAATCTAGCCAGAGAGTCGATAGGCATGGACGGGCGAATACGCCCACTTGTGAACGATTCGATCTGGTTGCTTGAGCGGTTCTCACCCGCCGCCGCAGCATCTCGATCAGGGAGATGCTGATTTGGTCGCCAAACTTCTGCAATTGCTGCACCGTCGGCCCGTTTTGTCGACCGCCATCATGTCGGTCATCGGTGCAGGCCTCGTGTTGGCCAGTATGGTCTATCTGTCGAGCGAAATGAAGAAGCAGTTGGCTACACAGTACGCGGAAAACTACATCAAGGCACTCAGCACCGTGCATGCAATGTATTCCTCTGAGGTCGTCGCACGTATCAAGCCGTTGGGCGTCGAAGTCGCGCACGACTATCAGGAGCGCGACGGAAGCGTGCCGTTTCCTGCTACTTTTAGCATTGAAGTTGCCGATGCGATCACCGAAGAAGGCAGCGGTGTTAGCACACGTCTTTACAGCGATTACCCATTCTCATTTCGTAAAAATGGCGGACCTCGCGACGAATTCGAGGCGCTGGCGCTTACGAATCTGCGTTTCGTTGACGGCAGAAAAGCTGCTGGTGAAAAGACCGAACGCTTCGTTCGCATGGAAACTGTCGACGGCCGACCAGCGCTGCGCTACGCCAGCGCACTCTACATGAAGCAAACTTGCGTCGACTGCCACAACACCCACGAAGATAGCCCCAAAACCGATTGGAAGGTGGGTGACATGCGCGGTGTGCGGGCGGTGACTTTGCCGCTGGATCGCTCCTTCGCGTCCGCCCAGTCGGGCTGGGCGCTGACGCTCGGTATCATGATGGGAATCACAGGCGTAGGGCTGGGCGTGATTTTTCTTGTGACCAATGCGCTCAAAGCCTCAGTCAGTGCCTTAACCAACACCAACGAGGCTTATCACCGCTTCGTTCCGCACGCGTTCCTGAGCTACCTGGAGAAGAACAGTATTCTCGACGTGCAACTGAGCGACAACGTCGAGCGCGAAATGACGATTCTGTTCTCCGATATCCGCTCATTTACCTCGTTGTCGGAAGAGATGGACGCCGAAGCGACTTTCGATTTTGTGAACGAATACCTCAGCCTGATGGGACCTGTCGTCAGAAAACACCACGGCTTTATCGACAAGTACATCGGCGACGCGATCATGGCGCTGTTCGAGCACAACGTCGATGCGATCAATGCCGCGATCGAGATGTCTGCAGTTTTGACCGAATACAACCAGCAGCGCGCGCAAAACAACCAGGCGCCAATCGACATCGGCATTGGGCTGAACAAAGGGTGCGTGCGGCTTGGCACCGTCGGCGAAGACCATCGCATGGACGGCACGGTGATCAGCGACGCGGTCAACCTCTCGTCCCGCATCGAAGGGCTGACCAAGTACTATGGCGTCCGTTGCTTAATGAGCGAAAGCGTCTATCGCGCCATCTCGGATCCGGAAAAGTACCAGATTCGTCTCATCGGTGCTTCACAGGTAAAAGGCAAGAAAAAGTCGGTCATGGTCTATGAGCTGTTCGACGGCGATCCGCCAGAGATGCGGGAAAAGAAGGCGCATGCCAGCCGTCGCTCGTCGAAGGCGATCGGCTACTTTCAGGTGGGCGAACTGGAACGCGCGAAGGCTCTGTTTAAAGAATGCCTCAAGGAATGGCCCGAGGACGTCGTCGCGCAACGATACGTCAGCAACTGCGATCGCTACCTAGCGAGCAACGCGACAGCCAATTAACGACGGCAGTTATCACTGCTCACGCAGCAACACCTCGGACTTCACCAATTGGCAAGCCAACCGATAAAACTCCGCGGGCGAGGTGGGCCATTGGGTGCTGAGCTGCTGCCGCACCGCGTCGGCGTCGAGTTCGACACGTAGCTGGCCCAGCGACGTTGGAGCCGCCACACCTGATTTTTCTACGGCCGACTCGAAGTAGCGAATCTTATGTCCGACGGCGGGCTGCTCGACCGCGACCAGCTGCTTTCGCAGGGCGATTGCCTGATCTTGTGAGTTTTGCGCGGCCGTCTGCCGTCCCAGCCGGTACTGGAGCTTCGCGATCCGTTGCCAGCAGTCGGCATGGGCATCATGTAACTGTGGATCGTTCGGTCGTGTTCGGGCAAGAGCCCCGAGCCGGTACTCGGACTGAAGCAAGACGTCGAGCGCCTGCTCGTCGCGGCCGATTTGGGCGAGGAGCATACCGAGTCCCAGGCCGGCATGGATCGAAGTAAGATCTTCCTCGTTGGCCAGCGCCGCCAACATTGCTTTCTGCCGCGCGTTGACCAGATCGTCAATCAATCCGATCCGCCATCCGTCGAACTTGGTTTCGATGCCGGAGTCCTTGCCGGTCATCACATCGAGTTTTTCGGTTAGCTTGGCAATCTCGCTGGATTGCTCGTTGAGCTGGATTTTTTGGTTAGCAATCAGGCCAGCACGTTCTGTCAGTCGAGTTTCTTTTTGCTCGCGCAGGTTACGTTCGGTCTGGGCAAGCTTATGCTGCTGCCAGGCGACGATCGGTCCGGCTGCGGCGAGCAAACATGTCATCACTCCAGCCGCAGCAACCCACGGGTTGCGACGTGCCCAGCGCCCGGCGCGGGCGACCCGCGAGATCGGTCGCGACCGGATCGGCTCGCCATTAAGAAATCGCTGCAGCTCAGCGGCAACGTCCTTAGCGGCCGAATAGCGTAGATTCGGGTCGCGCTGGATGCACTTGAGCGTGATCGTCGAAAGGTCGCGCGGAATCGTCGCGTCGAGACGACGTGGATCGGGCGGATCGTCGGTCAGCTTCTTATGCAGTTGCATCCGTGCGTTGCCGCGAAAGGGTAGTTCGCCCGTTAGCATCCGAAACAGGACCGTACCGAGCGAATAAACATCGCTGCGTCGGTCGGTCCAATGGCTCTGACCGCGTGCCTGCTCTGGCGACATGTAGCCAGGAGTGCCGAGAATCTGCCCTTCGACCGTCATGGTAATCTCACCGACATCTCGCTTGGCCAGACCGAAGTCCATGATCAACGGCGCGCCTTGCTCGTCGATCATGATGTTCGACGGCTTTAGGTCGCGATGGATTACGCCCTTCTCGTGCGCGTGTTGCAGAGCGTTGGCCGTGGCGGCTCCCAGCTCGGCGATCTCGCGCGACGCGAGCTTTGGACCCGTGAGATAATCCGACAACGGCACCCCGCGGACAAGGTCACTGACGATAAACACGGTGTCCGCCTCGCGGCCCACTTCGTAGACCGAGACGATATTCGGATGGTCGAGCTGCGCGGCAGCTCGAGCTTCGCGAAAAAACTGTTCGACATCGGCGGGCGTCAGTTGGCCTTTGCGTGGAATCTTGATCGCCACAAGTCGCTCAAGTTCCGAGTCCCGTGCTTTCCACACGGTGCCGAAGCCACCCATGCCGAGACGAGAAATCAGATCGAAGCGACCCAAGCGCCGCAGAGTGGTCGCAGCTGCAGTTGGCTCATCACGCCCGACCAGATTAAAGGTGCTGCCGCAGGTGCGGCAGGTGACATCTTCAAACGGCTGGTCCGCGACGATCTCCATGCCGTTACTGCAGTGCGGACAGCGGACGTGAAGTCCGCGAGAAGCGCGCGACGGTGCACCATCGGCCAAGACGACGTCGGTCTCGGGTTCACCCTCTGGTGGCACCGCATCTAACTGGTCAGCCAGCGCGGGATAGAGGCTGGCCAGCTGATCGGTCGATACCGGCTCTCCGCGCTGATCACGACGATAGTGGCGTTCGAGTGCGACCAGTTCGCTGAGCAAGTACTTGCGTGCCGGCTCGCTTGCCGTCGTGATAAAATCCGCCAAATTGGGCGCTTCGCCAGCGCGCCACTGCGCTTCGTAGCGATCGCAGCAGTCGTCAATCTCCGCTTCTAGCTCAGGCGGAATCATCGTTTCGAGAAAAGCTTGTGACGTTGGCGACTACACCAGCTGGTTGAGTGTCTCTTCAAACTTGGCGACCGTGCTCTCGACGTTTTGCAGTTTGTCGAGGCCGAAAAGTCCTAGTCGGAACGTGCGGAAGCCTTCGGGCTCGTCGCACTGCAATGGCACACCCGCGGCGATTTGCATGCCTAGCTGCATAAACTTTTTGCCGTTGTGGATCTCCGGGTCGTCGGTGTAGCTGACGACAACCCCGGGAGCCTTGAAACCCTCTGCGGCGACGCTTTTAAAGCCTTTGCCCTCGAGCACCCCACGAATCTGATCGCCTAGCTGCTGCTGCGCGTCGCGGGCCTTGTCGATGCCGAATACCTTGGTCTCGTTCATCACCCCGGCGAACATCGTCAGCCCGTCGGTCGGCATGGTCGCATGGTAGGCGTGTCCGCCGTTCTCGTAGGCTTGCATGATCTGATGCCACTTACCCAAGTCGCACGCGAAGCTCGTACTCGTCGAAGCCTGCATACGCTCGATTCCCAACGGACTAAGCATGACCAGACCGGCACAGGGCGAGCCGCTCCAGCCCTTTTGCGGAGCGGAGATCAAGACATCGACGCCGCTCGCTTGCATGTCGACCCAGATGGTGCCCGACGCGATGCAGTCCAGCACGAAGATGCCGCCGACGGCATGTACCGCGTCGGCGACGGCGCGCAGGTATTCATCCGGCAAGATCATACCTGCGGACGTTTCGACATGTGGCGCGAATACGACATCGGGCTTCTCCGCTGCGATCGCTGCAACGACTTCCTCGATCGGTGCTGGCGCGAACGCACCCTGCGGACCGTCTTCGATCTGCCGCGCTTTGAGAACGGTCGACGAGGCGGGGATTCCGCACGTGTCAAAAATCTGCGTCCAGCGATAGCTGAACCAGCCGTTGCGAATCACCAAGCACGTCTTGCCAGTGCCAAACTGACGAGCAGCGGCCTCCATGCCGTACGTACCGCTGCCTGGTATGACCACGACAGCTGCCGCGTTGTACACCTGCTTGAGCGACGCAGAGATGTCGTTCATCACCCCCTGAAACGATTGCGACATATGATTCAATGCGCGGTCGGTATAGACGACCGAGTACTCAAGCAACCCATCAGGATCGACGTCGGGAAGTAGCCCAGGCATAGCGATTTCCAGTTCAAAAGTTAAGTGTATCAGTAACTCATCATTGTACGGGATCGCCCGTCAGACCAATAGACGGTCGTTCCGCACCGCCTAGTAAACCTCGTCCGTGCAGTGTATTTTATGGGACTCCCCGCAACTCATTCTCCCAGTCAGAGGAAGTGTCAACCGATGTCGGACCCGTATTTTCAACAACTGTTTGCTGATCGGATTGGTGGTGCCCAGTACGGCAAGGGGACGGCGATCTACAAATTCGAGAAGATTAAACGGGCTAAGCGACAGGCACTAGAGGAGCATCCCGAGCGTGCGCTGCTCGACTTTGGCATCGGCGAAAACGACGCGATGGCCGACGAAGCCGTGCGCGAAGTGATGGCAACGGAGATCAACAAGACGGAGAACCGCGGCTACGCCGACAACGGCGTCGGCGAGTTTAAGGAAGCGGTCGCGCGGTTCATGCAGCGCGAGTACGGCGTCCAGCTCGATCCAGCAAGCCAGGTCAATCACTGTATCGGTTCGAAGACAGCACTATCGATGCTACCAGCAACGCTGATCAACCCAGGCGACATCACGCTGATGACTGTGCCAGGCTATCCTGTAGCCGGCACTCACACGGCCTACTACGGCGGCATCGTCCACAAGTTGCCGCTGCTGGCGGAGAATAATTTCCTGCCAGATTTGAAGAGCATCTCACCCGATATTTTGGCGAAGTCCAAGCTACTGGTACTGTGCTATCCCAACAGTCCTACCGGGGCGACCGCAACTCAGCAGTTCTACGAAGAGGTCGTGCAGTTTGCCAAAGACAATCAGCTAGTCGTCGTGCAGGACGCGGCGCACGCGCTGCTTTCGTTCGATCGAGAGCCAAACAGCTTCCTCAGCGTTCCCGGAGCGCTGGACGTGGGCGTCGAAGTGCATTCGTTGTCCAAAGGTTTCGACATGATTGGCTGGCGCATGGGCTGGGTCTGCGGTCACGAGCGTCTGGTCAGCGCGTTCGCCGATGTGAAGGACAATTGCGATTCCGGACAATTCATAGCGATTCAGAAAGCGGCGGCGGCAGCCCTCGACGACGAATCGATCCCGCGTCGCATCCACGCCAAGTACAAGCGTCGACTCGAAAAACTCGTCGCGATGCTCAAACGCTGCGGATTTCAATGTGAGATGCCCGGCGGCACGTATTTCCTCTACACGCCAGCACCTAAAGGCTTGGAAGACGGTCCCACCTTCGAGACGGGCGAAGCCGCTAGTCAGTACCTGATCAAAGAGCAGTCGATCTGCACCGTGCCCTGGGACGATGCCGGGCCGTTCTTGCGTTTCTCGGTCACGTACGTCGCTGAAGACGAAGCGGCAGAGGACGCCCTGATGACCGAAACCGAATCACGACTGAAGAATGTTAGACCATACTTCTAGAGGGCCTTTCATCCGTGAACACGCCATGCGACACAATTGGTTTGAGCGTCGATTGGTATTACGAACGGCCCACCCATCAATACCGTCTTTTCCGGTTGTCGTTGGAAGTGTGGCTATCGTGCCCAACTCTCGCGGCGTGATCGGCTAGGACCAATCCAGGCCTTCATGTAGGCGGTTGAAGTTGCGCGGCTCCCCGTTAGTCACGGCTAACATATCTTCGATACGCACGCCACCTTCGTTACGTCCGTATAGGCCCGGTTCGACGGTGTAGACTTCGTTGGCCAGCAGGGCGCCGCCCCCGTCGTCGAGCAGCAGTGGCTCGTGGATGTCGAGGCCGATACCGTGTCCCGTACCGTGCTGGATGGTAGGTTCGTCGGAAACCTCTCCACGCGATTGACGAAACCCGTGGCTCTCGAGTACGTCCGTGGCGGCTTGATGAACGCTTGCCGCGGTGTTGCCTGCGCACAGTTGTGCGCAACCGGCGGCTTTCGCTTTGATGACCGCCAGGTGCATCGCGGCAACCGTATCGCTGGGTGTGCCGTGGACGACTGTGCGGGTGCAGTCGCCCCAGAACCGAGAGGATTCGTCGCGTGGGAAGATATCGATGATCACCGGCACGCCCGTTTGTAATGTCCCTGCGCCTGCATGATGGCAATCGGCGGCATCGGGCGCGGTCGCCACGATTGCACCATGACCCAACGTGAATCCTTCGTCCAGTAGAAAGTGAGCGATTGCAGCCCTAACGCGCTCGCTGGTTAGTGGCGCACCATCGGAGTGCAGCGTGCCGCTCCGGTCGGCAACACTGGCTGCCACCAGCCGGCAAGCCATTTCCATCGAATTCTCGGTCACTAACTGGGCATGTGCCAAAGCGTCGAGCTGCGACTCGCTCTTTACTCGCCGGTCCAACACGCCTAGCTCGGCGTCAAACTCCAACTCGATGCCCGCCTGCATCAGATGCCACGCAAAGACGAAGGGCAGCGACCGATCGGTACGCACGCGAGTCGCCCCTTCGCGACGGAAACACTCGGCCACCGCCTGAGCCGTGGCGATCGCGCGGTCTGGGTCGAGGCCATTCGGCGGCGCAAAGTCGGCCGGGCTGGCGTAGCGATCTGCTGTGCCGATGGCAGCGGCGCGCTGCTTTTCGATGTCGCGGACGATTACGATCGAGTGGTCGCCGACAGCAAGCCAAGCTGCCGGATCGCCGGCGGCAATGCCAACTTTTAAGAATAAACTACCACTGTCGACGGGTATGCCAGCCAACAAGGCGGCTTCGGTAGTGGGCGACATGCAACGGAACCTGTCAGTGGAGATTGTGTGTGCGATGACGGCAATCTTCGATACGTCGCGGACGTTCGTCACGTCGCCATGGGTGACTTCTGCGTCGCGCATTTCGATGGATCGCGTTGCATGGTAAACTACCGTACATGCAAGGTGTTGGCAATTCATTGGCGGAACGCTATCCACTGCGTGCGACGCGATGGCGATTGCGTAATCAAACGCTGGAGTTTGATCGACGACCTGCGCTGATGGGCATCGTCAACGTGACACCCGACAGTTTTTCGGACGGCGGCAACTTCTTTGAGCCACAAGCGGCCGTCGACCATGCGTTACAGCTTGCCGCCGACGGCGCGTCAATTCTTGACATTGGCGGCGAGAGTACGCGACCCTACTCCGAACCCGTAACGGCTGACGAAGAACTACAGCGTGTCGTGCCGGTCGTCGAGACGCTCGCGAAGCACACGTCCGTGCCAATCTCCATTGACACGAGCAAGGCAATTGTCGCGAAGGCCGCGGTACTCGCAGGGGCCGAGATCATCAACGATGTCACAGGACTAGCCGCTGACGAGCGCATGCTAGAGGTCGCCCAACAGCTCAACGTGGGCGTTTGCGCAATGCACATGCGCGGCAATCCCCAAACCATGCAAGATGCACCCCATTACGACAACGTCGTTAGCGAGATTCGTGACTATCTCCTGCAGCGTCGCGACGCATTGCTCGCGGCGGGCATCGACGAACAGCGTATCTGTCTCGACCCGGGCATCGGTTTTGGGAAGACGCACCAGCATAATCTAGCTCTGATGGCCGGCAGCCATACGTTCCACGAACTCGGCTGCCCGCTGCTTGTCGGACATTCTCGAAAGGGCTTCCTGGCGAAGCTACTCGGCGATAAGTCAGCAGATCGCACCAGTGCCACCGTTGGCGGCGCATTGGCACTGGCGGGTCAGGGGATTCAAGTCATCCGGGTCCACGACGTTAAGCCCGTCAGCGACGCCCTCGTGGCGTTTGAGGCGGTCGGTGGTGTCGATGGCGTCGAAACGCAGCTAGCACCTTAAGGTTGCCGCAGCGCCATCGGCGAGCTACGGAAGCAGCGACATTGACCCAAGTCCTGCCTTGTTGGATACTTACAGGGTTGAGGTCCGCTCGCTGGTGGGGACCTACTCCGCGTGAAACCGAATCTCGTAACTCCATGGCAACCGTCGACTCTCAGAATCAGACCTCGGCCGACTTGACTGCCTACTGTCAGTCCGTGGCCAAGCGTGCGAAGGCGGCGTCACGCCTGCTGGCTTCCACCTCTGGCGAAACCAAGATCGCCTGGCTCCAACTCTCGGCTCAATTGCTGCGCGATAATGTCGAATCGCTCCAGACGGCCAATGATCTCGACCTGGCGGCCGCGCCCGAATATGGACTCACCGATGCCCAAATCGATCGACTGCGGCTTACGTCCGAGCGGATCGAAAGCATTGCGGTAGCACTCGAAGAGGTGTCGGCCTTGCGGGATCCGATCGGCCAAGTGGTTGATTCGACTGTGCGACCGAACGGCCTGACGATCAACAAGGTCCGCGTGCCATTGGGTGTTGTGTTTTTCATTTACGAATCACGTCCCAACGTCACTGCCGACGCGGCAGCCATCTGCGTCAAAGGCGGCAACGCCGTTATTCTGCGCGGGGGCAAAGAAGCCATTCATTCAAGCCAAGCCATCGTTCATCTCTTGCATAAGGCAGCGGAAGAAGTGGGCTTGCCTGCCGACGCTGTGCAGCTGGTCAACACCACCGATCGGGCTGCTGTCGGAAACTTCTTGGGCATGCCCGATTCGATTGACGTCGCTATTCCGCGTGGCGGCGAAGGCCTGATCCGTCGCGTCACGGCCGAGGCGCAAATGCCAGTGATCAAACACTTCGATGGCAATTGCCATGTCTATGTCGACGCTGCGGCCGACTTTACGATGGCCACCGACATCGTCGTCAACTCAAAATGCCACCGCCTGGGCGTTTGTAACGCCGCGGAATCGCTGCTTATACACGCCGACGTCGCGAGCGAGTTTCTGCCGCTAGTCGCGAACGCGCTGGCCAGCAACGACATCGAGCTACGGGGTGACGAACGCACTTGCGAAATCGTCGAGTCAGCAAAACCGGCAACCGAAGCCGATCTGGCCGCCGAGTTTCTCGGACCAATTATTTCGGTCTGCGTGGTTGGCAGCGTTGACGAGGCGATCGAACACATCAATCGATACGGTTCCGGCCACACCGATACGATTGTGACCAACGATCTAGCTGCCTCCGAGCGGTTCTCCGTCGGCGTCGACAGTTCGGCCGTGATGATCAACGCCAGCACGCGATTCAACGACGGCGGAGAGTTTGGACTGGGTGCCGAGATTGGCATCAGCACCGACAAGTTCCACGCCCGCGGTCCCTGCGGGATCGAAGAACTCACCAGCTACAAGTACGTTGTGCAAGGCAGCGGCCAGATTCGGAAGTAGAAACGCATAGCATCTAAACTCACACTTTCTACGCAATGGAGTGCGCGATGGGTGGCGACGTTTTAAGTCAAGCAGAAGTCGAAAATCTTCTCAGTGCCATGGACGGCGAGCCGGAACAGGCGGTGACTCAGGAACCGCTTGGTCCAACACGCACGCGCGAGAAAGTGACGGTCTACGACTTCAAACGGCCTGAGCGCGTTGGCAAAGAGCAGATGCGGGCCCTGCAGACCATGCACGAAGGATTCGGTCGCAACTTTGGTGCGGCACTTTCAGCGCTACTGCGGACGATCGTCGAAGTGAAACTCACGAGTGTCGATCAGCTCACGTACAGCGAGTTCGTCTTTAGCCTCGAGAACCCCACCTGCTTTAATCTGGTCAATGCTAAGCCGCTCGAAGGCCAGATCATTCTCGACATCAATCCATCGATCTTGTTTCCAATCATCGATCGACTGCTCGGCGGCAGCACCTCCGGGGCAGCGCCAGCGCGCCGACCGCTGACAGAAATCGAGTTGCGTCTGGTCGGCAGAATAACTGATCTGTTTCTCAACGAAATGCAGCATGCTTGGGAGAACGTTCTGCGTCTCGACCTAGAGGTCGACCGCGTCGAGAGCAATCCGCAACTCGTTCAGATTATCCCAGCCAACGAAGTCGTCATTCTGGTCAGTTTTGAACTTACCGTCGGCGACACCCGTGGCATGGTCAACCTGTGTATCCCTTTCAATTCGATTGAGCGTATCAGCCACAAGCTGTCCGCGAACAGCTGGGTCAGCTACAGCAAACGTCCGCCCACTGCCGAGTCGATGCAACTAGTCACCGATCGAATCTCGGCAGCGCCGCTGGAGGTCGTGGTCGAACTCGCTGAGACGACCATTACCACCGCGGACCTGATCGGTCTGCGTGTAGGCGATATCATCGCGAGCGAAAAAGACGTGCAAGAGCCCCTGATCGTGTCGGTGGAGGGGCGGCCCAAGTTCGAAGCCAAGCCTGGACAGTTTAAAGGCAGAAAGGCGATCGAAATTCTCCAACCTGTGGAAGAGCATCAGTTAGACGCGACGGGCAAGGCGAAAGCCAAGTCTGAGAAGAATTCGCACGCCGAGTCCGCCTAGCGAGCATTGGTCCAGCCGTCGAATTCGCTTGGTTTTGCATGCCAGTACCGGCGAAAACGCCGTTCGTTCGAAAAATGGAGCCTAGGCAAGGAGAAACCACATCGCCTACTTCGTACTTTTGATTGACATCGACCGCGTAGACCAGTCACAATAGCGTTATAAGCTTTTCCTTCGACACCTTTGCTGTCGCACCTCGATCGCTGATTTCATCTCTACTTATCTTCTTTTCTTCGTTAGCCAGATTCAAACGGTTTGCTGATGACGTCGATTCGGCGTCAGTACTGCGGAGTACCAGAGGCTGCTGGAACGAGACAGGCACACGAGGAGTCGAGCGCTTGCGCGGGACGTGCGCCCACAAGCTCTTAGCGCTCGATTCACCGGGTTCGGTGTAACCTTCGACGCGACTCAACTTTGATTCTCTGTCGATCGGTGCGGGTCGCGCAACGACTTCCACAGGCGCGCAGGTCGCTGTCTTAGGCAGTGGCCTGTTCCGTGGGCAAGGAGATCAGCCATGGGAATACCGGTGCAGTGTCCGAATGGGCACGAGTTCAAGGTCAAGGATAAGTACGCAGGCAAAAAGGGCTTGTGTCCGTACTGCAAAGATCAAGTTTCGGTACGCGTGCCCGATGCCGCCTCGTCGGAAGAAATCAAGCAGGCGGCCTATCGCGTTGCGGCGGAGGAGCACGGGGCAGGAGTTGCGGCCTCTGCCGCTGCTTCGGTATTTGACGACCACGGCGAAACCGACGATCCAAGCGCGAGCACAAGCCTGATGAGTTCGTCCGTCATCCGACACAACATTAAGTGCAAATGTGGCGAGCGCGTCCCGATGTGGTTCGCCAAGTGTCCCAAGTGTGGTGTTTTTCTCGAACACCGCTGACTCGGCGCTAGCACGAGCGACCCCCAGCAAGCTGCGCCTTGGTGGACGGTGGTAGGGGCGGCAAGGCCTCTTCCAGCACTCCTTTCGCCTTCGGCAGGACGAGCAACGCCTCGACAACCATCCAGACTTGCAGTCCCACGATTGTGATGCCGAAGCCCATCAGGAGCCAACTACGGTTGGGCAGAAAATCGAACAGAATCTGATGCAGCATCGCCCAGCCAGGCATCAACAGCATCATGACCATCGGAATGGCAGCGAACCAAATCGGCAGTCCGCGCCGCAATAGGAAGAAGACCAATACCAAAAACGCCAGCCCAGCCAGCAACTGATTGGTCGCGCCAAAGAGCGGCCAAAGAATCAGACCGCCCGATCCTGGACCGGCCGGTCCAGGGATCATGGCGATCGCCCCGCCACTGATCACCGCGACAGCCGTTGCGAAGTATTTGCCTCGCAGTGGAGCGATGTGCAGCGTGTCGCCGAGCTCTTGAATCACGTACCTTTGCAATCGCGTGGCGGTATCAAGCGTCGTGGCGGCAAACGAGGCCACCAACACGGCGATGATCGCCGTCCCCAGTTCGATCGGGATCGCCAGCGCCGTCAGAAAGTTAGCCGCGCCGTCCACAAAGGCACCGACCTTCTGAGGCAGCCGATGGTTCTTCCAACCGCCAGTGGTAATCGGTTGACCGCTCGCGTTAAACATGGGCTGCCCATCCGCGTCGACCTTGGGGATGATCTGTGCTTGATAGCGCGATTCCCAAGCAGACCGCCCGGTTAACTTCTCGCCCGTCGTGGGATCGGTCACGCCCATGCCAAGTCCCGCGCAGCACGCCAGAATCACCACTACCGCCAACGCACCCTCCAACAACATGCCGCCGTAGCCGACATAACGAGCATCGGGTTCGCATGCGATCTGCTTGCTTGTCGTTCCACTAGCGACCAAGCAATGGAAACCACTGCAGGCCCCACACGCGATCGTGATAAACAGAAATGGCCAGATCAACGGTGCGTCGGGCGGAATGTCCGTTGCTATCGCCGGTGCGCTCTCTGCTAAATCGACTTCACCTGCGAGGCAAGCGACGACCAGTCCCACGATGACCAATCCCATCGCGACGTAGAGCTGGTAGCTGTTGATAAAATCGCGTGGCTGTAGCAAGACCCATACTGGTAACACGGATGCAATGAAACAGTAAACCAACAAGATGCCCGTCCACAGCACGATGGGTGATCCGAAGTCCTCTAGTGCCGGGATGGCCGCCAACGTAATCGGTAGGTGGTAGGCGCCCAGCCAAACGCACGCGTACAAGATGACGAGGGCCGCCAGCGAAAGACCCAACAGGCCAACACCCTGGCGATAAACAAGCCAGCCGATCGCCACCGCCAGCGGCATGGCGATCCAAACACTGAGCACCGAGGAGGGATAGCGTGCAAAGATCACCGCAATCACCAATCCAAAAATCCCGATCACGATTGTGAGGGCGAAAAACAGAATCAGCAGGAACAGAATCTTTGCACGTGGTGCAATCATCCGACCTGCAATCTCACCGACGGTCTGACCGCGATTGCGTAAGCTAACCACCAACGCGCCAAAATCATGGACGGCACCGATAAAGATCGACCCGAAAACTACCCACAGCAGGGCCGGCAGCCATCCCCAGAATACGGCGATCGCCGGCCCAACGATCGGTCCGGTTCCCGCGATGCTGGTGAAATGGTGCCCAAATATCACCTGTTTACGCGTCGGAACATAGTCGACGTCGTCGCGCAACTCGTGGCTTGGCACCACAGCGGCTTCGTCCAGGCGAAAGACTTTGCTGCCCAGCCAGCGCCCGTAAGTGTGATACGCCACGAGAAAGCCAAGAAACGATCCGACAGCAATCAATAACGTGAGCATAGTTGTTCGTTGCGGCAAGCTGGCTGAAAGTGCGAAGAGTCACTGCATTCTAACAACCAGGTCGCTGCTTCCAAAGTCGCGGCTCGTCGAATCCGTTGGTTTACGCCCGACGGCGAGCCTCCTATAATTTCCTCTCAATGAAATGACGAATCCCATTGGCGGTGATCGCCCGACGTGAAAGGAAAAAATCGGTGCCTGAACATGTTGTTATCGTAGGAAGCGGACCCGCCGGGTGGACAGCAGCGATCTACGCGGCCCGGGCCAGCCTCAGTCCAATTGTATTTGAAGGCGCCGTTACTGAAGAGAATCGGCTGCAAGGTACACTGCCGTTGGGCCAGCTGGCGATGACGACCGAGGTAGAGAACTACCCAGGCTTTCCAGCGGGCGACCTCAGCGAGTTCTTTCGTACTTCGCTCGATAGCCAGCATCATTGGATGATCGATATGCATCAAAAGGAAGGTTGCTCGGGCCCCGAGTTGATGCATCTCATGCGGCAACAGGCGGCAAATTTCGGCACGAAGATCATCACCGACGATATCATCGAGGTCGACTTCGACTCGCATCCCTTCAAGCTCAAGTCACTCGGGGGTGAGGAAGTGGAAGCGTTGAGCGTGATCATCGCGACCGGCGCACGCGCGAACTATCTTGGTCTACCCTCTGAAGAGAAGTTCAAAAACGCAGGCGTCAGTGCCTGTGCCGTTTGTGACGGAGCCTTGCCTCGTTTTCGCGAGAAGCCGCTTGTCGTCGTCGGTGGCGGCGACTCGGCGGTGGAGGAGGCCGATTATCTGTCGAAGTTCGCTAGCACCGTGCACCTGATACATCGGCGCGACGAGTTACGCGCCTCGAAGATCATGGCGCAGCGAGCAATCGACAACCCGAAGATCAGCATCGAGTGGAATTCCGAAGTCGACGAAATCCTCGGCAACGACACCGACGGAGTGACCGGCGTGCGTCTGAAGTCGACCGTGGACGACAGTCAACGAGAACTGGAGGCCGGTGGCGCATTCATGGCCATCGGTCACACGCCCAATACGGTGTTTCTCGAAGGCAAACTTGAGATGACAGAGAAGAAGTATCTCAAGTGGACGGTTCCATTCCGAACGAACACGAGCGTCGACGGTGTGTTTGCCGCCGGTGATGTCGCCGACGACTACTACCGCCAAGCCGTCACCGCAGCTGGCAGCGGCTGCATGGCTGCCCTCGATGCCGAACGGTGGCTAGGGTCAAAAGGGCTATAGAAATTTATCACGGAATCAACGAGATCACGGAGGAACCACGCAGACAGGGCAGCATGAGCTGATTGGATTCCACAGCGCTCCGTCGGCTAGCTTCGATAGTCCCTCACTGTGCTCTCCTGTCTCTATGGTAAAGCCTATGGATAAACTCTCCGTCCGCGATGCGCGACAAGCCGACGCGATTGGCAAGCAGGCGACGCTGCAGGGCTGGATTCGTACGAGACGCGACTCCAAAGGTGGCTTTAGCTTTCTGGAAATCAACGACGGCAGCTGCTTGGCGAACATCCAAGTCATTGCCGACGCCGATCTGCCCAACTACGAATCGGAAATCAAGCAGCTCTCGGCCGGCTGCAGTGTCACGTTACGTGGCGAAATCAAAACGTCCGGCGGCAAGGGTCAAGCGACCGAAATGCAGGCCGCCGAGGTCATCGTGCACGGCTGGTCCAACTCCGACGAGTATCCGTTGCAGAAGAAGCGGCACTCGATGGAAAAGCTCCGCGAGTGGGCTCATCTCCGACCACGGACCAACACGTTTGGCGCCGTCATGCGCGTGCGTAATCAGATCTGTCGCTCGATTCACGAGTTTTTCCAGGAGCAAGATTTTCTCTACGTCAACACGCCGATCATCACCGCCAGCGACTGCGAAGGTGCTGGCGAAATGTTCCGCGTCACGACCATCGATCCCGCAGCAGTACCCAAGAAACCAGACGGTACGGTCGACTTCGAGCAGGACTTTTTCGACCGACCATCCTATCTAACCGTATCTGGGCAACTCGAAGGCGAAATCTACGCCACCGCTCTCGGCAAGGTCTATACCTTCGGACCAACTTTCCGAGCGGAGAATTCAAACACATCGCGTCACCTTGCCGAGTTTTGGATGATCGAGCCAGAGATGGCCTTTTTCGACCTCGACGACAACATGCAACTTGCCGAGCAGTTTCTCAAACGCATTGTCGCCGACGTGCGTGCCAACTGCGTCGAAGATATCGAGTTTTTTCAAAAACGCATCGACGACACCGTCGAAGCTACGCTCGATGTCGTTGCGAATCAGCCTTTCCAACGCGTTAGCTACACCGAGGCTGTCGACCTACTCGCACAGTCGGGCGAGAAGTTCGATTACCCCGTCAGCTGGGGAACCGACTTGCAGGCTGAGCACGAGCGGTACCTCACCGAAAAGCATTTTCAATCGCCGGTGATCCTTTATGACTATCCGGCCACGATCAAGCCGTTTTACATGAAGGTTAACGATGCCGTCGACACGGATCGAAAGACGGTACGCGCGATGGATGTGCTCGTACCACGCGTTGGCGAGATCATCGGCGGTAGCCAACGGGAAGATCGACTGGATGTGCTAGTGGCGCGCATGGCAGAGCAAGGCCTTAGCGCTGACGACTACTGGTGGTATCTCGATTTGCGCCGCTTTGGCACCGTTCCGCACTCGGGTTTCGGCTTGGGGCTGGAACGCATGGTCCAATTCGTCACGGGCATGACCAACATTCGCGATGTCATTCCCTTCCCGCGCACGCCCGGCAACGCAGAATTCTAACTCCGCCGCCTACAAGAACAAGCGACTAACCCGTTGCGAACGCGATCGCGGCCAAGATCGGCGCGGCCGCTACGCACGCGCCAAACACGGCCAATCCCGGCGGTGGCGGAACCTTGCGGACGCGATACAGAATCGGCAGCACGATCAACGATACGCCGCCAACGAGTGAGCCGGTGAACAGCAGAAGCCCTTTGAGCAGCTGCATTTTCTCCGCGTCTGGATTCGCCGCGACATAGTAATGGACGCCGATGCAGACCAGGTTCATCATCAGCACCATCAGCACCGTGACGGCCCAAAACACGGTCAGCGATTCGCTGGCGCGCGACTCCAGCGGTGCGACCGCGGTCGGCTGCGACTGTTTTTTCTTTTTGATGCCCTTTGGCGTCTTTTTCTTGCTCATGCTGCCCAAACCGCAATCGATGATGCCCAAACACAACGTTGGCTGCTTTTCACAGTAGAATTGATCGCTCGCCCCGACGAAAGAGGCCTCAGACGGTCAACAGCAAGGTAGGCGACTTGCCTCGGACGTATCCGTGAGCTACTTTTCAATTGGCCAGAGGCTCGCCGCGGCATGCGCGAACTCGGCACCCACCTTTTCCTGACGCCTATCTGATCACGCGGCTCCCATCCTACCTGCCGCTCGGTACTTCGGCACTCGATTTTTCCTCTTCGAAATTTCCTACCAATCCTTTCCTACCAATCGCCGGCAAGATGTCGCATCACGCGCAAGTATCGCGCGATCTGACAAGGAACGAGCCATGACTACCACTACCGCTGCCAACGATACCCTCGAGTCGCTGCAAGCGACGTTGCAGCCTCTGGCTGAACTGCAAGGTCAGCACAACCAACTCGAAGCCTGGGTCAACGATTCATGTCAGGCGCTCGAAAAACTACATGGCGAGCTTGGTCAGTGGCAGAACGAACTGGCGCGCAAGCAGACGGAGCTTGATCTTCGCGAAGACGCGCTCGAGAAATTCCAGGAGCAGGAGGAACAACTCGGCGGCCAGGTCGAGCAGTGGAAAGCCGATCTCGAAGCTGCCCGCCACGACGCGAAGCAGCTCGAAGAAGAGAACGCCGACCACTTGGAGCAGCTCGAGCAGCTCGAACGACGCTGCATCGAGTTAGAGGCGGCGCTGAAAACGGCTCAACAACGTAGCGATGAACTCACCGCCACGCTCGAAGCCGAACGTGCCCGTGCTGCCGAGGAGCAAGCACAGTGGAAAGAGGAGTTCAAGGGCATGCGAGAATTGCTCGACAAGCAGTGTTCGCTGCTGGCCACCCAGCTCAAGCCCGGCGAACAACCCAACCGACCGGCGGTCTCGGCGGTCAACTCCGAGGCGGCGACACGCAGTCAAGAGCTGCGACGGCGCGCGCAATCGCGACTCGCGGCCAAGCGTCGACAGCAACAGGAACCAGAAACCGGGGACGCCGACGAGTAATGAAAGAACACCATCTCCGTCCACACGCGGCGCACTCGCCTCGCGAGCAGCAACTGAGCGTGTCGGACTTGCCTACCGACATGCTGCCGTCGCATCTGCTGCATTCCGAGTCGGCCTACGTCCGGGCGATGCTCGAAGACCTCGACGACGTGATCTTTGCCGCCGTCCGAGGCGACGAGGCTGCCCTCCAGCAGGCCCATGTGCTCTGGCCGCAAGTCGTGCAGGCAATCGGCTGGGAACTGGTCGAAGAATCGCGAGAGCAATACCTGCGGTTCGCCATCGATGTCACGCAACGTCAAGACATCAATCGTATTCGCAAGCCAGAACACGCCGTTGCGGCGTTAGAAATCATCTCGCTGCTGTCGAAAGAAACCTTCGACGATTAAGTCGATCGACAGCGGCAGACTTCCCGCTTTCGCGCTCTAGGCTACTTGCTCATCGTGTCCAGAAACTTCTGAAACAGATAGTGGCTATCGTGCGGACCGGCGCTCGCCTCCGGGTGATACTGCACGCTAAACGCCTCGACCTCGCGATGTCGCACGCCTTCGATCGTCTTGTCGTTCAGGCTGCGATGGGTCACTTCCAATTCGCTGGGCAGCGAGTCTTCGTCGACGGCGAAACCGTGGTTTTGCGACGTGATTTCGACTGTGCCGGTCCCCAACTGATGCACCGGCTGATTAGCGCCGCGGTGACCAAACTTCATCTTGAACGTCTTCGCACCGCAAGCCAGCGACAGCAGCTGGTGCCCCAGACAGATACCAAAAATCGGTTGCTTGCCAAGCAACTCGCGTATCGTCGCGGCGGCGTACTCCAGCGGTTCCGGATCGCCCGGACCATTCGATAGAAACACCCCGTCAGGCTGCTGCGCGAGCACCTCTTCGGCCGTCGACGTGCCGGGTAGCACGGTCACTTGGCAACCTTGCTCGTACAGATGCCTGGGTATATTCCACTTCATGCCGAAATCAAGCGCCACGACATGCGGAACCGAGCCTTCGGCCTGCCGACTTTCGCCTGCCGACTTTTCTAGGTGCGTCCACTCGCTCACCGGTTCGCGCCAGTCGCACGGCATGTCGGGCATGACTTCGCGCACCAGATCGCGGCCTACCAGCCCCGGACTCGCCTTCGCTTTGGCAACCAGACTGGCATCGTCGAGGTCTTGCGTCGACAAGATTCCGCGCATCGCACCCTGCGAGCGAATGTGTCGTACTAGTGCTCGCGTGTCGATCGATTCGATCGCCACCACGCCCCACTCCTGCAAGAACTCGCTCAGCGACGCCTCCGACCGAAAGTTACTGTGGATGCGACTGTGCTCGCGCACCACAAAACCCGACAGGTGCGGACGAGCGCTTTCCAGGTCTTCGTCGCAGACGCCGTAGTTGCCAATCTGCGGATACGTCATCGTAACGATCTGACCGCGATAGCTGGGGTCGGTCAGAATCTCCTGATAGCCGGTCATCGAGGTGTTGAAGCAGACTTCGCCGTCGACCTCGCCCTCGGCGCCGATCGAGGTGCCGGTGTAGACGGTGCCATCTTCGAGTGCCAGCTTCGCAGGACGGGCGGCGGACGGTTGTGCGGATTGTGTCATTTGCAGTGATGACCAAGCGGGTTGCAGGTGGGTTCGGCCGACTTTGGCGGTCAAGCCGGTGGCCAGGCGTCGTCGATACGGGGTATAGGCTGTGGGTCTCCGGCTTGGCAACAAGCCGGTCAGCCGAACCTACGAGGACCCCTGTTCCGGCGAGCAGGGGTCCTTTTTTCATGCGCGAAGTTCGCCGGTTGGCAGCATTCTAACAAGCACCGCCAGAATGCTGTAGGGGCTGTGGAAACGCGGAATATGGAAGAGAAAGGGGGCTTTACTCGGTGTCGAGCTGCTCCCTCTTTTCTCATTCTCAAGATCAGTAGTCGAGAGTTTCTCAAGCGATCGGGTAGCGAATGTCTCGAAAAGTACACCTTATGCAGAGTACGATCCCCGACACGAACCGCGTCAAAAAGCACTGGTTCAATGGAGCAAGTCCGTAGCGACTGTCTTGGTGATCAAGTGGCGTGGCCGACGGCAGATCATCGCAACTGCGGCAGCAATACTTAGTGCAACTGTGGTCGGTTCCGGGACCGCCTCCCGGTACAACATTACCGCCGAGTTCGAGGTGTTGACGGCTTCGGCAACGGGACCGAGAGAGAAACCAGCTCTACCTCGCATCGCTGAACCATCGACCTCAAAGATCGCTGTTACTCGTGTTGCCAAAGTTTGACCGGCCGGTACATCAAAGGCGTCGACAACACCCAAGGCGGTGACGTCCTGTGGGTCTGAAACTACCGTCGGAGACAATAGCTCAACAATCTTTGACGTTGGGCCAAAGTTGATAAGTGGGCTACCGATTGAGATATCTATTCCTGCAGATACAGCGAGCGCGACGGTATCGTCCGGAGTGGCAAAACTGAAACCCTCAAACAAACCGCCCTGCATTGTTTCTGCTAGAACGCTTTGCAGGTTCTCTTCGAGTGTGCTGCCTGGAAACTGATCCAGAATCGTCTGGCTCAAATCGAGCCATTCACGATTGTTGACGTCGTCGAAGGTGAGTAGACCATCACCCGGACTGAGCCAATCACGCTCAGACACGTTAGCACCCACTGACGCACAAAGGCAAACCATTGCCAGAAATACCGCAGAGAGACCACGTTGCAACACGCGAGACCTCCT
>JBCDBK010000003.1:0-117953 GCA_039184115.1 Planctomycetota bacterium | reverse complement strand
GCGTTCTTGTCGCTATTCGCACAATTGGACTCGGTCGATCGTCGACAACTGGCCACACTGGATCGTGCTTGGATTCAGTCATGGATCGCTTTTGGCCAACGCCAGCAGCGAGCAGTATTTCGTTTCAGAACTCCACACGATCGTGTCACGGTTCAGTTGCCAGAGGTTTTGGATAGCGCAACTTTCGAGGTGATTTTGGACGGCGAGCCGTCGACCTATCGGCACTTGGCTGACTCTCGATTGGAACTCGCATTGGATCAGCCCCACTCGACACAAGCGCACACGCTAGAGGTGCGCTATCAGTCGACCGCCACATTGGCCGATATCAGCAACATCCGATGCGAATTTCCGCGGCTAGAGTGCCGCATCGCGAGTGCGCCGATTTACTGGCAATTGATCCTGCCGCAAGGCTGGCAAACACTTCAAGCTCCGGACAGCCTACTGCCTGATTATTGGCTTGGCTGGCGGCACTTTCGCTGGGGCCGACAGCCGACGCTATCGCAGGGCGACCTTGAACAGATAACCGGTGCCGTGCCTACGATGCCACCGGCGCCTCTTTCGACGCAGTACATTTACCGCGCATTCGAATTCCCGACGGAGATTCATGTGACCGCCGTCAGGCAACTTTGGATTTTCTCATTTCTCGCCATTGGTGTTTTCTTGCTCGGCTTGCTGTCACTCTACACTTCGATAGCCCGCAGTGGTCTGTTCTGGCTCGGTTTGTCGCTTCTGTTGCTGTTGGGTATATTCAGCCATCCCGAGATTACTTTGCTCGTTATCGAAGTGATCTTGGCAGGCGGAACCATGACGCTGGCAGCCGTTGTGCTCAAGCGGATTTTCGTGCCTCAAAGACTCTCGTCCATGGAAGGCCTGAGCAGTCCATCGGCCGCTTCTGACGCGACCGAGCCGTGGCAGCAGAGAATCGGAGACGGTCATTCCATTACGGAAACGACGGCGACCCTCAAAACGGGCGGGCAGACGTTATGATGTCCCAGTCTCGGACATTCTATGCCGCCTGCGTCATCACAAGCATCGGCGCGGCTGCAAGTCTGATTTTGCAGCAAGCGACTTTCGCCGAACAAGTCGGCTCGCCAGAGAAACAGCCCGACATCACCGCGTATCGCCGCTTGTTTGTACCAGCGGACGCGCCGGAAGATTGGCCTACCGGGTCGGATCGCTACCTACCATTGCGCAGCGACCAATTCGCCGAGCTAGTTCTAGAGAGCCGCAAAGCACGCAACGGCAAGGGCCCACACCTCGCTCGGATTGCTAGCGGAACTTACCGCGCGACAATGCGTGACGCGGATACTCTCGAGATACGAGCTGAATTCGATGTGCATTTTGACGGCGAGACACCGAAGGTTCTTTCGCTGTCACCTCTCAATCTGGCGATTCAGTCTGCGACGTGGCCGCAGGAGAAAAGTCGCGAAGCAAAGCTGGGAACATGGCCTGTCCAAGATCAATCCAGCGCCGTTGCTGTCCGCGTCGAACGATCAGCTCCATTGGTAGTTGAGGGGAGGTTAGCGGCTCGAAGGCCGACTAGCGATCGGAGCGACTTCTACCTCGAGACCCCGGCGATTAGCCGCCAACAGATAGAACTAGAACTGCCGGCGAATCTCACTGTGTCTGTAACCGGTGCCGAACTACTCCGCACTGACTACGGCGCGCTCGGCGAAAGTCGTTGGTTGTTCCAGCTTGCTCCGGCACAACGCCATCGAATTCGAGTACGTAGCGCCGAACAGACAACCGATTCGGTCACAAAACCACGCATCGGTCACGCAACGACTTATCGGATCAAATCCGTAGGTTTAGAGGCCGGCAGTGTGTATCGCTTCGACTCTCGCCTCAGCAAGTCGATCGAGCTTCGTTCCGTGCTTCCCGTTGGAACCCGTGTTATTGACGTTACCGTTGGCGGCGAAGCGTCGGATTGGAGCGTAAACGACGAACAAGGCCAAAGAACGCTCACGCTCTCCATAAAGCCGTCAAAACAACCACAGTGGATGCAAGTGAAGTACCTCGCAAAGTTCCGATCTGGAACCACCTGGGAACTACCAACGCTCCGCTTTAACGACCTGCAATGGAAGGAAGGAACGACCACGCTAATCGTTTCACCCGAAGTCGAATTGCAATCTTTGGTACCGCGCAACAGCACGCTGCAGCAAATCGTCGGTATCGATAACTTAGTGCCTACGAGCGAGGTGTATCGGCTGCTGAATTGGGACGATGAGGCAACTGTCGAGGTGGTGGTCGCTCGTCCACAGCCTCGGTGGACTGCCGACACACTAACGAAGTACTCGGTTGGTCGCAGCAAGCCACAGACGACCGTCACCGCAGTGCTCTCCAGCGCACGCGGCGAAATCCATCAGATCCAAGCCCTGATCCACCCCGGCTGGAACATCGACTCGATCCGTGCAATGCCCGAGTCGAAACTGGGCGATTGGCATCTCGACCGTTCAGGCGGATCGACGAAACTATTTTTGCATCTGAGAGATCCCATTTCCGAGCAGCAGCCCCTTCGACTGGAAGTGGCGGCAAGTAAGTCTTCGCGCTCGCCAGACTTTCCCGTCAAAGTTTCCGACTTCTTGGTCCTCAATTTTGTGGAAACGGAAGCAAAGTCCAATCTGCTTGCACTTGCTTCCGAAAACTCGAAGCGTCTGATGTTGGCAGAGCCACTCAAGAAGGGACTTGTTTCCGTACAGCAATTGCCAACAAGCATGACGTCGGCAGGTGTTGATACTCTCTCGATCGACGCGGACCACCTGCTCGATCTCTCGCTGCTAAACGATGACACCTCGATCAAATTCGGTCGGCAGCCGCCTGTTTACAGCGTTGACATCGACGTGCAAGTCGAAGCACTTCCTAACGCCTTCGATCATGAGTTCCAAATCGTCGGTCGGATGCAGGCTGGGGCTTTGCCTGAGTTGCTGGTTGAATCCACTGTGCCTCTGCCAGACTCGTTGCAGTGGTCGCTTGACGAGGCTTCTGTCGGAATCGACGTCCTACGTGTTTCCGAGAAAGCCGATGTACCTGCTGAGCGAGAAGGAGCTCGGTATCTGCTCAAGTTCTCGGAACCACTGACCGGTGACTTTCGCTTGTCGGCGCAATATTCCCAGAAAAGCGCGCCGATAGAGATCTGCAATCTGCTCCAGCTACCGGACACATTGAACTGGACAGAGCTACTTTCGGTACGTGGATCGCCGGAGCTACTGCGAGTCATCGAACCGAGGTACACACCAAGCAGCCGATGGCCACCCGGCTCCAAAGCCAGCCGCTTACCGATCTTGGGCGTCTACCAGCTCGGACCTCGAGACTTTCGGCAAGCAGCGCACGATGCGACGCTACGATTGGAGCGCGATAATACACAGGCAACGACGTCAGAGCCAATCGCCTGGCTCGGCAAGTACGAAACGTTGCAGGGTGCCAATGGAACGGCCCTGCACTCGGCGAATTACTTGCTCGAGAATCGCGGTACCGGCGTCGCGAAGGTAGCGATTCCGGAAGGCGCGACACTTGAAGAAGCATGGGTTAATGATCGGCAATTAGAGGTCCAACTGTTGGCTTCTGACAGCGCGGGCTACCTATTTCGATTACCTCAAAACGACCTGTCGCACTCTCTTCGCTTGAAATACACGACCCACGATTCTCGCCTCGGTGGCGCGGCTCAGATTCGTCCGCGCTTGCCCGCATGCTCGTTTCCAGTCAACCTGCATCGCTGGACCCTTTGGGCGCCCGAACAATACGAAATTGACGCTACCCAGCAAGACTATGCGTCGACGAAGAATCACTGGTGGAAACGCATGTTTGGTCCACTCGCGCGATCGCGAAGCGAAGCCGTTTTCAATCCACTCAGTGCTCGGCGATGGGGCGAAGTCTGGTCAACTCCGCTCGTGGTGCAAGAAACAAAGTCTCAAACCGGATCGCTCGCCGGCCAACTAGTCACGCAGATTGAAGAGAACCCGAAGGCAAAGCTCAGCGCGGTCCTCAAGTCGTTGGCGATAGAGAGTCAGCTCGACGACCTGCTCCTTATCGATCGTGCGGCGCTTATTTCGCTCGGCGTTGATGCTCAAAGCCTTTGCGATGAGCTTGCCCCTAACGGCTACAAGGACAACCCACCTGTTATCGGTGCGAGCTCGCTCTCAAGCTATCGTCTGGCACTGCTGGCTAGTGCACGATCGATTCTGCTGACTTCGCCAGAGCGCGTCGCGCACTGGCGCAATCAGCTTCGTCCGACACGTGTCGCGGGTGTCTACCTAGCAAGCACTGACGATCTCGCAGACAGTCTTGACGAACTTCATGGCTCCGATTCGGCATTTTTTGTACCGGCGAGTGCGTGGCCAGACTTGCCCATGCCTCTCGATGCCGCTCGTTATGCTTCCGCGTCGATTACGCTAGCAGACATTGGTCGGCAAGCCGAGACGGTCGAATTCTGCGAAGCACTTCCTACGCTGGTCGTGCGTCGAGCCCACGTCCGCCAGGCGCTGTGGCTGGCCGTGCTGCTGCTCACCATCGTTGTTGGTGTTTGGCAATTGGCTCACTTCCCAAATGCCATGATCTTTATCGCTGCGCTCGCTGGTGCCTGTTGCCTGATCGTGCCAATCAATCTGCTCACCATTCCGCAAGCGGTATTTCTCGGCTTGCTGGCGGCGGCTGTTGTCAGAATCGTCGTCAAGTCCTCAAGACTTGGTGATCTGCGTCGCCTCGAGGCGGCTGGCCGTTCGCAGGCTATTCTGGCCGTGTTTGTATCGACGGTAGTGTTTTTCTCGATGCCGGGTGTAGGCTCTGCCGACGACGCAGCTACCTCGTTGCCATCGCGACCTTTGGAGCTGCCCACCATTTTGGTACCTGTCGATGCATTCGGGCGAAGGCAAGGCGAGGACGTCTTGGTGCCGGAGCATTTTCTGTCTCTGCTGCAAGAACTGTCCGCGCGCAACCATGCGGATGAACGATTTGTCGTGCGCGACGCGCACTACTCAGCGGCCTTTACCACCAAACCGCAGGACGTCAACTCGTCCTCGGTGCCACCCTGGACGTTGTCGTGGAAGATTGAAACATTCTATGCGAACTGCAAAGTATGGCTACCGCTTAAGCAAAACGATGCGCAATGGCTTCGTGCCGAGCATCGGTTGGACGGTTTGCCCGTGGAAGTCGATTGGCACTCCGACGGCGACGGTTGCTGGGTGAATGTGCCAGAAACCGGAACGCACTCACTCAAGTTGGTCTGTCATCCGATTGCAATTGCCGACGGCGAGCTTCGCACGATACGTCTGCAAGTACCCCCAGTCGCGGCTGCCAAGGTCAGCGTCTCGACCAGCCCAGCCCATCCGGCGGTCACGATGCCGCGAGCTGTACGCCTCGCCGACGACAGCGGAACCACCGACGCCGAGTACTTGCTTGGCCCTGCCGATGCGATCGAGATGCAATGGAACGCCGCGACTGATCCCGTTGCGGCAGACCCTTGGTCGCGAATAGAACAACTCTCGTGGCTGCGAATTGCGTCCGCCGAATCCCGGCTCGATGTTCGTCTGCAAGTCATCGGTAGCAAGTCCGATCTCCAGACCATCGAGCTGGACATAGCCGCTCCGCTAAGGCTCAGAGATACGTCCATCAGCTCGCCGGCAACCGCCGTAAGCGCCACTCCATTCGGTGCATCCACACGATTGCAACTGCGACTGCGCCCTGGATTGCCGCCTGACTTCGTCATTCCGCTTAGCTTTGAGCTGCAGAGAGCAACGTCGGTCGGCAGATTCTCATTCCCCTCTGTGCGGGTCGTCGGCGGAACTCCGCAATCGCGACGATTCGCGATCTCCGTCGCGGCGGGGCTATCGTACGACGAAGAAGACATAGCCGACATGCGGATTATTGACCCCGAGGATTTCATGGCCGCCTGGGGCGAAGATCCCGACGAGCCCCTGTTCGCGTACGCAGTAGGTCCACAGCCAACATGGGAGCTTCGAGTACGACCCGATCCGACGTCTTCGACAGCCCAACAATCGATGCAGTTGTACTGTCGGTCCAACGTGGTCGAAGTTGACTTCGAAGCTGAAGTCGATCAGCTGGCTGGGGCGAGGCTGGTGCATCGATTGCAAGTACCGGCGTCCGTGGAGATTGACACGATTACGATTCGCAACAACCTGGACCAGTCGATTGTCTCTTCGCGTTGGAGTCGAACAAGCGACAACACGGTCTCGGTATTCCTGAACCAACCGCTAACCGGTTCTCACCTCCTCCGCCTTAGCGGCCACTTCGACCACGATCCCGTGGATGAAGTGACGGTTCCGATGATTGTTCTTAGCAGCAGCGACAGGGGCGAGGTGCATCTCGATTTGTTCCGTGCAGACGATGTGCAAGTACGTTGGGACGACCCAATAAGTGCACCACAGGAAATCAAGGATCCGAGGCTTCCGCCTCAGGCCGACGAGATTCACGTTGGCCATTATGTGTGGAGCACGTCGCTGACCGGCCAGCTGTCCAAGCTTCGACTGCGTAAAAATGACTTAGAGTTTAGAACGCGTTCAGTGACGTCCATCGCCCAGAGCGCCTCGGGATGGACGACAAGGCTCGACAGTCGCATAGCGGTCAGCAATGGTGTACTTAGCCGTCTGCTGATATCCGTTCCTAAGAATGTGCAATCGCCATTCGAATTACTTTCCAAGCAGGTTGGCGTGCTGCAGGAAGTGCCAGACACGAACCAACTATTGCTGACATTGGCGAAACCAGTTTCGGCAAGCGGACAAGTCGACATTCAGCTCCGCGGAAATCTCATCCTGCCAGCAGACCGTAGCCTGACGGTGCCCTCTCTATTTTGGGAAAACGCCACAAGACGCAGCCGCTATGTTCTACTGCCGACACTGGTCAACGGAGAGACGATCAATTGGCGTCGGAGTGGCTTGAGACGCCAGCGGCTGCCGCTGTCGATCGCCGAACTGACGACTCTGACAACCTCGTCGCATTGCTATCGGGTCCAGCGAGAGCAGTTCGAAGCAACGCAAGTAGTCACACAGGGCGCGATGCGCAACGCCCAAATACGCTTCGCCTGCGTCACGGGTACGCTAGAAGCTGGTGGACTATTCACCGGCCATGCCGAACTGTTGATCCAGCCGGGACGCGCCTCGTATTGCACCCTTCGACTGCCTGACGGCGCACAACTGCAGCGACTGGTCGTCGGTGATCGAGCGGCACAAGTCGACTCCTCCAACAACGAACGCATTGCCGTTGCTCTCGGTCCGCCATTCTTGCCGCAAAGACTACTGATCAGCTACCAACACCGTCCCAAACAGACTGGCAGTCGCGTTCGTCTGCAGCCGCCGGCGGTGCTACTGGGTGATCAGCAGTTGCCAATGCCGGACACTTTTTGGCGGATTCGCGCCGTTGGGAATCTGCTACTCAGCGTGCCCCATCAAGAGCAGGTGGTCAGTCGTCAAGAGATTGCGCGTCGCAGCTATCAGGTACCGCTGGAGATGATGCGGGATGCGTTCTCCCAAACGCTCGCGTTACCACCGTCGGAAGGCCGCGCTTGGACGCACACGTGGCGCGGCATCGTGCAGCGGGCCGAGCAGAATTGGCAGCAGTCGGGCGCATATCGCAAACGGGATGTCGGCTTCGAGGCAGATCGCGAGTCGTTGCTGGCCATTGAAGACGCACTTGCAGTAGGCTCGGCAGCCGACGAGTTGACACCGTTGACCTACCCTGCCCGTCTTCCGAGAGCCGTAGAATCCGCAACACTACCCACAGAATATGACTTCGTTAGCACCGCCAACGGACAATTGGTCGCAACCATGTCGCTGAGCTCACGATACAGCGCTTGGCAATGGCTGGTTGCCAGCGCACTGGTTAGCGGCGTGCTGGCCGTGGTGTTGCGGCTTCGAAATCACCCCGAGTGTTACCACAACCTGTGTCACTGGCCGCATGGTCTTGCCATCGCGGGCGGAATGGGTTGGTGGCTGTTGCTCAAGCCTAGCGCTTTGGGGCTGTTTGTCGTAGCACTCGCGGTCGTTTCATTCGCACTATTCCAGTGGAGAAACAGGCGCAGTCGCGAAGCAGAACGTCGCCACGTCCGGTACGCGTCGACACCAACCTGACCCGCCCACTTCGCCTTGTTCGCGACGCTTTAGTGCGTGTTGCCGTCATTGAAGAGACTATCAGGGATCGAACGTTCCACGATCCGCCCCACTTCCTCTTGCGTGCGGCGTTGGCCGACGGTGTGCCAAGCCGACACGTCGGCCAGCTCAGGCATCATTTGCACGAGCTGCTCCACGAGCATGTTAGCCAAGCGCTTGGTCGAGTCGTTTTCGGTAGACTCGAGAATCGCCTTCGCCGTTTTCATTACCCTGAGCATGCTCGCACGCTGACCAATCGGCTCAGACAGCGGACCGTCGTTGTCGACGAGCAGATCGGCAAGTGGCACCTCCAATATCTCTTGCCACTTCAGCAGCTCAGAAATGCGCAAGTCAGCATTCGCTTCTTCTTGAGCACGTACCTCTTGCATCGGCAGGTTGAGCTTTCGAGCGACCGATCGCAGCGAGGTCCCCTGCTGCTCGCGAACTTCATGGATGCGGTTGAGCATCTTCTCGTTCGCTGAGACCGACGTCAGGCGTCTTGATACACTGACGCCGTTGATCTCAAAATTGTATTCCACTGTACTCATCGCAAGCTCCTCCCTACTCGCAGCCGAGTCATATCAGCCTAGGAGTAATTGATCGGGTGAATCCGCTAATAGCACCCATTGGTTGGTGATCTTGCACGCAACTTGAGGATGCGCCGTAGAACTTGTTCCGTGGCAGTTCTACGAAATGCTGGTGACGATAAAGAAAAGGACACGACGAACTGCGATCAATGCACGAGCGTCATGATTCTGTTTGTTCTTACCAAACCTACCAGCCGAGAAAGGTTTATTGCCCCGGTAAGAAGCGAGCTATTGTCCTGTTCTGCACTCCTAATTCGCCAGAGGACGAATTTCCTCCGGACAGCCGAATCATAATCACAGCGAATTTGCGTGACAATAGCCAAGCTTCATCGAGACTTTGATTTGCGGATATTACCTGCCGACGATCGCGGTTGCGATCTCGTCGTGACGGTTGGGCTCAATCTGTAACCAAGGCTACACTTGGCATCCGATGCGAAACCGCTTGCACAGTCTGAACGAGCAGCAGTCTGTCATACCGACGGAAAGGTGGACACTTCTTGGGGGTCTCAATCGGACGGAAAACCAACAGATTTGGTAGAAAAACAAATCCCCGTGCTCAACTACTTTCGTAGCATTTTTTGACCACTCATCGGCCTATGCCGGCGGGGTCGGTACCATTCCCATCGATAGCTGCGAAGATGGCAACGTCAGCGGTGCGCCACCGATAGGCCGGTCGGTTGAGGTCGACTCGACACGGCTTCGTCGGCGCGGCACAAGTGGTTGATCAAGTTGAATCCAGCGAAAACTGGTCGCCGACCGATGGGCCTGCTCCATTTGATTGTGCAGTGCGCGAATTGCCGAAAATCTTCTCGAACCCGTCGACTTGTCCGGTCGTTCTACCACGCGATCGGTAGAATCTGCCGCGTTCAGCGCCGCCTGCAATTGCGAAGCGTCGATGCTGGAGACTCCGTCATGAACAAGAACCATTTCGACAGACAGTCGATTTCGTACCAGCTCGAGCGCGGCGCCAATGCCTTGGCGAATCGACTGGCGCAGCACGCGTAGCTGAGGGTACTGCCGCGCGAGTTCGCAGGCGGTCTCGTAGGTGTCGTCAGTTGAACCGTCATCGACGACAACAATCGCGACCGACTGTCGCATCACAAGGACCAGGTCAAGGATGTCCTGCACGGACGAACGTAGCTGGCGTTCGCAATTGTGCACTGGCAAAACGACGGTTAGCTGCTGATCCAACGTTTGACCTCCCAAGCAGGAGCCAGCTCGCGAAGGGACCGATATGGGTAACGGTCGGGCTGACTTGACTTTCGATTCCACATGGCGGAATTGCCCTCCGCCTATCGATTCCATCGGCCCGAGTGGAGCAACGCCTGCAAAAAATAGAGAGATTGACTCCTCGGGCGATCTCTCCGACCGTAATGGTCGTAGCATTTGAAACAGCCGCTCGGTGGTCAACCGTGCGTCACGCCAGTATGCTTGATGAAGTTTTGACGATATTTCTCGGTTCGCTTGGACGGTTCCCTTGGCAAACACCTCTGACAACCTAGCTCCCAACTTTACGTCCGATGATCAATTGTTGCCGGCAGTCGCGCAGGATTTCGAGACCGGAACCGTCTTGATGCTCGCTTATATGAACCGCGAAGCCTGGCAGCAAACCATTGCGACTGGCAAGGCCGTGTATTTCAGTCGCAGTCGCGGCCGATTATGGAGGAAAGGCGAAGAGAGTGGACACGTCCAAATAGTACGCGAGATCTACGTCGACTGCGACGCCGATACGATTCTCTTAAAAGTCGAGCAAGTCGGTCGTGCCGCTTGCCACGAAGGCTATGTTAGCTGCTTTTATCGCGAATACGTCGATGGTCAACTCATCGTTCGCGGAGAACGGGTGTTCGATCCGAACTCTGTCTATGGCAAACAAGACTCTTGAACATTCTGCCCAACCGCTCACCAAACAAAATCACTCACCGTGAGAGGCATCGTTCCGTGACAATGAAATCCTCAACACTAGCGGCCATTGCCTTGCAGCTGGTGTCTTGCGTTGGCATCACTTCAGGCGCCGACTCGATTCGCGATTCGGTCGTCAAGATCCATACGACGAGCCGGTCGCCCGACTACTCGCGTCCTTGGACCAAGGCGAATCCCTCGAAATCGAGCGGGTCGGGAGTGATCGTCGACATCGATGCGACACGCTTCGGTCTCGACGAGGGGACGCCGCTGATTCTGACCAATGCCCATGTGGTCCGCTACGCTAGCCAGATTTATGTCCAGCCCAATCAGACCACAGATCGCTATCAGGCATCCGTCGTCGCGATTAGTCCAGGCATCGACCTGGCGATTCTAGAACTGGAAGAACCGGAAGTACTCGCCGAGAACGCGGCGCTATCGCTGGCCCCCGAATTGCCAAGCGTCAAAGATGCCGTAAATGCTTACGGATTTCCGGTAGGCGGCGACGATCTTTCGGTCACCGAAGGCATCGTCTCGCGGATTGAATTTGCAAAGTTCTACTTCGACGCGACAGGGGTTCGCATTCAAGTAGACGCCGCGCTCAATCCTGGCAACAGCGGCGGCCCTGCCGTGGCCAACGATCAGATCGTCGGATTGGTCTTTAGCGGTATACGCACGGCAGACAACATCGGGTACCTCATCCCAGCGACAGAGATTCGCATGTTTCTCGAAGATGTCGAAGACGGAACCTACGACGGCAAACCGATGCTGCTCGACGATTTTCAGTCCGCCGAGAACGACGCCCTGCGGGCACGCGTGGGACTCGATCGAAACAGCTCCGGTATCGTCGTCACGCGTCCTCACTTGGACGAAGAAGAGTACCCGCTGAAGCGCTGGGACGTACTGACCCACATTGGCCCGCACTCGATTGACAACCAAGGCATGGTTCAGCTCCGCGACGACCTCCGCTTGCGTTTCACGCACTTCATTCCAGAATTGGTCGCCGACGGAAAGGTGCCGGTAAAGATCTTGCGACTAGGCGAAGAGATCGAAATCGCGTTGCCAGTTGTGTACCAACGCGAGCGACTGCTGCCGCAGCTGAAGTATAAGTACCCCGAGTACGCGATCTTCGGCCCTCTGGTCACCAGCACTTTATCGCACGAGTACGCACAGGCCGCGCTGCTGAGCAAACGTGGAATTAGCACGCTCGCGTACCGCGAGAGTCCGATGCTCAGCCGCTTTACCGATGCACCAGCCTTCCCCGGCGAAGAGCTTGTGATCGTGACCAATCGCATGTTTCCACATCCGATTAAGAAAGGTTACAGCAGCCCAACGCTCAACGTGATCGCTCGCATCAACGAGACTCCGGTCAAGAACCTGGCGCATTTGGTCGAGCTAATTCGCGACGCAAATGACGAGTTTTTGGAAATCGAGTTCGCCGGTCACACCGAAACACTTGTCTTCCAGCGCGAGGAACTGCTAGAGGCCAACGAGACGATCTTGGAATCTGAAGGCATCCGTTACCAATTTTCGCCGCGGCTGCGAAAAATTTGGAATGCGAACTCCAATGATTGATTACCACCGATCTTATGCGAGGATCAACGTCTGATGAGCCACGAAGCACGTTTTGAAGCACTCAACCTCGAACTGCCACCAGCACCACAGGCGATGGGCCTCTATCGACCCATCGTCGTGGTCGACCACTTGGCGTATCTGTCTGGCCACGGACCTTTGAATCTCGACAAGTCGCTCACCACAGGACGCATCGGCGACGACCTTGATACGGACGCTGGCTACCAAGCGGCTCGTCAAACAGGCTTGGCCGTCCTGGCGACCTTAAGAGATCATTGCGGTAGTCTTGACCGAGTCAAGCGGCTCGTCAAAACCTTTGGGTTAGTGCAGGTTACGCCCGACTTCACCGATCAGCCTGCAGTTATCAATGGGTTCAGCGAACTAATGCGAGATGTATTTGGCGAGGAGTGCGGAATCGCCGCGCGCAGTGCGGTCGGCGCGCCGTCGCTGCCTGCGGGAATGGCTGTCGAGATCGAAGCCATCTTTGAGTTGGAAAGCTAGGTCAAGCTAGATGGCTCAGACTACTCAGGATTTGACGCAACCGTCGGTGGGGTGTCGGTCATCCCAGAAAGTTGGGATCGGAACGCCTCGATGCCAGCCATAACCTCCGGTGTGACGGGCTTTTCCTCTTCTGTTTGATCCACTTGCCTGGCTTCGTCCGCAGTCTGTTTTTGCGCATTGAGCTGCGCTTGAAAAGCTTCGATTCCTTCTAGGGCGTCGTCATCCACTGGTTCCGCGACAGCTTTCGAGTCGGCTCCCAGCGGCGATTGGGCAGCTTGTTGCAGTTGTGCTTGAAACGCTTCAATCCCGTCGAGTACGGCCTCTTCGACCGGTGCCTCATCGGTTGACGCTTCGCCTTCAGGGTCGACGGGTGCTTCCATCGCAGCTTCGTCTGCAGCGGCCTGTGCTTGCAGCTGCTGCTGAAAAGACTCAAGTCCTTGCGTCAAGTCTTCGCTCGCCATCTCAGCGACGTCATCAGGCTCAGCGTCTAACGAGTCATCACTCGCCTCGGTAGCTGATTCCAGTTCCGCTTGCGCGGGGGCAACTTCTTCGCTCGCTTCATCCGTCGCCCGATCGATCGGTGTTTCGGTGACTGCGTCCGTCGACTTTGGCTCGGCTTCGTCTGATGTTGGTAGCTTACTCTGATCGACAGATTCGAGCTCTGGCTCGTCGCTCAGTTGGTCGGCGGCAACATCCGTTGTGTTGTCAGCCTCGGTATTTTCCGATTCGTCATCCTCTTCGTCGACGTCTGCCGCGGCGGCGGCAGATTGAAGCATCGCGGCCAGTGAGTCGAGTTCGCTCTGCGCGACGGCGGGCGACTCGGTGCCCTCTTCCGATTGCCGTTCGGCGGACTCGTCCGTGTCCTGATCCACCTCGTCGATGGATGGTGCAGTCGGCTCGCGCTGCTCGGCGTCCTCGACCGCTAGCGTTGCTTCCACCTCGCCGACTTCTTGTGACGGCGGCTCTGCAGCTACCTCGGTCGTCGACAAAGCAGGGGCAGTCTCCTGAGGATCTGACAGCTCTGGAGTTTCCGTTGGCGCGGCCGCGGTCGACGTTTCGCTGGTCGGCAACTCCGACTCAAGATTCTCTTCAACGGGCGGCTTCTGCGCGGCTAAATCGCTGGGCACGGTCGGTTCCACGGTCGTGGCCAGCTCGGGTTCGACCGGCGGCTCCGATTCCAAATTCGAGTCGACTCCGTCTGCGATTGCCGTTTCGTCTGATGGCGGTTCGTCTGTTGGCAGTTCTTCTGTTGGACGTGCTGCAGCAGCTTGTGCATCCGGGTTGAGATCAGAAACGTCGAGCTGCGGGACCTGCTCGGGGATCTCTCTAGCGACCTTGCTGGAAGATTCTTCTTCCGTCGACGCGATGGGCGCCGCGGCAGGTTCGCTCGCGGGTTGCGCCGCTGCCTCACCGCTGGAGGTCTCAACCTTCGCCCTTCGCACGCGACCAATGTTGATCTGGACCGGTTGCCGACCGTGACCCAGGTAGACTGCAAGGCCGTAGCCCAGGGCCATATTGGTTACCGCAAGAATTGAAATCAACAACGACACAGAAGACACCCGTTAGCTGTCGCGCTGGAGTTGGTTGCGTCGAACGCACATTGGACGTGCGACCGCCCGAACACATCTGCGTTGATGTGCTCACAACCCTACGTTACGCGAGGCAAACAAGTGAGTAATTCCCCCACTGCCTGGAGTGTTTACTCCCGAAAACAGCGTCTGGCTGGACGAAACGACGCTCCCGGGGGAGTCGTCCTGTAACGATTAATCCGACGGTGCGGCGTCCCCACGCATTTCAACGTGCGAGCGGCCCATTCGGAGCGATCGCCGCCTGTCGAGCGATGGGGCTCGCGACTCGGTCTTGCCCGGCAGGATTGGCAAGCGCCGACACGAATCCGGGGGAAACGTTGTTGAGCGTGATGACTTCGCTCTTGGCAGTCGGGTCTTGCGGCCGAATGATGCAAATCACCTCTGAGTTGATACCCCGACGTGTTATCTCTTCCAGAGCCGCCTGCTCTGCCGGCGGCAACGCGGAAGAGGCTGCTTGGCTCGGCTGGGGAGCGATCGGCGCAGCTGTCGACGCGAAAGCTGCCGCCTCTGGCTCTTGTCCTCGAATCGACGTGACAGGCGGAGCCGGCTGCAACGGTGCGCGCGGCTGCACGTCGACCGCCACCGCTGCTGGCGCGACACGTGGCGGCACGGCGTTTGGCGCGTAGATCATCGACAACTTCAGGCTGTCGAGCTTGGCATGAATCGATGGCAATCCGGCGTACAGTCCTTCGTTACCTTGCGGGTCAGCGGCGTAGCAGACACCGACAAGCTGGCCACTAGTGTTAAACAGGCCGCCGCCGCTACGGCCTTCGACCGGTGCCCCAGCCACTTCGACGTTCGGCGTTCCTTCGTAGCGATCGATTGAGGTCACACGCGAATCGCGAACGGTCGGATTGTGACCATGATTGCAACCGACCGAGGTCACCGGCGCCTGGGGTGCGAGCGCAGCGACTTGCTTATCTGCAACCGCCACGGCCTGCACTGGCGAAGTCGGCCACATACTCAGCAGTGCCAGGTCGCGGTCAAGGTCATAGTCAATCAGCTTGCCCACGTAGGCAGGTCCGGGTGTGGCACCAGCGGCGCTGGGCTGAAAAGTGGTCACCGTAATTTGGCCCTGACCCTGCGAACTGCGAAACAGGTGTCCGCAAGTTAGCACCAGCGCCTCGCCGCTACGCGCGTCGACAATTGTGCCGGTGCCAACGGATTTGCCATCGGGATCGTCGACAGTAATCTTGACTGTGGCGGACAGCAGTCGCTGATGATGCGAGCTAAGCGAACCTGTCGCGGGAGTTTGAGGTCTGGATTGCGTATTGCCAAACGTGTTGGGAATTGCCGACGGACGCGGTGGACGCGGAGTCGGATCCTGCAGCGAGACGACGCGACCGGCTTGCGGTCGAGAAAGGTCGGCAGCGGGCGAAGTTGGCTGGGCTGCGAAGGTGCTGGCGATTGGCTGCGAGGAAGCGGGCATATGACGCGTGAGCATCGCGCGAAGTTGATCGTAGGACGTCGGACCGATCTTTTGCTCGGCCGCTCGGCCGTCAACCGCCACGATAAAGGTCGGTACCTGCTTTACGCCGTAACGCGCGGCCGTCTGCGGGTCGCGGCTGATATCGATTTCACGAATCAGCAAACCCTCGCTGGCAAGCCGAGCGATCGTCGGACGCATTTGTCGGCAGGGGCCGCATGTGGGAGAACTAAAATCGAGCAGAACTGTTTCGGCCTGACACCAGAGCGGCATGCAGACGAAAAGGACGACAAACAGAGAGCGTACGCTTAGCGACAAGACCATCGGTTCCCTCCATGGATACCATATCGCGAAGACGAAGGTGTGCGAAAAGCAACCGTCTTCTGGTCGGCGACATTTCTGAATTAGCTAACTTGCGGCGAAAAATCCTTTTCTCACCCAGCGACAATTTGTTCCAGTTTCGTAATTGTTACAAGGCCAGCCCAACCGACTTTAGCAAAAAGCGACAAGAATTCAGCAATTCAAAAGTGCTAGCAGACAGGCAAGGAACAGCTCGTCGAATATCCCCTCTCCTTTAAGCACCTTGCATGCCAATCACGGGTTTCCGGCAAGCCTGTCAGGCCGTTAGAATGTTGCCCGTGCTTAACTCGACACTACTAGCAATGCTAGCGCGACTATTTAACAGAATCAGCACTTCATGACCCGGCGACGCATTCTTGTGACTTCTGGCTTGCCCTATGCCAACGGGCCGATTCATATCGGTCACATGGTCGAGTATCTGCAGACCGACATCTGGGTGCGATTTCAAAAGCTGCGTGGTCACGATTGTCGGTACTTCTGCGGCGACGATACGCACGGCACCGCGATTATGATCTCCGCCAAGAAGGCGGGCGTCTCGGAAGAGGCCTTTATCGCCAAGATGCAGCAGGAGCACGAACGCGACTTTGCCGCATTCGACATTGAATTCGACAATTACGGAAGCACCAACGCGGAAGAGAACCGAGTTCTGTGCGAGGAGATCTGGTCGAAGATCGAATCTGCCGATCTGCTGGCCAGCCGCGATGTCGAGCAGCCTTACGATCCCATCGAAGAGACGTTTCTCGCCGACCGCCTGATTCGTGGCCAATGTCCCAAGTGTGGGGCCGCAGATCAATACGGCGATCATTGCGAGAAGTGCCTCGCCAACTACCAGCCGACCGAACTGATCGACGCGAAGAGTACACTCTCGGGTGCTACGCCTGAACTTCGCACAGCACCGCACAAGTTCGTCCAACTTGAGAAGCTCCGCGGTTTCCTGGAAGGGTGGGTTGATGACAGCGATGCGCTGCAGCCAGAAATCGCCAACTATCTGAAGGGCCATTTTCTACAAGCTAAGAATGAGGCGGGCGAGATCGAGCCGCTCCGCGACTGGGATGTCACGCGTCCGCACCGCTACTTCGGCTTTGAAGTTCCGGGCTTCGAGAAAAACTACTGGTACGTTTGGTTCGATGCTCCCATTGGCTACATGGCGAGTACGAAACAATGGTGTGATCGCACAGGGGCCAACTTCGACGATTGGTGGAAGACTGACGACTGCGAAATCCATCACTTCATCGGCAAAGATATCACTTACTTCCACACGCTGTTTTGGCCTGGCATGCTCAAAACGGCCGGCTATTCGCTGCCGACGAAGGTGCACATCCACGGCTTTCTGACCGTTGATGGTGAAAAAATGTCCAAAAGCAAGGGCACGTTCGTCGCGGCGGCTACCTACCTCAAGCATCTGGACCCAAGTTATCTGCGCTACTTCTACGCGTCGAAGCTGTCGAGCAAAGTGGACGACCTGGATCTGTCGCTCGAGGAATTCGTCGGCAAGGTCGACAAAGACCTGCGCGGCAAATTTGTCAATCTCGCCAGCCGCAGCGCAAAGTTCCTGGCCAAAATCGGCCTCGCCAAGGAGTATCCCGAAGACGAAGGCTTGTTCGCCGCCGCCGCATCCGCATCGGACGAGATCGCCGCCGCCTACGAAGCCTGCGACTATAGCAAAGCGACGCGACTGATCATGGCGCTAGCAGACAACGCCAACGCGTTTGTCGAAGCCAACAAACCATGGGAGCTGAAAGCCCCAGGCAATGAACAGCGATTGCAAGACGTCTGCACGATCGCCATCAATCTGTTTCGCCAGCTTGCAGTTTATCTGGCACCCGTCCTGCCAAGGCAGGCGGCACTAACCGGAGAGCTGCTTAACGATCCGATTACCAGCTGGGATCAGGCGCAGCAGCCACTCGTCGGCGCGTCGGTCGGCAAGTTCAAACACATGATTCGGAAAGTCGAAGCAAAGGACGTACAGAAGATGATCGAAGACAGCAAACCGTCTACCACTGAAGCCAACGAGTCCGCTGCCGACGTACCGCCACTGGCGGAAATCGATACCTGGCAGGACGCTGGCGACGCGATTGCCGCAGAGCCGCTGGCCGAAGAATGCAGCTTCGACGACTTTACGAAGGTCGATCTTCGCGTCGCGCGCGTCGTCTCTGCCGAACACGTCGAGGAAGCCCGCAAGCTGCTCAAGCTTCAGCTCAGCCTAGGTGGCGGTGAGTATCGACAAGTGTTCGCCGGTATCAAGGCAGCCTACGATCCCGAAAAGCTCGTCGGTCGGCTGATTGTGTGCGTCGCGAATCTCGCACCGCGCAAAATGAAGTTCGGCATGAGCGAAGGCATGGTCGTGGCAAGCGGCCCAGGCGGCAACGAAGTCTTCGTGCTATCGCCCGATGACGGCGCGGTCCCAGGGCAACGTGTGCATTAGCCCAGCGGCTGCTTACTCTTCGTAGCTCAACAGGTGCTCGCCGACCTCGAAGAAGTCACCCTCGGCCGAACGAATCAGGTTAACTGGCCTCTCCTCGAGACGAAGCACGTCGCGACGGTTGGAACCAGCCTTGGGACTGGCGGGCAGCACGGCGGACATTTTGTATTGGCCGGGCGGCACGTTCTCGATAACGAATGAGCCGTCGCCCTCGACGACTGCCAGATACCGCACGAGATAGTTGGGCGTCGCTGACGGCGGCACTCGCTGATCGGCGCGCATCACATTCGATTGACTCAGCAGCTTGCCATACTCAAAAATCGCCGTCCTCAAGACGAGATCAATCGGGTTGTTCTCCGTCAACGCGACATACCCTCCGTCCCAATCTACCGTGCCCGGGTAGGCGACCGGCTTAAACAGCTTTCCGCGTACGTCTCGCTCCGCGTCGCCGAGGGAAATCACCTCCTGCTTGCCGGCTTGCAGAGTCGTAATCAGTCCGTGCGAACGATACTTCACCGGACGCTTTCCGCGCGCCACGCGGGGTGTCACCGTGCGATACGCCATCGCAGTGCCTGGAATCACTCGGTCGCACACATATCCGCCCTGAGCGTTGGTTTGGCCTTCGTAGAGCCAGGTCGCTTTGCCACGATCTTTGCCCAAACCATGAACAAAATGCAGGCCTAAGCGTCCGCCACCGAGCTGATCGTCCGCCAACTGAGAATCAACACGAACTTGCACCCACGGTTTTAATCGGATTTCCAACTGCTGGCCGTTTCGCTCTTCCGACGTCACGAATTGCGCCCAGCCGGCTTCGCACAGGCAGACAATAGTGGAACCTTTGGGTTGAAATGGCAGCGTGAACTGCCCCTCGTCATCGGTCGTGACTGAAGCTTGCTTCGACGTGGAGGTGGGTCGACCGTTGGTGAACGACAAGGATTCGTTAGGCGACGCGTGAAAAATATGTGCACCACCGACCGGGTTGCCATCGGGATCGGCAACCCAACCCAGAATCGGTTTCCCTGGCTGCATTCTGATGGAGTACTCCGTGGGCACGTCGACTCCACGTTTCCAGAGAACCTTCCGTTGCTCGTACCCTTCGTGACGAATCCGCAGAGACACGGGCCGCTCGCTCGCCGACACGTTCAACGAAACCATCCCGAGATCATCCGTCGGCAGCGGAAACTCTAATCCATCCATCTTGACCTCGACCGAAACGTCTGGCATTGGCTTGCCTTTCTCGTCGAGAACTCGCAGTTCCAAGAACTTGAAACCTTGGGCGACCGCAACCGTCGCGCAACAGGTGAGCACCGCGACGCCAAATACCGTCCGAGAGAGAAGAGTCATACTTAGTTCTTTGTGAATGCAAAATCGAAAACGTGGGCGGCATTCGCCTATTGCGCCACTGGCGTCAAAATGAAGTTACCACCACCTGCGGTCGCCTGCGGCACGAGTTTAGTCATCTTGAGCTGCAATTCGCCCAAGTCAACGGGATCTTGCCCTTCGTTTTCTGTTTTTTCCGCGATCGTCAGCGGCTGATGCAGTGACCCAATCGGCGTCCAGTTGTAGTTATTGCCCGTCGGCAAAGCGTAAAGCTGGACGTTGATTTGGTAGCGACCTGGCATCATGTCGGTAATCGCGAATCGGCCACTTTCATCTACCTCCGATGCGTAAGCCCTTCGAAAGCTGGGTTGCGCGGTCTGTTGATCGGCATGGCCGCCGAGTTGGCCAATCGCCTGGCCGAGTGCGCGAAAGACACCACCAACGTTCTGAGCCGACGGATTCTCGTAGACCTGGACCGACGCCATTTTCCAATGGACGTCGTGTCCACTGTCTTCTGGGACCACAAGCTGGCCGCTCACCGACTGACCTTCGCCGCCGATCTGTACTTTCACCGTCTGTCCAGGGATGAGACTCACTGGCTCGCTGTGCGAATAGGCCGACATGAAGCCGCCCTGACCAGTGTCACCAAAGCGTACCGAGCGTCCGATGGTCGCGTGTCTGCCGGCGACGCGTTTGAACCTAAATTTGCCGCTTTCGTCTGTCGTGCCCGAATAATTCCAGAGCGCTCGCGGTTGGTTCTGCTCGAACCGGTGATTGAAATAAAGTTGCACATGTTCGTTCGCCAGCGGAGTATCACCCTGCATGACGACGCCTTCGACCGCCGACCACGCCACCAAGGTGATGTCGGTCGATACTTCCAGCTGAGTCGCAGGTAGTTTTGCATAGCCGGTCTCATGCCGGCAAACAATCAGCGAGTTGCTGGATTCAAGGAAAGGCAGTTGGTATCTGCCTTGTTCATCCGACTTCGAAGTGGGTCGACCTTCGTGCTGCTGAGCGTGGCCGTTGTAGATGTAAATATGCTCATTTGGCGTTGCGACCATGAGCTCCACATCTGCCGCCGGTTGGCCATCCGGTGTGAGAATCTTCCCACTCGGGCCGCTGCCCATTTCCAACTCGAAGTTGATTCGCACTTCTCCTTCTTCATCCTTGAGCAACCGCGAAACTTTCGGACGGTAGCCGTCGGCCTCGATTCGTACGTAGTGACCCGCACGCGGTTCGTTGAATTCCGTTTCGTACTTGCCGTCACGGCCTTGCTTAACGTTATAGCGTTCCCAGTGCACCTGTGAGTTTCCAGGTCCCCAATCAATGCCTTGCACGACATTGAATTCCTCGACCGGCAAGCCTGATTCAGCATCGACCACCTTGCCGGTGACGAGCAGTGGCCACTGCATCACGATTGTCTGAGTCTCGTCGCTGGGGCGAAGTTGATTGTCACGCGAAGACATGTGTCCGCGCACATACAAGTCGAACTTCACCGCCTCGTCGGGCATACTTGATGACTGCCAAATGCCGTCCTGGTCAGTTTTACCACGGTACAATCCTTCTGGCAGCGAGCGATGACCGCGCCATTCGTCAGCGGAAATTCCTACGCCAGCGATTGGCAGGTCGTCGGGGTCGGTCACGCGAACGCGAATCTCTCGGCCCGGCTGAAGCACAAACTCAATCGGATCCATGTCGCGCTCGATCGTGACCGTTCGCAGTTCGGGGGCCCAACCTTGGGCCGAGACCGTAACGATGGTGCCACCGGGCTTGGCATTTCCGAAGCGAAAGCTTCCGTCCTTGCCGGTGGTGCCGGTGGACTTCTTTCTGTCAACGGAACCAAGATACCGCGAGCTACCGAGAAAGATCATCGCATCGCTGATCGGCTCACCGTTTGTGTTTACAACCCTGCCGGGAAACTCGATGCCCTTCTCAAGCACCAGCACATGATCGAGCGACTTGAGTTCAGACCAACTCGCACGCGGCGCGTACGAACGATGGCTGACGTAGTCGTCGTGCGACAGTTTAAGTTGAATCTGGCGGTCCGGCAGGTCTTTGGACTGCACTTGCCAACGACCTGCGCTATCGGTCGTGCCGAAGTCTTCCACCTGCAGGCTGACCGGTCCGCCGGAAGTCGAACTGGATGGCACTGCCGCGGAGACCTTAACGCCTTCGACTGGATTACCCTTGGTGTCGTGAACGAGACCGCCGATCGGAATTCCTTTTTCCAGTTTGATCGTGAATTCTTCAGGAATCTGCTTCGCTCCACGCCAGTTGACAGGGTCGGCGACGAGTTCCTTGTGTTTCACGCCAAGCCGTACCCGCGTGTTGTCGCCGCTGGGAACGTTGAGCGAAATCATCCCCTCGTCGTCGGTCGGCATCGGGAACTCCATCCCGTCGATTTTCACGTCGACTGCCACCTCCGATATTGCCTTGCCATCAGGCCCAACGACTTTGACCTCCAGGAACTTAAAGCCCGTGTCTCCCTGGGCGTGCAAAGCACTGCAACTACTCAAGGTGGCCACTAATGCAATCGCAGAACAGGCAAGCCAAAAAAAATAGAGAGGATGTCGCACGTTCGTTGCCTCCGAGTGCTGTCGATGCCGATAGGTTGGCGTGAGAACAGATTCGTCCGTAGTAAGCGAGTCGTCCTTGCGCCAAATTTCACGCGTTACTCAACAAGAGTTTTCTGCCGCGTTGCCGCGACGCACCCTAAATTGCTCGATTTCCTGCAAGAGATTTCGCTATAATCGACGAGCCTGTGTTTTTCTGCGCTGCAACAAGAGGTTTTCCGCCGATGCCGTCGATTCGAACCAGCTTATTGGTCTGTGCCACATTCTGTCTACTGTTTCGCTACGCGAACGATATTGGACCATTTGCAAGTGCGGCGTCAGCCCAAGAATCGTCCCTCGCAGCGACGCCCGTCGGATCGACGATAAGGAACTTCACCCTGGACGACTATCTGGGGGCCGAGCATGCGTCCGCAGATTGGCACGACAAACAGGCAATCGTCGTCGTGTTTTTGGGCACAGAGTGCCCGCTAGCCAAGCTTTACGGCCAGCGGCTCGTCGAGATGGCCGCGAAATACGAACCACAAGGCGTGCAATTTGTGGGCATCAACGCCAATCGCCAGGACACGCTCGTCGAAATGGCGCACTACGCGCGTGTCCACAAAATCGACTTCCCGCTACTGAAAGACCCCGACTATCGAGTCGCCAACGCATTTGGAGCCACGCGTACCCCCGAAGCCTTTCTGCTCGACGGCAAGCGAGTCGTGCGGTACAGCGGACGCATTGACGATCAATACGGCGTGGGCTACGCACGCGGTAAGCCTTCGACGAACGATCTCGCCGACGCGATCGACCTGCTGCTCGGTGGCAAACCAATCCTCAACGCACAGACCACCGCGGTCGGCTGCCTGATTAGCCGTCCCAACGCCGTCGAACCGCACGGCGACGTTACTTACAGCAACCAAATCGCGCGGATAGTGCAGCAACATTGCATCGAGTGCCATCGCGAAGATCAAATCGCACCCTTTGCCTTGGCCACGTACGAAGACGTCGCTGCCTGGGCCGAGACCATGCTCGAAGTGATCGACGACGGACGCATGCCCCCTTGGCACGCCAATCCCGATCACGGCGTGTTCCTTAACGATGCACGGATGCCCGACGAAGACAAACAGCTACTCGCTCAGTGGGTGGAAAACGGGATGCCCGCAGGCGATCCGGCCAACCTACCCGAACCCCGAGAATTTGCGGAAGGCTGGCGAATTCCGGAGCCAGACGTCGTCTTCAAAATGCCAGAGCCGTTTGATGTGCCGGCCAAGGGCGTGGTGAGTTACAAGCACTTTATGTTCGACCCTGGCTTTACCGAAGACAAATGGGTGATCGGCTCCGAGGCTCGCCCAGGCAATCGATCGGTTGTGCATCATCTGATTTTGTTCTACGTGCCGCCCGAACGCGATAACTATCGCCCAGAGGACGCCCTGTTCAACATTATCGCCGGCTACGCGCCGGGGATGCCCGCGATCAATGGCCCAGAAAATCTAGCGCTGCGAATTCCCGCTGGCTCGAAGCTGTGTTTTCAACTGCACTACACACCCAATGGCAGTCCACAAACCGACGTCAGCGAAGTGGGCCTGATTTTCGCTGATCCTGAAAAGGTTGAGAAGGAGTTTCTGACCGAGGCGGCGCTGAACTTCAAGTTTGCGATTCCACCGGGCGAAAAAAACTATCGCGTCAGTACGTCGTTCAAGATTCATCACGATTCGCTCATCTACTCGCTGACGCCGCACATGCACTACCGAGGCAAGTCATTCCGTTTTACGGCCGACTATCCTGACCTGACGCGCGAAATTCTGCTCGATGTGCCGCAGTACGACTTCAACTGGCAAAACGTCTACTTCTTCAAAGAGCCAAAGTTCCTCCCCGAGGGTACCAGAATCAAGCTGGTCGCCAGCTATGACAACTCGGAGGAGAACTTGCTTAACCCCGACCCGACGAGGACCGTCTATTGGGGCGATCAAACCTGGCAGGAGATGATGATTGGCTCAATCACGATGAGCTACGCCGAACAAAATCTGCTCCTCGGTCCGCCCCACGTGGAAAAGACCGACGACGGCAAGCACAGAGTTCACTTTCGCTACAGGCCCACCGAGCCTGTCGATTCGGTGCACGTTGCTGGCACCTTCAACGATTGGCAACAAACGACACAGCCGCTCATGGGTCCGAATGACGAAGGTTTCTACACTGCCGCCGTCGAACTGGAACCTGGGCAGCACGAATACAAGTTTGTCGTCAACGGCGATCAGTGGAAGCACGACCCCGGCAACGCCCAACGCACCGGCTATTACAACAATAACTTCGTGCTCGTGGAATAAAACAAAGCTCACAGCCAGAGCTTCAACCGACCATCAAGCATCCCAGGCAGTGCTTTCTCGACCATCCGGCGGACGGTGTTCGGGTGGTAGCGGGTGCTGAGGTGCGAGGCGATGACCAACTCGTTTTTGAACTTGTCTTGCCGATCGACGAAGTCGTCGAGGTGCATGTGCCCGAACTTGTGAATTTTTTCTTTGCGATGCTCGGGCGAAACGAAGGTCATCTCGCAAATCAGTATCTTCGCCTGGTACATGTCAGGGCAATTGTCGACCCCGGCAGGGGCCGTGTCGCCAGCGTAGGCGAGCAGCGGCGTGCGATGCTCTGCGGAGACCTCGGTACCGGCCAAACGCAGGTCGCGAATCTGATCGCCGGCCAGGCCTTGGTACTCTTGCTTCAACTTCATCCGCCGATCCCAAACGATGAACCCAAGTGCCGGCACACTATGCTTGCACTCCGAGACTGTAACGACCAACTCGCGCGAGAGTTCGATTTCGTCGCCCGGTCGCGCGGGCTTCAGTTCGCACGGCATACGCCCTCGGTCGAGTCGCGTAAAATTTCGCAGGATATGCTGCACCGGCTCGATGGTTGCCTCGGGCATGTAAATCGTCGGTGGGTCCATCTTCATCATTCGTCGCCGCGCGACGTAGACCGGCAGCGCAACGATGTGGTCGAGGTGTCCGTGCGAGACAAACCAAGTTTCCGTGCCCATGAACGACCACGGCTGTGCTCCGAGGTCAAACCCGATCTTCATTTCGGGAATCCGCCAGTAGCTTTGCACCGCCGCGCGCGAGTAGCCTTCGATGGTCAGGCCAGCGTGCTCCATAGTTTGGACGGGTGCATTTTCGATCATCGGTAATGGGCTTTTCTCTACGGTGCTGTGCGACGCTGGCAAGCCCCTCATCTTAGAGCGACTGCCATCCATGCGAAAGGTTCCGACGGCGCTTTGCGCTGCTATTACTGCTTGTAACGCGTGAAAAACTGGATGCGGCCGACTAGCCCTCATGCTAGACTTAATTGACACAGTCGGGCTGCGGTCGTTCGCCGCAACCGCGATTTGCAGTCTCATACAGAGGGGAACACACATGAGAAGCACTCGTATTGCTGGACCGTTTTCCACGTCCATGCTCGCATTGCTCTTGGCAACTGTCGCTTGCCTGTTCAGCCAACCAACGATTACCCAGGCCGCTGATGCGCCCAAGAAGAAAAACAAATTTGCCGACTTCGACAAGACGGTTGAGGACGCAAAAAAATACGACGGTCTGTTCACCCTCTATCACAAAGACAACCACCTCTATGCCGCGATCAAACCGAGCCTCTACAACACCGAACTGATCGCGCCGATGGCCATCGCGCGGGGTATGGCTTCCGCCGGCACGCCGCTGAACTTCGGTGACGAATGGATCTTGTACTTCCGCCGCGTCGGCGACCGAATTCAACTGGTACGCAAGAACATTCACTACCAGGCACCTAAAGGGACGCCGCTGGAAAAAGCCGTCAAGCAGAACTACACCGACTCGGTTCTCAAATCGCTGCCAATCATTAGCATGGCGCCCGGTGGCGCTCCGCTGGTCGATTTTTCGAGCATCTTCTTCACCGACTTTGCCCAGTTGGGCATCGGTAGCCTTGATCGCAATCGCACCTCGTGGCATCAGGTCAAAGCGTTCAAGAACAATATCGAACTGCAAGTGGAAGCCACCTTTAGCTCGGGTGGCTTCGGCTGGTTTGGCGGTGACGATGGCGTCGCCGACCGGCGGGGCGTGACGCTGATTTTGCACTACGGCCTCACCAAGCGTCCGCCGTCGGGCTACAAGCCACGCTTTGCCGATCAGCGCGTGGGCCACTTTATCAGCGCGACCAGAGACTTCGGTTCGAAGAACTCCGACACGACGTTTGTGCGACGGATCAATCGTTGGCGATTAGAAAAAGCAAATCCCAAGTCAAAGCTTTCGCCGCCGAAGAAACAACTCGTTTGGTGGGTCGAAGATACTGTCCCTCACGAGTATCGTCCCTACGTCGAAGAAGGCATTTTGGAGTGGAACAAGGCGTTCCGAAAAATCGGCTTCCGCAACGCGATCGGTGTGCGCTGGCAAAACGAAAGCGACGAATTCGACCCCGAAGACACCAACTACTGCACATTCCGCTGGATCACGACGCCCAGCACCTATGCCATGTCCGGTTTGCGAGCCGACCCGATCACTGGCGAGATGATCGATGGCGATGTCATCTTTGACGCAAGTTGGGTGCGCGTATGGAAAGACGAGTACGCCCTGCTGATGGGTGCACCGATCCCGACCGGTAGCGGCTCGCAGGCGCAGTCCACACTGCTCGACGTTGGCGAAATCGTCAGTCCGATGATGGCCGTCAAACAAGGCTACGGACTGCCCTACACGCCCAATTCTTACCAGCTTGGCACGCATTTCGGAGAACAGAGCCAGCCACGTCCGGTCCTCGTTCCCTCCAGTCACGGACCGTTGCACGCGATGCTGAGCCAACGTCTGGCCGGTGGCAACTTCAACGCCTGTCAGTGTGCGGTCGCGAAGCGGCACGAGTATCAACTGGCTGCTATGGTCTTAGCGGCAAAAGCACAAGACGGCGACAAGGCCGATGACGATAAAGCCGACAGCGATACAGACAGCGACGTCGAGGACGACGAAAAACTAGCCAAAGACGACGAAGACCAAGAGATCACCTTGCCTGAGGAACTCCTCGGCCAGGCGATCAAAGAGGTCGTCATGCACGAAGTGGGCCACTCGCTTGGACTGCGCCATAACTTCAAAGCCAGCGCGATGCTCTCGCTCGAGGATGTCAACAATCCGGAAATCACACGCAAAAAAGGCATCACTGGTAGCGTGATGGACTACAACCCGCTGAATGTCGTTGGCAAAGGGAAAAAGCAGGGCGACTATGCCTCGACGACTATCGGCCCTTACGACTACTGGGCGATCGAGTATGCCTACAAGCCAATCAGCGGTAATGAAGAGAAAGAACTGAAAAAGATCGCCGAGCGTTCGCCGGAAAACGATCTCACCTACGCTACTGACGAAGATCTTTATTCCAGCAACGATCCGCTCGTGAACACCTACGACCTCGGCAACGACCCGCTGGCCTATTCCAAAACGCGTGTCGAGTTGGCCGCTGAGCTGCTAGAGGACCTCGACGGCAAGATCGTCCGCGACGGCGAGTCGTGGTCGCGTCTGCGTCGGGCATTCTCCGTGCTGCTCGGCCAATACGGCAACGCCGCCTATGTTGCCTCGTCGTACATCGGCGGACAAAGCATTTCGCGCGATCACAAGGGCGTCGAAGCGGGCAGCGATCCGATTGTACCTGTCAACGGCGCGAAGCAGCGCGAAGCACTCGACTTCTTGGTAGACAACATTTTGAGCGACGAGGCGTTCGCGTTCTCGCCGCAGCTGCTGCGCCGTATTACCAGCGAGCACTGGTATCACTGGGGTAGCCGCATGTCGTTTGGAAACGGCGGCGTCAACGTCCACGACCGCGTGCTTCGCCTGCAGCAGATCGTGTTGCGGCACTGCTTCGACGCATCGATGCTCAAGCGCCTGCAGCATCAGCAGCTGATGATCGATCAGGCAGAAGGCGACGAAGACCCGTCGAACGAGCCGCTGACGATCGGCGAATTGTTTCGCACACTGACCGACAGCATCTGGTCGGAGTTAAGGGCCGAAAATGGCGAGCTCGAATGCTCAGTCATTCGTCGCAATCTGCAACGCGATCACCTCAGTCGCCTGAACAAGCTGGTGCTCGGCAACCGCCGCAGTTCGTACGGCGATATGTTTGGCTTTATCTTGTTCGCTGGCGGTTCGTCCAGCTATCCGGCCGATGCACGAAGCCTCGCGCGCATGCACCTGCTCGAAATCGCTGAGCGCATCGAAGGCGTACTGGAGAAAGAAAACGCAGAAATCGAAGACGCCACCCGCGCTCACCTCGCCGAGAGCCTCGACCTGATCGAAAAAGTGCTAGACGCAAAGCTCGAGTCGAGTCGGTCTTAGTTCCAGGGCTTATTTTTCATTCGAAAGCCACGGATTGAACACAGAGAAGACTCGAGATCGAATTCGTAGTTCCTATGTGTTCAATCCGAATTAAATCCGTAGCCAGACAAGAGAATCTGGTGCGCAGCCTTGAGGTGCGAAGCGTTCTAACTGGATACTCGTCGGCGACCACCGACTGCGACGAGACTCGCAAGCGTAAGCAGCAACGCCGTCGACGGCTCAGGCACCACCTTTGCTGCGGCTAGTGCGGCGTTGTAGTTGGCCTGCCATTCAGCCAGGTCGGAGGCGCTCAGCGGGTTTGGCGAGCCGCCGCGTTGCCAGAGCAGGAAGTCGAATCCATCCACGTTGCCGCTGCCGTCGAAGTCGCCCAGGTCGCCACCCGCGAGCACGCCGACTGCGAACAGCGAGGCGTGGTCTAGGGCAGCCCAGACGTGGTTGTTCTCGGTATCGACGCCAAAGGCTCCCAAGTCGGCTGCATCGAAGGTTCCGCCGCCAGGTCCGGCGAGGTACTCTTCCCACGAACCGGCAAAGAACGTGCTGGTCGACGACGAGTTGCCGTCGATTGCGAATGTCCAGGTCTCGGTATTCTCGTCGAACCAGAGCAATTGCAGCTGCGATTCGGCAAACCCGCCCGGCACCAGCGACTCGTCATAGGTAAACTGCAGCACGTACAGGTCTCCATCGCCGCCACCGAACGTGAGATCGACGGGGTCGCCAATCAGGTCGGCGGAGCCCGGGTCTGGATCAGCTTGGAACTGCATCGAAACATTCTGATTCGTCGAGCTCGTGCCATCGATCAGCGTGGCAGCAACCTCAAAGCGGTTGACGCCTAGTCGCTCTGCATAGCTGTTCCCAACGGAAAAGTTCGCATTGTCAGTGCCAGTGTTCACCAGCGTGTAGTTGAGCGTCCAAGTCTCGTCAGGTACTGGCTCTTTGTTCGCTAGGAAAGTCTCCAAGTCAACAAATTCGTTGACGACGAACGCCGCTTGTTCGAGGCCGACCGTGTAGGTGCCCATGTACGCGCCCGAAAGCTGGCCAAAGCGCCGAAACGTGACATTCGCTTGAATCGACTCGTCATCGAGCAAACGTTGGCCGACTGTGAAATCATCAACGGCAAACGGACCGGTCGTCGTGGCTCCGGTCACCTTCACAGCGGCACGAAAGCCACCTGCAGGTGCGGCTGCGTTGCTAAGGCTGACATCTTCGAAGGCATTGACGTCGACTCCAGAGAAATTGCCAGACAGCGATTCCGACTCGAACAAATCAATGCTCAGCGTCGACGTATTGTCCGGGTCGAGCGGATCGCCGTTATTGATCGTGGTGACATCGCTTTCGTAAGTGCCCGACGGCAGCGATCGGTCGATCGTAGCGACATCGGGATTGAAAATGCTCTGACCTGCGCCGATGAAGTCGCCACTAGGTAACGTACCCGCGCTGAGACCGCCGCCGCCGACAAGTTGGACTGAATAAGTCGTGTCGAAATCGGTACCGTTGGTCACTTCGAGTCCAATACCAAAGGTACCAGTACCACGCAGCGAGTTGGTGCCGGTCGTCGAATCGCTGACATCGAATTGGCCACCGTTGACCGACGGGAACACCTCGCCGTCGCCACCATTTCCCGACCCATCAATGGAGAAGTTATCGATGGCGAACTCGGCCGGAGCGAGCGTGTTGTCGAGATCGAAGATCTCGAGCGAAAAATAAGCGATATCGACGAAGGAGCCACCATCAACCGACCCAAAATCGTCAACCAAAGAAGATGCGTCCAGTTGCACCACGTCTGAGTATCCATCGAACCCACCCAATCCGGTATAGCTATTGCCCAAGAATGCGGAGTAGACCGTCGCTCGACCGTCGGTGTCTTCCACGTAGATATCTAGAAAGGTGCTTGTCTGGTCTGGCGCGCCACCGATGGATTGGGCGTAGCCAAATTGGACCGATTGCGTACCGAGCTCGTCTAGATAGACATCCAAGGTCCCGGAATTGGGATTACCCCACAGCGCGTCGCCATCGATGTCGATCGAGTTTGACGCGACCAGGTAGTTGTCGTCGAAAAAAACGCTGTTTTCGGTGAAGTTGTCAAAGCTAAACCCGTCCGGCGTGAAGAAGAAGTCGCCGTTCAACAAACCCGTCGGCGAGGCCGGCCAATCGAATCCATCGCCGTTGAAGCCAGAGGTGAACGTATAGAACTGACTGTAGGCGGGACAGTGACCGCAAAGGGCGAGAATGACGAAAACACAAAACGAACTCAACCGACCATTTCTCGAATGCGATAGGCTCATAATGACAAACCTCAACAAAAACGTCTGATGGTGTTTAATGACTAATCCTTGTGAATCTCCCGCTACCTAGCCACGGCATTGCTGAATGAGAACAAAGCGTGCCGCGACTTCCAGCGTGCGTCATTGGAACAACTCTGGCAGGCTGTGACAATCGAAGGTTTACACCGATCTTCGGTGTCAACAACGGGCTACCACAGTGACGACCAAGTGGCCAAAATTTGTGGCTGAAATGACGACAGCGAATCGCTATGATACGCCAGCCTGATGGTTCGCCTTCAGAATTGCTGCACCTGCTGGCAAACGGTTTTGTAACGCTGCACGCGCTCGATTTTTGCAAAACTAGGCGAGACTCGCCCCGGCGCAACGCGCTAAGTTGCGGCAAAATAACAACTTACCAATGCTACCCCACAGCAAAGTTCGATGACATTTGCAATTTTGAAACGCGTGTCGACGAATCGAGCATGTTGCGAAGTTGGTTGACCCTAGTTTTTGTGAGGTTTGATGGATCCACCATTTCGATTTTGCAACACCGCTGTTTGCAAAACTCAGGCCGCGTCGTGGGACGGGTCGGAGAGGTGCAGACGTGGTTGTTCGGCCTTTAGCTCTGCATCACTAGCGACGATCCAGATTTCGTCGAAGAGGCCCGCCTGTTCGACTTGAACGTGATGATGACGAATGAGTTCCAAAATCGCCAGAAAGATACCAACGAGTTGCGATTTCATGTACGCCGCTTCGTCGCTCTCGCGCTCGAACAGACTGGTGAAAGCGACACGTTGCTCTGCGGCAAGGCGCTTACGGATGCGGTCGATGTGGACTTCGATCGGCGTGTCGTCGTACCGGATGGCCGACGGTGTGGCGGCAGCGTTGTCGCGGATGACGCGTGAGAATGCGCTGACCAGATCCCAGAGCTCGACCTCTTGGATCGGCTGCTGGTCAGGGGCCAGGCGGGTGGTTGGTAGATCGTCGCCGCGGCGCGCGTAACGTTGTTGCCACTCGTAGCTGCGGTGCTCGAGCATGCTAGCCGCGTCTTTGTATTTCTTGTACTCCAGAAGCCGCTTGACCATGTCCTGTCGAGGATCTTCGATCGCTTCTTCCGTTTCGACTTCTTCGTGTCGAGGAAGCATCAGCTTCGATTTGATTTCCATCAACCGGGTTGCGACTTCGAGAAAGTCGCCGACCGCGTTGACGTCGATCTGTTCGAGCACGGCGAGCATCTCGAGATACTGCTCGGTGACGGCAGCAATCGGAATGTCGAGAATGTCCAACTCGTGCTTACGTACCAGGTACCAAAGCAAATCGAGAGGCCCTGAAAACAGGTCGAGCTGGACGCGAAAACGCATACGAAAGCTGTGAAGGCTGAAGTTGGCAGGATGAAATGATTCGGGATTATGCAGATTGGCAGGTGGCGACGCTATAGCAAGCGTCAGCCGGTATTGTTGGTAGGGGCTAGCACGTCTACACTTCCGCCACTGGCATGGAGTTATCGAGCGGGGTACGGCAAAGTGGATCAAGAGCGAATCTGGGCACCCTGGCGGCTGGGTTACATTAAAGGCGATGCCGACGATATCCTGCTCTCGCCGCCTGAGCCGACCGCTTGGCAACCGGGCGCCGACCACGAGTGCTTCTTATGTCGGGCCAGTGCTAGCTATGCTGACCAAGCGTCAGCAGATAAGGCCAACCTGGTCGTTCGACGCGGCCAGCATACCGTTACGCTGCTCAACCGGTACCCGTACAGCAACGGGCATCTACTGGTCGCACCGCTACGGCACGTTGGCGAGTTGCATGAGTTGACCGCTGAGGAGCACCTGGAAGCCATGCAGACACTGGCCGACTTCACTCAATTGCTTAGCAAGTTGATTTCGGCCGCTGGCTTCAATGTGGGGCTGAACCTGGGACAGGTCGCTGGTGCGGGCGTGCCCGGTCATTTGCATTGGCATCTGGTGCCGCGTTGGCCAGGCGACAACAACTTTATGCCTACGTTGGCTGGTGTGCGTATGATTCCTCAATCACTCGAAGCCATCTGGGAAGCGATTACTGAGGAACAGAACAGCAATGGCTAGCGTCCTGCCCGAGATCCAACTACCCGACGAGTCGCTTTGGCTGGCACCCCACGCAATGCACGCAGCCGACAGTATGGGCCGCGTTCATCCTGAACCGTCGCATCCGTACCGCACGCCGTTCCAGCGGGATCGCGATCGTATCGTTCACAGTAGCGCGTATCGAAGGCTGGCGCACAAAACACAAGTATTCACCGGCGAACGCGGCGACTATCATCGCACCCGACTGACACACACCTTAGAAGTCGCATCGATCGCACGAACCATTGGCCGCGTGCTACGACTCAACGAAGATCTGATCGAAGCACTCGCCCTGATGCATGACATCGGTCACCCCCCGTTTGGACATGCTGGTGAGGACGTGCTGAATGAATGTGCAAAGGATGTCGGCGGATTCGATCACAACTCGCATGCGGTCCGCATCGTGACTCAGCTGGAGAAACGGTATCCCGATTTCCCAGGTCTCAACCTCTCGCGCGAAGTGCTGTCCGCACAAACCATTCGGTCTCGTGAACCGTCACGATCCAACGAACGGCCTCTGCTCGAAGCTCAAGTCGTCGACGCTGCGGACAGCATCGCCTACGACTCGCACGATGCCGACGACGCGTTGGAATTAGGTCTGCTCGAATGGGGCGAATTGCTCGAGGTGCCGTTGTGGCGCGACGCTCTGACGTGCCTGAAGAGCCGCTACACGGCGCTCGACCAGCAGCAGTTGCGAAGAGCGGTGATCCATCGGCTCATCGAGGTGATGGTCAGCGACCTGATCGCCTGCAGCGGCCAGCGCATCGCCTCGCTAGATCCCAGTGCTGATGTATACCTCTCGTCCGGCGGAAACCGACTGATTGGCGTATCGGCCGAATTGCAGGAACAGATGTCGCAGCTCGAAATCTTCCTATTCGAGCGCGTGTATCGTCATCCGACCGTGCTCGCGGAGCGTGCCGTCGCGGGAGACGCGCTTCGTGAAATGTTTGCACGCTACAGCGAATACCCACACCGGCTGCCAAAGCTGTGGTTGCAGCGGCTGCCCACCGAGGGCGTTCAGCGCACGGTTTGCGATTACCTAGCCGCGATGACCGATCGCTACGCGCTGGATGCATATCGCCGACCGGCCGCAAATGTCTAGGTTCGTTTCGTCGATGGAGCAGGGCTGACTTCGCTAACGTGGCTTGTTACCATGGGATGTGGGGCTGTGATTTAATCCAGGCAGCCAGTCTCTCTCCACTGGCTGCGGACAGACATTAGACGACGAGTTTGCCACGACCATGGCCCTGGTAATCCTGCGCACCGTATTTCTGATGCTGGCGATTACGCTCGGCTTTCGGCTTCTGCAAACCGATGTGCTTACGAGCGAAAACGCCTGGCTGCCCTGGTTGGGATTCCTGAGCGTGCTGCTAATCGCCGTTAGCGTGCTCGTCGGCGACAAGCTGATCAAGCAGAAGCGCCTGGATACGATTACCGCGTTCTACTTCGGTCTGCTAATCGGTTTGGTGCTAACCCAGGTCTTGCAAGCCGCACTCACGCCGATTATGCCAACCGATCCCGAGTGGTTGCCAAACTGGTTGCAGCTGGCACTGGCCACAGTGGTGTGTTATTCGTGCATCAGCATCTTGCTGCAGACGAAAGACGACTTTCGCTTCATCATCCCTTACGTCGAATTCGCCAAAGAGATTAAGGGGCTCAAGCCACTCGTATTAGACACCAGCGTCGTGATCGACGGTCGTATCGCCGATGTCATCGAGACTCGCGTCATCGACAACCAGCTGATTATGCCGCAGTTCGTTGTCGCGGAGTTGCAGACGATTGCTGACTCGAGCGATCGGCTCCGCAGAGGCAAAGGCCGTCGGGGACTCGACATTTTGAATCGGCTACGCTCAGACACAAAAGTTGATCTGGTGATCTACGATCGCGAATTACCACAGTTTGCCGGTCAGCCTGTCGACCAGAAACTCGTCCTCCTGGCCAAACATCTCGATGGCAAAGTGGTCACCAATGACTACAATCTGAACAAGGTCGCCAAGCTTCACGACGTTGGCGTGATCAATCTGAACGACTTGTCGAATTCGCTCAAACCCGTCTTCTTGCCCGGTGAACACATCGAGGTGCGAATCATCAAGCAAGGCGAAGAGGCCACCCAAGGTGTCGGTTATCTCGAAGATGGCACCATGGTCGTGATCGAAGGTGGGCGCGAGCACGTCAATAACAACGTCGTCGCGAATGTGACCAGTGTGCTGCAGACGAGCGCAGGACGAATGGTGTTTGGCAAATTCGAGAAAGTCGCTGCCAATTAGGACAAGCGATATATCGCCGTCCTCTCCCTACTGGTCGACGGCACTCTCGCTAGTTGTCGTGGCAGGCGCAACGGGGCCGTTCGGAAAGAGTGCTTTGTCGATCTCAGGCAGCATCTCTTCGGCGAAGTCGAGCGCCACACTGTCTTCGATGATTTCGTCATCGGAAAGGACGGGCGATGTGAAGTACATCTTGTAGAGTGCTCGCGACAGCCCGTATTCCCAACGTGCACCGTCAGTCGGAGCGTCCCATTGATCCTTCTCTGGGTGATTGAACGTCCAGAACACGCGTTGAGTCGTGCGACCTGTCATGTCCTCTTTTTCGTATTCCGCTGTGAAGAATCTTGCTTCTTTACCGTCCGCCAGATCGATCACGTGTGGTAATGTACTCCCTACGGGCCGAAAGCCGGCCGCAGGGTAGCAAATGTTTGGCGTATGGCGCGTAATGTCCCGCGAGTGTCCCACGATAAGCCAAAGAGTTACGTGTTTGCCAGTTCGCGTATGTACGTACCGCCGCGAAACGTAGTTGACCGCCCCGGCAGTCTGCTGAATCACTTCTTGGACTGGCAGGTCTTCGCCTTCCCAGTCGCCGATGCTCAGCGGCACCTGCTCGAAGCGCTTGCCCATTTCCGCAGCTTCAATACCGGGCTTGGCCCAGCGGTCTTTGATGTAGAGGTTTTCGTAGAGCGTCAGCCCCAAGATAGCAGCTAAACCCAACACCGCTGGCAACATCGTGCGAATCATGGCAATACTCGACAGAATGAAACAGTACGGAATGAAACAATGAGGACGCCCGACCACCCAAGAAATGGGATGGTAGCCCACCCAAATGGCACGGCGTCGAAAATGGAGAATCCCTACCCCAAGTTGTTCCTTCACGTTATGTCCGTCGGGACTAACTGTCAAGGAATCCCCATCGCGAGCGACGCCGCGCGACGGTACAAGCGGCATATTCGTTCCGATTGGACGAAGTGGCCACTTCGGTCACAGATTGCGGGGGATAATCTCCAGGTCCAACCCAATGACGTAGACCATCAGCGAAATGATGCAAACAAAGCCAACCGTGTGCAGTGCCACGACTAACTTCTCGCTGGCGGGACGGCCGCGAATGCCCTCCCATGCAAGGAACACCATATGTCCGCCGTCGAGCAGTGGAATTGGAAGAAAATTGATCACCGCCAGGTTCGCGCTAAGCATCGTCAGAAACAGCAGCAGCTTGCCGACGCCTTCGTACGCGGAATAGCCTGCCGCCTTGGCGATCGTAATCGGGCCTCCAAGGGCCGATACAGGGATTTGCGTGCCGATCTTGCGTAGAAAGCGAAAGACCATCCCAAGCGAACTCTTGGTTTCCTCAAAGCCTAGGGCGACTTGCTCGCCAAACGAATCGGCGATCTTGATCCTCTTGACCTGCTCGAATCGAAATCCTCGTGACGCGGAATATTGATCCTCCGCAAGCGCCGGCATGAGCGTTACGCTGGCGGTTTCGTCTCCCCGTCGGTAGCTAAGTTCGACCTCGGTATCTGCGGGCAGACCTTGGAGTATCTCAGTAAACAACGGCCAATTCTGCTTCCCGTCTTCTTTGAACTCCAGCGGCTGAGGCTGCTCACGGTCAGGATCGGCGTACTTGAGCTTGGCTTCTGTAATTACATCACCCACCTGCAAGCCGGCCTGGGCCGCGGGGCTCTCTGGGACGACGCTGCGAACCCGATTAAGCACACGATAAGCGACGCCAAGTGCCGGCGCAGACAACGGATCGTCCTGGCTCCCGGGTGGCTCGTTCCATGTTGCCACACGAAGTGGCACTTCGATTTCTTCATTCGCCTGCTGGCCATCGCTGCCAGAAGTCGATCGACGCACGGACAGTAGAACACTCCGGTTCTCGGCCGCCAGATCCTGCAACTTTTGCGGCAAGGTGATCGGGTCTTCAAACTCGTCGCCTTCGATGGCGGGGTCGCTAGGCGAGCTGTCGGCATAGCTGAGCTTGTCGATAAAATCCCCCGGTTGAAGTCCCTTAGCCGCGGCAGGCGAGTTTTCTTGCACGGCCACGATGATGCCCATTTCCATTGCCAATCCGAGGCGGTGCTTCCGCTGTGCTGGGACCTCGAAAGTGATCGTCTCGCCGCCCTCGCGACGGCCGAAAATATCATCCTTCGGTGCCTTACCGCCACGTCGCACCGTCACTTCCAGGGGTGCGTCGACATTGGTTACCAACTGTGCCAACCACTCTCGGTAGTCGTTAACCGGCTCGCCGTCGACAGCGATGATCTCGTCACCACCTTGAAAATCAGCTGTCGAGGCAGCGCTGCCAGCGCGAGTTGGCTTCTTCTCGATCAGCCGTAAAGTCGAGGGCGAAGCGATGCCGACCTTAGCGAGTCGCCCTGAACCTTGCCGAGGCTTCAAGTTAATCGTCTCGGTTTCGCTCGTCGCGGCTCGCTTCACCTGAAACTCGATGCCGTTTTCCAAGTCACCCAGTGTCACGCTCTGCATCAATTGGCTAAACGAGGGATTCTGCGTCTCGCCGATAGCGACAATCTCGTCGCCAGGGCGAATATCCGCTTGATAAGCGGCCGACCCGGGTGCCACATGGGATACGATGCTAGGAATCACTGGCACGCCCAGTCCGTAGGCAATCGTCGCAAAGACGACGGCAAAAATCACATTCATGATCACGCCGGCGGAAATGATCGCCATCCGCTGCGGGACCGACTTGGCAAGGTAGCTGCGTTTGTCGACAACGTATTTTTCGCCGTCTGGCCCGGTGATTTCTTTCGTCGCGACGCCCGCCTCACCGCTGACTTCCGATTCTCGCATCTGCTCCGCGATATTCGCCGGGTTGTCATCTTGGCCCAGCATTTTGACGTACCCGCCTAGGGGCAAGATGCCGATGCCATATTCGGTTTCGCCCCACTTGCGGCTGATCTTGTAACCGCCGACGTCAAATCCAATGAAGAACTTGTCGCATTTCACGCCGCACATCTTCGCGACCGCAAAGTGGCCGAGCTCATGGACAAAGATGACGGCACCAAGCCCCAGCGCGACCTGCATAATCACGACTACGAGTTGCCAGGACAAAGTGACAGCAATCAAGCACATACCCAACGTGTGACCTCCTCGCGCGCCCAACCGTCGATTTCGACCAGTTGAGATAATGTGGGGCTGGGGTCGAAGTGATGCGACTCCAGCACGCTCCGACAAGCCGGAACGATTTCGGTAAAGTGTAGCTCACCCTGCAGAAAAGCCTCAACGGCAGCTTCGTTCGCTGCATTCAGCACCGCGCCACTAGTACCCCCAGCCTGGGCACAGTGATGTCCCAGCTCTAAAGCTGCGCTCTGATTGGAATCCGGCGGTTGAAACTCCAGATTCATCGCCTGCCGCCAATCTAGCCGCTTGGCAATGCCTGGAACTCGATCCGGGTAGCAGAGCGCATACTGAATTGGCAAACGCATGTCCGGCGGGCTGAGCTGCGCAACAATCGATCCGTCTACGAATTCGACCATCGAATGCACGATCGATTGCGGGTGGATGGCGACGTCGATCTGCTCGGCTGCGACCCCGAACAGCCATCGCGCTTCGATGATTTCCAGCGCCTTGTTCATCATGGTTGCGGAATCGACCGTGATTTTCGGCCCCATATTCCAAACCGGATGTTCCAATGCTTCGGCCATCGTCACACGTTTCAGCGCCTCCGCAGAGTACTCGCGAAACGGCCCGCCACTCGCTGTGAGCACCAGGCGTTCGATTTCGTTCGGTTGACCCGCCCGCAGCGCTTGAAAAATTGCGCTATGTTCGCTGTCCACAGGTAGCAGTTTTGCTCCGTGGTCTGTAGCGTGCTTTGTTACCAGGGGGCCAGCCGTCACGAGCGCCTCTTTGTTGGCCAGCGCCACCGTCTTGCGGTTTTGCAAGGCTGCCCAAGTACTGTCGAGCCCAGCGCTGCCGACAATCGCGGCTAGCACCACATCGACATCCGGCCCGGCCACGACGTCATTGAGCGCCGCGGCACCGACCATTAGTTCCGTCTCATGCGGCAACCCCGACCAGTCGAAGTCGCGCGCTAGCTGTTCGTCCGTGGCCACGACCCAGCGAGGACGGTGCCGCTGCGCCTGGGCGACGACCTCCGCCAACCTGGTATGGGCCGATAACGCAATCGCGCTGAGACGACCTTCACTAGCTTCGATCACCTCCAGCGTGCTCGTACCAATGCTACCCGTCGAGCCCAGTACAGCGACCTGTTTTGGTGAGTGGTTCATCGAAGCTGTACGGACGACTTATGGCGGCAGCTATCGCGATAGCATTGGGGCAACGGACGTGGAAAGCCACCAGCGGGTCAGCGAGACGAGCTCGATGACGGCGCGGTTCCCTCGCTGCCGAGTAGCTACGCCAAGATCGGATCGCACTTTCCAACTGTAAGCAACGTAACGAAGATACAGTCCCTGCCGATTAGCAAGGGGCCGATCCAGCCCAGTATTTTAGAGACTGCCTAATTTAACGGCAACCCAGCCCTCTGCTGCCTAGGGAACCTGGGCAGGCTTCGTTGTCTTTTCCTAGGTGCTATCTTACGATGGGTGAAGACGCACATAGAAAAGCGGTTTGACCTCGACGCGATGGGACCAGTCAGGCGGGCATTGGAGTAGCGATGGAAGAGCAGAACAATCGATCGAATGGCTCACCTGACAAGAAGCCAGCTTCGCAGGGCAGCAACCTGATCTGGTATGTCCTCGGATTGATGACGGTGTTATTGCTGCTTGGCACCGTCTGGAGCGGAGGCTTGTACGAGGATATCGCCTGGAGCGACCTTGAGAAGCTGATTGTCGCAAGTAACCCCAAGAACGAAGCGGGCGAGCCCGATTACATCGAAGTTGTCCGTAGCGATGAAAATACGCCGGTGGTGGTGCGACTCAGCAAGCCGACCGACATCCAAATCGGCACTACGGAAGTGACCGGGAAAGTCCAACTTCGACGAGCCGAACTCGGCCAGCGGGTGGCCCCAGACAGCGGCACGACAACGCCTCCGGATCTCGATTTCAAAGACCCCGTCGAACGCGCTTTTCGCGTCGCGCGAGATCCTGAAGAATCGCGACTTGCCACGCTGCTCGCTGAAAACAACATCGAAGGTTGGGATTACGCCTCGCCACCAAGTCCGCTGCTGAACGCGTTGCCAATGCTGCTGATGATTGGCATGCTCTTGCTGCTGATGATCGTTATGCTCCGACGAATGGGTGGCGCAGGCTCGCCGATGGCATTTGGCCGCAGCCGCGCCAAGCTCTACGCACAAGAAGACATAGAACAAACTTTCGAAGATGTTGCCGGTGTGGAGGAAGCAGTCGACGAATTGCGCGAGGTCGTCGACTTCCTCAAGAATCCCGATCGCTATCAACGTCTGGGTGGACGTATTCCGCGCGGTGTGCTGCTGATTGGTCCTCCAGGCACCGGTAAGACGTTGCTGGCCAAGGCGGTGGCAGGCGAAGCGGGAGTGCCGTTTTTCAGTCTCAGTGGTTCCGACTTCGTCGAGATGTTCGTCGGCGTCGGTGCGGCACGCGTCCGTGATATGTTCCAGCAGGCCGAGCAACGTGCACCGTGTATCATCTTCATCGACGAACTTGACGCACTCGGCAAGACTCGCGGCAGCGGGCAAATTGGCGGACACGACGAACGCGAGCAGACACTCAACGCGCTGCTCGTCGAGATGGACGGCTTCGGCACGAATAGCGGCGTCATCGTCATGGCGGCCACCAACCGACCCGAAACGCTCGACCCGGCGCTGCTGCGACCTGGTCGTTTCGACCGCAATGTCCTGGTCGATCGCCCCGATATCGGCGGTCGCGAAGAGATTCTCGAAGTTCACCTGCAGAACATCCGCGTTGGCGAAGATGTCGACGTCAAACGCATTGCGGCGATCACCAGTGGCTTTGTTGGTGCCGACTTGGCGAACATCGTCAACGAGTCGGCGCTGCTCGCCGCTCGCAACGGCAAGAAAGCCGTCGGCATGGAAGAGTTCAACGAAGCCGTCGAACGCACCGCCGTCGGACTGGAAAAGAAAAGCCGCATCTTGCTCGAAGAAGAAAAGCTCCGCGTCGCCTATCACGAAAGCGGCCACGCACTGGTCGCCTACTCGCTGCCCAACACCGACCCGGTTCACAAAGTCTCGATCATCCCACGCGGCTTTGGTGCGTTGGGGTATGTGATGCAGCGCCCCGAGAACGATAAATTCATGCGAACGCGCGAACAGCTGGAAGCGCAGATTCAAGTTTCCCTCGGCGGCACCGTCGCCGAAGAACTCGTTTACGACGACAACATCGGCAACGGCGCCACAAGCGACCTCGAACAGGCAACCGAGATCGCCCGCAGCATGGTGATGGATTACGGCATGAGTTCGCTTGGCCGAGTGAAGTTCCGCGAGAGCAGCCGTAATCAGTTCCTCGGCGGTGATTTCGGCGCGCCACAGTTGCACAGCGAGCAGACGGCACGCGAGATTGACAAAGAGGTCAAGCGAATCATTGACGAAGGGCTCGAGCGCGTGCGACACATGCTACGCGAGCGACGCGACGCGCTAGAAGCGATCACCAAAAAGCTCATGGAATGCGAAGTGATCGATTCGGAGCAGCTGGCGAAGGTGATCGAAGAAAGTTCTCCCAGCCCGATGATTGTGCCCGGAACCGATGCGGAACCCAAGCGCACGGATACCTTGGACGGCAGTTCGGACGATATCGCACCGGGATCGCTGGGCGGCTGACGGCAAAAGCACCCTAGTTTGCTGGACAGCGGTTAATACGGCAATCAGAATGGAAGGAGTCGAAGCACTCTTCTCCTTTTTTGTCTGATTTGCAGTATGCCCAGCCTGCAGCATACCCGTCGCGATTGGTGGCACAGCGGCCCCACACTCATTACCTGCGGGATCCTACTCACCATAGCTGCGCAGTTCTCGACGCAATTTCCAGCAGTAACTGCCATCGCTCTGATTGGCCGTGGCGTTGTACTCGTTTTGCAGTCACGCGCTCGTTCGCCGCAACAAGACTCACTGATCCTCTTGAATTTGGTGGTCTACTGCATTCTGGTCTGCCTGGCGATCGTCGCGGAGTCGAACGCCGTTTTGCGATCAGGCGATTCGCAGGTTCAGTTGAGCATGCTTCTTGACCACTCAGCCGCCATCGTCTTGCTCGCCGGCCTAATGTTCCGCGTGTTCAGCCAATTCAGTCAGCCGACGGTTGATTGAGCGAAGACTAGACTGTGTCAGCGTTTCACGCTCAGGCAGGGTGAGCTTGTGTAGAAAAGCTCACATTTTAGCCTTCCGGCTACATTGCGGGTACACTCTGCTTGTCCTTTAACATTGTGGGCTCCCGCGCCTAGAGTGAAACTGCACGTTTGTATCGGAGCAAATACGGCGACCATGCCTCAAGGGATTCGATATAGTATTAAAGAGTTCATGATAATTGTCAGTCTCTTGTCCGTCTCACTCACAGCTCTTTTTTATACATGGGAGAGCGATGAGTACTTCTTCTACTTGCCGGTGTGTGGTGCATTCTTTGGAGGCATCCTTGGTGCAGCAGTCGGACTCAAAGCCGATAAACGCAAGAACTTTTTTGTCGTAACGTTGGTGGGTGCAGTTGTCGGTTTTCTTCTGGCGATGATTCCAATGTGGGGTTGGATCAACTTTGTGTGAGTACGGACGTAGCAATTCTATGGCTCTGTCATCACCAAACGCCTAAGTCGTATTTGCCAGCCACACTGACGTTATTGACGACATCGCAAACCAGCCTCAGATTCCTCGCCTTGTGCGACTAAGTGGGCTAACCTCGCACCCACCTACCTCCCGCAACCGTCAAACTCTGCCACGGTGTGCAACAGGTTTGAAAATCCTTCCCACGCTCGCCGCGTGGCATCTACAGCCGTCGATCGCCGTAACTTGCTTTCCAACAATCACTTGTGCGATTTGCTAGCGTCACGCCTCGGTTTGGCACGAGGCGTGCATTTCTCTGCAATTGTTCGACGAGCCGGGGAGGTAAGTCGGACATCCGGGTGCTCGCGGGGAGCGGGCATCTTCAGGCTACTGTGTTCGGCTCCAAGGCCAAGGGATGTACGGCTTGGGCAGCACGAGCCTCTCTTCTAACACTTTGCGTTCGATAGGACGGGAAAGGCCGAAATCGGCCATGTTTGAGGCAAACATTCCACGTTCGTCGCGACGCAGATAATCATCACATTGGGCAGATCTTGCCCACACGAGGGAAAGGAACAGCAATGGTCGCTCCACGTAAGACGAAGAAGATTTTTTGCACAGTGATCCAAGTGCCAGCAGCCGACGATATCTGCATGCGAGCCAACGATCAGCCACAGCCCGAATCGAGATTCAACAATCGCCCCAGTGACTTACTGCCGTGGGCCGATCCTTACATCGCTCGCTTGGTGACCAAGCTGCAGAACGAAGTACGCGACGAGCGGACTCAATCTCGCCTCGTGTCGCGGCTCGCCAGTGCAGCCGTCGCAGAGCTCGAACCGCCCAGTCCTGGCACGGAAAACGACTGGGATTGGAACGATGAGCCACGCTGGTCGTTATCCGACGAACCTTGAGCAAACTGAGCAGTTGGGGGGCAGAGGGGACACGTTAGACGGATCTAACCACCACTGAAAGACCCTCGCCAACAAAGCGCCATCGCCGAAAGGACTTCGAAAGATGCTGACCTATCTCAGTTGCTGCCTCGCACTGCATTACGCCCGCAAGTACAACCTCACCTGGTTGATCCCGGTGAAGCGCTTGCGATCAATGTCGGACGCAGCTCAGCCGCAATAAAGAACGAGCCGGTGACGCAAACCAGTGTCTCCTTGGAACTTTTCTTGCCGACAATTTCGTTGACACTCCGCAATGCCAACTCGGGGTCTGCACAGCAATCCAACTGCTCGAATTGCTGGTCTAGCGATAGCTGATCGTTCTCGGCGCGAATGATCTGCTCCAACTGCAACACGGGCACGGCTCGCGGGCTCTTTTGATACTCGGTCGCAATCACGTGATCGAAATGCGGCAAGAGTACGCGGACGATACCGGGCACATCTTTGTCCTTGCTTGTCGACAAGACGAGAACCCGATGTTTTGCCGGGAAGCTCTGCAGCAACGCGTCGACCAGCGCTCGTGCGGACGCAACGTTGTGTGCCACGTCGACCACAACTGTCGGGTTTCGACGCACGAGTTCAATTCTTGCCGGCAATCGTAAGTTCGCCAGCCCCTCGCGAATGGCGTCTGTCGAAATCGACCAGCCCTGTCGACGCAGCTCGATGCAAGTCGAAATCGCCAAGGCAGCATTTGCCGCCTGATGCTCACCGAGCAGTTGCACCGGTACATTGTCTAGGTGCAACTTCGGATCAGCAAATTCAGCCGAGTACTCCAGCTTACCGCAGGAACCGATCACGCTAGCATCCGTCGGAGCTGAGTATTCGTGTCGAAAGTCTTGATTGGCTTCGATCAGTCGGCAGCCATGTTGCGTCGCGATTTCCGCCACGACTCGCCGCGGCTCATCGAGCAGCGGGCCACACAGCACGGGCACTCCTGGTTTGATGATGCCTGCTTTCTCGGTGGCAATCTCCGCTAATGTGTTGCCTAGCTGCTTGGTGTGATCGAAGCTGATACTGGTAATCAGTGTTACTGCGGGCTGGCAAACGTTCGTGGAATCGAGCCGACCGCCAAGCCCAACTTCCAGCACAGCAATCTCCACCTTCCGCTGGGCAAAATACAAGAGGGCCAGGGCTGTGGTCAGTTCGAAATAAGTGGGACTTAGTGTGCTATCGCCGATCTTCTCCGCCTCGTGGTCCATCGCCGTGACGGCGGGGCGTAATTGATCCACCAGCCCGATCAGCTCATCCGCCGAGCAGGCCAAACCGTTGACGGCAAATCGCTCCTCAATTCGCTGCAAATGTGGCGAGCTGAATAGACCAACGTCGTAGCCAGAGGCATGCAGAATGCTGCCCACCATTGCGGAGGTCGAACCCTTGCCTTTCGTACCAGCAATGTGAACGATCGGCAATCCGGCATCGGGATTTCCCAATCGCGTCAGCAGCTGACGCATACGATCGAGCTTGAGCTGCCGTTGCCCATACGGTACCAACGGCACGCGTTCGTAGTTGATGCGACCGAGCAAGTATTCAATCGCTGCGTCGCGGCGAGAGTCTGGCTTGGCGCTGACGCCAAGATTGTCTGGCGGAATTGTCAAATCAGAAGTCGGGAAATGGCACGCTCGTGGGTCAAGCCTGCTCAGTTTTCAGAGAAATTGATGCGTAGAGAAAATGGCGGCCAGATCGCGGATTATGGTGCCGGGTGATAGCATTGTCAATCTGCGCTCTATCAACCCACTCGTAGAGCTCGTGCTGCTATTGGCAGCATTGCTCTCATCTCTCGCTGCAAAGTTGTAGCACTTAGCCGAGTTTTGCCGATCAAAGAAGATGTGATTCTCTGCTCGTCGCGGGCGCTACGCTCGTCTCCTTAGGCTCGTCTAACGTCGTCACCAAATGCGTCCGTTATCGGATTATCCGCGATTGAGGAGTGCAATCGTCATGGCGACGATGGGCATGGCGCTGCTCTATGTGCAGGCTGCCAGAGCGATGGAACCTGAGCTTCGATATACACTTTCTGACAGTCTCGATTTTGGATCGCTGGAGGATATGGTCTCTGCGACTGACGCTCTGCGGCAACATCAAACAGCTCCACTCGACACCTCGGTGAAGCCTGCTGCGTACGTCACAAGCGGAAGAAGCTATCGAAGTGGACGCACTCAGATTGGTTACGACGATGGGTTTGTGATCGCTAGCCCAGGTCGGATGCAGCTCGACACTGCCAGCCCATTGTATGTACTCAGGCTCAACGGCTGGGGTCAACTACGCCACGCGACGCTCAATTCACAAGGGCCGAACCCAGACGTCAATCAGTTCCAGCTTAAGCGCGCACGACTTGTATTCTCCGGCCACGCGTACACCACCGATTTCGCTTACTATGTGCAACTCGACGGTCGCAGCAGCAGCGGAGACGACGTGCGACTGTTGGACTATCTTTTGACGTACGACTTGGGGCACCATCTTTGGGATTGGCAAAAGGGAGCGCTCGTCTTCAAGACCGGCAAATACAAGATGCCGTTTACGATGGCACGCTATCTGTCTGGGCGAGAGTTTGAGTTTGCCGATCGCGCGCTGGCGAGCACGTTCTTCGACGTGAACCGTAGCTTGGCTTGGGGCCTCAGCGGAGCCCGTTCCGACGTTGCTGTTCCTTGGAATTGGGAAATCGCCATCTTCAACGGTCTCGTAACCGGGGGCGCCGAAACCGGCAGTAGTGGCGCCCTCGACGACAACTTCGCCTATTCGGGCCGCGTTTTCGCCTATCCAATCGGCGAGTGGGGTCTCGGTCAATTGGCGGACCTCGAGTGGCACGACGACCTTGCCGTCCGATCCGGCATGGCATTCGCCCATTCGACGATCGATGCGAGTGGCGCGACGGAGTTCAGCAGTTTGCGAGTCGTCGATGCTGGTGTGACGTTGGCTTCGCTCTTGCCAATGTCGGTCGGCCGCTACACCGTCAACTTGTACTCGGTCGACAGTTCTTTCAAGTGGCGTGGTTGGTCGGGAACTTTGGAGTATTACTTGCGCAGCGTGGACGAATTCGACAGCCCAGGTCTCGACAGCCTTTTCGACCATGGTCTCTGGTTCCAACTCGGAAAGTTTGTGCTTGCAGAGAAACTGCAACTGCTCGCGAGATGGTCTCGAGTCACCGGCGATTCTGGGACGCTTGGGGTACAGGCGCAGAGTTCGGAAGAGATCGCCGCGGGAGCGGTTTGGTATTTTCGTGGTCAGAACGCCAAGCTGACGGTCGATGCGACGTATCTCGACGGAGCTCCGATCAGTTCTTCCGCTTTAGATATTTCGCCCGGCGACGCGGGTTGGCTGTTTCGCTCACAAGTGCAGTTTGCATTCTAAGCGGCGCCACGTTTCCAGATATTCGATGTGCGTTTCGCCACGCTTTCCATGGAATGGGAACCGCGCGTCGTCACCGTAACCCGAGACGCGGCTGCCTCTTCGTAGCTCCCGATCTCAAAGCTTGCGCTACGAGGGAATTGCTGAGTCGCATCCCGTGAGACTCCGCTTTACGATCCCTATATTCGCAGACGATTCTAGTCTTCGTTCGCTCCGAACACGGTTTTCCAATCGTCTTTCATGCTGACGACATGCCAACCTTGGTCGGTGGCGGCATCGAGCCCACGATCCAGCCGGCCTACGTTCGAGTCACGATCATAGGCCCATTCTCGTTGGGAATCGGTATGGTGGATCAGCATGCCCAAGCGTGCCCCATCGCCGGCGGTCGTCCATTCTAGCATTTCAAAATCACCGTCAGAGTTGCCAAAGGCCATCACCGGACGACGACCGATGTGCTGATGGATACCGATGGGCTTACCAGCTTTATCGTCGATGAAGTTCAATTTCGGGAGGCGTACAATCACCGGTTTGCTGTCACGGACTTCGTACTTCGTTTTGACACTGCTGCCAACGACCTGCTCTGGCGGAATGCCATAAACTCGCTCCGCCCACGGTCGCATGAACTCGATGCCTCCGCCCGAAACGATAAAAGTCTTGAAGTCGTTCGCTCGCAAATAAGCAAGCACTTCGAGCATCGGCTGATACACCATCTCTGTATAAAGTCGACCGGTCGTTGGATGGCGGGCCGTCGCAATCCAATCGGTGACGACACTCTCGAATTCTTCCGCCGTCATACCGGCATGGGTCGCCATGACGAGCTCGACTAGAGCTTTCTTGCCGCCGGCTGCTAACCTTTCGAGGTCGCCCTCAAGGACCGATGCATAGGGCTCGGTCGTCTGCCACTCGGGGTGATCGGGTGCCAGTACCTTGATACGATCTCGAACGAACATCGCTTGAAAGTAAACTGGCTGCTCAGCCCACAAACAACCATCGTTGTCGAATACGGCGACGCGCTTGCCAGGGGGCACGAAGTCCGGCCCGCCCTCGTTGGTGACCGCCTCCACGAACGCGACAATCGCCTGTTTGGAAACGCCCTCGTTCCAGGACGGGAGTGGCTCGGCGCACGCTATACCTGCGAAGCAGAGCAGGGCTCCGACGATGCTTACTGAGGAAGGGAACAAGGCGGTTTTGGGGCCAACATGGTTTTCTGCAATAAGTCATGCGCTTAGCCCCCTCGCCCTTCTGGGAAGGAGGGACACGCTGCCGACAGTGGAGGTGATTACCGCGAACCGACGCCCGCCTTGATCTGCTCGATCACCTTGTCGAGGTTGAACGAGCCGGGGGTCTGGCTCGGTGGGTACTCAGTCATGCTCTTGAGGAACTTGCCCGCGACGTCTTGCATCGGCACGAGCACGTAGACGCGATCGATATACCAGTCCCAGTACGTGTTGGAGTTCTCCTGCGACCGCTCGAACGGGTCGCGACGCAAGTTGAACAGATAGGGGATGCGGAGCTGCACGAACGGCTCCTGCCACACGCCGAGTTGCACGCCGCGATTGGCGAGGAAGACCGCCTTCCAGGGACCGAGGCGGATGGCGACGATCTGGCCCTCGTCGTTGACGTACATGAACTCCTTGCGGGGCGACTTCTCGACCTTGCCCATCAGGTAGTCGAGCTGGTTGTAGCCGTCGATCTTGTTGCGGTACTTGCGGCCAATGAGCTCCGTGCCCTCGGCAAGCTTCTCCTTGATGGCGGGTTCGCCGGCGGCGGCGGCGAACGTCGGCAGCCAGTCCTCGTGCGACACGATGCCGTTGAGCGTCACGCCCTCCAAGAACTTGCCGGGCCAGCGGACAAACGCCGGCACGCGGTAGGCGCCTTCCCAATTGGAGTTCTTCTCGCCGCGGAACGGCGTGGTGCCGGCGTCGGGCCAAGTGTTGTAGTGCGGGCCGTTGTCGGTCGAGTACTGCACGATTGTATTCTCGGCGATGCCGAGCTCGTCGAGCAAGTCGAGCAACTCGCCGACGTGCAGGTCGTGCTCGACCATGCCATCGTGGTACGCGTCACCGTCCTTGCCGGCGAGACCGCGGTGCTCCTCCTTAACGTGTGTGCGGAAGTGCATCCGCGTGCCGTTCCACCAGCAGAAGAAGGGCTTGCCGGCTTCGTGCTGCCGCTTGATGAAGTCCTTGGCGGCGGCGACCGTCTCGTCGTCGACGGTCTCCATCCGCTTCTTGGTCAGCGCGCCTGTGTCCTCGATCTTTTGCGTCCCGCCGGCCTCGGCGAACGACTTGATCACGCCCCGCGGGCCGTACTGCTCGAGGAACGTCTTGCCGTTGTTCAGCACGAGGTCCTTGGGGTAGTCTTCGTTCTCGGGCTCTTCCTCGGCGTTGAGGTGGTAGAGGTTGCCGAAGAACTCGTCGAAACCGTGGTTGGTGGGCAGGTGCTCGTCGCGGTCGCCCTGGTGGTTCTTGCCAAACTGGCCGGTCGCGTAGCCCTGACCCTTCATCACCGCGGCGATGCAGACGTCGGTTTCTTGCCAGCCCTCGGCGGCTCCAGGCATGCCGACTTTGGTCATGCCGGTCCGCACAGGCACGTTGCCGCCCAGAAACGCCGCCCGTCCCGCCGTGCACGACTGCTGGGCATAGTAGTCGGTGAACGCGACCCCCTCGCTCGCAATGCGGTCGATATTGGGTGTCTTGTAGCCCAGCATGCCACGGTTGTTGTGACTGATGTTCCAAGTGCCGATGTCGTCGCCCCAGATGACCAAGATATTCGGCTGTTCCGCTGCGGGCGCATCGGACCTATTCAACATGAGCAACAGGAGGAACGGTAGATAGCGACGCCTCGTCATGATGTATCTCCTAGGAAAATCGAAGTAGCAGTCGATGGGTTTCGGATTCGCGACAGAACGCGCGAGTGGGTTCTGTGCCGCGTTGATCCGGATAAGGTTACTTTGTGTCAGCTGCGTCGTCCTCTTCAGGCAAACGCACCATCAGCCAAGTCTGAGTTTCGCGTTCGCCAAAGTGCACTAGGGCTGTGGATTCGTCTTGGGTGAGGTTGTAAATGGTAGTTTCCATGACCAGGTCCGCGTTCTTGCCATCAGCAAATTTCCACGCGGCCCGTTGTGTCTCGCGATCGACTTGGCCTTCGAGTGGTCGTCCTTCGTCGGTTGTATCGTTGTAGAAGGTGCCGGCGATGAGGCCTTCTTTGCTAACGGCAAGCTGAATCAGCATGCCATTATCAACGCCTCCTTCTTCGGCGATGGCGAAAACACCCAAGGGCATCCACTCAATCTTCTCGGCATCGACATTCTCGGGGACGCTCTCGGCAATGGTCTCAGCCTGCTGATAGTATTCTTCCGCGGTCGCATATTGCTCGTCATTCACGTAAACGTAATTGTCGCGATAGACCACGTTGGTGCCGTAATCGTAGGCCACTGGTTGAGACCAGTTATTCCAGACGAACCATCCACCAACGGCACCCCATGTGCCATGCCGCCAGTACCAACGGCGCGGATAGCGAGACCAGCCGCTGTGCCATCTCCAGCCCGGTCGGGTAGCAGGATAACGACCCCACCAGCTTCGACCGAACGGCCGTCGACCCACGTTTGCCCAACGATTGCGAATGGAGTTGACGTTGCGCTGCCGGTTAACCTTGATTCGGTTGTTGCTGCCAATATTCGGTCGGTTCCCAACATTCGGGCGGTTGCCGGCGCCCGGCCGATTGCCGATGTTGGGTCGATTGCCGAGATTGGGTCGCCCGCCTTGGCCAGGGAGCTGCGCGGGGCGATTTACTCCGCCTGGTAGCTTTAAGAAGTCGCCAAGGTCGCCCGCCGATGGTCGCCCAGGACGGTTGCCGCCTACATTAGGACGATTGATGTTCGGTCGCGAGCCGCCGGCATTCGGTCGACTCACATTCGGCCGACCGAGATTTGGTCGACTGAGGTTGGGTCGACTGAGGTTGGGTCGACTCTGACTGGGTCGACTGACGTTTGGCCGGCTAATATTGGGCCGACTCACGTTGGGACGACTGATATTAGGACGCGACATCTGCGGTCGGCCAGCTGGACGCGCCTGAGGCCGGCTCATGGACGGCGTTCTCATACCGCCACCCGAAAACGAACGGCCCCCGCCACCACCGCGCATGCCGCCTCCTCGTCCGCCACCGCCCCTTCCACGTGACCACGCATCATTGGCAAGCACGGAACTGGCTAATAGTCCTGCAAAGATCGCGTAGCAGAAGAATTTCATGTTTTGAACCGTGTTTAGTAATTTGCAGAATCGATCACACAACTACTCAGGGACGCCAGTGCCAGGAATCCGAGTATCTGAAATGCGAGTGATCGTAATCGGATCAATGTTCGGCATCAGTTCTCCGTCAATCTGTCTGCCGATGACGCGAAACCGTAACGTCTGATCATCCACTTGTTCGTAGACGTGCGTCGACGATCCTTGACGACCATCAGGCAAGACACTGAGTGTCCGTACCACCCAGCGGCTATCATCTTGTGTCCAATGCCCAACGCCAAATCCGCCGTCGGAGTCGAACAGCCACGATCGAATTGCGTTGCGGCTCGGGTCCCAGCCAATGACCTGCGTGCCTTCAAAATCAATCTGGTCGTTGATGATCACCTGAAAACTACGTACGAGAAAATTGCGATTGGGAGTCCATCGGCAATTCGTCTCGACAGAGACGTCATCATCTTGATCGACCCAAGTGCCGATCATCCACTCGAGGCTCCTGAGCTGTTGGTGGTGCGATGGCGGCGCTGCTGGCGCTTGCTGCTCGCTAACGTTGTCGATTTTCCAGCCGGCAACCGTTTTGACATGTACGGCTTCGTAGTCTGTCTCGCGCGGCTCTTGCGCCGGCACTAGCACTCGCGCAGTCCCGGTCTCGATCGCCGCACTGGGAGAAATTAACACGATCTCGGTCTCTATGATTTCTAATTTTGCGCCCTCTAGCTCCGAGAAGTAGTCAGCAAAATCAGCCTCCAACTGCAGTCGTCCGACGATCGTTCGCCCGGCGGGCGTCGTCATCTCGCCATTCTCAGTCCAATGCGCGGCCAGCGCTTTTGCGTCAGCCTGATTAAAGGCCGCTACATACGAATTGATCGATTGTCGAATTGCGACCTTGGCAGGGCTGACTTCTACTGCAGCTAGATTTTCCTCACCAGTATCTTCCTTCTGCTCAGCAGCCGGTTGTGCGTAGACTCCCGCACATTGCGGGACCGACAATAGCAGTGCTAATGCTGCCATGAAGAGATGATTCATGCGTCTTGTTCCCAACTCACTACGGCCTTTGCATTGCGTCGAACCTTCAAGGTTCGCTAACGCCCATCTAGCTGTCGTCTCTTGCAGCATTGTGAGAAGAGAAAATGTTGCACTGCCAAAGAACGCCAATCGTAATATAGCGACTTGCTGACGGCGAACCTAGTATTTCTTTTTTCAACTATGCGATTACTCTTATCGGCGCACAACATCGACCGAACGCTCGCATCAACTCGTTCGGCTTGCCAAGCCAACTGTGTGGGTCGCACACATCTCCTCAGCGACGCGGCGTTCGCCCAAGCGCAGTCGGAAGGCAAGAAAACGGTCCTTGTTTGCCCGCCAGCGGCTTCGCGAGCTGTGACGATTATACAGCCTGTGCGATTGAGATTCGATCTGCTGGTCGTGCGATGCCGATGGCGCTACTGACTGTTGTCTTCAATGGAGTAGGTAGGTCGAATGCGTCAGATCGTCTTTATGGTCGCACTTGCATCGAGCGTTCTCGCCGCTACCAGAGTTGTTGGGCAGGAGGATCTGTCGGCCGGGTGGTTCGGCAACCGAGACTGGTTGTCGGAGCACGGCATCGACGTCGATCTGTCTGCAACACAGTTCTATCAGGGCGTCGCGAGTGGCGGTCGCGAACAGCAATGGGACTATGGCGGGAAGCTCGACTACTTCGTCAGCGTCGAAGGCGGAAAACTGGGCCTGTCCGAAGGCTTCTTCGTTGACATGCATGCCGAGACACGATTTGGCAAGAGCGTCAACGACAACGACGGGCTGCTGGCACCAGCGAACATCGCAATGAGTTTCCCCGAGAACGACTCGAGTATCACCTCGATCACCGGACTCAAGCTCACCCAAGCGCTAAGCGAAACTTTTGCACTCTACGCTGGCAAAATCAACACGCTCGACGAGTACACGATTCGGTTCGCCGGCGGTCCAGGGATCGGCGGCTTCATGAATACGACACTGGTATTCAATCCGATTCTAGCGAGGACAGTTCCTTACTCGGCAGCAGCTGTCGGTGGCGCTTTCCTTGATGCCGGAGAACCGCTGCTCTCGCTAACAGTCTTCGACCCTGAAGAGCGCGCTACCAAAGGCCTCGAAGACCTGTACGACAGAGGCGTCACAATCGTCCCCGAATTAAACCTGAGACCCGAATGGTTTGGCCTGCCCGGCATCTATCAGATTGGCGGTAGCTACAGCAATTCGGACTTCACCTCCATTGATCCGTCGGCTTGGCTGACTATCCCCATTGCCGCCGGCGCGTTTCCGGTCGAGAACGAGTCGTGGAGCTTGTACTTCGACTTCTATCAGGCACTGTGGGCAGATGCGAGCAATCCAGGTCGCACCTGGGGTGTCTTTGGATCGCTAGGGCTCTCTGACGGCAATCCCAACCCGATCCGGTATGTTGTCGCTGGGGGAATCGCAGGCCGCAGCATGCTGACAGGACGAACACTCGACCGGTTCGGCTGCGGCTACTTCTATCTCGGCTTGAGCGACGAGTTCATCGGTCTTAGCCTGCCGATCATTCCGCAACGCGACGAATACGGTATCGAACTCTTCTACAACTATGCCTTCACGTCCCGTTGTTGGCTGACGGCCGATATACAGGTCGTTCGCCCCAGCACCATCGCATTTGACACGGTGATTATCCCTGGGACACGGCTGCAAATCCAATTCTGACTTGCCGAGCGGCGAACCGGCATCCACAATCGACGGCAGCGGAAGATCCTTGCCGGCCTAAATTGCTATCCCCACGGTGGCGTGACTGGAAATGAACATCACTTGGCCGCGACGGCGAGGGGCGCAATTACTTGCCGTCGGACTGCTGCTGACCGTGCTGCCGTATCTCTACAGTCGGCTGCTCAGCCCGTCACGCAGCCTCTTGGTCTTCTCCACTGCTGAAGCAATGGCCCCGGCAGATGCGGCCAGTCAGCTGCGTATCGTCACCTACAATATTGCCCACGGTCGCGGATTGGCAGCTTCGAACTGGGAAGGCGGAAGTCCGGCGACACGTCACCAACGGTTGTCCGACATCGCCGATCAGCTGATCAATTTGGACGCGGACATTGTGGTGCTAAACGAAGTCGACTTTGATTCGAGCTGGAGCGGCCACATCAATCAAGCAAAGTTCTTAGCCGACCGCAGTGCGTACCCCTATCGCGTCGAACAACGCAATTTGGACTTTCGCGTGCTCGGTTGGACCTGGCGCTTCGGCAACGCCGTGTTGTCGAAGTATCCAGTCTCTCACGCTCAGACTGTCGATCTGCCAGGCTATTCAACTTGGGAAACCCTGCTCGTTGGTAAGAAACGCGCGCTGGCGTGCAACCTAGAGTTCGGTGGCCAGAAGTTTCAGCTCGTCGCCGCTCACCTGTCGCACCGCAGCGAAGCGGTCCGCGTACAATCCGCTCGGCACATTATCCAACTAGCTCGGGCGAGTGGCGGACCAACTGTCGTTGCAGGCGACCTGAACTCGACGCCACCAGGGCTTCCGAATTCCAAGGCCGACAGCGCCGGACAGAACGCAATCGGTGTGTTTGACCATTCCGACCTGTTGCGGCGATCGCCGAGGGAATTCTTGGACGGACAGAATCAGCTGACGTTTCCGGCAGATCAACCTAGCCAGGCAATTGATTGGATCTTGGCGCCAGCCGATTGGCGGTTCTCTGATTACCGCGTTGTGCAATCCACGCTATCCGACCACCGACCGGTGCTTGCGGACATTGCTTTAACTGCGACCCGACAGGATAACGAGCCGTAGTTTCACTTGCCCTGGTCGGCTGCTTCGTAATAGACGGCCTGCTGCAGCGGCGCGCCCGCTGGCTCGATCGCCGCCGCAGCGGGATTCACGAGCTTGGTCAACTCGGACGATTGCCAATCCGCTTGTTGGATCGGCATTTCGGCGGACGCTTGCAAGATCGCTGCCGGCTTCAGCCCTGTTTGCGATTTCTGCGATAGCGTCGGCATACCCATCGACTCAGCCGCTTGCCGCAAACTGGCTGGCAGAGCGGGTGGCGCGTCTTCCATCGGCGGCACTTCTGGAACCCCACTGAAGGGATCGAGATCGGGTGCGGCCTGGTCAGCTGGAGCGTCGCCGGGGCCCGGCAAGAGCTGTCCGGGCAGCTCTCCTGGCAACTCAATTGGCATCGCATCGTCAGCTTCTTCGGCCTTCTCCTGTTTCTTTTTCTTTGGTGCTCTCAAGTCTTCCTGCTCAAGGAGCGGTGTCTCGTAGTCTGGCAGGGGGGTGACTTCGGGTGCGGCAGCGCCCTGCTGATCGGCCAACGTTGGCGTTTGTCCGGAAGGCTCACCCGGCCAAGCTCGCCAGCGTGTCTTGTAGTGACCCCAGCTGTCACGCTTAGGCCGACAAACGCCGTCAGCAGCACACGCACAAGGCGTTGAAGGCGAACAGCCGCATGCGCAGTCACCCAACGCATAACCCACTCGCACCGAAGCCAAAGCGACTAACAACGTCGCGGCGGCAACTATCGTTGTTCGAATAAGTGTCTGGCATCGTGACATGGCAATCGACCCTACTAGTTTGAATTCTGGCAGCTATGGACGCGGCAAATGCTTGGAGTTCTAGCTCTAAACAACGGTATGAGACACGCGAGGACTAGAACGTATTCGCCAGGCCAAAGCGGGTGATACGGTTGAGTGTTGATGTGGTAAGCGAGATGGCACCAAAGATTCGTTCGAATGGCTGCAAGGTGTTGCCCGCGATCGCACTGAACTTGGCGTACTTGTTCTCTGCGATAAACAGACGGTCGCCGGGCAGGAGTTGGTAATTAGTCGCGGTTGAAGCACCTTTGGTGATATCTTTCCAGTTGACTGGTAGCACCTGCTCGCAGCCAACGCCGTTTGGTGCGGGACGTGCAATCCAGATCTTGGTAGACGACAGCTGAGACAAACCACCCAAGCTGGCCACCGCGTCGAGCACTGTTTCGTTACCCGTAATTGGCAATCGCGCGACGTTGTCGCCAAATCCGGCACCTTCGGTGACGACGTAGTAAACTTTGCTGTTGTAAGCCAGCACGTCTACGAACACTTCAGGCTGCTCAAGCTTCTCGCCAAGCTTTTTCTCGACCTCTTCGCGAACTTGCTCGAGTGTCATGCCGGCAACCTGCACCGAACCGTAGGTCCCCAAATTGACACGACCGTCCGGTCCGACTAAGTGCTGGCCAGTGACTTGCTGAGCACCAGCCGACTGCAGCAGCGAGATCGAAACATCGACCTCGCTGAGGATCTGCGCCAATTCTGATCGTACATGGTCTTCGGCTTCTTCTGTCGTTAGACCCGTCACTTTGATACGGCCATACGTCGGGCCGAGATTAATGCTACCGTCAGCATCGATCGAGTAAGCATCGTCGATCGGTTGATCTGGATAGGCCCCCGTCACGCGGACCAAGATCACGTCAAAGATCTCGAACTTGTGCGGCGACTTCGGCACCAGCTTGACGCCCTCAATCAACAGAATATCTGGCGGCGCGACCGTGTAGCGAGGCAAGGTTACCTTGTCGAGTTCGCGCGGCACAGTACTTTCGAGTGGAGGTTCCGGTGGAGTAGCAGGAAACGGATCGCGCGGCGCGAGGGCAGCAGTACAGCCGGTAGTGCCCAGCAGCATGGCCACAAGTGCAATGACTTTGCCGAATTGCGTTCGATCGGTTTCGCAAGACTTCATCGGAGGCTCTCACTAGAAGAGAATGGTCATGGAACTGCTGATTCCGCAGTTGTTTGTGCCAGCAATCGCTCGGCGTTAGAGCCTTGCTAACAGCTACAGTGCATATAATCGGTAAGGTTTAACATTGACTTTGGGCAGAGTTGGCCAAAAGGCAGGAAAACTGCCGTAGTCGCGCATCTGCTAGCAGCCTTTCTCGCTGGGGAGCAATACGAAACGACGCGATTGCCCGAGCGAACCGTGACGTCACGCATCGCGTTAAGAACTCGCGAAGCCGAGTCCGAGATTAGCTTCGCCGGATAGCACACAGGCAGCGAAGGCACCACTAATCCGCGCAACCGGCGCACGCCTTCGCGTAGCGGTTACGGGCCGAAAAAGCAGGCGGTCTAACGGTACCGTATGCCAGTCAATCCGTTTGACAGATCAGGGGTACCCGCGTATTCTCGACAGAATACCAAAGTACTTGCACAGAAGCGGGTTACGCATCGTGCGGTACATCTCGCGATCGGAACTCGCGAGGGTTGCCTCGACGGATCGACGGCCCCACTTCGCTGGCCATCACAGACTTTGATCACCGTCGACCGGGTGCAACCCATCCTCAAATCACTCCTAAGGCAGATCGTATTTGTGACGATCTTTGACGCGTTGCTAGCAAGCGAAACCAAACGGGCATAACAACATGGCAAGTAATGAGCAGGCGTTTGCATTTGACGATGAGTCGGCGCTTGGCAAGCCGCTAGATTCCGCCGGCGAAATGACAGCGTGGGGCATATTCGCCTTGCTTACAGCCGCACTGACATTCGGCTATTGGAATATGTTCACCTTCACTGCCAGCTTCTGGTCGGATCCGCTGTACTCTCACGGTTATCTCATTCCAGTGATCGCGGGCTTCCTCTTTTATGCAAGACGTCGTCAGTTGGTGCAGGTGACAGATAGAGAACGATGGATCGGTTTGGGAATCATTATCGCCAGTCTTTGCGTGCGACTGTGGGCGTCTACCTATGACATCAATCCAATCGATCGAGTGACCTACATTACGGCCTTGCTCGGCATTACTCAGTTGGTAGGCGGCTGGTCCATGCTTAAGTGGGCAGGCCCGCCATTGGCATTCTTGATCTTTATGTTCCCGATTCCTTCGGTGTTGCAGAACAGCGTCCTGATTTGGTTGCAGAAGTTGGCTGCCATCAGCAGCACCTGGACGTTGCAACTGATTGGCGTGCCCGCATTGCGTGACGGTAGCCGGCTGATGATCGATGGCCTCGAGCTGGAAGTCGCTGATGCGTGCAGCGGACTGCGGATGAGTACTATTTTCGGTGCCATGTCGGTTGCGCTGGCAATGATGATGAATCGGCCTTGGTGGGACCGGGTCGTGATCCTCCTCAGCGCCATTCCGGTCGCCCTGTTTACGAACGTGATTCGCATCACCATCACGGCGCTGCTGTATATGGCGTTTCCCGAAAGCGAAGCTGTCAAACACGCTGTCCACGACTGGGCCGGCCTGGCGATGATGCCAATCGCGATGGGCATTTTGTGGCTCGAACTGTCGCTACTGCATAAGATTACTGTTCCGATCGATGTCGAAGACGATTATGCGGCTTTTTCGGCACCACATGCCGCGAACAGCTAAGTCAAGCGGGATGCACTCGTCCGCTTGGCGCAATGTGGCGAATCGGCAGCCTATTGATGCGTAAATACAACAATCCACCCAGTTCGGGCGATCGTCGGTGAGGGTGAGATCGCGAAAACACCGCGTAGGACGCGTTTGGCCTACCGTTTGCTTTCTGCGTACCTCGACGCCTGAGTAGAGGGACGATCACGCCAAACGGGCAATGACGTCACAGTTTCAGGCGGCAGCGAACAGAACCAGATTCAGCAGTCCACCGCAGTTGGAATCCCCACCAACGCAACTTTTCGACAACGCTTTAGTCACCCCTGGCCAACAAAAGTAGTCGCACTAACCGTTTGGTTGAGAGAGAGGTCTTCGATGGCGAGTAACGATGGATTCAGCAGTTCCGAAGTCATGTATCCGGTGGCGACGACCCCCGATCCGCGGCAGCCATTGATGCCAGCAACAGCCTACGCCGCACCAATGCCTGGCATGGCACCACCGATGGCACCTCGCGGACCAGAGTTGCTAACCGGTAACTTCAACCAAACCTGGCTCCTCAATTGCCTGCGTCGGCGTTGGCTAATGGCACTGCTACTCGGTGCACTGTTCGCGGGACTCACAGCCGGCGTACTACTCTGGCTTTTCCCGCTCTCAGCCTCGATCACGGCCATGGTCGAAGTCAAGCAAGAGGCTGAAGACCTGATGGAGAAGAAACGCCCCTTCTCGCCTCACGAGTTGGAAGTCTTTCAAGAAACTCAGCTCGGACTCATCAAAAGCCAATTCGTACTACAGTCGGCTTTGAACCGCAGCGACATCGCGCAGCTCGAAGCGGTGCGAAAAGAAGAGCCTGATCCACTGACGTGGCTAAAAGACAATCTGCACGTGAGCTTCTATGGCGAGAATATGCAGATTCGCTACGACGGCGAAGAAGACACCGAGGAAATGAAGAAGATTATCACGGCCGTCATCGGGTCGTATAAAGAGGATGTGCTCGGCGAAGATCGGATGCGCAGCGAAGAGCTTCGCGACAATATGGACAAGCTCCATAAAGAGCTCGCCTCTGAGTTGAAAGAGAAAATGGACAAGTACCACTCGCTCAACGCAGAAATTGGCGGTATTACCAACCCCGTAGCCAATTCGCAGATCACGATGCTGCTGAACGACATTCGGCAGATTCAGTCGCAGATTCTGAAACAGAAAGAGAAGTTGGTCGACATCACCGTCAACATGGAACTTGTTCGTCGCCAGGCCACCAGCACGACCGCGATGGAAGAAGCGGTCACGGCAGCGCTCGACGAAGACGATATGCTGGAGCAGTATAAGGCGGAAGAGTTCGCCTTGAGGCAACAACTACGCATGCTTGCTGGCAACTCGAAGCATGGATCTGCTCAGGAGCGTCGATTGCAGTCGAGTTTACAAACCCTGCAGCAAGAAGCGTACTCTTACCGCATGCAAGCTGAGCAAGAGATTCGACAAGAACTTAAGACCAAGCCGAATCCAACCCTCGACCTCGCGATGACCGAGTACGTGCTGGTTCGCAAGAATATCGAGCAGGAACTCGCCACCCTCAACGCCGAGTACGAGGAAAAGCTCTCCGAGCTGGAACAGAAGGGCGAAACCGACGGTGAGCTCACGATGTTGGAATCCGAAATCCAACAGCTCCAGGAAATCGAAAGCGACATGGAACTACGCTTGCGTAGCTGGAAAATTCAAGATCGGGCCGCCGAAGAGTTGTTTCGTATCTTGCAGCCGCCAATTGCTATCGATCAGATCAACCAGATTCAACGCTATGCCTTGGCCGGATTGGGAGCACTGGCAGCTTTCTGCGGCACCGGATATTGCGTCGCACTGATGGAGTTCCGTCGTCGCCGACTCAATGGTGCTTCCGATATGGACGAAGGACTTGGACTCCGAGTACTTGGTGTGCTGCCATCGGTTGCCTCTCGAAAAGCGATGGCACCAGGCAGCTTGATCGCTGCTCAGGTCGCCGAGTCGATCGACAACGTGCGTGCCACGCTGATGCACGACTCGACCACGCGCAAGCAGCAAGTCGTGCTCGTGACTAGTCCGGCTACCATGGAAGGCACGACGACCGTCGCCAGCCACCTGGCACTCAGCCTAACGCGAGCCGGTCGACGCACATTGCTCGTAGATGGCGATATCCGCGAACCAGCGTTGCACAAGCTATTCGGAATGCCGCTTGATGATGGTCTGTGCGAATTGCTTAGGTCAGACATCGACGTGGCTGACGCGGTACGCCCAACCAATACCGAAGGCTTGTGGTTGCTGACTGCCGGACACTGCGATATGGACGCGATTCATGCTCTGGCCACCGACCAACCGCAGCCGATCATGGAGAAACTGCGTGAGGAGTTCGACTTTATCATCATCGACGGTGCCCCCGTACTTGGCCTGTCGGACTCGATCTCGATCGGTCAGCATATCGATGGTGCGATCTTGACGGTGCTTCGTGATCATAGCGAAGTCCGCAAAGTCTACCAGGCGATTGAACTGCTCAAGAGCATGGGAATTCGCTTGCTCGGTTCGGTGGTCAATGGCATGCCGCTGAAGGCCGATCGTCGTATCGCCCAGCTTCACAAGAACAACGCGAAGAAGCCACCGAAAATCGCCGCCAAAAAAGCCGAGCCGAAAAAGAAGCCGGCGGAATCGGCACCGAAGGCAGAAGAACCTGCTGTTGCAGTGGAGGAGCCCGTGGCGGACTTGGGCGAGATTGATCTCGGCGACGAAGTCGACATCGACTTCGACGACCTTGGTATTGACCAGGACTAGTCAACCGCCTTCAGGTCGGTCTGAGTACACACATTTCTGGCCTGACAGAATCGCCATTGTTCACGCGGCGTTGAGCCTTGCCCCGGGGCTCAACGCCGTTTTTCTTGCGCCCGTCCGTCTGCACACAACATTCAGCAGGCAAGACGCGCATCTAGTTGCGAGTCGTGATTCCGATTACGATCGAACTCGTCTGTCTTTTCGGTTTCCTCGCTCCACGTCTTCGCCATTCTCCGATGATCCTGCAATCTGGACTACGACATCTTGGGCGAGTGGTCGATCGGCGACGGTGGTGGGTAATTGCAGGATGGATACTTGCGTTGGTAGCTCTGCACGTTCTGGCACCACCTTGGGAGAGTGTTGCCATCGACGGCGACCTCAAGCACCTGCCAGCCGACACGACGACGGCTCGTGGAATCGCCTTGAGTGAACGGGCCTTTCCGGCCGATCGCGCAAAAAGCCAAATTGTGCTCGTATTCGCTCGTCGCGGAGCGAAGCTGACGGTCGCCGATCGCGAGCTTGCTCTGCGCGCAGCAGAAAAATTCGAGGTGCTTGAAGAACCGACGGTAGTCGACATCTGGACCGAGAGAACACCAGTCGTTGGTCCGCAAGTCGAGAGCCCCTCGGGTCAGGCGACCCGCGTCGTCGTGCGGCTGACTAATGAGTTTATGGCCACCGACAATATCCGTTTGCTACAGATCTCTGAGGAAATCGTCTCCTCGGCACGTAGCGAAGCAGCAGATGGTTTGCTCATCGGCGTCTCTGGGGTAGCTGCTATAGGCGGTGACATGCTGACCGCCGCCGCAGAGAGTGTATCCAGCACTCACCGCACTACGATCCTGCTGGTCGCGATCGTCTTGGTGCTGATCTACCGTTCGCCCTGGTTAGTGCTTGTCCCGTTGGTAACGATCGGCGTGGCGGCGTCCGCGTCTCTAGATCTGCTCGCTATTCTGGCTGATTGGAGCTTATTGGTGCCCGACGGCTGGCCCAGGATTCAAGTATTCACAACGACCAAGATTTTTGTGATCGTCTTGCTGTTTGGTGCTGGTACAGACTACTGCCTATTTCTAACGGCAAGATTCCGCGAGTTACGTGTAACCGGCCAGCAGCAGCACCTGGCGATCGCGCGCTCTCTCGAACACGTTGGTATCGCCTTGATTGCTAGTGCGCTGACTACCATTGTCGGACTGGCGACGATGGGATGGGCTGACTTTGGCAAATTCACATACAGCGGTCCCGCAATCGCCATCTGCCTAGCCGTTTCGCTGTTGGCATCCCTGACCTTCGTGCCAGCACTGCTCGCCACACGCATCGGAGCAAATATCAACGTGCAGGCCGGCCAAACGGCAAACTCCTTTTGGCGATCACTGGCAGACCTTGTCATTGGACACCCTAAGTACGTGCTTGGTTTAGCGCTCGGAGTAACTGTGCCTTTCGCTTGGCATGGTTCGTCCGTCGATGTGACTTACGACTTGCTGGGCGAGCTCCCCTCCTATCGAGTAAGTCGTGCAGGCACGGCATTGTTGCAAGAGAACTTTCCGCCCGGCGAAATCGGACCTCTCGGCGTCTTGGTGGAACTGCCATCCGCGGATCTGGTCGATCAGGACGGTCAGTATCTGGTCGCAAAACTCTCCAAACCTTTGTACGAGACGCCAGGGATCTCTCGAATAAGGAGTTGGTACCAGCCGCTAGGCGATCCCCCCGGAAGCGTTCGCGTGACTCCAGGTGGGCTCATGGATCTGACGATTAAGGGAAGTCCGCTAGCCAAGGCGGCATTCGTTTCGCGATCTGGCGAATACAAAGACCGCGTCACACGACTCGACCTGATTCTCACGGACGAACCCTTCTCCGACGAGGCCGTTGCAACTTGCGGACGGGTCGAACAGCTGTTGACTCGGCTCTGCGCCGACAGAGGCTCACCATGGCATGGCTGTCGCTTCGAACTGCTTGGTCCCACAGCGGGAATTCGCGACCTGCAACGCGTGACATCGGCGGACCGAATTCGGATTCAGATCCTAGTCACGGCGGCAGTGCTGCTCGTAATTCTAGCGCTACTGCGTAAGCCGATGGTTTGCGTGTATCTGATCGTCACGGTCGTGTTTAGCTACCTTGTTACAGTGGGCGTAACCGACTTAGCATTTTCCACAGTGCGAGGCGAAGCCTACCTGGGGCTCGATTGGAAGGTGCCGCTATTCCTCTTTGTAATCCTCGTCGCCGTCGGACAGGACTACAACATCTATTTGGTCAGCCGAGTCTTGGAAGAACAGGAGCGTTGGGGCAAACGTGATGGGCTCCGTCGAGCGCTGGTGCAAACAGGCGGAATCATCACAAGTTGCGGCATCATCATGGCCGGTACATTCGTTTCGATGCTGACGGCAAAAATGAACGGCATGGTCGAGCTTGGCTTCGCTCTTTCACTAGGCATTCTCCTTGATACCTTTGTCGTTCGCACAATTCTTGTACCTGCATTTCTCGCATTGCAGTGGCAAGAACGGCTGCAGATCGAATGAGCGACGGCCAACTATCGGCTAAAGCTAGGATAATCGACATCAACGGATGATGGCATCACACCAGAATCGCCAACTTGCGGCAAGTTGCCCAGTCACTGTGCGACTCGTTAACACATAATTTGAATACGTAAGATTCATTTAGCCGGCAGCGCTGCTGTTGGCCTATCACGCTTGGTCGGGGCAGATCATGCACTTTGGTGACTTTTTGGTGCAGCAGAAGGTTCTTTCTGCGCACCAAGTACTTCGAGCGTTGGCCGAGCAACGCCGGCGAAGGCAGTTTATCCCGCTGCTGCTGGTCGAGCTGGAAATACTTCCCGACTATCAGGCACTTCACTACTGCAGCAAGGCTGATGTCACTGGCTCAGACTTTCTGGACGTGATGGTCCACGAGGGTCTAATCTCGGACGAGCAGAGATTGCTAATTCACGACCGCTGGATGTGCAGTGGTCCGCCTCTGGGTATCTTACTGGTGGAAATGGGACTGATGGACGCGCAAACGCGCCAAGAACTGCTCGACGAATTCGAAGCCGAACGTGAATTAGAAATGAACCTAGCCAAGCTCAGCGCATCGTAGACCAGCATTAAGCCGTTCACTTACCGGCATCCATGTAGATGGCCATCGCGATGATTGCACCGATGGCAAGCACACCAATCAACACTCGTGCCCAATTCGTGCCGTCTGTATGGCGGATGTCTTCCAGAGGCGGCAGATTCTTGGTCAGGCGACCGATTTCAGAGCCAAACTCATCTTCTAGGCGGTCCTTGATGATGCCCTGCACCGCTCGCGCATTGAATGGTCGACGTTCAGGGTCTTTTTCGAGAAGCTGCATAACCAGCTTCTCAAACCACTCGGGGCAGTCGATGCCTTGCTCACGCAATCCGCGTGGCTGCTTGTGCAGGTGTTGATCCCAAATCTGTGCAAAATTAACTCCCTGGAACGGTGGCTTGCCAGTAAGCATCTCGTAGATAACGCACCCAAGCGAATAGAGATCGGCCTTGCCAGAAATCTCTTTGTCCGCGCAGATCTGCTCGGGCGACATATAGGCATAGGTACCCACGGTAATGCCGTCGGCGGTGACGTCGGACTCTTGCGTGTCGCGGGCAATGCCAAAGTCGCCCAACACAATGCCGCCCTTGTCGTCGAAGAACAGGTTGCTGGCCTTCAAATCGCGATGAATGATGCTGTGATTGTGAGCGTGCTGTAGGGCCGAAGCAATCTGCGCACTGAACGCGGCTGCCTGCGCCCAAGGCAGCGGCCCGTACTCGCTTAGCCGATCTTTGAGCGAACCGTGCTCGAGGAGTTGCATCGCGTAGAAGTAATGTCCCTCGATCAGTCCGCCACCGAAATTACGGACAATGTGCGGATGATTCAACCGCTCCATAATCGTAATCTCACGCTGAAAGCGATCGACGATGTTGGGATCGTGAGCGATCGTCGGATGCAGCATTTTAACAGCCACCGGATGCGAAATCTCCGGACTTTCCGCGCGGTAGACGGTGCCCACGGTGCCTACTCCGAGCGGTTCTAGCAATTTGAATGTTGCCGCCGTCGGAATGAACTTCAGCTCAAATGGAGGCTGGGAGGCGGAAGAATCCATCAATCTGGTTACCGGCTACTTTCTTGCCGACCATCCGTCGTAGGGGTCACTAATTGAGTTCGACTACAGAGGCTCCTACCATACACCAGCGAGCAGCTGCAACGAAGTGCCCTGCGTGGGTGCAACCGCTGCGTCAATGGGTGGCAGAGCTGCCTTCGCGTAGATGTCCACGATTTCTCGCTATCCAGCTAAATCGTATCTAAAGAAGTACTTACGATAAATCGCAATTCATCAAGCCAATCTGGCACCGCGATTGCACTGCTGGCCTAGTGGATTGCTATCTTCCGAGTTTACCCGAATCACCTCGCTGATTGGCAAGTACCGAACAAACAGGCGGACTTCTCTATGGTCACCATCGGATACCATTTTTTGACGATTGACACGTCCACTTGGGCTAAGATCGCGACAGGCTTCCGAGGCTTGGCATCTGAATTCCTCGGAATTCGCAATAGGCAAGTGCCCAGTCCACTCGTTTTTGGTCAACTTTGCCGCCAGAGCCTAGCGGCTGGCTCGCGATGCCCTTACGATGAGGGCTTGCGCGAGCGGTAGGCGTCTTGTCTATGAGGCTGCGTGGCTCGGGCACGCTCGAAGGAATGCTTTCGCACGCATCAGCCGGCACCACTAGGGTGTGACTCTGGAGCTTATCGGCGATACGTGTTTTTTCCTGCATGGAAGTCTCGTTCCACAGGAAGTTTCCAGTCAGTCGTCAATTTGACACTATTAGAAATGAGGAGAAAGTCGTAGATGAGTTACAAGTTAGAGTACATCTGGTTGGACGGTTACACCCCCGAGCCAAGCCTACGTAGCAAGACGAAAGTGGTCGACAGCGAACCGGCCACCATCGAAGATTGCCCCGAATGGTCATTCGACGGTAGTAGCACTGAGCAAGCCGAAGGTAACTCGTCAGACTGCCTGCTCAAGCCAGCCAAGATGATCGTCGACCCTCAACGCAACAACGCTTCGCTCGTGCTATGCGAAGTGCTGAACGCCGACGGCTCCGTCCACGCCTCGAACGGACGTGGTGTATTCGAAGACGAAACCGACCTGTGGTTGGGCTTCGAGCAAGAATATACGATCATGCAGAATGGCAAGCCTTTGGGCTTTCCATCAGACGGCTATCCCGGCCCGCAAGGCCCTTACTACTGCTCGGTGGGCATCGACAACTGCGTCGGTCGCGACATCGTCGAAGATCACCTCGACACCTGCCTCGAAGCTGGCCTAGGCATCACCGGCATCAACGCCGAAGTGATGAAGGGTCAGTGGGAGTATCAGCTGTTCGGCAAAGGTGCCAAGAGCACCTGCGACGATCTGTGGCTGTCGCGTTATCTGCTGCACCGAAGTGCTGAGCAATACGGCGTGACCATCGAGCTGCATCCGAAGCCAATTAAGGGCGATTGGAACGGTAGCGGCATGCACACCAACTTCTCCAACACGCAGATTCGCGACGAAGGTGGCGAAGACGTGATCAAAGGCATTTGCGAGAAGTTCCGTGGTCGCCACGAAGCTCACATCGCCTCCTACGGTTCCGATAACGAGCAGCGTCTGACCGGGTTGCACGAAACACAGTCGATCGATCAGTTCAGCTACGGCGTCAGCGATCGTGGTGCGTCGATTCGCATCCCTGTCGGCACCGTCCAAAATGGTTGGAAGGGCTATCTCGAAGACCGCCGCCCAGCCTCCAACGCCGATCCCTACAAGGTCGTCGGCGAAATCCTCGCGACGTTGCGTTCTTAAGACCGCAGCGCGACAGAAGTTGAAGCCCAAACCCCTCTTTGCCACGCTGGCGAAGAGGGGTTTTGTTTTGTAGGGTGGTTGCTAGGTCGTAGGGCGTACGTGGTCGGTGGTGAGTAAGATGCTCGTCGCGGTCACGGACGACCGGCTACCCACTACCAAACATTCACCACTTCTCAATTAGGCGAATTCCATGTCTCCACAAGATGTCTTGGCGCTGTGCCGCGAGCGTGCCGTGAAAGCAGTCGATCTGCGTTTTATGGATTTTCCCGGCTTGTGGCAGCACTTCACGATCCCGGTCGACAAGCTTGACGAAGAAGTCTTCGAAGACGGCCTCGGCTTCGATGGCTCCAGCATTCGTGGCTGGCAGGCGATCAACGAGAGCGACATGCTGCTCGTTCCGCAACCAGAGACCGCCTTCCTCGATCCGTTCACCGAGCTGTCGACCCTGTGCATGATCTGCAACATTCAAGACCCGATTACGCGTGAAGACTACACGCGAGATCCGCGCAACGTGGCCCGCAAGGCGGTCAACTACCTCAAGAGTACCGGCATCGCCGACACGTGCTACATCGGGCCCGAAGCCGAGTTTTTCGTCTTCGACGACATTCGATTCGACCAGACTCCGAATGCGGGCTTCTTCTACATCGACAGCAGCGAAGGCGAGTGGAATCGCGGCTACAACTCACGGCGACGGGGTGAAGGACCCAATCTTGGGCACAAGCTCCGGCACAAAGAAGGCTACTTTCCTTGCCCGCCAGCCGATCAGCTGATGAACTTGCGCAACGAAATGATGCAGACCATGATCGATTGCGGACTCGACGTCGAGGCGCAACATCACGAAGTCGCCACCGCAGGCCAATCGGAGATTGACCTGCGTTATAACGATCTTGTGCAAATGGCCGACGACATGTGCCTGTACAAGTACATCGTTAAGAACGTTGCCAATCGCCACGATAAAACAGTCACCTTCATGCCAAAGCCCATCTTCAGCGACAACGGCTCAGGTATGCACACCCACATCTCGCTGTGGAAGGGCGACCAACCGCTTTTCGCCGGCGGTGGCTATGCCGGCCTGAGTGACGAAGCTATCCACGCCATCGGGGGAATTTTGGCGCACGCGCCGGCCATCTTGGCATTCACCAACCCCACGACCAACAGCTACAAACGCCTCGTTCCAGGTTACGAGGCACCCGTCAACCTTGCGTACTCACAGCGCAACCGATCCGCCGCCTGTCGCATTCCGATGTACAGCGCGAGCCCGAAGTCAAAACGCATCGAGTTCCGCTGCCCCGATCCCAGCTCGAATCCGTACCTGGCGTTCTCTGCACTAATGATGGCCGCACTCGACGGCATCCAGAATAAGATCCACCCGGGCGACCCGCTCGACAAAGACATCTACGATATGGAACCCGAGGAACTGTCCAAAGTGCCGACCACGCCAGGTTCGCTTGGCGCTGCACTCGACGCCCTCGCCGCCGACCACGAGTTCTTGCTACGCGGCGACGTCTTTACTCAGGACGTGATCAGTGCTTGGATCTCGTACAAAAAACAGAACGAAGTCGACGCACTCGCTCTGCGACCGCATCCGTATGAGTTTTGCTTGTACTACGATATTTAAGGAAGATTGCCTCACGCAGAGCCGCAGGGCACGCAGAGAAAAATAAGACGCGGATGAATCGCAGATTTATAGGATTCTCGCAGATTACCTACGTTCCCCTCCCCTTTTTGGGGAGGGGCTAGGGGAGGGGGCAACCCCGGGTACCAGCAATGATCAAATGCCCAATGTCCGAATGACCAAGTACAAACAACGAAGCTCATAGCCCACCGCCCATCGCCTAATTTCCCTTTCGCAATTCTGCATTTTGCAACGGAAAACGTTTTTCTGTTGCAAAACTCCGCTCGTTCAGCAGGCGTGTAAGTTCTCTAAACACCTTGCAGCAAGCAACTTCGCGAATTTCATTGGCAGTGCATCAGCATCGATTACGCAAATTCGACCCCTGCTAACGATGCAAAATGCGATTGCTTTGGTCGCCAACTCACCGCTCAAGCCACTGATAGCACAGGCTTTACGAAACCGCAACAAGTTTGGCGAAGTGTTGCAAAACTACTCATGCCGCAAAGCGATCCAGATTGCTGGACACGGGATTCGAATTGCCAAAGAACGAAGGTCAGCCGTCATTTTCTCAGTTTGGGTGGCCAATTCCTAATCAAAAGTGAAGAGCGAAAGGGAAAAGTAACCGCCGATGAACGCGGATTGACGCAGATAAAAGGAGCGAGGAATGAGGAGCGAGGGATGAGAAAAAGAGCCACGGATGAAACAGGACAGAAGACGGAATCTCTTGTTCTCATGCTCTGCGTAGGAACGACGGGTAAGAGAAGAGTACCGACACTACACGCAACCAAACGCCAACGGCGTTTCACAACACAGCCCAGGGCAGCGAGCGAATGCGAGCTACTCTGGATTAGGGTGAGCGTGCCGAGATCATTTTGGCCGAGCAACGAGGAGGTTAAGCAATCGGCACGTCGACGAGGCCCAATCATCCGCGGGCGATTTCGGCCTCGAATGAATACCGATTGTTGCAAACCGTCATGCTCGGCCATCAATCCATGGTGCAGATGACCCGGCAACCCAAGGTGCGCCGCTGCGCGTCGACCTTGGGCTTCGATGGGATACGCCGTTGGCGTATTTCCCAACACGCGGAGCTGCAACTAACCGTGCTTGGAAACCAATGGAAGATTCCAACCACGGCGCTTACCCATTGATGCGCAGAAATGCACCTAGGTGCTTTTGTCTATGCTGGAGGTGCAATCGATAAACCGATAGCTTGGGCAAAGGCCACCGCTTGTTCAGCGCTGACACCCGTATTGGTTTGGTCGAGCGTGCTAAAAAAGCTCACCTCAAACGTCGCCGGCGCAGTCACGCTGCCGCCGCTAAAATCAGAAATGTAGCTGGCGATGAACGGGCTGATGGGTGAAGCAACATCATCTAGGCTGGTGCCGGCATCAATTAAGAAGCGGTTTAAGACCTCAAAGCTATTGAGTTCGCTAGGTATCGGTAGCGGAAATCCATACAGGTCCGTCGTTTCTCTCAACGGAGCTTGACCATAGCCACCGATCACGCCTGAGCTACCAGAATTCAAGAAGATAATCGCGTTCTCGTTTTCAAGCTGTGTAGCAACGCTTCTGGTCTGTCCAATCGAAGGATCAAGGGTAACGTAGTCAATGTAAGTTCTCGCATTCACTGACGTCGCAAAAATCTCTTCGTTCAAACCATTGTTGTTTGTGTCATTGTCACTTCCGTGAATTAGAATCTCATGTGCCAAGAGACCAGCAAGTGCACCAATCGGCTCACTTTGAAAGAGCTGCTGGATTATCACGCTTGTCGTATTGTCCGCATTAGCGATTGCTGCGGCAGTCTGAGCTGATGGATTTAGAATTGGATCAATCAGCACATCCTTTATTAGCAGTTGGCCCGATGAGGCCCCTTCAAAGATTGAGCCACCCGGAGGCGTCACGCCCGTGTTACGACCCTGGAGAACTACATTTAGGGTCTGTTCAACCGGGCTACCGATAGTTGAAAGCAAGGAAGCTCGGAGATTATTATCGGGAACCGCAGCTATTAGCTCACCACTGCTGTACAAGTCCTGTGCGTATACCTGTTCAACGACAGTGATTTGACCATTCGCCAGTCTCAGGCCGAGGATTTGGTTTAGCCTGCTCAATCCGTCAGAAAAGTTGATTTCTTGGTCGAGAGTAAATGCATCGCCTGACATGGGGCTTGACGCAACCAAATCAAAGTCAGTTACACGGAAACCGGTGTCGCCACGGTAGGCGAGGATAAACTCAGCATCTGAGATATCGCTGGTGGCGATGTTGTTGCCGATGGCATCAACTGGTTCGAAGGTCGTGCCAACTTCTCGAACATTGAAAGCCAGCGCACCTGGAGCGATGTTTACGTTCGTACCCGCCGGAGTCGTCAGGTCGGTGGTGATCGTGAGCGCGAGGCCATCGCCAGAAAGTGAGGCCGCTGTGCCGTTGATCGTAACAGTCACGAATTCGGGCTCACCGTTCGCACCCCCATTGAAAGCGGGGTTGGCAGCTTGAGCGGTGATCGTTAATCCGCTCAACAAGGCGGTGCTATCGGCGGCGAACTCCACCGGCCGCGAAAAGGTGAGACTCAGCGTGGAGCTGTTTTGTCCCGTCACCTGCGTGGCACTCGAACTGACAACCACCGGCTGCGTACGGTCGATCTGGCCGTGATTGGTTTGCCAGACGGTGAGGTCGCCAGCATCGACCGTGCCGCTGCCATCGCCATCGCTGGCGTGCCCGACCGCGACCGTGCCGAAGTCGCGCTGCCACTGCAAAAAATCAGCCCCGGTGACAAACAGATCATCATTGTAATCGCCGACGTCGGTGCCCGGACTGGCAGAGAGCAGGCAGCGCGATTCGAGCGATTCCAACTTGAGCCGACGCTGGGAAGTTCTGGAATCGCGACTGTTCATGGCCTCATTTTAATCGTGGCAGTTGGATACTGCAAAAGATGAGATTCTGCGACATGGGTATTGATGGGGCTCTTGCACTGCTTAGCGTGTCCTCGGGTTTCACCCCTCCCCTAGCCCCTCCCCATCGAGGAGAGGGGGATTAAGAACATATTAGCGTTAATCGGTGTGCATCTGCGGCTAAATTTCATCACGAGCTCCCAGCCGTCACTTGCTCGTCTTCCTTAACTTCGTCCAGGTACTCGTCGTACTCTTTGGTGGCCGTTTGATGCGCTCGGTCGCCCTCTTGGCCGAGGCACCGGCTGTCCAACTCTTCGATTCGCTCCACCGGTCCATAGATCACCAAGGTATCACCGGCTTCGATTCGGTTGGCACTAGACGGGGCACCGAGATAGGCTCCGCTCTCGCGGCGAATACCGAGAATCAAGACCCCCTCGCGTGCCAGCCCCAATTCAACCAAAGTCTTCCCCGCCACCCAGTCATTGACCTCGACAACCATCTCGGTCACGGCGAAGCCGCTCGACAGCTCCAACAGGGACACATAGTCCCGCACGTCGAGTTTGGTGAACTGCCGCAAGGCGAAGGCAATTGGTCGATTGAATTGCTGCTCGATCCAGGGGCTCTTGAACAGCGCGTACAACACCAGCACACCCAGCGCGAGCACGAAGAGGCTCGCCCCCCAGTGCTTGCCAGTTTCGGCACTGAGCAATGTGGCCGTCAGCGTGGCGATGACGGTCGCCATGCCAATGTTGCCGAGCATCATCAACCCCATCGTCAAGTGGCGACGAACGGGGTGATTGACGATTGACTCCGACTCACTCGTCGTAAAACCAACGCTGGTAAAGGCCGAGTGTGCTTGAAATCGTGCCGCTTCGCGCGAAAGGCCCGTCAGCATCAGGGCCATTGTGCCGACGCGAATCACGATCAACGAAATCGTGAGAGCGAGTAGAAATACAAGGACAGGCAGCAGAAAGGTCATGGCATACTGGCTGGATTTCGAGATTGACGGAAATGCTATTGCTCAATCATAGCATCTAACGATTGAGGTACTGAAAGGCCTCTCGCAGAGGCGCAGAGATCGCAGCTGTTTTTGCTTGCCAGAAAGGCAGTCCGTAAGGCGCAGTAGCACGAAGTAGGATCGCACCACAAAGCGGATGGCGGTACGATTACGCTTCGCTCCATCAAACCCTACACCAGCTTGGACATTCACTCCCGGATACCTGAGTCGCCCCCTCCCCTAGCCCCTCCCCCGTGGGCGGTGGAGGGGGATCGATGCTGCTGATCCGCGATCATCAGTGAGATCCGCAAAGTCCGCGTGCTATTCTTCGCGTCCTCTGCGTCTCTGCGAGAGGCAAATAACTAACCCTCTTGCGTGACCGTCTTGCTCATCATTTCGCCGAGACGATCGAGCGCTTTGCTACAGTCAGACGGATCGAGGTGGACATGCAAGATGCTTGGCCCCGACTTTTCTTTCCAGGCCGCATTGAGTGCTCGATCGAAATCACCCTCGGTCCGAATCTCGTAGCCGGTGCCTCCGCCGAGCACGGCGGGAAGCTGATCATACTGCCAGGAATGAATTTCGTTGAACTCATATTCGCCCGGATGCAGCAGACGCTCGGTGCCGTAACCGTTATTGTTGAGAACAATCACAATCGCTGACATCTCGTAGCGCACGAGATTGGAAAGTTCCATGCCCGTCATTTGAAAGGCTCCGTCGCCGGTAATCGCGACGACCCGCGCATCCGGACGCGCGACCTGTGCACCTAGCGAAGCGGGCACAGAAAAACCCATCGATGTGTAGTAGGCCGGGCTCAGAAATTCCGTTCGTCCGCGAGTAGTCAGCTCGGTCGAAGCGAACAGGGCGTCGCCGATATCGGCCACGACGATCGTGTCGCCTTCAAGCTGCTCGTCGAGGCGATCGATTAGTCGCGAGATCGTGATCTGATCGTCGGAACGAAGCTCGAACGGCTCCTTTCGCCAGTCGGTGAGTGCCGCCGCTGGCGGATCGTGTTTGGCCAGTCCCCGATCGACGAGGCCCGACAGAAAGTCCTCTAGCCGCACATCGTGATAGTGGTGGTGGCGAATGCGAAGTTCCTCGCTCGTCGCGTACACGCAGTCGGAAATATCGAGCTTGGCTGTGTAGATACCCAGGTTGATGTCGGTCATGAACGTGCCAAGCATGACGACGCAGTCGCTGCCTTCGACGTACTCAGTCACTGCTTCGGGCCCCAGCGCACCTTCGTACAGACCCATGTACAACGGATGCGTCTCCGCGACAACGCCTTTGCCGAGCATCGTGGCAGCGAGCGGGATTTTGGCTGACTCAGCTAACTTGAGCACCGTGTCCTGCAGGCCAAAGCGGTGTACTTCGACGCCGAGTAGCAAGACGGGGCGATCAGCCGCGTCGATGCGCTGTGCGGCTTCTTCGACAGATTCGGCGAGCGCTCCTTCGTCGCTGCCGACGATCGGTTGCTCGTACGCGGGCGCACCCTCAGGTCGCACATGCACCATGTCGCGCGGAATTTCTAGGTAAACCGGCCGTTTGAATCGCTGGCAGGCAGCCAGCACGCGGTCGATTTCGCGAAACGCCGTCAGCGGATCGTTGAGCTCCGCACCGGCTACGCACAGCTTCTCAAACACGTCGTACTGCGTGCGGAAATTGCGCACCATGTGATGGAGTAGCGGATTGTGGATGCGTTCGCGCAAACCGGGTGAGCCGGTGATCATCACGACGGGAGATTTCTCAGCATACGCGCCTGCGATCGAGTTACAGACACTTAGCCCACCAACACAATACGTGACGCAAAGCGCACCCATGCCGTTCACACGCGCGTACGCGTCGGCCGCGAAGCCGGCACAGTCTTCGCGAGTACAACCGACTGTGTTGAGTTCGCTCTCTTCGAGCATCGTGTAGAACGACAGTACATAGTCGCCGGGGATGCCGAATACATCGGCGATGCCGTAGTCTTGAAGCCGCTGGATAAGGTATTCGCCGATCGATGGCGTAGCCGATTCAGTCAACAGCGTGTCCTCCATTCACCAGAGTCGATGTCCTATGCAGCTACTAGAATTATAGACCAGACCAGTCCGGCGAACGAGACGAGCGGTCGCAGTTTCAGTGACGTAAGTAACTGTGATAACTGATGTTGGGCTTGCAGCGGCATGCTTTGCTGACGGGCGGAAATTCTCTTCGCATCGTGCTACAGAAGCGAATATGCTAGAAGGTGAAAATCTTGTCAGATTGGCGCACTGTACTGTGTGCGCTGTTGTTGATTGGGGGGGAATCAATGTGAATCGACGCTCGTCTTGTGCAACTATCTGTCGCGTGACTACGGTCTGTTCAACCTTGCTTCTCATTTGGCACCCGTGTCGAACGTACGCTGTCGATTGGATCGGCGGCAGTAGCGATTGGGAAACGGCCGCGAACTGGAGCACCAGTGTCGTGCCCGATGGTGCTGCCGACAACGTTTTCATTTCCCCCGCAGGTGGTTCGACTGTCCTACTGAACTCCGGCCGTACTGTCGGTAGCCTCACCGTTGCTCAGCCCTCGGACCGATTAAACCTCAGCCCAGGCAGCAGCTTACGGATCGAGGGCAACAGTTGGGATCACGAAGGCGTCATCGAACTACAAGCCAACCCCGGCCAGTTCAGCGAGCTGATTGTGACCAACCCGGTTGGATATACGGGATTTGGCAACATACGCTTTTCTGATGAGAATCTGTCCACTTCTCTGACGCTGAATTCGACACTGACCGTGCAAACGGAGAATGAATTGATAATCGAAGGTACGTTTCCAGGCGGCGGCCGCGGCGGCATCGATGGAACCGGTAGCATCAGCTTGGGCATCGATAACGTGCTCGTATTCAAAGACTTGAACTCCTTCAGTGTCGATGTCTCGATTACCGGCGGGGGAGAAGTCAGAGTCGGGGGTAACTCGGGCAGTTTCGTCACGATCAACTCTCCTAACCTGTTCGCTGACACATTTCTTGCGAGCGGCAATTCCACAGTGCGGCTAAACAATGTCACGTCGGCCGTAGATGAGTTATTTGCCTTGGATAGCGCTAAGCTCCAGGTCACAGGTGGATCGTTCGCTCACGGTTCGTTTGAAGCGACCGAGTTTTTAAGCGGTACGATAGGATTTATCGGTTCGGTAGATTTCTCAGACAACGGTCCGGCACTATCAACTCTGAAGTCCGCAGCCACCATGCGCGCCGACGGACCGATTTTTGTTGAAGGAGTTCTTGCCACGGAATCGGGGGCAAGCATCGTGACCGGCGTCGACGGGGAACTTCTGGCCGACGGATTCGAGATTCAAGGTGCCGGATCACTCAATATCGCAGTGCCAATCAGTGTCCGTAGCGAAGGATTGACTTTCAATCACGGCGGGACCGTCAGCCTAGGCGGTTTTCCGCTCGATCTCGAGCAAGGCGACATAAATATCCAACAGGGAACGGTCTCCAGCACCACATCGACGTTAAACTTGCCTGCGCTCAGGGACAATGCAATCAATCTTTCGGGCGGCTCGACATTAAGACTCACCGGCGTCGACACCGCTCGCATCGGCATCAGCTCTACGACCAGTAGCACCGTGGAGTTAAATGGAGGCTCGCTAAGAGATGTGAAGCTGTCGGGCGGGACGACGCGCGTCGAGTCCTTCGTCACGGTCCGCGAAGCCTTGGAGTGGAACGGCAACCTTGAACTAGCAAAAGGTGCCTCGTTGCTAGCCACTGGCGGCGATGTCAGTTTGCTGGGCAATGGCGAAATAGAGTTCCTCGACGAGCCTCCCACGGCGGCAACTCCGGAGATCCTCTCTACGGCGGGCAGCAAATTTGTCATTCCCTCTGGCGAAACCCTCGTCATGAGCGGCAAGCAGGGACGGATTGCGCAAACAGCCACGGGTGAAGCTGCTTTGCAAATCGACGGAGCGCTGGTCGTCGCCGCGGAAGAGGTGGAGTTTGGCGCTGATTGGCGGATCGCTACGCTCGGCACTGGCACCGTCATTCAAGGTGGCAGGCTACGGTTGGTTCAGACGTTAAACATGAATCCCGCAGACGTGCCAGAAGAATTGGCCGCGACGAGTACCGGCACCAAGCCTGGCGGGACGCTGGTGGTCGATGCTGGCGGCGAGGTTGTCATGGCTAACGGCTCGATCATCGAAGGTGGCACGATTCAGACGACAGGAGACGGCGCCGTACGCGTCGAGTTCTCAACGCTGCAAGGTGGCTTTGCAACGCTCGAAGACGTCGACTTGCAGGGCCTCATGAAGGTGCCAGGGCAAGCAGATCTAGGTCTCCACGGCACGTTGAACAACACCGGCAGGATCGAGCTCGGCGAAGGCACCACGTCTGCTTTTCAATTCACCGATGTGGTGATCAATGGCGAAGTGAATCTGGCCGGCAATGGCGAAATGGAATGGATCGGTGGCGGACGCGGGCGTTTTCTAGCCCAATCCGGTTCGGGAGGGGAGCCAAGCCATCTGATTAATGCGAGCAGCCTACGTGCGCCAAATGGGATGACATTCGGCACCTCCGCAGCCAACGCAATGGCGATCACCAATCGTGGCGTCATCGTGGCGGACGACGATCTGGAGATCTACCTGCCCGTCGGTGAGGAGTTAGTCAACGAAGGAACGATCCAGCTCACCACTAATGATAGTCGGCTGTTCTTCCGGACGGGCGGGTCGGTCATTCGAAACTCAGGGCAGATCGACTTGGCTGATCCTGGCAGTCGCGTCCTTGTCGGCACCTACATACAGGATGGCGGCATGACGAAAGGATTGGGCACGTTGCAAGGTAATGTGACGCTCAACGGCGGCACGTTGCAGCTAGGAGGCACAGTCGACGGAACGATTACCTTCAACACGGGTGTCGTCGAAATCGGCGACCCTGTCGGGCGTTTGCTACTAACGCGAGACTTCAACCAGTCGGCCAATACGACACTACGCATCGACATCGGTGGCACAACGCCCGAAACTGAGTTCGATGTGCTCGACGTGCAAGGTTTCTTCGGCTTTCTCGGCGGCCCGCTGGAAGTGAGTCTCCTCGACTTGGGCGGAGGGCTGTTCCTGCCGGATAGCGCCGACACCTTCCAGGTTTTACAGACCTTCAATTCCGTGACTGGCGCCTTTTCGAATGTCGCCGAGGGTGCTCGATTGACGACAGTCGACGGACTTGGCTCGTTCGTTGTAAATTACGGCTTCGACAGTCCGTTTGGATTCAACAACGTTGTTCTCTCCGACTTTCAATTCGAGCTAACGGCCGACTTTGACAACGACGGCGATGTCGACGCGGCAGACCTCGCCATGTGGCAAACAGCCTACGCGGCAACCAGCTCGGGAGACACCGACGGTGATGGCGATTCCGATGGATTGGACTTGCTTCGTTGGCAGCGTCAACGAGGCATTGGCCCCATTTCGGTCGAAGCGGCTACGAGCGTGCCCGAGCCGAATACCGTCGCGCTCGCGGCACTTGCGCTGGTGTCACTCAGTATCGCCGGACGCCGCTTTCGGTGATGATGCCGGCAATCAACTCGACGGGCGTGACGTCGAATGCGGGATTGTAGACGGACACATTCGCGGGAGCGGTGACTCTGCCGAAACCACAAGTGATTTCGTCGGCAGTTCGCCGTTCGATCGGAATCTCTCCGCCGCTGGCGAGCGACAGGTCGAACGTGCTGGTCGGAGCGGCGATGTAGAACGGAATGTCGTGCGCCTTGGCCAGCGTCGCGACACCGTAGGTGCCGATTTTGTTCGCGGCGTCGCCGTTCGCGGCGATGCGATCGGCACCGGTAACCACGGCTTGCACGTTGCCTGCCTGCATAACATGGGCTGCCATCGAATCGCAGATAAGCGTGCAATCGATCTCGCGCTGCATGAGCTCCCAAGCGGTCAGGCGAGAACCCTGCAGTAGCGGTCGCGTTTCGTCGACCCAGACGTGGGGCTGACGACCGCGTCGGGCGAGTTCGAAGATCACCGACAGCGCTGTTCCGTCGCCACCGGTGGCCAGCGCGCCGGCGTTGCAATGGGTAAGAATGCCGCTGCCGTCGGGTAGATCGGCAAACAGGTCAGCACCGTGCCGGCCGATTTCGGCACACATCTGCTCGTCTTCGAAATGGATAGCACGTGCTTCGGTCAGTAGAGCCTCAGCAAGTTTATGTGGAGGCAGCGACGCATTCGACTTCGCGACCGCGCGCATGCGATCGAGTGCCCAGAACAGATTGACTGCCGTGGGACGGCTCGTCGCGAGGTAGTCACATGCCTGTTCAACATCGGCCGGGTCGGGCTCGCTGAGGCAGACTCCGTAGGCGGCCGCGCAACCAATCGCTGGCGCGCCACGAACAACCAACTTCTTAATGGCTTGCCACACATCTTCGATGCTTTTGCATTCGACCTCCACAGTGTGTGTGGGCAGCAGCGTCTGATCCAGCAGCACGAGAAATCCGTCGCTGCCGCCTTGCCATCGCATGGTAGCTAACATGTTGCTCATATTGACTCAATGCTCCGTCGGTGTGATCAGTTGCGTCAAGATATTGACGATCGCATCATTCGCTTGGGCTTCCTCGCTAACTACCCGACTTGCACCCGATTGGCGTAGCTTCTCGACATTAATCTGGTAGCGGCAGCGGACCAGCAGGAAACACTCGGTATTCTCCGCCCGCACGGCCTGCACGATACGCTGCGCCGTGTCATCTCGGCTAACACAAACAACAATGATACTTGCGTCCGAAAGGCCGGCGAGATTTAAGATTTCCGTCTGGGTCGCATCACCGCTCACTGTGCGAAACCCCTGCTGGGCGAATGGCTGCAGATTTAACGCGCTGTAATCAAGCAAGCAGACGTTTTTTCCAGCTGTCTCCAGCCGCGATGCGATTTGCCGACCGGTCGGACCGGCACCTACAACAATCGCCTGCTGCTCGACAGCAGCCAGCGACTGCGAATGTGTGCGGTGATCTTCGCTTTCGGCTCCAACTTGTGTCCATCGCAGCCCTGTACGCAAGAGCAGTGGCGTCAGGATCAGCGATCCAATCGCCAAGGTCACCACGCGTTCGTATTGCCGTTCGGTCAGCAGCCCCGACTCCCATCCCAACACAACGAGCACAAATGCGAATTCACCGATATGAGCCAGACCGAGTCCCATCCCGAACGCTGACTTCCACGGCAAGCCAGTAAGCCGTAGTGCGGCCGCCGCTGCCAATGCCTTGATTGCCAGCAAGCCCAGCAGTCCGCCCAACAGAAAAACTGGTTGCCGCCAAACTAGTCCTGCATCCGCCAGCAGTCCGAGGCTCACAAAAAAGATCGCCGAAAACGACTCACGAAACGGCAGCACCAGCGCGTCCACCTGATGCGTCCAGCGGTTTCCACTGAAAATCAGACCCGCCGCAAACGCTCCAATCGCCGGTGGCAAACCGACTTCGTAAGCCGCCCAGGTCACGCTACCCAGGCAGACGAGCGTCAGCAACACGACCAAATCGGGGCTGCGATATCCCGCTAGCAATGGGATGACCCAACGGGCCAAGAGCCGTCTTAGCGCCACAGTCGACATCACGAACAGAACCGACGTCGCGGCCAGCCTGAAATAATCAATCAGCGTCGTCGGCGTCCCCTCACCCGTCAGTAGCGGGACGAGCAACAGCAGTGGAATCAACGCGACATCTTGGAACAGTAGTATGCCAATCGCGCGCCGTCCATGCGGCAGACCCGAATGACCCTGCTCTGAAAGCGCTTTGAAGATCAATACCGTCGAGCTGAACGCTGACGCCACAGCAATCAGCAGCGCAGACGTCCAGGGTAGTCCGCTGACTCGCATCAGCGCCGCAACTGGGATGCTGACGAGCAGCATCTGCACGCTGCCGCCAACCAGCAGATTTCGGCCCAGTTTCAGCAGCTCTTCCAGTGAAAACTCGACCCCAATGGAAAACAGCAGCAGGAAGACACCCAATTCGGCTAAGTACTCAATTTCGTGCTGCCGATCGATGACCCAACCGAACGAACTTTCGCCGATGAGTGTGCCAATTGCCAGATAGCCGACGAGCACAGAAACGTGCAGTCGTCGGCAGAGTACGGCTGCAAACAGACCTGCGGCGAGAATAATCAGCAGGTCGTAGATCAGCTTAGGCGGCATCAAATCGGCAGGAATGAGTCAACTCGAAGGTATCCGCGACGGCCCTGTTCGTCACTTCGCCGGCGTGCAGATTGATTGCACGCGCGACTGGCGGCAGTTTCTGTGCAGCGGCTTCGATCCCCTGTTCGGCGATCTGGATTGCCCACGGCAGCGTTACGTTGCAGAGTGCGTACGTGCTAGTTCGACCGACGGCTCCGGGCATGTTGGTCACGCAGTAGTGCACTACTTCGTCGATCACATAAGTGGGCTCGGCGTGCGATGTTGGCTTGCTCGTCTCGATGCATCCACCCTGGTCGATCGCGACGTCAATAATCACACTGCCATGCTGCATTGTTTTGAGATCCTCCCGCTCGATCAACCGCGGCGCTTTCGCACCAGGGATGAGTACGGCACCGATCACCAAGTCGGCACGTGCGATCTGCTCCCGAATTGTGTGACGGTCGCTAAACAGCACGTCGACATTCGGGGGCATCACGTCAGCCAAGTATCGCAGTCGATCCATGTTGATGTCGAGGATGCTGACGTTGGCATTGAAACCAGCGGCTATTTTCGCAGCATTTGCTCCCACGACACCGCCTCCCAAGATGGTGATATTCGCCGGCGCAACGCCCGGTACGCCACCCAGCAAGATACCGCGCCCCATCTGGGGACGCTCGAGATATTTGGCTCCTTCTTGCACACTCATGCGACCGGCCACTTCGCTCATTGGCGTCAGTAGTGGCAGCTGTCCGCGATCGTCAGAAAGCGTCTCGTAAGCGACAGCCGTACACTTCGATCGCAGCATCGCCTCGGTCAGTTCGCGATCGGCGGCGAAGTGAAAGTAAGTAAAGACAATTTGCCCTTCGCGAATCATCTCCCATTCGCTTTGTTGCGGTTCCTTGACTTTGACGATCATGTCGGCGCGAGCAAAGATCTCGGCCGCGTCGCTGACCATTTCGCAACCGTGTTGCAAATAGGCGTGGTCCGGCAATCCCGACCCCAGGCCAGCGCCGGCCTCGACGATGACCTGATGGCCCCGCCGAGTGAGTTCTTCGACCCCTACGGGCAGCATCGCGACGCGGTACTCGTCGGATTTGATTTCGCATGGCACACCAACGATCATCTTAGGCACTCCCGTGTATTTTCTGGTACGATTTCGGTAAGTGTAACACTGCCGTAGTTCGGAGCTAGGGGCAGGGCAGGGTGCCGCTATCGCTATCGCCGCCCAAATTTATTCGATTTGCGAACAACCGCCCACGGGTCGGTCGCCACACTCGATGCCACCAAACCAGCAACGCAACACGATGGCAAGCCGCGCGAATCAGAACTGGCCCCTAGTGGCGATCATCGCCGGTGCACTGCTCGGCTGGATGGGTATCTTGGCGGCGGGTGCCTATTGGGCGCCCGTCGGCGACGGCGATGGGGGCGACCATCGCAAGCTCTGGGTCGTCGCAGCGACGACCGGCGGGTTCTTGCTGCTGTGGGTTGGGGTTTTGCTCAGGTTCGCGTCCAAGCAGCGTCGCAGCAGCGCCGCGTCGGCGGACCGTGCCGAAAATGCCGAGCATACCCGTCCCCATTGAGCTGCTTGCAGCCACTTTCGCCCGACTTCCACCCTTGTCTAGTAGCTTAACGACCTGTAAATTAGGTGATTCTCGATGGTCGGCGGCTCTCCGTAGTCGTCCGGCGAGTCTGGCAGCAGAGGCTGCAGATCTGGAATTCAAATCGGTGGAAGATAAGCAGATGAAATCGTACATGGCCAAAGCCAACGGCGACGACCCTAGTTGGGAAGCCAAGTGGCTGCTCGTGGACGCGACCGATAAAGTCGTTGGGCGACTCGCGAGCGAAATCGCAACCATTTTGATGGGCAAGCATCGTCCTACCTACACGCCGCACGTCGACACTGGCGACTACGTCGTTGTGACCAACGTCGAGAAGATTCGCTTTAGTGGCAAAAAATGGGAGCAGAAGAAGTACGCCTGGTATACCGGCTACCCGCGCCAACGCACGATCTCGGCTGAAGACCGCCGCGAGAAGAAGCCAGAACTCATCCTGACCGAGGCCGTACGACGCATGCTTCCCAAGAGTAAGCTCGGTCGCGCGATGCTCAGCAAGCTAAAAGTTTACGCCGGCTCCGAGCACCCTCACACCGCTCAACAACCCGAACCAACCGAATTGGCGCTACAAGCCTAGTCGTCGATACAGCGAGGAACCCTGTCTATGGCAGTCACCGTTGAAGAAGCCTTGGGTACCGGACGTCGAAAAACGTCTGTTGCTCGTGTCCGCATTCGCGAAGGTAGCGGCAAGATCACGATCAACAAGCGCGAGCTGGAAGACTACTTCAAGGTCGAGCAAGATCGCAACGCGGTGCTAGCTCCGCTCGACCACTGCGAAGTTCGTGGCTCGGTCGATGTGTTCATTCGCTGCCACGGCGGAGGCACCACTGGTCAAGCTGGCGCCTGCATGCAAGGCATCGCCCGTGCCCTGCTCAAACATGACAGCGACCTGTCAGAGAAGCTCCGCGAGAAGAGCTTCCTTACGCGGGACTCGCGTATGAAAGAGCGTAAAAAACCCGGACTACATGGTGCACGCCGTGGGACTCAGTTCTCGAAGCGTTAGTACTGTTGCGAACTGTGTTTATCACTCAACAAGCCGCCCCTTACGGGCGGCTTTTTTCATGTTCTAGCCAAATCGTTACGACCAGCGGCCTTTCTGTCGCGAAAAGTCAACGAAACTCCGCATATTGGCCGGGGTTGAATCTCTTGTCGACCGGCATGGTATGCTTGTTCTGTTGGCTTTTGCGGCTTTTCGATGGGAGATTCCGATGGGGACGGCACGACAATTCTCAGCGATTTGGGGCCTATCGGCTTGCTGTCTGCTGGCGGTACCGCTTGCCGACTCGAAAGCTGCTCCTGCAAGCGATTACGTCGCGGTGCAAGTCGACCGTGCCATCACCCAAGAGGTGTTTGACGAATCGACCGACGTGGCACCATTGTGTGACGACGAGACTTTCCTGCGGCGTGCGTACCTCGACATTGTTGGTGATATTCCAACGCCAGAAGAGAGCATTGCCTTTCTGCTCGATCCGACCGCGGACAAGCGGGCCCGACTCGTCGATCGACTCCTCGACGATCCACATTACGGGCAGAACTGGGCTCGATATTGGCGTGATGTCGTGTTTTACCGTGCGCAGGAAGACCGAGCACGGATCGCTGCCAATGCGATGGTGGCCGACCTAGCAACGCAGCTTAACGAAAGCGAAGGCTGGGACCAAATCGCGAGCGACTTTATCACCGCACGTGGCGATGTGCGCGAAGACGGTCATACCGCGATCATCATGGCCCAAGACGGTCGCACCGAAGAAACCACTGCCGAGATTTCGCGAATTTTTCTGGGCATTCAGATTCAATGTGCTCAGTGTCACGACCACCCCTACGATCGCTGGAAGCGGGAGCAGTTCCACGAACTGGCAGCTTTCTTCCCACGCATTGGTGTGCGTGCGGTGCGCGAGGTGACCAAACGATCTTTCGAGGTCTACGCCAGCGACCGCTTCACCAACCGACAGCGTCGAGCGGACAACGATCGTCGGCCCTCGTCTGAACATCGAATGCCCAACTTGGATCGACCGGAGTTACCCGGCGATCTGATGAAGCCCAAGTTCTTTTTGACCAGCGCTAGCCTGCCCTATGCGTTAACCGACGACGAACGCCGAGAACAACTATCTGAGTGGCTCACCGGAAGCGAATGGTTTTCCATCGCCTTGGTCAATCGCATGTGGGCCGAACTAGTTGGCGAACCGTTCTATCCGTCGATCGACGACATCGGCCCCGACCGCGAACCGACCGCTCCGACCGCTATGAAACTGTTGGCCAAGAAATTCGCCGAAAGCGGCCACGACGTCAAATGGCTGATTAGCACGATCTGCAACACCGAGGCGTATCAGCGCCAGGCCCGCCCGAGACGAGGGCCCACCGGCACGTCATTCGCCGCGAACGTGCCGCAAAGGTTGCGCAGCGACCAGCTCTTTAACGTGTTTTACACCGCACTAGGAGCCGTCGAAGAGGTCGGACGGTATTCTGGCTACGGTGGCCGAGGTCGATCAGGTCCGCGTGACGAGTTCGCGGCCCTGTTTGGCTACGATCCGAGCGAACCACGCGAAGGTATTTCCGCGACTATTCCCCAGTCGCTCGCGCTGATGAATGGTGACCAACTCAATCGCTACATCAACCCGCGCAAGCCGAATGCTCTGCGAAAACTGCTCGCCGACATCGACGACAATGAGTCGCTGATCGTCGAACTGTACCTGCGCTGCTTCAGCCGCGAACCCACCGACGATGAACTCGCCCGCGTGATGGCCTATTGCGACGAAGTGGGCAAACGAAGTGAAGCATTTGAGGATGTGCTTTGGGCGCTGGTGAACTCCGCCGAGTTCCAACACCGACGCTAAACCCAAGTTTTTGACCGCTCTGAGGCGAAACCATACTCGAGGAAAAAGTCCATGGCCCAATTGCAACACCACACCAACATCGCGCTAAACGGTGGCCGCGTTGTCGGCCGACGAGATTTTTTGCGACAGATCGCTACGACTGGCATTGCTGCCGGCGCCTGCAACTGGACGGACGTGATTAGCGCTTCGGCCGAGGAGCTGCGATCGCGCGGCATGGCTTGCATTCTGCTTTGGATGCAAGGTGGACCGTCGCAGTTCGAGACTTTCAGTCCCAAGCCAAGCCACATCAACGGTGGCGAAACCAAAGCGATTCGTACGAATGTCGCTGGCATCGAGATCGCCGAGCATTTGCCTGAGTGCGCGAAGGTGATGGATAAACTGGCGATCATCCGCTCGATGACTAGCAAGGAAGGCAACCATCAACGGGCCAGCTACCTCTTGCATCACGGCTACTTACCGATGGGCGGCGTCAAATTTCCGACACTGGGCTCGAATGTGGCCCACCAAATCGGCGACGCCTCGAACCAGCTGCCCAGCTACGTGCGTATCGGCGGACGGCTGCCTAACGGCGGCAACGGCGGATTCCTAGGGGTCGAGTACGATCCGTTGGTGCTCAATTCGGCCGAGCGAATGCCGCAAAACACCAAACCACGGACGAGTACCCAGCGCTATCATCGGCGACTGGGTCTGCTGAACTCGATGCAGACGGGTTTCGCTGCGTCCGGTGGCGAACAAGTCGTGGCCGATCATCTCAAGCTCACCGACCGCGCGTCCGAGATGATTCTTAGTCCCAGCATGAAGGCTTTTGACATCCAGCAAGAACCGACCAAGCTGCGTGAGGCCTATGGTCGCGGAAATTTTGCATCAGGCTGCCAAATGGCTCGCCGTCTGATCGAACATGGCGTCACCTTCGTCGAGGTGGTTTCCAACGGATGGGACACGCATCAAGATGTGTTCACTCGCACGGCGGAACTCACCGCTCAGATTGACCAACCCATGGCGACGCTGGTCACTGATCTCCAGCAACGCGGCATGCTCGACAAAACACTGGTCGTGTGGATGGGCGAGTTCGGTCGCACGCCACGTGTCAATCCACGCGCTGGGCGCGACCACTATCCGAAAGCATTCAACGCCGTTGTCGCTGGTGGAGGCGTGCAAGGCGGCCAGGTCATCGGACGCACGAACCTGGCGGGTACCGACGTCGCCGACCGACCGGTGACGGTCAACGACCTGTTCCGCACGATCTACCACACACTCGAGATCGATTCCGATCACGAAAACATCAGCACGATTGGCCGTCCCATCAAGCTGGTCGACGGCGGCAACGTGGTCACCGAGCTGTTTAGCTGACCAGGCAATGGGACACAGGGAGCTCCCGTTCTCTTCGCGTCCACAGCATGTCAAACCAGGAATCGCCGCGCCGTGGCAAAGATCGCCAGCGCAAAGTCTTGCTGCATAAAATGCGACACCCAGCTATCGACGTCATCTTCGGTCGATGCGTGCGCCATCAGCTGTGTGGCGAGATGGAAGTTGAGCTGCGACCGATCCAAGAAATCGAGCACCTCGCGACGCCACAGGTGATGGTAATTGCTTTTCGCTTCGCGCATGCAGTAAGGAATCCAGAACCGTCGCTCCAGCCACTTCGACATTTTCCAAGCGCCGTATAATCCGGCACCGATCGAAAGGGTGAGCAAGACGATCGCAAGTGGACCCTCGGCCGAATCAGAGATCATTCCAAGCATTCCGATCACGAGTACGAAACACAGCAGCGTTGGGATCAGGAAATAGAGCGATCCCTTGACGCAGAGATACGCCAACATTACGAGCTGCCAGCGCCACCCACCTGCTGAGCCCTTTGTATGCGCCCGGCACTGCTTGAGCAGCGCTGAGCATCGACCCAACCACAGGTTGGTATTCACTTCTTCGGGCTGCTCGACGCCGTAGCGATCGGCCACATCGGTGCTGATCCAATCCCACAGCGTATACATTGTTTGACACTCGTCGCTACCGTCGGCGGGGAACTCGTCGAGTAAAGACCCAGTGTTATCCAGCAGACTGAGTTGGCACTGCAGCACCGCTTGATCACCCTCGACCTGGTCGAGTGTAAAGTAACTCTGCATCGCGTGATCGATCCTCTCACGCAGGGCATCTCCATTGAGAAACTCCTCTCGAACGCCTACGTATCGATGAGCAGCCGCCAGAATCTCCAGTTCAAGTTCCATGTGCGGTGGAATCTGCTCGTAATTCTCCTCGATAAAATCAATCGCCTGATCCTTCCAGTCCGATTTGTCCCGCCAGAGTGCAAATCGCAACATGCGGAGCATAAAGATCAGCTGCCCACCGATGGCGATGCCGCCCAGATTCGACTGGCACTGTTTGAGCGTCGCGATGCACGCCGAAAAGTCGGCCTCGCGCAAGAGGTTCTCCCAAGCGGGTTCGGTCAGCGGATAGAAGTTGTCGGTCGGCACCGCTTGCGAACATGCAATCAACAGCTTGGACAGCACCGGCGAAGGATCGACCTCGCGTAGATAGTCGCGCATCAGGTGCAACAATCCATGTTCCGACGGATACACCCGCAACCCCTCGAGCAGCCAGCGTGCGAACTGCAGCGGATCTTTGCGATCCGCCACGTCAGCAAGGATCGCCAGCGCGAAGTATTCGTAAGGGTCCTTGTCGCTTTTCTCAGCTAGCTCTTGGTAGATTGCTTGAGGCGATTCGGCTTCTATTCGCTCGTGAATGGGTAAACGAGGCAGGGATGTTTCTGCCGAGTGTTGTGGCTCGTTGGCCGCTCGCTGGTCGACGATTTCCTCCCATTGATATTCAGCGGAACGCTGCGACGGCGCGGGCATCGAGTAGCCGTAACGCAATTGCATATCGAGCTCCTCAAACGCGGCTCGAATGCGTTGGAACTCGTTGGGGTGCTTTTCCGGCTTGTAAATACGAATGAGCCGATTGTAGGCACGCTTGAGCTCTTTGCGCTCAAACTCGGCGGACAGCGAAAAAAACCCGCGTGGATCGGCGGGTAAGAGATTCCAATCGGGCTGGTTATTTTCGTTCGTCACTGATTACTTGCCAGCATGCGCAGGAGTCCGAAAACCAGCTTGATGACGAACACGGCGATTAGCCAGGTGCCGATCGAACCCAAACAGGAACTGTCGGTATTCCCGCCAAGATGCCCCGCCGAGTCCTCGCTACTGCGGGTGGAAATCACGTCGCGGTTGACCTTCTGCCGTTTCAGCGATTCGAGCCACTCCTGCTCGAGCTGGCACAGAGCGGGCACCTCTTTTTCGAGCAGTTTGATCATCTTCAGGCCGCGTCCGCGGAGTTTGCGATTGCGAAACGAGGCGACCACTTGTTCGCGTGGGACCGCCAGCTCGCGCGGCGGCAAGGTGAGAATCTTTTTGAAGCAAGACAGAAACTTTTCGTCGAAGTGCTTGTGCGCTGCTAGCTCTGGCAAGCGGCAGCGCTGAGCGAGGATCACACGCAGACGTTCCGCCGTCCGCTTGAGATCCGGCTGATCGTCAAGCGGGAGTTTGTCGAGCCGCGCGATTAACGGCTCGACCGGCTCGGTCCAACAAGCCGCTCGGACGGCGTCGATCTGCTGAATGATCTTTTCTCGCTTCGAGGTGCTCGACCTGACAGCAACATTGCGCTTTTCTTTCGCGAGACCCAACGCTTTGGCGCGATAGCGAATAATTTTTTCGCTGTCATACAAGGGGTTGAGCTGCAGCGATCGCTTGAGGTAGGCGATCGCGCGCTGTTTGCCGGCGTCTGATTGAGTCGTCATGAGTTGGGCTCTTCGTAGCCGAGCATCGAAAGCACCTGAACGAGGGTTTGCTGCGCACCCTCGACCATTTCCTTGTCGCCAGAGTTCATCGCGTGCTCAAGCGAATCGACGGCACCTTCAAGTTGATCGCGATGAAAGGGACTCACCTCGCTCACCAATCGTTCGCCAAGACGAAGCAGACGCTGCACGGCCATGTCTTCGCGCGGATAGTACTTGAGCTGCTGCATGCGTTCGATCGCCGCTTGCACATCGTCTTGGGATAGCTCCGCAGCATGCTGCGTCAGCACGGTGCTAAACTTCTTGCCAGTGCCGCCGGCATACGCTTCGACCTCGATCAAGCCATTCAGATCGTAGGTGAATCGGATATAGATTTCTTGACCCGCTGGGCCTGGTGGGATATTTGAAACGGTTAGCTCACCGAGTTTGAGGTTTTTTTCCACACGGCGGTGTTCGCCTTGATAGACGTCGATCTGCACCGTCTGCTGGTTCGGTTGCATTGTCGAAAAAACTTGTTCTTTCGACGTTGGAATGGTGCTGTTGCGATGGATGATCGGCGTGAAGTAACCCGACTTGATCTGCGAACCCAGTTCTTTCGCGGTATCGACCCCCAACGTATGAGGGCAGACGTCGGTCATCACCATGTCGTCGACGGCCCGATCGTCTGCGATCAGAGCCGCCTGCACTGAGGCGCCCAAACAGACAACTTCGTCGGGATTGAACTTCACCAACGGGTCGACTTGGAATCGCTCGTGTAAGAATTCTCGCACCGCAAGCATCCGCGTGGCTCCGCCGACGAGTATCACTTCGTCGACGTCTTCAGGCTGGCAATCGCCGTCACGCAGCGCTTTACCAATTGGCCCCGCAATTCGCTCCAACAGTGGCTGTACAATTTTGGCAAATTGTCTTCGCGTAATCGTCACCTTTGGCCCACCGTCCACAAGTTCACCAGTCTCGTCGGGAACGAAGATGGTGGCTTCGTCTTGGTCAGCCAGATGAATCTTGGCCGCTTCGCATTGCTGGCGTAGTCGGGAGACGCGCTGCGGCTGTTTGAGTTCAGCCACTTCGAACTGCACACCTTGCTTCTGCAGAATGGTCGCGAGCACGCGGTTGGTAAAATCCTCGCCGCCGAGGAAGTTCTCGCCTGCTGTCGAGACAATTTCGATCGTGCCCTCAAACACCTCCATCAGCGTCACATCAAATGTGCCTCCACCCAGATCGACAACCAGCAGTTTCTTGTCGCCGTCGCGATCATGGAATCCGTAGGTCAATGCAGCCGCCGTCGGTTCGTTAACGATTCGGCGCACCTTCAGCCCCGCAAGTTCGCCGGCAGTACGCGTGGCTTTGCGCTGATTATCGTTAAAGTAAGCGGGCACGGTGATCACTGCCTCGCTTACCGTCTCGTCGAGGAACTTCTCCGCGTCGGCCTTGAGCGATTGCAAGACCATGCTAGACAGCTCTGGCGCGGTAAATGTTCGATCGCCTAATTCAACTGTTTCGCCGCTGCCCATAAACCGCTTGAAGCAAGAGACACATCGCTCCGGCTGGGTGACTTGCAGTTCCTTGGCGGCTGCACCCACCAGTATCTGCCCATCCTCCAACAGACCGATCACCGAGGGCGTGAGCAGCTGGCCCAGCGCATTAGGAATCAGACGTGGCTGTTCCGCCAGAAAAACAGCGCACAGAGAGTTCGTCGTGCCCAAATCGATTCCGACAATGTGCGACATAGTTGAGTCTGCAGCTCTCGTCCGATGGTGTAAGAACGCCTATTGTAACCGATAAGTCTGACGTGGGAGAAGTTCGGCTCTTGCCAGGCAGAAGTTACGGACGCCCGGGCGGCTACACCAGAGCAGGCAGCCAATTCCAATTCAGGCATTTCGGCCCTATCGCCGATGTCGGGGCATAACGTAAAAGCCCCGAAAAGAAAAAGTCGGGCCGACTGGACTCGAACCAGCGACCTTTTGACCCCCAGTCAAACGCGCTACCAGACTGCGCCACGGCCCGAACTTCTTGCCAGCAAGGCTCGACACCGAGCTCATCCGTGTGATGCTGACAGGACTATTTTGTAGGCGATATGGCGCTTCTCAGCAAGTGCCAGCGAGCGGCCAAGAACTTGTGTGGCGTACGGTGGTCGGTGTACCAGAGCCAGCGGCCGGCTGTGTGCACTCCGCGGAAAAGACACCACGCGGCCAAGAATCTCGGCGGAATCGACGATGCCTTTTTTGTAAAATGCTCAGCAACGCACTCGCCCCGCGCAAAGATATGCCTTTTTGGGTAGCGATCGAGGTTTTGTAATTTTGAAACGCGGTTTTCTATTGCGCGTCTCGTTACCTATTCCAAATCGTTAGCTGGATTGGACTTCGGACGACTGCTACCGAGTTTTGCAACGTGCGGAGTTGCAATAGTCCGTGCGCCTGTGTGAAGCTAGCTGCAGCGCAGGGCTGCGCTGCAGGCCGTTGGGCTAGACGGTTACTGCCTCGGTTCTAGGCTCGACGCAGATTTCGTAGAAGCTCTCGATATCGGCCTCAGGCCCCATCACAATGACGACATCTTCAGGGCACAGGGCCTCGTCGTCTTTGGGGTTGAATACGGTCTCGCCATCGGGCTTTCGAACCGCGACGATCATGAGGTTTTCTAGCTGTTCTTCAGCTTCTCGCACGGTGCGACCGATAAAGGGGCTGTCGGCTTCGAATTTGAACTCTTCGAGTTCGGCATTGAGACCCGACTCGTGCCCCACGCAACGCAACAGGTCTGACGTTTCGGGGCGGGTGATGATGTCTGCGATGCGCTCGGCCCCGATAATCGCAGGCATTACCACTTGGCTGGCACCAGCCTGAATGAGCTTCTGCTCGGTCTTGGGGTGTTCGCCTCGCGCGACAATGGTGATGTTGGGATTCAGATTGCGAACGGTGAGCGTAAGGAAGACGTTGTCTGGATCGCTTTGAATGCCAAATACAATCGTCGACGCCCGATCGAGGCCCGCGTCCCGCAGCACGTCCTCGTCGGTGGCGTCTGCCTCCATCGCGATGTATCCCCGCGCTTTGGCCTCGACGATCATCTCTGGACTGGGATCGATCACCACAAACGGGACACGATGACGAACGAGACGATTGGCGAGATTCTGACCGATGCGGCCGAACCCGCAGATGATGACGTGGTCCTTAAGCTTTTCAATGCGCTGCTTCATCCGTTTCTCTCCCATCACTTTGTCGAGTTGTCCCTCGACGATTGCTTGAATCAACATACCCAAGGTGTATGCCACTGAGACCATGCCCACGAGAATCACCACGATCGACAGAAACTGCCGAGCGGGCGGCACTTCGACGTCAACACTCTGCGAGTAGCCGACGCCAGCTATTGTGATCACCGTCCAATAGATCGACTCGAGCAGGGGCTTCTTGAACAGCCAGTGGAACGACAGAATCGACCAGACGAAAACGCAGCCAAGCACAAAGGCGCCTTTTCGTGCTCGTCCGAGGGCTTCGTTCATAGTGAGTTTCGAATTGCGAGTTGCGAGCGATGATGACTCGCAACTTGCGACTCATAACTCGCAGCTCAAGTGTGATAGTCAGCGTTCAGACGCACATACTCTGCAGTGAGATCCGTCGTCCAAAACCGGGCCGATGCTGTGCCTTCGTCGAGCAACAGCACAATCCCCGTGTCACGGTGGCTTTGCATCGATTCGGATACAGCGGTCGCATCGAATTCCACCGGAGCCCCTTTCTCGTATAGCAACATGCCATTGACGAGTAAGCTGACCTTGGTGGGATCGAATGCTACACCAGCGTAGCCCGCTGCCGAGACAATGCGGCCCCAATTAGGGTCCGCACCGGCAACCGCGGTCTTGACCAACGGGCTGTCTGCGATGGTCTTAGCGATTGTGACGGCGTGCTTGCGGTTATCACACCCATGGACTTCGACAGTAATCAGATGAGTTGCCCCTTCGCCGTCAGCCGGAATCGACTGTGCCAGATCTTCGCAGACTTCCACAAGCGTTGCCTGAAACTTGCTTAGTTCGCCGTTTGACAGTACCTCGCCGCCGGCCGCACCGTTAGCGAGCAAAATCACGGCGTCGCTCGTGCTGGTATGCCCATCGACGCTGATGCAATTGAACGACTCGTCGACCGCGTCTTTGAGTCCCGCCTGTGCGGCTTCGATTGAGATTGCCGCGTCGGTCATGATCACGGCCAACATCGTTGCCATGTTGGGACCGATCATCGCAGCCCCCTTGGCAATGCCTGTCACGGTGATTTGTCGCCCGTCGAGCTGGATCTGCCGACTTCGGATCTTATGTACCGTGTCGGTAGTCATCATGCCCCGTGCAGCATCGACCAAGGCTTCGTCGCTGCTCGCAAGCTTGGATGCGGCCTCGACAATGCCTGCATTGATCTTGTTCATCGGCAGATGTTCGCCGATCAGACCGGTCGAGAGCACGAGGACGTCTTGCTCGGCAACCCCTGTTGCACCCGCCGCATTTCTCGCCATCTCGACCGCGTCGCGCATGCCTCGCTCACCAGTGCAGGCGTTGGCTACGCCCGAATTGAGGACGATTGCCCGCGTCGACTCGCTGGGCGTCCGCTGGCGATTCAGTTCCACCGGCGCTCCACACACGACATTCTGCGTGTAAACGCCCGCTGACACGGCAGGTCGATCCGATACAACCAACGACAGATCGAGCTTGCTGGTGTTGCGTTTGACACCAGAGTAAACGCCGGCGGAACGAAAGCCAATGGGAAGTTGGTTGGGCATATAGTAAACGGATTTTAGGTCGAAGGTTGGATTGCTACGGCTATAGCAAGGCGGTGGTCTCTTCAAAACCATACATCAAATTGAAATTCTGTACGGCCGCGCCCGACGCTCCTTTAATCAGGTTGTCAATCGCGCCAACCGCAACGGCTTTGTCGCCCACACGGCGAACCGTCACGTCGCAAAAGTTGGTGTGCGCCACTTGCTTTGTGCCAGGCAAACCTTCAATCACGCGTACGAAGGGTTCTTCGGCATAGTAAGTCTGTAAAATTTCGAGCAAACGCTCGCTGGACGCGTCGGTAGCAAGATCGGCGTAGGCGGTAATTAGCTCGCCGCGGTCCATCGGAATCAGATGCGGCGTGAAAACGACATTGGTATCGACACCGGCGGCTTTGCTCAAAATCAGATCGATCTCCGGCGTATGTCGGTGCTGACCGACCCCGTAAGGCGTAAGGTTCTCATTAGCTTCGGGAAAGTGGAGGTGTGGCTTCGCGGAGCGACCCGCACCAGTCACGCCGCTCTTGGCGTCGATGACGATACCACGCGGCTCGATCGCGCCTGCCCTTAGCAGCGGCGCTAGGGTCAAGATCGCAGCCGTGGGATAGCAGCCAGGATTCGCGACAAGTTCCGCCCCTTCGATCGAGTCGCGGAACAACTCTGGCAGACCGTAGACGGTCCGGGGCATCCGCTCAGGATCTGGATGGGCGACCTTGTACCACTGCGTGTAGACCTGCGGGTCGTCCAGGCGGTAGTCTGCGCTGAAGTCCACGACTCGGCAGCCGGCTGCCAACAGCTGGCTGACCACTGCGGCACTCGCTGCGTGCGGCAAACATCCGAACACGCAGTCGGCTCGCTCCGCGACTTGGGCAGGTGTGAGATTCTGAAGGCATAGATCAAGTCGTCCACGCAGCGCGGGATGGACCTCCGCGACGTGCGGCTGCGTATCCTGGCGCGTCGTCAAAGCCGTCACTTCGACCTCTGGATGTCGAAGCAACAGGTCGAGCAGTTCGCGGGCCGTGTAGCCAGTCGCGCCAAGGATTGCCGTGCGGATCATACTTGTCCGGAATTGCATCGTGATGGGTTCACAAGGCCCGCATAAGCGGAATCTAACAGTATAATGACCGCCGAATCGGGTCGCTACGGGCGAGCAGATTGTGGCCAGGACACAAGCCTGAACGACGGGGTTCAAACGCCGTGTGCCAGCACTGGGAGCTGACGGTCTTGCTCCCACGGGACAAATCGGGCTATAAAGCGGACTTGGGCGGCAGCACACGAGTTCCCACTCACGCGAGGCAGCAGCCCAAGAGTCGACCGAAGGAGAAAACCGCTATGTCAGAGCCACCAACCGCCAGCCTCGTCACGATTCCAGACGAGGCCATTGCAGAACGCGCCTACCAAATCTGGGAGTCAAAAGGTTGCCCCGACGGCGACGGCAGCGAAAACTGGGAAGCGGCAAAAGCCGAGCTGCTCGCTCAGGCGGAACAAACGCCAAGCACCGAATCGCGCCGCGGGCCGCTGCTACGGCTGTTTGATCGCATCCGCAATCGGGCTGCGTTGTAACAGGTGCTGCGTTGCGACGGGCGTTGCGTTGCGACGGGCACTTAGCGGGCAATTAGTCGCTGCTGAACGACCGATAGAATTTTCTTAGCGACCGTCAGCTTGGTCCCTTCGGCAACGGCCATGACTTCGCCACTCGGATCGAGAATCTCCACGCTATTCTGATCAGAGTTCATCGCTTCGACGCCGTTGGAGACCATCATATCACAGTGTTTGCGTTCGAGCTTGGCAAGTGCGCGAAGACGATGATCTTCGGTCTCGAGAGCGAATCCAACGACCCAGCGTGTACCTTTCTCGGCACCAAGCGTCGCGACAACGTCGTCGGTTTCGATGAGATTTAGCTGCATTGGCTGCCCGGTCTTGGCGATTTTACTGTCTCGCACCCGCACAGGACGGTAGTCGCACGGCGCCGCCGCCCCGATCAACCCTTCACAGTCGGCAAACGCCTCGCGCGATCGCTCTAACATCTCTTCGGTTGACACCACGGGTACGACCCTAGCTGCTGCGGGATAGTCGACTTCGACGGGGCCGCTCACGATCACGACTTCGTGCCCCAGCTCGGAGGCCGCCCTGGCCAACGCCGCGCCCATCCGTCCGCTGGAGGCATTCGTTAGATACCGGACTGGGTCGAGGTACTGCCGTGTGGGACCTGAAGTGATGAGGATCTTTGCCATCGGAATGACCTAGTTTCCAATCACCAAATGACCCACCATACGCGAGGCCTTGCAATCGATGGTCACTAGGGTACAGGTCATCTGCTCATTTCCTCAAGCTTCGCAATGATCGCCTGCTTAATCTCTGCCGGCTCGGCCATGCGTCCCACACCTTTCTGACGGCAGCTTAGCCAGCCTTCCTGTGGCCCAACCACGTGCAATCCATCGACCTGGATTTGCTCGAGATTTCGCTGCACCGCCGGTTTTTCCCACATCTCCGTATTCATCGCCGGGGCGACAACGATCGGGCCGGTGAATGAAAGCAACAGCGTACTTAGGAGATCATCGGCGATGCCATGCGCCGCCTGTGCCATGAAGCCCGCCGTGGCTGGTGAGACGCACAGCAATTGCGCTCGGCGGGCCAGCTCAATGTGTGGACCGAGCGGAAACTCGCTGGTTTCAAAGATACGCGTGTAGACTTTGCGGCCCGTCAAGGCGCGAAAGGTTGCCGGACCTACAAATTTGGTTGCGGCCCGCGTCATGACAACGGTCACACCGATACCGCTCTGCACGAGATCGCTGACTAGCGCGGCCGTCTTGTAGGCGGCGATGCCTCCGGTAACGCCAATGATAATTTCATTTCCCATCGGCAGCCTACGCTCGTTGAAGCTACTCGCTTAGACTTCACCCAAGTTCGTGAGATCAAGCTCCGGTGGTCCACCCGCGGCGGCATCTTCGGTGGGTTCGCCGACCACCATGACCTGGTTGGAGGCGTCGAGATAGATTTTGTCTTGCAGGATCTCTTGGACGACGACTTCCATTTTGTCTTCCGACTCGAAGTCGACCAGTGCGCGAGCGCCGGCGTTGATCGCAGCCAATCGTTTTTGAATTAGCGTGGAAAGCTTAAAACGTCCGCCCACTTTGTTGACAATTTCTTCTTCTTTCAAAGCATCAATCATGTGCTAAGACCTCGATCCTTAAGTATGCTGCAAATATCTTCGACCGCCTGAGGAACGGTCTCGTTAACGACTTGGTATTCGTACCGATCGGCTAGTTCTAACTCGTACCGAGCGACGCTCAAACGGCGTTGAATCGACTCTTCGTTCTCGGTGGCCCGACTCCGCAATCGGCGCTCAAGCTCCTCAAAAGAGGCGGGTCGGATAAAGATCGAAATCGGCTCAGCGAACTGCTGCAAGACGTTGTCAGCGCCGTCAACGTCGATCTCTAAGAGTACCCAAATTCCGGTCTGTAGGAAAGGTCTCACCTCACTCCAAAGCGTGCCATACCAGTGCCCACGTCCGAAAACCTCGATGCATTCGAGAAATTCGCCCTGCTCGCGACGCTGCCGAAATTGCTCGTCGGTCAGAAAATGGTAGTGTACACCGCCTTGTTCCTGCGGTCTTGGCGGCCGGGTGGTCGCTGAAATGCTGAGTCGCAGTCGGCCTTCAAACCGAGCAAGCACTTCGCGCACAACTGTGGACTTGCCAACGCCCGAGGGCCCCGAAATCACCAGTAGCTTTCCCTGCTCGTTGCTGGCCATAGCCTCGCGCTCTAGCATCACTGCACGTTTTGGATCTGTTCGCGAATCCGTTCCAAGGCAGACTTGATCTCGACAACCTGCTGCGAAATCTCCGAGTCGTTTGCTTTCGAGCCAATCGTATTTGTTTCTCGGCCCATTTCCTGGCAGATGAACTCTAGCTTTCGCCCAGCACTCTCTGGAAGCAGCATGGCATTGGAAAACTGCTCCAGATGACTATGCAGACGCACGATCTCTTCAGAGATGTCGCTCCTTTCCGCAAACAGACTGATCTCGCGAACCAAATCCGCCGGCTCAACGCTGACATTAAGAGACTCGAGTGCTTCATTCACACGATCGGCAATTCGCCGACGATAATGCTCGACGACATTTGGCACTCGCTGCTCGATAACGGCAAGTGCCTTGTTGACCGTCTGGCATTGCTGCTGTAGGTCTTTCGCCAGCGCCGCACCTTCGTCGGCCCGCATCGTGGTTAGCTGTTCGAGCGCCGCGCGGATGGTCGGTTCGACGATCGCCCAGATTTCACCCGAATCAATCGACTCCGATGAGACTCCCTCAACTACGCCGGGCAATGCTGCCAACGATCCGAACTCCAACTTGGTGTTGAGGTCCATGCCGCGTTCTTTGGCCAGTTCTTGAAATTGATCCAGGTACTGAGCCAGCAGGCTCTTGTTGATCCGAAAATCATCTGCCGTACCCACCTGCTGTATGCGAACATTGCAGTGAACGGTGCCACGCTTGACGAACTCACGAATCACGGATTCGGCGCGAGACTCCAGTGCTCCATACCCATCGGTCGTGCGCAGGTGGAGTTTGAAGTAGCGGCTGTTCACTGTCCGAACTTCGACAACGATCGCGTACCCGCCACGCTCATCGCGGACTTCGCCAAATCCGGTCATACTGAGCAACGCCACGCAATCACCTCATCTGCTACTGGAACCGCACGCCCGTTTGATCGCCGGCGTGTCACGGTAGGGTTAGCGATCTAAGGGTCGACCGACTCGGTGGTGCTTTCAGTCGAGTCTTCGGGCTCGCTATCGGCAGGGGCCTCGATCTGCTCCGCCGCGGTGCTCTCTGAGGCAGTAGCATCTCCGTCGCCTTCCTCCTCGGCTGGCGGAGCACCCATCGACGAAGCTTCTGCCGAGGTCGAAGCCTTGCCGGTATCGATCAGACTGTCCTGCTCAGGGGTCATCTTCGACGCGGCGATGCAAAGCAGAATCCAGAACATTGCCGCAAAGGCGGTGATCTTGGTAAAGATGTCACCAGCTTTCGCGCCAAAGGCACTCGAACCGCCCATACCACCGAGTGCACCTGCTAGTCCCCCGCCTCTGCCACGCTGCACGAGCACAAGCAGAATCAAAAACAATGCAACGAAGCCAAGTAGCAGCATCAGAATGGTCTGACCGAAAGCTGCGAAGATTGGGCTGATCACGGTTGGAACTCCGTTGAGTGAGTATGTTTGATGGGTATTCGCACGGTGGCCTAAGCACCTGCTGTCGCGGCACTCGCCGAAGCAATCGCCAGAAAGTCATCCGCTTTCAAGCTGGCTCCGCCGATCAACGCGCCGTCGATATTTGGTTGGCCGAGCAATTCGGCCGCGTTGCCGGGTTTGACGCTGCCGCCGTAGAGAATCCGTACGACTTCGGCCAATTCCGCATTGTAGCGGTCTGTGAGTTGCTTGCGAAGATCGGCATGCACCTCCTCTGCTTGCTCTGGCGTGGCCACTTTGCCGGTGCCAATGGCCCAAACTGGCTCGTAAGCAATGACCACGTTTTTCATATCATGGGCAGAGATACCTGCTAGCGACCCTTGGAACTGATCACGTATGACAGCTGCGGTCCGACCAGCCTCGCGTTCTTCCAGTAGCTCGCCGACACAGACGATTGGCTTGAGTCCCGCAGCCAACGCTGCGACGGTCTTCTTGTTGATATCTTCATCGGTCTCGCCAAACACGTGACGACGTTCGCTGTGCCCGAGAATTACATACGAAGCTCCAATGCTGTTGAGCATCGCGGCACTGATCTCACCTGTGAACGCGCCTGCCGGCTCGTGATACATGTTTTGTGCACCAAGCCCAACGGCCGCTTCACCAATGGCATCGCGGACCTTGGTCAAGAAGATGCTTGGCGGACAAACGAGCAATTCCGAGCCATCCGCTTCGCCGACGCGTTGCGCAATGGCGCTCGCCAACTCAGCAGCGCTTTCGCTGTCTGTATTCATCTTCCAGTTGCCGGCGATTAGTGGCGTACGCATGCTTAAGTTCTCCATCTGCCGTTTTTGTTCTGTGAATCCGAATTCTTGGCCTATGACCGTCCGGCTTTCGGCCCTAGCCATGCAAACAGTCCGACAATGAATACACCAACACCTACGCCGATGAATCCACCACTCACCGTGCCTAAACCAGCACCGATCTGGGTGGTACTCGACTCGTGGCTAGCCAGAGGAAACAGCGCCCGAATAAAATCGGGAGCATAGGTTCCGATCGAATAGCCCACAACAAGTCCGACCGAGGTGCCCAAGGCAGCACAGCCGAATATCGTTGCTACTGCTTGCCTGATATCTAGGGGCACACTAGGGTTCCTCAGTGCTATCAGCGAACCTCACAGTCTAGCCGATTGGCTCTGCCTGCGCATAGGAGCCCAATATTGTCAGCCGTTCGGTCTTTTTTTCCAACGAGGCCAACGCTCGCCGAGCACGTAAATCATCGGAATGCCCTAAAAACTCGACGAAAAACAGATATCGGCCTCGCTGACCCGGCATCGGAAACGACTCGATCCAGGTCATATTTAGCTTCTGGCGTTTAAAGATCCCCATCGCATCGGCCAGAGCCCCCGGTTCGTGCGAGATCTCAAATACCAGCGAAGTCTTATCCTTGCCCGTTTTGGGGCTGCGCTGAGCACCGATGACAGCGAACCGCGTGACATTGTCACGATTGTCCTCGATGTTGCGGGCCAACACAGACAACGAGTGATTCACCCCTGCCTGCTCGCTGGCGATTGCAGCGGCTCCTTTCTCTTTGCCGGCTCGCTTGGCGGCATCGGCGGTACTCGCGACCGGGCACAATTCTGCCGACGGAATATGCTTGCTCAGCCAGTTTCGGCACTGCGACAGAGCCTGAGGCTTACTGTAAACCTTTCGCACTTCGTTGCGAGCGCAAACCCCCAGCAGGCAGTGGTGAATGTGCAGTGGCACTTCGCCACAGATCTGGACGGGCGAACGGACCAAGCACTCCAGAGTGTCGACGATGCCGCCGTCGGTAGAGTTCTCGATCGGTACAATACCGTAATCTGCCTGCGCTTGTTCGACCTCCTCGAAAGCCGACGCAATCGTTCCAACGGGCACCAAGTCACTGGCCTGACCAAAGTACTCAATTGCCGCGAGATGACTGTAAGTGAACTCCGGCCCCAAGTACGCAACGCGCAACTTGGCCCCGATTGCCCGAGCACCACCCAGTAACTCTCGAAAAACGGCGCGTACGGCTGTGTTCGTGAGAGGACCACCATTCTGCTCAACGATTTTCTTGAGAGACGCGTCGTCGGCGACGCGATTTGCGACCGGATCGTCTTCGCCTCGAGCTGAGGTCAGCTCTGCGCGCTGGCTGAGCAGCGCCAATATCTCGCGGTCGATCTTATCGAGCTGGCGCGTTGACGGCTTTCGAGGGGCGGGTTTGCCATCGTCGGATTTTTTCTTCTTCTTTGCCATGCGGCCAGTATGGTAACCGACCTCGATTCGGCCAAGATCGGGAGCGTCTAAAGTATTGATTTGACAGCGTTTGCTACTGCGTAGCGCGACCGCAACTGCCAAATTGACACCGCAGATTCGTCGGCTTGGCGTCACAAAGAGCAACGCTCTGCCGTTTTGGCAGAAAAATAGCTTTGACTGCCACTTTCTCTGATTCGCGGTCAATGCGCAAGTGATTTATTTCCATGCACTTAAGAAAAATACACCATCGCGTGCCAGATGGCATGGGCTTTGCTTCATTCTAGTGCCGATTAGTTATCCCCTGACCATCTCTGCCGGTCAGAAAACCCATAAACATACCGACCGCGAGCAACACGCTGCTCAGCGCAATAAAGAACCAAGCGAAGCAAAACTCAGGAGACCATTCCTATGGCTGCAGGCGAAAAAATCATCGGCATCGATCTCGGCACGACCAACTCGGTCGTAGCTGTGATGGAAGGCAAAGAAGCGAAGGTTATTCCGAACCCAGAAGGCAATCGTCTGACGCCGAGTGTCGTTGCGTTCACTGACAAGGGCGAAGTTCTTGTCGGCGAACCCGCGCGCCGCCAAGCCGTGACCAATCCGACCAAGACGGTGTATTCCGTCAAGCGTTTCATGGGCCGTCGTCACAACGAAGTGGCGTCCGAAGAGAAAATGGTGCCTTACGAAGTCGTTGGGGGAGCGAACGACTACGTCAAAGTGAAAGTTGGCGATCAGGAACTCACGCCTCCAGAGGTTTCCGCGAAGACGCTACGCAAACTCAAAGAGTCTGCCGAAGCCTATCTCGGTCACACCGTCAACAAGGCAGTGATCACCGTCCCAGCATACTTCAACGACGCACAGCGTCAGGCAACCAAAGACGCCGGTCAGATTGCCGGTCTGGAAGTCGCGCGGATCATTAACGAGCCGACCGCCGCATCGCTCGCTTATGGCCTCGACAGTAAGGCTCAAGAAAAAATCTGCGTGTTTGACCTCGGCGGTGGAACGTTCGACGTGTCGATTCTGGAAGTTGCCGACGGCGTATTCCGTGTGATCTCGACCAACGGCGACACGCACCTCGGTGGTGACGACTTCGACGAGGCGTTGATCAACCACGTGGCTGACGAGTTTCAGAAAGAGCAGGGCATCGACCTTCGCTCGGACGTAATGGCTCTGCAACGCCTGCAGGAAGCCTGCGAAAAGGCAAAGAAAGAGCTTAGCTCTGCCGCATCGACCGACATTAACTTGCCGTTTATCACGGCGGATGCGAGCGGTCCAAAGCACTTGCAAATGAGCATTTCGCGGGCCGACTTCGAGAAGTTGGTCGACGGTCTGATCGAACGAGTGCGCGTGCCCGTGCAAAAAGCAATGGACGACGCGAAGCTGAAGGCAGGCGAGATCGACGAAGTCGTGCTCGTCGGCGGCTCGACGCGGATCCCTAAGGTGCAAGAGTTGGTCAAAGAAATGTTCGGTAAAGAGCCTCACAAGGGCGTGAACCCTGATGAGGTGGTCGCTATCGGTGCCGCCATCCAGGGTGGCGTGCTCTCTGGCGATGTGCAGGACATTCTGCTGCTTGATGTGACTCCGCTGTCGCTGGGGATCGAAACTCTCGGCGGCGTGATGACCAAGCTCGTCGAACGTAACACGACGATCCCGACCGAGCGCAAGCAGGTGTTCAGCACAGCCGACGACAATCAGACGGCTGTGACCGTACGAGTCTTCCAGGGCGAACGCGAAATGTGCGCCGACAACCGGCTGCTCGATCAGTTCAACCTCGAAGGCATCCCACCAGCGCCGCGCGGAGTGCCACAGATCGAAGTCAAATTCGACCTCGACGCCAACGGCATCCTCAACGTCGCGGCCAAAGACCTTGGCACCGGCAAAGAGCACACCGTCAAGATTGAACAATCCAGCGGTCTGTCCGAGGAAGAAATCGACAAGATGCAAAAGGACGCCGCCGCCCACGCGGACGAGGACAAGAAGAAGCGTGCCTTAATCGAAGCCCAAAACGAAGCCGAGTCGCGTTGTTATCAGCTTGAGAAGCTGATCAAGGAGCAAGGCGATAGCCTGGGCGACAGCGACAAAGAATCGCTCGAGGCTTCGATCGCCAAGGTTCGGGAAGCCGCCAAGGGCGACGACGCCGACGCGATCAAAGCCGCTATCGCCGAGCTTGAAGCCGCCTCGCACGCAATGAGCGAGGCACTTTACAAGAACGCCGCCGCGGCCTCGCCGGACGGTGAGCCCGCTGCTGCGGACGGCGCAGAAGGCGGCTCTGACGGGGCCGACGACGACGCGATTGATGCGGAGTTTGAGGTCAAGAGCTAAGGCGACGCTGCTAACAATCTAGCCGGCAGTGTCGCCAACACTGTCGGCTATTTTTATGCACGGAAAGGAACAAAAACTCATGGCACTACGATTCGACAAACTAACAATTAAGGCACAAGAGGCGCTCCGGCAAGGTCAGGAGTTGGCTGCTGACGCGGGGAATCCGCAGATCGAGCCGCTCCACTTGCTGGCGGCGCTACTCGCCGAGCAGGACGGTATTGTGCGTCCACTGTTTGAGCGAATCGGCGTTAATCAGGCACAATTGCAGCAGATCGTCACCGCCGAGCTGGGTCACCTGCCCCAATCCAACAGCGGTACCCCGCCGCAGCTCGGCAGCGATCTGACCAAGGTGCTCGAAGCGGCGCAGGACGAAGCCGAAACGATGCAAGACGAATTCGTCTCGACCGAGCACCAACTGCTCGCGCTCGCCAAGGCGAAGACCAAAGCCAAAGAGGTTCTCAAGCTCAACGCAATCTCCGCTGCGCAGATATTGGAAGCGCTACGCGAAGTGCGCGGCAGCGGTCGGGTGACCGATCAGAACCCAGAAGACAAGTTTCAGGCGCTCGAAAAATACGGGATCGACTTGGTCGAGCGGGCCGAACAAGGCAAGCTCGACCCGGTGATCGGCCGCGACCAGGAAATCCGTCGTGTGATTCAGGTGCTTTCGCGCCGCAAGAAAAATAATCCCGTGCTGATCGGCGAACCAGGCGTCGGCAAGACGGCAATCGCCGAAGGTCTGGCACTACGAATTGTGCAAAGCGACGTACCGCAAAGCCTTAAAAACAAACGGGTCGTCGCGCTCGACATGGGTGCGCTGATCGCGGGGACTAAGTTCCGAGGGGAATTTGAAGAGCGCCTCAAGGCCGTCCTGCGCGAAGTGGAAGACTCGCAGGGCGCAGTCATCTTGTTCATCGACGAGTTGCATACCGTCGTCGGTGCCGGTGCTGCCGAAGGTGGAAACGATGCGGCCAACTTACTCAAACCGGCACTCGCCCGTGGCGAGCTACGCTGCGTCGGCGCGACCACACTCGACGAATATCGCAAATACATCGAGAAAGATGCGGCCCTAGAGCGCCGCTTTCAGCCGGTTTTCGTCGGCGAGCCCAATGTCGAAGACACGATCGCCATCCTGCGCGGACTCAAACCGCGCTACGAAGCCCACCACAAAGGCGTGAAGATCAAGGACTCTGCGCTGGTTGCCGCGGCGGAGCTGTCGAACCGCTATATCGCCGATCGTTATATGCCAGACAAGGCAATCGACCTAATGGACGAAGCGACTAGCCGCCTGGCAATGGAGCTGGAGAGCGTGCCCGCCGAGATCGACCTCGTCCAACGAAAAATCACGCAACTGGAAATTGTTGCCCGACAGCTCGCCGACGAGACCGAAGACCACGCGAAGCAGCGTCTCGAAGAGGTGAACGACGAAATCACCGATCTCAAACGGGAGCTCGCCAATCTGCGCGAACAGTGGGAAAGCGAAAAACTTGGTGTGGGAGATGTGCATCAACTACGTGAGCGCCAACAGGACGCCGAACATCGCTACCAACAGCTCGCTGCGACAATCAACGACAAGCAGTCGGCGGGCCAACCCGTTGGCGAAGAGTTGTTTCAGTCACTGTACGAGTTAGACTCCGAGCGAAAGGAACTGGAAAAGCAACTTGAGCGTCAGGAACAGAATCAAGCAGCCGAACAGCACAACGCCGGCGAAGCCGACCGCGGCGAGAAGCGCAGACTACTGCGGCAGGAAGTCGGACCCGAGGAGATCGCGGAGGTCGTCAGCGATTGGACCGGCGTGCCCGTGACCAGCATGATGGAAAGCGAGCGGGCCAGGCTACTCGTCCTCGAAGAACGTTTGCACCAACGGCTCGTCGGCCAAGACGAGGCGGTCGAGGCCGTGTCCAATGCAGTGCGTCGCAGCCGCAGCGGGTTGCAAGATCCGCAGCGTCCGATCGGCTCGTTCCTATTCTGCGGGCCGACCGGCGTGGGTAAGACCGAACTCTGCAAGGCGCTGGCCGAGGTGCTATTCGACGACGAAAATGCGATGGTGCGGCTCGACATGAGTGAGTTCATGGAGAAGCACACGGTCAGCCGCCTGATTGGTGCGCCTCCTGGGTACGTCGGTTACGAAGAAGGTGGCAAGCTGACCGAAGCGGTGCGCCGTCGTCCGTACGCAGTGGTGTTGCTCGACGAAATCGAAAAAGCGCATCGCGATGTCTTCAACATCTTGCTACAGGTGCTCGACGATGGACGACTCACCGACAACCACGGGCACACGGTCGATTTTTCGAACACCATCATCGTGATGACCTCGAATGTCGGTAGCCAGATGATCCAACACGTCACTCAAGAAGGTGGCACTGCGGCAGAAATCCGCCAGGCGCTCGAGGAATCGCTGCAAGCAAAATTCCTGCCTGAGTTTTTAAACCGCATCGACGAGACGATCGTTTTCCATCCGCTCGATCGTACGCAGGTAGCAAAGATTGTCGATCTGCAGCTTCGCGGACTCGAAACGATTCTGTCGAAACAAGACCTTGGGCTGGTTGTGTCCGAGGCGGCCCGCGCTCGCCTGGCTGCCGATGGCTACGACACGGTCTATGGTGCCCGACCGGTGAAACGCGTGATCCAACAGCAGATTCAGAATCCGCTCGCGAGTGAGCTACTCAAAGGCGGCTTCCCTGAAGGTTCGACCATCTTGGTCGACTTTGTTGATGGCAGATTTACGTTTGCACCAACGGAGGCTTTGGAGCCAGCGCTGGCGTAGCGGCATTCCTGCGCCTGCTTCGAGCGCGGCAGAGCTGGGCGACATCTTGGTTGGCCTGGTCCGATCGTGGCTCAGCGATCGGATTCGTCGAGCTTCCATTCGCCGATCAGCACTTCGGACCCGGGGGTCATTTCGCGCAGCTTGCGAACGATTTCTTGCTTTTCGGATGGAGTGGCCTTGGCCAAACGGCCTTTCAGATGCGTCAGTTTCTCTCGACGCTTGCGTCGACGCTTGATCTCTTTTTGACGTTCGCTGCAACCCACAGCATTCTCCTTGTGAGGATGGGTGATTTCGAGTTCTGTTTTGTACCAATCGGTGCTGCTGCAGTCAACGTGGGAGGCATGGGCATGACCTGATCTCCGATCGAGGATTAGCCTCCTGAGATCTCTCGGAACGACCCCTGATCTTGGCCGTTTGGGCATTGTTCATTCGGTAATCCCCCTATCTAGCAGCCCCCTTTTTTCGCGAGTACAATGAGCCGTTTATTTTGCTGCCACGCTACTCCGTCTTCGAGACTCGAAAGTGCTACGAACTCATACCTGCGGCCAGTTGGGCGAGGCCCATGTCGACGAAACCGTCACCCTTTGCGGCTGGGTCGACAGCTATCGCGACCACGGCGGTGGGCTGTTCGTCGACCTCCGCGACCGCTATGGGCTTACGCAGGTGGTCTTCAACCCGCCAGACACGGCACCCGAGACGATCGAAGCGAGTAAGTCGCTCCGCAACGAATTCGTCATCAAAGTTGTCGGCAAAGTCGCACCCCGCCCCGCAGGCATGGCCAACGAAAAGATGGCCACCGGCGCGATCGAAGTTCGCGTCACCGAACTGGAGGTACTCAACAAAAGCCTGACCCCACCGGTTTATCCAGGGCAGCAGGATATCCCGAACGAGGATTTGCGACTCAAGCATCGCTACCTCGACTTGCGCCGGTCTGAAATGCAGCAGACGATTTTACTGCGCGATCAGATGATCAAGTCGATGCGCGACTACTTCGCCGAGCACGATTTTGTCGACGTCGAAACCCCGATACTGGGACGAAGCACGCCAGAAGGCGCTCGCGACTATCTCGTACCCAGCCGCGTCCATGGCGGCACTTTTTACGCGCTGCCGCAATCGCCACAACTGTACAAGCAGATTCTGATGATCGCCGGCTACGATCGCTACGTGCAAGTCGCCCGTTGCTTCCGTGACGAAGACCTTCGCGCCGACCGTCAGCCGGAGTTTACGCAGTTGGACATCGAAATGTCGTTCATCGATCAAGAAGACATTATGGCGGCCATCGACGGATTGGTGCAAAAGATCGCCAAAGAGCAGCTCGGCATCGATGTGCAGACGCCGCTGCCGCGCATGACTTACGATGAGGCGATGGAGCGCTACGGACACGACGCGCCCGACCTGCGGTTTGCAATGGAAATCGTCGACTGTTCGGACTTGGCCCAAGAATGCGGCTTCGGCGTCTTCTCCGGTGCCGTCGAAGCGGGCGGCAAGGTCCGCGCGATCAACGTGAAAGGCGGCACGAAGCAATACAGCCGTCGAGGCATCGATGCCCTGACCGAGTATGCGAAGGAATTCGGCGCCAAAGGTCTGGCCTGGTTCAAGGTCGAAGCGGATGGCAAACTCGCTGGGGCAATTGCCAAGTTCTTCGACGACCAGCTGCTCGCCAAGTTTGCAGAACGCCTAGGAGCCGAGCCCGACGATCTTATCTTGTTCGCCGCGTCCGACTTCGCTGCCACGTGCAAAGTACTACATGCACTGCGGACCAAAATCGGCAAAGAAATGGAATTGTATGATGCCGATGCCATGAACTTCTCCTGGGTTGTCGAGTTCCCGATGTTTGAGTACGACGACGATGAAGGGCGCTGGCAGGCAATGCATCATCCGTTCACCGCACCGCTGGAAGAGCACCTCGACCTGCTCGACAGCAATCCCGGCGAGTGTCGCGCCCAGGCGTACGACTTGGTCATCAACGGCAGCGAAGCCGGCGGTGGCACCATTCGTATTCACGATTCGGCAATTCAATCGAAAGTCTTCGGACTGCTGGGCATCGACGCCGAGATGCAGAAAGAGCGGTTTGGCTTTCTGCTCGACGCCCTACAGTACGGTGCGCCACCGCACGGTGGAATCGCCCTAGGTATCGATCGTTGGGTAATGCTGTTTGGCAAGCTCGACAACATCCGCGACTGTATCGCCTTCCCCAAAACTCAGAAAGCGACCGACATGATGACCGAGGCGCCCGGCTCGGTCGATAGCAAGCAGCTGAAAGAACTCAGCATCAAGATCAACCTTGACGAATAGCCGTCGTCAAAGAACTGCCGTCGTTCGGCTTCTCACCCAGCGAACTCGCACCATGCCTGCAAGACTGTTGAGCCTGCTGTCGATACCGGCACTGCTAGCCGGTTGCGCTGGCTCTGCGGCCAATCAGCCGCCCGTCAGCGATCAAGTCGCTCTGCAGACGCAGTCGCCGTTGCGCTCGGACCTGAGCACCATAGCCCTATCATCCAATTCAGGCGACCAGCCACCGCGCTACGTCGCTCGCAAGGCACTTCCGCCCGCTGAAGGGCCGTCGGTTCCGCCAGTCATGTTGTCCACCGGGCATGCCAAGCTCTGCAAGGTTCGGGTCGGCGATCCATTCCCCAGACTCACGCTTCCCAAGCTTGGCGGCAGTTCCACGGATATCTCGTCACTCTATGCCAGCAACGCGACCGTCGTGCTGTTTTGGCATCCCGACCGTTGGATGGCCCGCACCGCGCTAATCGACATGCAACGCGACATCGCCGCTCAATTCGCAGCCGCGCAGGTGTCTGTCGTCGGCATCGCGGTTCGGCAGCCGCAGGGCGCCGTCCAAGCCGCACTCAATCAAGCGCAAGCATCGTTTCCGCAGCTGATCGACACCGACGGCCAAGCCTTCGCCAGCATCGGCACCCAGGCATTGCCGCGCATCTACGTCCTTGACCCCGACGGCAAGATCGTGTGGTTCGACATCGAATACAGCGAAGGTACCCGCCGCGAGTTATGGCAAACTCTGGCCGTGCTGACGAAGTAGGGTAGAATGCACCGTTCAGTCACGGTGATTTGCCCTCGATCAAGGAGGACATGATGAACTTCTCCGAGCCGCACAAAGTGTACTCGGCCGAGAGCAACGTCGAAGCGCACCTGATCGTCAACATGTTGAGCGCAAACGGCATCGAAGCACTTGCCGACGAAGATCGATCTGGCGTCAACTTCTGGTTCGGCGGTCAGGTAGGACAGTACTTCTTGCCCAACATTTGGGTCGAAAAATCCAATTCTCTGCAAGCCGCACAACTGATCAACGCATTCGAACAGCAGAAGCGAGAACAAGTAGCGGTAGAAAAGGCCAAGCAAGATGAGGACGACCTCTCCGTCGAATGCGAAGATTGCGGAAAGTCTATTCAGTTCCCAGCCGCACTCGAGGGTACTACGCAGGTGTGCAAGCATTGCGGCGCCTACGTCGACGTTGGCGAACTAGATTGGGACGTCGACGTCGGCGAACCGGAAGAGTAGGTGACGATGGGGTCACCGGCTTCGATGGACAGAGATCTCTATGAGCAGCAGGTCGCTGGCCGCGGCTTTGCAATCATTGAGAACGTGATTTCCAAGGATGACGTGCTATCACTCCGCGACGCAATCGCTTCGATCCCTGACAGCGAAGAAGTACGCCGCAAGTCGAACGTCTTCGGCATTCGCAACTTGTTGGAAATCTGCTCACCATGCCGCGAGCTGGCGGCGTCGGCAGAGATTCGCTCGTTGGTGTCACCGATTCTCGGTGAAAAATGTTTCGCCGTCCGCGGCACATTCTTCGACAAAGTGCCCGGCGCAAATTGGAATCTACGCTGGCACCAAGACAGCGTCATCGCCGTCACTAAGAAAATTGACGTTCCAGGATTTCACGCTTGGTCTACCAAAGCAGGTGTCGTACAGGCTCGTCCACCCCACGAGATTCTACAGCGGATGCTCGCCATTCGCATTCACTTAGACGACTGTACCGCAGCCAACGGTGCACTCCGCGCGTTGGCCGGCTCGCACCAACAGCGCTGGGAGCGCGATGACTTGTCTATCGCGAAAGGGAAATACGAGATGCTCACCTGCGAAGTCGCCGTTGGTGGTGTTCTCGCAATGCGGCCTCTGCTTCTGCACGCTTCGTCGGCTTCAGAAATTCCGGAGCACCGACGCGTGATTCACATCGAGTACGCCTGCGATGACTTGCCCGGTGGACTGGAGTGGCAAACCAAAATTGCCTGAGTCGCTGCCAGCGCAGCAGCGATCCGGCTAGGCCGCTCCCCAAAGCGATGCACGCATCGCTGGGAATTTGCCACGAGGCCTAGTTGCGTCAATGCTGTCTCAATTTCCATCGCTCAATTGCTCGTCCATCCAACGCAAGTAGGAGGCACTCGCCGACTCAATCGCAACAACGATGATCTCCGGACAGTCGTAGGAATGAAGTTCGCGGATGGCGGCCTCGACTTGGCCGACGAGGGTGCGCCGCGTCTTGATCAGGCAGAGTGACTCCTGTGCTTGCTCGACTTCGCCTTGCCAACGGTAGATGCTGTGCGCTTGCGGAATAATTTGCACGCAGGCGGCGAGTTTGCGCTCGACGAGCGCGGTGGCGATGCGGTGTGCTTCGTCCGCGGTGCCGGCGGTCGTTGATACTTGCACAAAATCTGTCATGGTCTAAAGATTTTCGCTGTAAAAACTCGCGGCGATCTGCTGGCAATGATACGGAAGCCACTTGCGCAACGTGTACAATCCGTGGCCAAAGATGTGGCGCGTGACCCAAGGGCTAATCTCAGTGTAGTCGACTAGCAGTGTCGTACCTTCGTCCGGCACGCGCATGGCGCGTCGGAGCCGCGCGATGATATTCTCAGGCACGACGTCGGTCTCAAGCAACCGATCGAGTCGCCAGTCCGCGATCAGCGTCCGCACCGCGATCGGCAACGGTGCAAAGTTGGTCCCCGAGATACCAATCTGCTGCACGTAATCGCCGTCGAGTGCTTGGCACGCGCGCATGGGCTTGAGTGGTATTGGCGCATTGTGCTCCCCACCTTGCTGTGGAGGACGGTGATGAACGAAGTGCAATAGGTTGGCGTAGCCGCCGGAGTTCCAGCCGTAGCGAATTGGCGTGCCAAAAGTAACCATGTCGAGCTGCAACTGTCGCACTGGATGGACTTCGTCCTTCAACAACTCCTCGACTTCTTGCCAGTGCGGCATGTCGACTCCGCCTCGGACCCAGGCATGGAAGTAAGATCGCGCAGCCGCGAAAAACTCATCACGAGCGCTTTGGTCGGCGCCAAGCAATTGTGAAACCAAGGCCATCACGTTGCCACCGTGGCTATGACCCCAAATAAGAACTCGCCTCGGCTGTGCTTTCTCATCCATTTTGGCGAGTTCGGCAATCAATCGAATCGCTCCGTCAGCGCGCGCGATGTGATTGTTCTGACTCGACCAATTGAACAGCTTGACGGGGATTTCGCGTACCGCGCCTGCGGAGAGACCTTCTCTTAGAGCCGTTGCAAACGCCTGCGTGTAATTGCCGGCTTCGCCAGTGAAACAATCGATTACGCCTTTGCCGATTCGGCTAAGCTTCCGGCTCAATTGTGGAGCGAATCGCGATAACTCTGTCAGCAACCCAAGGATGTCATTACCGACGAAGGTTCCATGCACCAAATAGACCGCATCAACTCCCGCGTCGCCAAACACGCGCCCTGTGAGTGCAAGCTGCTCTTGAAACTCAGCCAACAGTGGGTTGGTTGGTTTCGCTCCCTCGAGCAATCGGAACGGCGAAGTGGGGCGCTCGGACCGGTACACTTGGTGTCGAAAGCGGTTGGCGACTGACATGCGGCTGCAGTGGGGACGAGTTGGCCGGATCGACGCGGTACTTTGGCGTGACTAAAGGATTCAATCCTAAGGTACCTGTCCAGGTTTCGTAAGGCCGACCACGTCGCTCATCGTCTTTGAAGAATGCGAGATAGGTCATTGTATCGGCGGCGATGAACTCATGCTCGCGCGGAGCAAACTGGGTTTGCGTGTGCACCCGCCGCCACGTGCCTGAATTGAAATACGCCTGATGAAGCACGTAGCCATCCGCGTAGCTGGCGTCCAACGGTACGACTTCCGCATGGTGAGTATGCCCGTAGACGATATGCTTCGCCCGACGATTACGAAAGTCTTGTTCGGTCAAGGCGTGCTGATAGAAGGAATTGCTACTCGCACCCCGCAAATCAGCGATCCACTGAGCGATCCAACTGGCCCAGCCTACGGACAGTCGGCGACTGAATTTCAACGCCTTCTGCAAGCCGTCGACGATATCAACCGGGCACCAGGTATCGCGGTACTGAACAAACGGATGCTCAAGAAACTCGTCCGCCAGTTCGTCCCAGATTCTCTTGACCTCCTTGCGCACTGACGGCTGTGGGCAACTGCGTTCGAGAAGCCCTTCAATCCACACCGGTATCAACAGCAAAGGACGAATGTTGTCGATTTCCTTCAGTCCATGCACAGCGCTGGAGGGCAGATCGTCACCCAGTTGCTGCATTACCTGAATTCCGAAGCGATTCAACAGTTCGACCACAATCACGTCGCCCAAGCTACTGGCATTGCGATCGCCTTCGTAGTTAAAAGGATCGTAAACGTCGCCGTGTCGGGCAAACACTTTATGCCTCCGCATGACTTGAACGAGCTCATTGCTCTCCCAAATCTCGTGCGGAAACGGCGCGTCGGCGTAGGTCGCCAATCCCATGTGCGAGGCGATCTGTCGACGCAGCTGGTTGTAGTTTTCACCTGGCAAGTGATAAAACCAATCGTGATTGCCAACCATGTAGTGAATACGCACCGGTACAGGAATCGTTTCACTCGTGGCAGGGCGCCCTGCTGCACTTGCTGGTGGCAAAGCAACGCCCTGTTGTTGCAAACTGCGAAATTCGCCAAGTGCTTGAGCATTCTGCTGCAGAATGTCGGCGGTAATCTTCGCCACCATCTGTAGCATAGCCGGCGACTTGGTATCGTCCCACGGACGGACCGTGCTGGTCAGCCACTGCGTTGATCGAATCACATCGAGCGTGTCGCCCAGCAGAACCAGGTCAACGTTCTCAATCGGTCGATAGCTACCATCGCGGCGCTGCGACGCGCTGAGGGCAAGGTCCGCGATGCGCTCGCGAAGCAACGAAAACGCACCTGGCGAAATTGTCGAACCGCTCGTTCCATCGGTCAGATGAAGATCGCTGATGATGACCAGCATGATCGCGTATCGGCTAGAGTACCTGTGAACCGAGTTATTCCGCTGTCGGAATCGAGAACTCGGCCTTTCGTCATTTGTCATCGGACCGATCTGCGTTGACATTGAGGATTATTCCAGATGCACCAGCGATCGACCCAAAATCGGTGCACAAAAAAAGCCTGCTAGCTCGCAAGAGCTAACAGGCAACTTGAGTCTAATTCAGTCGGGCTAGCTTACCAGCCATAGTAGCCGCCAACTCCAACACCGACGCTCACAACTGGCGCGGGTGCGGCGTAGACCACTGGACGTGCCACGACGACCGGACGTCGGCGGATGATTGGGCCAGCGACCACACGGCGGGCGACTGGGTAGGGCGGCAAAACAGCTCGAGCAGCAATGCGACGCACGGGAGCTACTCTGCGGACAATCCAAGCGTTGGCTTCCGCAGCGCTAACAGCCGTAAATCCACCAACCAACAATGCAACAATCATGAATCGCTTCAACATTTTTCTATCTCCTTGGCAGGTTCCCCCAGCGGCATTGAGGCGGAAGGGTTTGATGCAGCCGCTCTGCAATAACCAAAATGCACTTGTCGTGCCAAAACTTCAAGGGGAGTCGCAACCTTTTTTCCTATTTAGACTTACGGCGATTGACCCATGTCAAAGCGAAAACAAGCATCCCTGAGTGTCATCACAAATACGTCACCTTCGTCTCGCTTCTGGATATCAATTACGCAACAGTCTGGTGGGCCGCAAGAATCCACGCAATGATCCTCGCGGCAGCACCAAACACCGACTAGAAGCCAAATGACAAAGTCACACCGCTACGAGGGCCACCGTAGTAAGCCGGATATCCACCGTAGTACGCGCGGCGATACACCGCAGGACCCCGACCGTAGTAGTAGTTAGGTCCTCCATAGTATCGAGCGCTTCGATAGACGGGCGCGCGGTAGCCGCCTCCATAGAAGCCCCCGCCATAAAAACCGGATTGCCCGCGGCATGTGCGCGCCTCGACAGACGAAGCCGCGGCTACAACTGCCAGTAGCATTGCCAAACCAATTAGTGCTCGCCGAATCATACTACTCTCCTTAGACGCCATCGCGTCTGCTGAACCAACAAAGGCTAGGGGCTGAAATAGTCACGCGGCTCGCCTAGCTCATCGATCAAATTGGAACGCATAGCCCGTACCATACAGCCATGCAAGAACTGCAAACGCTTCGCTCACATGGGTTTAGCGTGGGTCGCCGGAAAACTTTGACAGCAGTCTCATCGTGGGATTTCGATGTCGCTGTGATGACAGTCGTTGTCGAATTCACCACGTCGATCCGCGAGATCAACGTGCGAGGGATCCGGGCTGATCGACTAACCGACGCTCAGTGACCGCTAGCTGATGATCTGGTAGCCGAAATAATCGGCGAAAAAAATCTCTGCTCTGCATCCAAGCTGCTGCAGTCGGCGAACTAGATACTCGAAGAGCGCACTTCACTTCGCTGGTATGCCACCGCGCGTGTGGCCATCAATTTCAAGCACACATTCCGATGAGGAAGAGAAAATGTCAATTGCGATACGATTTACGGCCATCTTGTTGACGCTCGGTGCCGGTTGCTCTGCCGTCCACGCAGGTGACTGCCCGCACAGCAAAGCAACGGCTTGTCACGAGTCGGCGACAACGCACACCTATCAAGTCGTCCATCATGCTGGACCCGCCGATATCGTCGATACGGCCGTGAGTGCAAAAGGATTCAGTACGCTTGTCGCGGCAGCGAAGGCAGCAGGCCTTGTTGATACGCTTAAGAGTAAGGGTCCATTCACCGTTTTTGCTCCCACTGACGAGGCCTTTGCCAAACTGCCAGCAGGCACTATCGAGTCGCTGTTGAAGCCCGAAAACAAAGATCAGCTGGTAAACATTCTCACCTATCACGTCGTCCCCGGCAAAGTCGAAGCTGCTCATGTCGTCAAACTCGACAGTGCCCAGACTGTACAGGGAAGCAACCTGCCTATCAGCGTCGAGCACGGCAAAGTGATGGTCGGCGGGGTTAATGTTGTGAAGACCGACATTGGTTGCAGCAACGGCGTGATTCACGTAATCGATGGCGTGCTGATGCCGCCCAAAATGGGTGAGCATTCGGCTGCTAAACCTGCACCAGCGGCTGGCGATATTGTTGATGTCGCTGTCGGAGCCGGTAGCTTCAAGACTTTGGTGGCAGCGGTCCAAGCTGCTGGCTTAGTCGACACCCTGAAAGGTGACGGGCCTTTCACAGTCTTCGCTCCAACGGACGAAGCGTTCGGCAAGCTGCCTTCCGGCACCGTCGAAACACTGCTCAAACCCGAAAACAAGCAAAAGCTGATCGATATTCTGACCTATCACGTTGTGCCCGGTAAAGTCTTGGCAGCAGACGTCGTGAAGATCAACAGCGCGAAGACCGTCCAGGGATCGGAAATTGAAGTCAAGATAAACGGCGGTACCGTCATGATCGACAACGCCAAAGTCTTGAAGACCGATATTGCGACAAGCAATGGAGTGATTCACGTAATTGACTCCGTGATTATGCCGTGATAGCCTCTGCGATTACGACTGGGATCGGACGGACTGCCTTAGGCAGTCCGTCCGTTGGTTGTTTCAGAAGTGCCGACTTGCCTCGGCCAATTCACACGACACCGGCGATTGGGGCACTGTTGAAGACGGTTGGCACTATCCAACGAGTTGCCGAGGGCGACCAAACAGCCGTAGAGCAGTGCATTGCTCACTACGGCGGTCTGGTGTGGACGCTCGCTCGCCGCATGACCGCGACGACCGCCGACGCCGAGGATGCAGTCCAAGAGATCTTTCTGCAGTTGTGGCAACAGGCCGATCGCTTTGACGCCACGTTGGGCAGCGAAGCCAACTTCGTGACGATGATTGCCCGCCGTCGGTTGATTGATCGACTCCGCCGCACACAGCGACAACCCAGAACTGAAACGATCGTTGAAGCGCCATCAGTAGGCGAGCAAGCCGACTTGGTTGCTGTCGCCGAAGAAGCGGCCGTCGCCAGAGAAAAAATGCAGCAGCTCAAACCGGACGAGCAGCGCGTCTTAGAACTAACCTTGCAAGAAGGACTGCCGCAAGCGGCAGTTGCCGAGAAACTGGATCTGCCGTTGGGCACCGTGAAATCCCACGCACGCCGAGGGCTCATCCGCCTGCGCGAACTGATGGGAGCAGGTCTCACCCCTGTCACCGCCGAGAAAGGAGGCGCAAGATGAGCGACGACGCGCTTCCCAAATTAGACCGCATCACCGAGTTGCTTGCCGATCGCGCTCTGTTCGGGCTCGACGAGGCAGAGCAACGCGAGCTTGACGAGTTGCTCATCGGTGCCGAAAACCTCGATCTGGAGTCGATGGATCGTGCTGCGGCAACGGCACAACTTGCGATGCTTGAGCAAACCGAATCCCTGCCCGAACATCTGCATCAGCGCCTGGTGCTCCAAGGCCAGCAAGCTGTTGGCATGAACAATCCCACCGCGGAATCAGTGGTTGAATTGCCGAACTTCTCAGCAGCCCTACCGCGACGCGAGTTGATTGCCTGGTTAGTCGCCGCCGCTTCGGTCGCCTATGCGTTCGTCACCGTGACAGACGATTCGCCATCGTCTCCGCAGTCGCCTGCGGAACTTCGCAATGAGTTGTTGGCTCTGGCCAAAACCGACGCCGCGACGCTCACCCAAGTCGCATGGAGCGCTGGTCCTGATACGGCTGGCGAGAATGCGACTGGCGATGTCGTCTGGCACAACGATCGTCAGCAAGGCGTGATGCGTTTCAGCGGTCTGGCGGCCAATGATCCGAGCGAAATGCAATATCAGCTTTGGATCTTCGATGGCAAACAAGATGATCGTTATCCGATCGACGGCGGCGTGTTCGATATGCCAACCGTCAAGGAATCGGCCGATGGCAAGACCGAAGTCTTCGTCAAGATTGACGCCAAGCTACCCGTCGTCGATCCAACAATGTTTGCCATCACCATCGAAAAACCGGGCGGCGTCGTGGTCTCGAGTCGCAAGCGGCTACCGCTAATTGCGCAAGTCGAATAACTTCCAGCGCAGTTCGCCGCAGGACCCCACCGCAGGCTGGAGCCGATGTTGATTTTCGGCATCATTCGCCAATTTCTGCCAAATTTACAGAGCTGCGGATATTTGCACCCGCGCGAATCTGAAATAGACTTGCAACTGAGGGCCACAGGTCAAACTTGGGGC
>JBCDBK010000002.1:0-128467 GCA_039184115.1 Planctomycetota bacterium | reverse complement strand
CCGTCTTGGCCATTTGCGTTGTCTGAAGCTTGCTGGTTGGCTTCTTGCTTGTTGTTGCCGCCTTCATTACTGCCATCCTGGCTATCGCCGTCGCCATTCTCGCTGGGCGAGTTGCCGTTGGCCTGGCCTTGCGAGTCGTTGCCGTCGTCGGGCTGTTTGTTCGATTCGCCTTGCCCGCCACCCTGTTGCTGCTGACTACCCTCGTTTTGGCTACCTTGTTCGCCATTACCCGACTGTCCCTGGGCTCCTTCTTGCCCCTCGCCCTCGCTGGAGTTGCCTTGCTCGCCACCGCCCGCCTGTCCATCTTGGCCGCCTTCGCCTTCACCTTCTGACGGCTCGCCGTTTTCGCCTTGCTGTTGGCCTTGGCCTTGGTTGTTCTGTTCGCCTTGCTCGTCTCCGCGCCATGGTCCGACGACGCGCAGTTTGCGATGGACGCTATATGCCAGGTTTGGCTCCGGACGACGGTTGTCGGAAGCTGCGCCCCAGTACTCGAGCACATCACCTGGTTTCAGGCCGATCTGTTCCGGGGTCTTGCGGAGCTTACCAACGAACTTTCCGGTCTGACTTAGCGTGAGTAGTGAGTGTTGCAGTTTGACTTCGTCGCCGACCTTGCCGACGAGCATTACTTGGCTGAGGGCGAAGTCAGGGTCGCGAGCTTCCAGCTCGAAGTTCACTTCCTGATTCAGCGCCACTTCCAACACGGCCTCTTCAGGCAACAATAGCTGAATCTCCGGGGCGTAGTCCGGCTGGACGTCGATTTGGTACTTTGGCGGCGACTGATTTGGATTGCCGTCGATCGTGATGTACTTGAGTACGTAGCTGCGGTGTTTCGGCGTGCGACGGTCTTCGCGCAACGTGAGTGGGAACGTTACCGAAGCCTGCTGATCAGTCGAGTTCATCAGCAGATCGTGCCGACCGTCGGCCTCGAAGTCGACGTGTGCCGACTTGATCGGCTTGTTGGCCTGAGCAAACACAGTCACGCGTGTGCCCTCGACTGCCCGAATGTCGCCCGTGTGTTCGACTTCCCGCGAAGGATAGCCGGTGTAGGCTGGATAGTCGTAGCGCAGCCGGTTAACAACCAGCGTCGGGCGAGCGAAGACGCTCACAGAGTACTTTGGCGAGCTCACATCTCCGGCTTCGATCCAGTAGCGAAAGTCCTGCTGCACACCGCGCTGGTCACCGCCACCTAGACGTGCGGGAACTTTGCATCGAAAGAGCGTTCCACTGTCTGAGCCGGTCATGGGAATCTGCTGGCGAACGATCTGTTCGTCGGCTGTTGTGTAGACGAGCTGGACGAGCTCATCTGGCTCGAGACCCAAGACTTCTGCGGTGACCTTCAGCTGCTCGCCACGCGCGGCTTTGGCATCGCCTGGTGTCACGTTCGATATCGTTACGCGACTGGGGACGGCGATGTCCGACCAAGGTAGCAGCACGCGACCGGCCGAAGAGAACAGGTCTTTCGGCGACAGCACTCGATACAGCACACAAACCGCCGTCAGCGCGACCAAGATATAACCGAGCCGCAAGATGGCTGAGCGATCAACCACCGTCTCCATACGCACCTGCGACAGGCTCTGCGCAGCTTGGGATTCGATTGCCTGATAGACTTGTCGTGACAGCTCGCGTTTGCGGTTTCGCAGTAGCAGCAGATTAAGCAGGCTGTTCTTAAGCGAAGGGCTGCTTTGTTCGATGGCCAGTGCCGCGTAGGCGGGGTTGATCGGCTGGCGCAATAGTGGCCAAAACGCTCGCCAACTATAAACGAGGCAACCGATTAGCAGGACTGCGAATAAAGACCCGCGGGCCCCATCGCTCCAGCCGCCTGGAACAACCCAGTGTTCCAGCAGAGACATTGTCAGCAGGTAGGCGAGCACTCCGATCGCTAGCGTGATTAGCCCCGCCGTCAAATCGACGGTCTTCAGGGCGCGACGAGTTCGACCGATCTGCCGATCGACGAGCTCTTCGCCGCTGCCGCGCGAGGCTGCGAGAGGTTTCTTTGGTTGCGGTTTCTCGGTAACGCTTGCCATGTCACTTTCGAGCGGCTGGGAAGGTCGCTTGCTGGCCAATGACTCATTATAGAGGGTAGGAACGAAAAGTAAGACGCACCGAGTTGCCAATTTGTGCCTTAGATTCCGGGGTTGGGGTGTCGCTGGCGAGGATTTTCCCGAAAATCGTGCTCTCGCGGCCAGATTACCTGCGCTGCGTCGACCGCCATCCGACGACTCCAGGCAATACGGGCAGCTGTGCTCAATCCCACGTCATTTCGCGATCTTGTCAGTGGCCAGCGCAAAGGGCTTGCAGCGAGTTGTCTGCGTGCGGGGTTTCGCCTGGTAGAGTTTCCGTATGCGTGGGTGATGGCAAGGCGTAATCGACGCTACGATCGCGGTCGAAGTCCGATCCATCGCGTCGACGTGCCAGTGATTAGCGTTGGCAACTTGACCTTGGGCGGAACCGGCAAGACGCCCTTGGTCGAATGGCTGGCCCGATGGTTTCGCAGCAGCGAGGTTCGTGTCTCGATCGTCAGCCGCGGCTATGGGGCAGAGCAGGGCGAGTGCAACGACGAGGCGCTCGAGCTGGAACTCGCGTTGCCCGACGTACCGCATCTGCAGAACCCCAACCGCGTCGAAGCGGCGGCACTAGCTGTCGAAGAACTTGAGACGCAACTCATCTTGCTAGACGATGGCTTTCAACATCGGCGGCTTAGCCGCGACCTCGACATCGTACTGCTCGACGCGACCGAGCCGTATGGTTTTGGCCATGTCTTCCCACGGGGCACACTGCGCGAACCGCTCGCTGGCTTGCGTCGTGCGCACGCCATTGTGCTGAGCCGCGCCGACATGCTTGAGACGACCCAGCGAGAGGCCATTCGCCAGCGCGTCGCGACGTTGGCTCCGGACGCGGCATGGTGCGAAGTCGTTCATCAGCCCGCATTTCTGCTCGATGCCCAAGGGCACGAATCTCCGCTCGTGTCTGCCAGCCGCCAAGGCGTGGCGGCTTTCTGCGGCATTGGCAATCCGCGGGGCTTTCGTCATACGCTGGATACACTCGGCTATCAGGTCAGCGCGTGGCGCGAGTTCCCAGACCATCACACCTACACCCGCGACGACGTCGAATCGCTTACCGCCTGGGCTGCCGATGCGACGCAGATCCTCTGTACCCGCAAAGATCTCGTCAAACTTGGCGTGACCGAACTCGGCGACGTTCCGTTGCGTGCCGTGGCCGTGCAACTGAAGTTCCTGGCAGGCGAAGAGAGCCTACAGCAGTTGCTGCGCGCCGCCCTGCGCTGAGTTGAAGGCTCGCACCCTGGCGGCTATTTCGCCCGCACACGTACGTCGATGTTGTTGATCAGCTGCTCGTAGTCGAGCACGCCCATCGCGGCATGTTGCGCGAGCTGCTTGGAGTAAAACGTGCTGCACTGCCCGGCAAGAATCACCGCGTTCTCAGTCGTAAATACCGTGAGATGCCGTATGCGGCCAGGCAACTGGGCTTCGATCCGTTGAAGAATCAGCTCAGCAAGTTCCAGATCGAACTGCTCGGTCGATCTCGCAACGCCCGCTTCCGCTGTTTCGAGGCGACCGTCTCGCGTGGCTGAACGCGGGCGAAGTCGTGGCGTTGCCGAGGCTCTGCTCGTCTGGCGCTGCGCAGTATGCATCATCTTCCAACCTCCCTGTGAGCATTCCGCTCGAAGTTGCCTCGTCGGCAACGGACTTCCCTCCCACTGGGCAATCTACGCCTGTTTGCGTAGTCAGGTCAACACGAACTTGCGAGCTTACTGCCCGGCACGCGCGGACGTACCGGGGGGCTAGCATTCCCTTCCGCAGAGTCGACAACGCAACCCGTAACCTGCGAGGATCGCGACAAGCTAGCTAAGCTTGCCCGCGCTGATAAGATGCTCGACGACTTGATCGGCCAGCACGTCGGGTGCCGTCGTGTTGGCGTCGAGTTCGATCTCGGCGTCTGCCGGCGCTTCGTACGGTGAGCTGATTCCGGTGAAATCGGCGATCTCGCCCGCTCTTGCCTTCCTGTACAGCCCTTTCGGGTCACGCGATTCGCAGGTCTCGAGCGACGCGTTGACAAACACTTCGACAAAGTCGCCGTCCGCCAGACTTTCGCGGACCGTCTGACGATCGGCGCGAAACGGACTGACGAAAGCCGTCAGCGTGATCAGCCCCGCGTCGCAAAGCAATCCGGCGACCGCGCCGACGCGACGGATATTCTCTTCCCGATCTTGCTGCGAGAAGCCGAGACCGAAGCGGCTAGCAAAGTCGTCACCATAGCGCTCGCTCAGCAGCTGAGGTGTTGCGTTCAGACCGTGTCGGACGTTGTCGCCATCGAGGACGTAGCTGCGTGCGCTGCGCTCGTGCAGTTTCTGATCGACCAAATTGGCAACGGTGCTCTTGCCGCAGCCGCTCAGCCCCGTAAACCACACCACACAGCCGCGATGACCATTCTGCTGCTCACGATCGACACGCGTGATCGCCTGCTCGTGCCAGACAACGATTGGTTTTTCTGAGTCGGTCATATTTTTGTGGTCTTACGTTTCTGGTTTGACGGCAACGACCAATGCACGGTGTTTTGCACAGCACTAATGCAACGTTGGAGTTTTGAAACGGATTCGCATTTTATTTGCAATATCTCATTGTGTTTTTCCAACCACACTTACGCAACCTCTTCCCAAATCAGGACTTACGAATTCGTGGCTGCGCGTCACGGCCCGAATATTGAAACTCGGGTGCACAAAAGTGTTACGCATCAGCGGTCCGCGATGCTCAAAAGTCTTGGCTGGGCACGGGTTTTCAAACCGAAACGCCTGTGCAAAAACCTTGCAAAACTTCCCACGGCCGGCAAGCCAGCGCCAGCAAAAACACGATCTCCAGGTGAATGCCCTGCAAAGCGCAACACACACCATCCCGATTGTACTTGAACCGCCAGCGCAGATCAGCAACGGTTTCTGGCCGTCAGGAGAATGGCGATGTCAGCGAAAATCGCTAGAGCAAATCCTTGATTCACATAGCATGCCAAGAGGTGTTTGAAATCCGGGGATGAGTAGAGAGTGATGATTTGTGGAGATAAAGACAAGGTCCCTCGATTCCACTGGAGAAAGTTCATATCACCGCTGGAGTTCTCGGTATTGCATGCGACAAGCGGCAAACCGAATCTACTCTTTGGCTCTGCCCACCGACAATCGTTCGATTCGATTCCCACCGATGGCTACGTCCACCGCTCACGACTGTCGGTGCCACCCACGACGATCAACGTCGACAAGTTGCATACCAAGTCAGAAAAACCACGGCTAGCGCAAGCGTCGGCGGCTCTGGTATGATCTGAGCCGATACCCATTGGCTGGCGATTTCAAGTGTCGACTGGTCGACGTCGACGCCAAGTAGCACGTTTGCAGAAGGTTTACCTACCAAGCCTTCGACTTTTCCCGCGATTTGAAGCAGGTAGACGCCCGGTGTTGGTGAGTCTACTGACGTAAACTGACGTGCTGAGTTGCCGAAGATGCTAAATGGAACGTGGACATGTAGATATCCCGTTCCGGTAGTTGTGGCGAATTCAAGTCCGTCTATTGGTAAAGTCGACCCATCGATGACACTGTCGGAGGGATCGTCGACCGTGTCCAAGCCAAACAGCTCATCACCGTAAATGGCCACCTCACCTGCAGGTGGGGGCGCAAACGAGATTGGCTCGGCCCCATCCCAGAAGGACAGATTCACTCCTGTGATGACCGAAGGCAGAATATCGAAGGAGACCGACGCTTCTGCTGGCAAAGGTCCAGCACCAGTGGGCAAGCGGTCTAGCTGTGCCGTCGGGATTGCCGTCCAACCAGGGCTGTTCAGCCATGCCCCACCAGGGAAATTTGAATTGATTTTGGTCGAGCCTTGAAAGACTCGCGCGCCGAAGACCGGCTCAAATCGTCCAAACTCAAAACCTGCGAGGCGGAGCTCCCCATCTACCTGATACAGCATCATGTCCAAGTGCTGGGCCTGCAACTGGTCAACTCCGAATGCTAATGCCGCTAGAGTCGCACAGTTCCTCAGTCGTTTCACATCGACACGAAGAAAAAAAGCAAAAAGTAGAGTCAGAGCAGCAATCACAATAATCAAAACCGAGGATGGTTCGGGTATCGATGCGATCGAAGCTGGCGGAGTCAAATTGCGTGACGCAAAGAAATCGTCCGATTGATCACGCTGCCGCAGCTTTTAGACAATTGGTTAATGGAATACGACAACACGTTGATGAAGCGAGTTGTTGTGTTTGCAAGGTAGTAATCTGCGAGTTGATTGTCTCTTCCAGTCACGTAGCTTCTTTCGGGAAAGTCAGGACTCAGCTGTGGGCGGCAGCACGCGCCGCCCACAGCCTTGTCACACTACACGTTTCTCGACTCTATCTTGTGAACTGCGAACCAAGAAATCCGAAAGTTGATCCTTGACTACAGGGATCGAGCTACGCGTTTGCGAGCCCTTACCACTAGGCAGAAACACCCAAAAACTGCCAGAACCAGACTCGACGGCTCAGGGACGACCGAGAAACTAAAGATGTACTGTCCCGATTCCAGAAACGCCTCCCCACTGGGGCGGAGATCGACCAGCCGCATGGTGGCGGAGTAGGTGCCGGGCGCGGCATCGGGCTCGGTCCAGAAGACTGGGGTGAACGAGAAGCTATCGCCAGCCCCAATCGCGGCGGTGTCGCCCGGATTGGCAAGGATGTTCGTCTGCGCGAGACTGCCGATGTTTAGCCCCGGCGTTAAATCGAGCAACTCGATGGCAACCACGGCCCCCGTCATAGGGTCGTCGTAGTCTTCGCCGAACGGTTCAAGCGCGTAGAGCATATAATGTTCTGGCGTCCCAGGGTCGTAAGAAGCCAAGTCCGTCGCTGGTCGAATTTCCATGTCTGCATACGTGCCGCCGGCTTCTCCACCGGGGATCGACGTCAACTTGCCGTCGTAAAGCCCGTCGCTTGGAAGCAACGGCAAAGGGGCTAGCGTTTCGCCAAAGTCCGAGAGCTGTTCGGGGATAAGGTTACCCGGCAGACCTTGGAAGAGTTGGCCTTCGAACCAAAAGCTGTACTGGTTCTCAGGGCTCTCAACTGGCGAATCGACGGTCCCCGTGTACGCGTACCGACCGATGGTGTGGAAGTGATTCTGTGTCGGGTCTTCTTCGATGTCGTGCGCGTAGAGAAAGGTTAGGCGACCTTGGTTTGGGTTCGCTAACTCGATGTCGGCAGCCCCGTCGCCGTTCAGATCTCTATAGGCGCTCCAGGAGGGTTCGGTCGATGACCCATCGATCGCGACGTACCAATTGACGAGCTCGCCATGAGCAGTACACGCGGCTAAAACTAACCAAAGCGATGCAATGCCGCTGAGGCGCAGGTTGGTAAGATACTTCATCAGGTCTTCTCCTTGGTGAAAAAACACGAACAAAAAATGAAAGCAGATTGGTCGGTGGCGCAGACTAAACTGAGTTGGTGCAGGTGCTGGCGATTGGGCGTCTGTAAACCAAGTGCAGCAATCCGATCGTGCCAATCAATAGGCTTACTGTGGTTGGTTCGGGGACAGATATCGGCTGAGCTGCTGCCAGGGAGCTCGAAAGGCCGAAGTTCGCTTGCCAGGCAGCAAGGCCCTGATGACTTGGCGGGTCGTCGGCTTCGCCTCGTTGCCACAGAAGGAAATCCGTGCCATCGACGTCACCGTCAAAGTCAAAGTCCCCTGGCGTGGGCAACTCGACCGATGTTTCGTTGTTGACCCACGCGACGGCAGCTTGCCCCGCAGCCGGGTCGACCTCGCTGGTGCGAAGCACAAGATAAATAGGATTTGAATCCTCCAGATTCTCTATCTCTAGGCTCAACGATACGAGGTAGACGCCTTCGTCCGGTGGCGTCGCGGCAGGACCAAACACTTCGTAGCCAGGATGGACATGAAGACCTCCTCCTGATGAAGTTTGCGCGAGAACGAATCCCGGCTGGTCAACGTTGCTGCCGTCGGCGATGCCCGAAGACAAGAATGGAGTTTGGACGGGACCCCAATACATACGGAACGAAGAAGTGGAGCCTGTATCGAGTGGAGTAAATGCCACGTCTGTCAGGTAGTCTCCATCGTTACCTTGATCCACCCCATCCCAATGCCACATGTTGGCGGAGAGCAGCCCGTCAAGCGGAAAGCTCAGGATCGAGAAACTCAGATTGCTGTTCGGCGGCAGCGATGAGTGCCCGTCAGGAAGGAACAGTGGGTTTAGAGCAGCGTATCCTGGGTTGTTCGATGGGTAATGTGCGATGCCCTTACCATCGACGATTGGTGACGCAAGTGGTACTTCAAAGACTGGCGCCGCGCTAATTACTGCGAGCTGCCCGTCGTCTCGGCTAGCCAGAAAGATGTCGCGGTGTTGCGCCCAGGCTGTACTGTCAAGCACCCAAGCGCCGGCGAAGCCAACGCACAGTCGCCAACTGTAGTTAGATAGGATCCTAATCATCGCAGTAGCGTCTCCATCGCAGCCAAAAGGCGAGGGATCGGAGCACATTTTACAAATCAATTGCAAGTGAAAAAATTTATTATTTGCAAATTAATTGCGAGAAGTCTACGCTGATCTCGGGATATCCGCAAGTACCAACAGCTGAAGAAATGAGAGCGCCGATATGTAAACGGCAGCTTCGTACCACCGCAGCGAGAGTTTGGTTGTCCAGAGGCGAATCCGACACCCACACAAATAGCGCCTAATTCCACGAGCGGCTGCGAATTGAGGAACTGCCAGCTTCATCAACGAGAGTGAGTCAAAACTGGAACTCGGGAATTGGCTCGAGGCCGCGGCGACATAAGTCGTTCGGAGTTGGTATCACTCCGAAGCCAAACCGGCCAGTTCGCAAAGGTTGGCGGCGAGTACGGGCTGGGGGCAGCTCCAGACCAGGAAGAAGAGTGCTTCGCGACACCAGCGACCGGCAGGGTGTCCGACGATGTAGCCGGTTCCCTTGGCTGCGGCGAGTGCGGCCTGGGCCGAGCGCAGGGTGAGGCTGTTTGCACGCTGGCGAAGCTCTTCGCTGGAACAGGCGGGGTCGCCGCGCACGACCGAGAACAGTTGTGCTTGGACGGTGTTGAACTCTTGCTGTAATGCTTCTAGCGGTGTGCCGAGTTCGCTGCGCTGGAGCGACTGCGTCGCCAGAAAATCGATGGCTGATCGCGCCAGTCCCAGTGCCAGAGTGGATGTCTGGTAGCCGCCTGCACCGGCGCCCGAACCGACCGACAGCACGTTTTCGATCGGGCCGGCGATCACCCAGCGCTGTTCGACGAACACTGCTTGCAGGCGTAATTCGCCGGTGTGGCTGGCACCGACGCCGACGAGCTGGGCGGGTGCGGGTGCGCTGACGCCAGGGAGATCGGTCGGCAAGGCAACGAGTAGCTGCTTGTCGGTTGCCTCATCTTCGTCGTCGGTGATCGTCGCACCCACGACCACGTAGTCGGAATGAGCCGCGCCGGTGACCCAGGGAGAAAAACCATCGAGCAGGTAACCGCCGTCCACGGGCTTCGCACGCAGCACTGGTCGCGCGAGGTGCCGACGGCTGGTCGTCAGGTGCGAGATGCCAACGGTCGCCATCAACTGGCCACTCACCAAGTCGGGCAGCAGTTGTTGTTGGCACGTGGTATGTTGGGCGCTGGCGATTCGCCGACAGGCGCCGGTGCGCTGGGTCAGAACAAACGTGGTAGTGAGGCAGGCACTGCTCAGTGCGAGGTGTCCGCGGACGACGGCTTCGTCGTCCCAGGCTTGTCCGCCCCACTGTGGTTCGAGGAACCACTCGAACACGCCATATTCGCCGCACAGCTGCAACTGACGAGCTGGCCACTCGCCCGAGACGTCCAAATCGTTGGCTAAGCGGGCCAATTCTGCGCAGAGTTCTTCGAGTGCCGGATCGTCGGGCGACGTGATCTTGGTGACGGACATGTTTCTAGTTTTACGAGTTGCGATGCTAACGGCCAGCGCCGCTGCTATTATCGCATGTCCATCGAAGAACTCAAACCGCCTGCCGCGACCAGATATCCCTTTTGCACGTAGTCCATCACCATGCGGTGAGCACTGAATCGCGCGGCGAGTGTGGCAATCGAGTTGGTCATGCGTTCGATCCACTCGCGAGGCAAGCCATCGGCGTCGCGATCGTAGAACAGCGGAATGACCTCGTCGCTGAGCACGCGCATCAGATCATCCGCGTCGCGCTCGTCGCCGGTGTTGGTGTCGGAGTGTTCGCGTCCGAGACCGATGCCGAATCCGTTGCGACCGTTGTACGCTTCCGCCCACCAACCGTCGAGGATCGAGCAATTCAGCCCACCGTTGAGTACGACTTTCTGGCCGCTGGTACCGGAGGCTTCCAACGGACGGCGCGGGTTGTTGAGCCAGACGTCAACGCCTTGGACCAAATGCCGACCGACGTTGATGTCGTAGTCTTCGATAAACACGACGCGACCGCTGAACTGTGGATCGTGTCGTAGATTGGCGATCTTTTGGATCAGCTTCTTGCCGGGCTCGTCGGCCGGATGGGCCTTGCCAGAGAAAATGAACTGCACCGGGCGGTTGGAGTCGGCCATCAGACTGGCAAACTCGTCGAGGTGTTGCAGGAACAGGTCGGCACGCTTATAGGTGGCGAACCGTCGAGCGAATCCGATGGTCAGCGCCGACGGATCGAGTACGTTGCGTGCGTTTTCGATCGACGACTCGTCTTCGTTGCGGCGGCGGCACTGACGGCTGAGTCGTCGACGGACGAATTCCAGTAGACGACTCTTGAGCGCATTATGCGTTTCCCACAGTTCGCCACGATCGACATTGTAGATGTTTTGCCAGACGTCCGAGTTACCCATGGTGAGTTGCCAATCGGCACCGAGGCACTTGTCGTAGAGCAGTTGCATCGGATACGCCAGCCAGCTCGGCACATGCACACCGTTGGTGATGTGACCAATGGGAATTTCTTCTTCCACGCGCCAAGGCCACAGATGGGCCCACATGCGCCGCGAAACGTGCCCGTGCAGCGAACTCACCGCGTTGGCCCGTCGCGACAGCTTGAGGCCAATAACCGTCATGCAGAACGACTCGCCTTCGTTCTGTGGTTCGACCCGGCCAAGGCCCATGAGCTGCTCGTAGGAGATGCCGAGTTGGTTGCGGAGTGGTCCCAAGTGCTCTTCGACGAGCTTGCCTTCAAAGCGATCGTGCCCTGCCGGTACGGGCGTGTGGGTGGTGAAGACGGTCTGCTGGGCGACCTCGCGCAGTGCTTCGTCAAACGACATGCTTTCGTCGGACATCCGCTCGCGAATGACTTCTAACGGAGCGAAACCGCTGTGGCCTTCGTTCAAGTGATACACGCCTGGAACGATACCCAATGCACGCAGCGCTTTCACACCGCCAACGCCGAGGACGAGTTCTTGTCGAATTCGCGTGCGGACATCGCCGCCGTACAGACGCGAGGTTAGCTCGCGATCTTCGGGCCGGTTGCCTTCGACGTCGCAGTCGAGCAAATACAGCGGCACGCGTCCAACCCGCATCAGCCAAACTCGCGCTTGCAGATGGCCATCGAGCGTGTCGATCGACACGGTAATCGGCTTGCCTTCGGGGTCGCGTGCTGGCTCCATCGCAAGGTTTTCGACCTTGGTGTCGAGGTACTCTTCTTGCTGCCAACCTTCGCTGTCGAGGTGCTGCTTGAAATAACCTTGGTCGTAGAATAGGCCAATCGCCACCAATGGTACGCCGAGTCCGCTAGCGCTCTTGATATGGTCGCCAGACAGCACGCCGAGGCCGCCGGAGTAAATCGGCACCGACTCGTGAATACCAAACTCGGCTGAGAAGTAAGCGACAGGCTTCGATCCCAACACGCCTGCTTGGCGGGCACCCCAGGTGGTGTGCGAGTTACCAAGGTAGTCTTTCAGGCGGCGATAGGCTTGGTTGATCCGGGTGTAGAGGACCATTTCCGACGCGCGATCGGCGAGCTGATCGGGCGTCATCTCGGCCAACAGCGCGACCGGATTGTGGTCGAGCTGCCGCCAGCGAACCGGGTCGAGATCGCGGAATAGCGCGACGACGTCGGGGTGCCAACTCCACCACAAATTGCGGGCTAGCGAGTTGCATTTGTCGTAGAGCGCCTGGGGCGTGATCTCTGTCCAGCTATCGAGCGATCGACGAGCAACGTTGCTGGGAATTTCGGTTTGACTCATGTTCGTAAATTCCTGTAGACCAATTTCGTATTTGCGAAACGAGTGTCCGGAAAAAACTGTCCGGATTCCTCGCGGAGTAGTTCATGTCGGTCGCCGGGGGCGACCTCAAGCGATGCGGTAACTCTCGAGGCAGCCGCAACGACGATCATCCGGCGATTATAGCGAAACTGCTCAGACTGGCGACGTTGAATTCCAATGGTGGCGGGAAATACTCGAGTTGCGAAGTAGCTGTAACACGGTGTAACAAGCGATCTTTGCAACACGCAACAGACTTGCCTCGTCGAATATGGCGGCCGCTGCAGTGCCAGCTACGCCTATTCGTCACGCGAAACCACCTATTTTAGCGTGATGCTCACTGGGGATGCCGCTTTCGATCGGAGCATCGCTTCATTGCGAAACTGCTACCAACCACTTAGAGTGGGAGACTAGAGATGCTTGGTTTATTGGGTAGGCATCTACACCGGAGTGGGAGAGAACCTAGTTGACGACGCTTGCACAGATTTATGGGCCAGACAGCTTTGGTCTGTCGTTTGAATTATTCCCACCCAAGACCGATGCGGGCGTTACCAACCTGTTTCGGCATACCGAGCGTTTGGCGAAATTCCAGCCTGCTTTTATTACATGTACGTACGGTGCTGGCGGCTCGACGCAAAGCCGCACGCTGGAAGTGATTGCGGAAGTCCGGAAGCGCTATGATCTGCCCGTGGCCACACACTTGACGTGCGTGGGCAGCACGGCGGATCAGTTGCTTGATTACTTACAAAGCGCTTGGGACCTTGGCGTGCAGAACGTTGTCGCGCTGCGCGGCGACCCGCCGAAGGGCGAGGAGAAGTTTGAGGTCACCGCAGGTGGGTTTTCCTACGCCAACGAGTTGGTGGAGTTCATTCGCAGCAAATTGCCCGACATGGGAATCGTTGTCGGTGGCTATCCCGAAACCCATCAAGAAGCGGTTAGTCCCGAGGACGACTTGGCGAATCTCAAACGCAAGGTCGACGCGGGTGCCGACGCGATCATCACGCAGCTGTTTTACGACAATGCAGACTTCTTTCGATTCCGTGACAGCTGCGAAGCGATCGGTATCGACGTGCCGATTGTCCCAGGGTTGTTGCCGGTCACCAACGGCGCTCAGATTCAGCGCATCGCAGCGCTGTGCGGTGCCAAGTTGCCAGCGAAGTTTGTCAACGATCTGCAGAAGCACGAAGACGACCCCAACGGACAGTTCGAGATCGGCGTCGAGTTTGCCACGCGACAGACTGAGGAATTGCTCTCAGCCGGTTTGCCAGGCATTCACTACTATGTCTTGAACAAGTCCGAAGCCGCCGAACGCGTACTTGGCGCGATCGATCTGCCGAGGTAGCTCGCGTGAGTACGCCTGAGAACTCAAGTATGCCCGTCACCTCTGGCCCGGATCTTACGGGCCAGGAACTGGGCGACTATCACATTCTGCGTCGTCTAGGCACAGGCGGCATGGCAGAGGTTTATTTGGCGGAGCAACGCTCGCTGGGCCGCCAAGTTGCGCTGAAAGTGCTGAACCACTCGCTCGCGAGCGACACCAGCTATGTGCAGCGATTCCAGAACGAAGCCCGCGCTGCGGCGTCGCTCGTGCATCCAAACATCGTGCAGATCTACGAGGTCGGTCAGGCCGATGGCGTTCACTTCATTGCGCAGGAATACGTCGCAGGCAAGAATCTCGGGCAGCTGTTGGAGCGAGAAGGTGCGTTTGTGCCTGCGCTGGTGCTCGACGTACTAAGACAAGTGGTGTCAGCGCTGTGTAAAGCGCACGAATTGGAAATCGTCCACCGTGACATTAAGCCCGAGAACATTTTGCTGAGCCACTCGGGCGAAGTGAAAGTTGCCGACTTTGGCCTGGCGCGCGTGCAAAACACCGATACCAAGACTCTCACTCAGGTCGGCGTTGCGATGGGTACGCCGCTCTACATGAGTCCCGAACAGGTCGAAGGGCGTCCGGTGGACGCCCGCAGCGACATCTACTCGCTAGGCGTGTCGTCGTATCACTTGCTGGCAGGCGTGCCGCCGCATACCGGTGACACCGCGCTGGCAATCGCCGTGCAGCACTTGCACAACACGCCCGAGCCGCTGGAAAACGTGCGTGTCGACATACCCAGCGCGCTGGCACGCGTCGTTCATAAAATGCTTGCCAAAAAACCAGGCGGGCGACCCGCCAGCCCGAGCGAGCTTTTGGTCGAGTTGCGCGAGCTCGCCAAGTCGGCAGCTGCCGAAGGTTGGGCGGCAGGTCCCGAAGAATGGTCGCTTTCGGAGTTGATTGCGACTGAGCCGGCGCGTAGCCGTAAGAGCGAAGAACTCGAACAGGTGATGCAAGCCGAAGCGAGGCTGCAACCGGGTGCCAGAAACTGGCGGCGACTGGCTGTCGTACTGGCTGCGGCCGCGGTGGCCGGACTGGTGATTGGCGCTGTGACGCGCCCGCGGTTTTATCTAGGCGGGAGACGTGCGATTGTCGAAGTACCAGACCAGTCTTCGGCATGGGCACAGATTTACCACGCCCAGACGAATCCAACCATCGCGGCGTGGATGAAGGCGATCGACTATCCCGATGCCGATCCCTACGTCAAGCAGCTGGCCGAGCGCGGACTGCTACGTTACTACCTGCTCGTCAGCCAAGAGTATTTGACGGCCATGCCGAGGCTGGGCGAACTTGAACGCACCAGCCAAGGAGACGATAAACTCGAAGGGACTCGCATCTTCAGTTTGGCGGGACTTTGCATCTGCTGCGAGAAACTCGGGCAAGTCGAACGCGCGCGTGAGCTGAGCGGTATCATCGATGCGCGGATGCAAGATCGGCTGGACCAAGAAGAGCCGCAGATCGCCGCACTCTTGCGACGCACACGCGAGCGTCTGCAGTCGACCGAGGCGGCGTCTTAGCACGGGAAGCACGTCTTCCAAAGCACACTTGGCATGACCGAGAGCGTGGCCCGAACGACGGCAACGACCTATGAGTCTCTCGTGAGTATCGTGCCGGCAAACGCCCAGATGCCGAGAAAAGCGAGCGTTGCGACGATGTGTATGGCATCTAAAGATTGCATCGGCTTCTCCGCGTGTTGCGCTAACCAGCGCGAGAAATAGGCGTCAGTCCCTGTTATCGGCTCACGCCTACCTTTGGGCGCTGCGACAGTCAGTTGGCCACTAGCACCGCTGCAATCGACGCGACCGAATTGCCAGTCAGGTCAGGCGCCGCAGTCGTCCAGGATTCACTCTGCCTGTTGGCTTGTTCGCGGTTCTCCCAGGCCCATATCAATGCTGATCCGGGCGCAAAAAACCCGCATAAAATTAGTGTACAAAAGTATATTAATTGGCCACCGTTTCTGTTAGTTTTATGCATGTTGCTGGTAGTTCACCGGCGGTCATTGGGGTGCATGCCGAGGGGCGAAAAGTGTCAGATCCTCGAAAAAAAAAGGCAAATCGCGCGAGATCGGACGAAGTTGAGCGTCCGTCGGCGAACGATTCGCCTGAACAGATCCCGCTGCCAGGTCAGGACGTGTTTTGGGATGCCTTTCCGGCTGACGACGAGGTCGAGCAGTGGCCGGACGAGGCCGATTTCTGGGTGGAGCCTGGCTGACGCGGCGGCAGCGAGCCAAGCGTTGCGAAGTTTTGATATCCGATTGACTTTCCCGTGTGTCGAGAGCGTGAACATGTTGCCACTGGCTGTAGTAGAAGAAGTTCGCCGTCTGCTTGATGAAAAGAAACTGTCGCAGCGAAAGATTGCTCAAAAGTTACAGGTCAGCCGAGGTACGGTCGGCGCGATCGCTAGCGGCAAACGAGGCATTTACGGCCGCGAACCTAGCGACGAGTCGCCAGAGCTGTCCTGCATGGAGCTGCCACCCGAGCGCTGTGACGGCTGCGGCGCGACAGTTTATAAACCGTGCGTCTTGTGCCGTGCACGCGACTATGAGGCACGTCAGAAGTTGCTCGATCTGTTGAGCCGATCGAAGTCGTCACCACCGCGTCGTGTCGCCTAAAGTGGTCGAACGCGCGTCAAGTTCTCGCTAAACTGACGGAATCGATCCGATTGCTTGTTCAGAAAGCGGGATTCTCATATGCCCCATTCAAGATTCTGTTGGTCACTCCCTCTGATTGTGTTGGCAAGTTGCCTCGGCCAGCAGATCGTAGTTGCCGATGCGGCGGATGCGAAGTTCACAGAGCTGGTTGATGAACTATGGGAATACGACATAAGCGAAGATCCGCTGCTAGCCACTTCGACAGGCGATCATCGATTCAATGATCGACTGCCTGCCGTTTCGCTGGCTGACAGCGAACGACGCAATCGCAGGCGGCGTGAGTTCTTAACTCGTGTCGAGGCACTCGATCGCGGCCAATTGTCGAGGGTCGGACAGATGAATTACGACATCCTCGTCCGTCAATTGCGTGACGATCTGGCGGAGTTCGATTTTCAATCGCATTTGATCCCGATTACGCAGCGCGATGGTTTTCATATCGAGTTTCCTCAGTTGCCACAGGATGTGCCGCTGGCGACAGTCAAGGACTACGAAAACTATGCCGCGCGCCTACGGGCATTCGCCGACTACACCGAGGGCCATATTGAGCTACTGCGAGCTGGTATCGCCGAGGGGCAGGTGCTGGCGGCTGTCGTGCTCGAAGGCTGGGAAAAGTCGATCGTCTCACAAATCGTCGAGCAGCCGACGCAAAGCCTGCTTTATGCGCCCTGCAAGCAGTTCCCGACCACAGTCGGTGCGGGCGACCACGAGAGGCTGCGTACCGAAGTGATTGCGGCGATCAGCGATTCGGTGATACCTGCCTACGGGCGGTTTCAGAGATTTATGGCGGAGGAATACGTGCCGCAGTCGCGTGGTTCGATCGGTGCGTCGGCTCTGCCCGGCGGGCGAGACTTTTATCGTCACCGGGTGCGCAGGTTTACGACCGTGGATACAACGCCAGAAGAGGTCCATCAGATTGGCCTTGGCGAGGTGGCTCGGATTCGCGGCGAGATGGATGCGATCATCAAACGCGTCAAGTTTGAGGGAGACTTCGCCGCCTTCACCAACTTCTTGCGAAGTGATCCGCAGTTCTACGCGCAAACCGAGAAGGAACTGTTGCAGCACGTTTCGTTTGCACTGAAGGCGATGGATGGTCAACTGCCGAAGCTGTTTGGCCGTCTGCCGCGCATGCCGTATGGATTGAAACCGGTGCCGGATTACATTGCCCCACGAACGACTGCTGCTTACTACGAACGCCCCAGTGGCGACGGCACAAAAGCGGGCTTCTTTAACATGAATACCTACAACCTCAAGAACCGTCCGCTGTATACCGTCGAGGCGTTGTCTTTTCACGAAGCGGTGCCGGGTCATCATCTGCAGTTAGCGTTGCAGCAGGAGATCGAGTCGCTGCCGAATTTTCGTAAGTTCGGCGGCTTTACGGCTTTTGTGGAAGGCTGGGCCTTGTATTCCGAACGCCTCGGCCTAGAAGCGGGTTTTTACGAAGACCCTTACAGCGACTTCGGCCGACTGACGATGGAGATCTGGCGTGCGTGTCGGTTGGTCGTCGATACCGGCATCCATTACTTTGGCTGGTCCCGAGAGAAAGCGATCGCCTATATGACCGAAAACTCTGCGATGTCCGACCACAACATCCGTGCCGAGGTCGATCGTTACATCAGCTGGCCTGGTCAGGCGCTGGCCTATAAGACGGGTGAGCTGAAGATCCGTGAGTTACGCAAGCTCTGCGAAGACCAACTGGGCGAACGATTCGACGTTCGTGCTTTCCACGACATGGTCTTAGGCAGCGGAGCGGTCCCGCTGGATGTGCTAGAAGCGAATACGAAAGCGTGGCTGGAGGAGCAGTAAATGGACGCGTATCGACTTCTTGTCCGCCGATTCGACGCAGTTGATGTAGAAATCGTAGGATCGTGATAAGCTGAGAGATGTTAGTCTTTCGTGGGCCTTGATCATTGGGAGACCCCAGAAATGATTGCCTCTCGTCATCCCTTCGGAGTGTCCGTCGCATTGGCCCTGCTGCTGTGTCCGCTGTGTGCAGGCGTTTGCGCGCAGCCGGTCGGCAATGTCACCGTGCAGCTGCCGACGTTCGAGCAGTTTGGTGTCTCGACAACGGTGGTGGTGCCTGATCGGGGAACGCTCTCGCTGGGCGGTGTCAATAGTTCGGGACTAGGTAGCCGACAGTTTGCACCAGGAGTGCCAGGGTTGGGTAGCCGCGCGATCGGACGTGCGTCAAGTTCTGCCGGTATGTCGATCCGTGCCACGATTATTGATCATGACGAAATCGATCGGGCGCTATTGGCCGAGGCCGCGCGACGTCGGGGCGATGTCGTAGATATTCGCGGTCGTGCCGTAGCAGATGCTCCTCGCTTGCCGTTGACAACGCCGACCCATCGCGCAGCGGCACGCGCACGCGACGGACGGAATACGTTGGCTCCGCCGCGGTTTCGTACGCACGAGGAGTCTGCGGTTCAAGCTGACGCTGGTCGCGCCGAATTGTACTGGCAGCGTGCCAGGCGTGCCGAAGCAGAGGGCCAGCCGCAGCAAGCGAGAATCTTCTATCGACGCGTCGTCAAGCACGGCAGTCCGGTACGCAAACGAATGGCTGTAGCAGAACTTGAGCGACTGGCACGACAGCTTACCCGTTGAACTGGCCTAAGCGAGTTGCAAAGGACCGCCGGCGCAGAGCTGTTGGTTGCCGAAAGTCGTGAGTTCGCGATGTCCTAACGCATTTGCGAGCGACAGCCAAAGGCGATTGTGCGGTACCCCGCCAAGGTCGAGGGCGCGCCCCGTCTTGAACTTGGCGCCACCGCCGAGTAGCAGCAGTGGAATGTTGTTGAGCGTGTGCGTGCGGCCTTCGCCAAGTTCGTTGACCCATACGATTTGCGTGTGGTCGAGCATCGTGCCGCCGAGACCGCCCGGTTCGGGAATCTCCGCAAGACGTCCCGCGAGATAGGCGAGTTCGCCGGCGAACCAGTGGTTGATGCGTTTGAGTTTTTCCATCGCGTCGGCGTTTTGCCCAGGTTCATGCGACAGCGCGTGATGTCCTTCTTCGACTTCGAGCCAACGCATGCGCGCTTGACCCACAGATCGCATAAATTGCAAGCTAACTACGCGCGCCATGTCATTGGCCAGCGCGCTAATGAGCAAGTCGATCTGCATCCGACTGATCTCAGGCGTGTTGTCGTTGACGATTTCAATTTCTGGATCGATTTCTGGCTCGGGATGGCTCAGCTCTTGCTGCTGTGCCGCGGCCGCAATATCCCGTTCCAGTTGTTGAACCTGTTGCATGTGCTGCTCGACGAGCGTGAGGTCTTCGGGGCTCAGCTTTCGCGTAATTTTCCGCAGGTCGTCGTGTACCAAGTCCAGTACACTTGCCAGTTGCTGCTTCGCTTTGCCATCACCGTAGATTTTTTCAAACATCTGTGCCGGGTTATCAATCGGCGCGACCGGTTTGTTGCTGCCGGCGTAGCACATTCGCGTCCAAGGATCGGCACGGTTGGGCACAGCGACACCGAACTCTAGGGAACCGAAGCGAGTTCGATGCTCCGGCTGGGCTTGATAGAAGTTCTTGATTTCTTGATCGATGGAGATTCCACTCGCCCAACCGGCGGGAGTGTGACCACCGCCCTGGATATTTCCGGGGTGGAGCTCGGTTGCCGTAAGCAGGCAAGACATGCCTCGCATGTGATGATCGCCGTCTCCGCCGACGCGGTTATGCACACCTTTGAGCATCAAAATCTGATCGCGAAACGGTTTGAGCGGCTCAAGCATCGATCCCAGAACCAGCTCGTGCTCGTCGCCAAGCTGTTGGGGCCAGAACTCTGCGGGGAGCGTCCCATTCGGCGAAAAAAACACAATCAGCCGTTGTGGCGCGTTGTCATCCTCTCGATTTGCGCCGTGCAGACTCGAAAGCCCGCCCACGAATGGCAATGTCGCCGCTCCTAAGCCTAAGTCTCGCAAGAAATGACGACGATCACGAATGGGTAGTGTCATGGTGATGGCTCTCCCGAGGCATTGGATGGGTGCGCCGCCGTGCGAGCGGCAATTTGTGTGATCAGTTTGCGAATATGGAACTCATCCTGAACGAACGAAGTCCGTAGCTCCTCAAGCAGATCGGGGCTGTAGGCGGCGGGCTCTTGCTTGGCAAAGTGATGCACCAATACCTTGACGAACGCACGCTGAGCAATGGGGCTCGACAACGCGAATTCGGCGATATCGCTTGGTCCAGTGATCGTTAGCGTTTCGCCCTCGGCGGACGTGTAGTCGCTGCGTGCGTCGATCGCTTTGTTGTTTTCCTGCGTGCGCCAACGTCCCACCGCGTCGAAGTTTTCCAAAGCGAAGCCGAGTGGGTTAATTACTTCATGACACGACAGGCATGCCTGATCGCTGGTGAGCTCGGTTACCTTCTCACGCATGGTGAGATCGTCGGCAAAGGCGTTGTCTTGGAATGCGACGGCAATTGGCGGCGGCTTGAGCTGACGACCGACAATGTTGCGAGTCAAAAACACACCGCGATGAATGGGCGATGTGTTGTCATGATACGCAAACGCGCTGAGCAGGTAGGGGTGCGTCAGGATGCCGGAGCGAGTTTCTTTCGAGTTGTTGACAGGTTCAAATGTGCTGCTTGAGGAAGAACCGGCCGACACTAAATGCTGTTTGGGGCCGTACAGTGTTTTCAAGCGGTCGTTGAGCAGCAGATAGTCTGCTTGAAGCAATTGGCGATAGTCGGACGCCTTGCTCCATACGACGCGATCTACGAACAACTCCAACGACCGACGCAGATCAGCAATGATCGCTTCGTCGAATTCCGGATAGAGTCCGCGGTCTTTGGATACATCGCGCTGCTCCAATTCCAGCCAGTGCTGAAAAAAACCTTGCACTTTCAGTCGCGCGCGCGGATCACGCATCATCCGTTTCGCTTGCTGCTCGATCTGTTCGCGTGTGGTTAGTTGTTCTCGCTCAGCCGCCAGTAGCAGAGCCTGATCGGGCAGCGAGTCCCATAACGAAAATGCGAGACGGGCGGCAATCGAGTACCCTGTTGGGGTGGTTTCCGCAGGACTCAGATCGGTGTAGAGAAAATGAGGCGAGGTCAGGACCAGCAGCACAGCGCGACGCACCGCGGTCTCGTCGGTGGTGTCTGCAAACAGAGTCTGACCCAGCAATCGCCGCTCGTCATCAGTCAGCGGTCGGCGATAGGCTCGCGCGGCAAATCGCGTAACAAAATCTGCCAGCTTAGCGCGACGATCAGGGTCGTCTGGTGCGACATTGGCGAGTTGCGGAAGTCGTCGCGTGACTTCTTCGGCGGTCGCCAACGCCGCATTGGCGACCGCCGTGTGCCATTCCTTCGAGACGGCGCTGCCGCGTTCGTAGCCCAGGCTGCGATCGTCAGCGGGGAAAGGCGTGTCGACAATAAAGGTGCGCGAAGCCGGCGCCGAACTAAGTGAGTCCGCGTCGACGACCGACCACACCTCGTGCGGAGGTTTCCATTCCAGGCGAATAGCGGACGAGGTTTCTTGATACTTGAAAAACTCCACGCGAATAGGATAGCGTCGTCCGCCGATTAGAAAAACGCGCCCGCGCAGGGCGCGACTTTCGCCGGAACTCACCCAGCCGTCTATCAAGCGGGCGCGTATGGTCGCGCTGTCGTCATCACGCAGTTTTCCGCGGGATTGCGCCGCGCCGGTATTCAAATACAATCGCACGCCGTTAGGCGAGACGATGCGGAAATCATAATAGCCAGTGCTGCGCGTCTGGATGCTGCCTTGCCACACGATCGCGAACGCGTCGGACGCGATTTCGCCGTCTGGGCTTCCCGCGCCAAAATCGAAATCGAGACGCGAGTCGATGCGCATGAGCACCAGCTGATCGAGCTTGCTCATTTTTTCGGATTGATAGTAAGCGCCGAGTAGACCGGCAGCTTCGACCGTACCATCGGACGAAATACGCTTGGTTGGTAGTCGAGCGAATCCTGGTGGACGTCCGTCTGGTGGCGGCGCAGTGAATGCACCGATCAGATCAGCCACCGAGTTTCGAAACTGCGCAATGGTCATTCGCGACAGCTCGACGCGGGGTGGTGCGGCCAATCCCTTGGCCAAGCGGGCTTCGTACGAATAAAACTCGTCGTAGATGTATTGAGCGACCGCGCGTGCATCGTCACCAACACACGCGTCGGGATCATCTTCCGGCATGGTCTCTGCGATGCGCCGGGTGAGCGCATCGACGTCTTCGTCGCCGTAGAGTCGACTTTCGTAGTAGTCTTTCACCCCTTCGCCACTACCGCCATGGCAGCGAGCACAGTGCTGGCGGTAGATTTCTACTGCCGTCGAACCATCAGCGCCGTCTGAGTGCCAGAGCGCACATTGAAAGACGAGCAGACGGCAGCAAAGCGCGAAATTGGCACGGCCTAACGCAAGCATAGCGAGGTACCGTCGGCGAGCGTGAGAGGTGGGACTATCTTTGCCTGGAAGGAATTCAGCATACCACAGTACGGGCTCGGGACGAAATGCTTGCCCCGAACGATTCTCGCGAATACGCAGTAGTACGGCGCTATCGCTGCGTGATCGTAAGTGCCAGATAAGGCACAAGATTCAGCACAAATATGAAAACCTTATAAGCGGCGAGTCCTGCGTAGTGAATCGCATCGAAAGTCTCGGTCGAAACCTTAAACAGTCGACCGTGGAAGCGATACATCAGGTCGTGACCGAGCCAGAAAAACAGGAACCAAAAAGTCAACAACCCGGCGTTAATTGCCGCGGACCAACCCAACAAGCTTTGCCACATTTCAACGGTCATGATTTTCTCCTAGCCTGCGCCAGGGAACAGCGCGGCCCAAATGCTGACAAGAATATAAAGCACCATCAGTATCCACCATCCCAGCGTCACGAGGGCTGGCATCTCAACTCCGAAGGCCTGAATCACGAGGCCAACTAGTGCGATGAGACCTAGCAATAGTGCTGCGTTCTGCGGTCCGCCCAGCAACTGCACGGAGCCGAGCATCACGGCAGCAATCGTGAACGTGATCAGCAACTCCTTCATCGAGAAGGAGAACTTGAAGTCTCGCTGGCTGGCGTTCTCGTTTTCCCATTCTGCGTTCAGTTCTTCGTACTGCACGCTCGAGACGTTGGCCGTCTTCTCCGGTACGGGCTCACCATCCTCGGCCGCGCGTCGGGCCGCCATTCGTGCTTTGAATCGTTGGCGTTCCTCGTTGATTTTCGCCAGGCGTCGTTTTTCCTCCCGAAGTACGAACCACCAACCGGCAGCCAGAGCCGTGCATCCCGAAACGAACAGTCCCATGCACCCGCCGAGTCGAGTGATAATCGTCATCACGACAGCCAATACCGCGGTCGCAATCAGCATGTGCCGCGTGGTGAAGCGAAACTGCTTAAGCCGATCAAAATCGACCGGATCACCCACGTCCATGGCGTCGAATACTTCGTCGATGTCGACCGCGTCTTCAGCCTCTCGCGATTTGCGTTTAACGCGTTCCTGCTGGTGCTTGATTACCTCGGGGTCGACCGGCTCTAACTCCAGGTCGTCATCGTCGTCGATCGGCGCGTCGTCGCTCATGGCATTTATTGAATTGTGGTAGGGTTATTCGCTACAGCAAACGCATTATTGTCGCGATCCGACGCAAATCTCGCAATGTCGTACGGCTTCTATCGTGACGGGGCGAAGTGCTGTTGCAGGCGCTTTATCTCCGCACTGGTCCAACCTTCCGGGGCGGTCACGGCGACCCAGCCTTCGATGTAGTTCTCGGGTGAGTAGTTGTGCCCGTAACCGATCGGCACGCTTGTGGCCATTGGCAAGTCAAATGCGATCTGTAGAAAAGTGACAATCGGGTACCAATCCAAGTAGGGCGAAACGTCGGGGCCACGTTCACCTTGGAGCCACTCTGGCCTTTGCCACAGCAGGCTCGGCGAAAAGAACACCATCGGGTCGCTGGCGTATTGAATATACACGCAGCGTATGGGTCCCCAACGACGGTCAGGTTCGTCAAGGGTGTTGTCTTGGTTGGTGAATCTCAGGATCGAGCCGTCGCCAAACGTGGGCAGCCAGGCCGGCGAGTCGGGATTGCGATTAGCGGTCGCGGACGTGGAACCGGAACTGGGAAAGGGTGGCCCACTCCATAGTGCGCCTTGGATAGGATCTTCGAAAATCGTGAACAACTTCGCCGAGACTTCCGAGCCGAACGAACCCAGGCTCAGGCCCTGCAGATAGAGCTTGGGCCGTGCGTCTTTTGGCAAAGTTTTCCAGTGAGCGTAAACTTCGGTAAACAACGCGTGGGCGGCCACGCGCGAGCGATTCGGGTCGATCAGAATCGTAATCCAACTAGGCAGGTACGAGTACTGCAAGCTGACGATGGCCGTGTCGCCGCCGTGAAGATATTCGACCGTATCGACGGCTCCTTCGTCGAGCCAGCCGGTACCCGTCGGTGTCGCGACGATGAGCAACTTGCGCTCGAACGCCCCAACGCGTTTGAGTTCTTCGAGTGCCAACTTCGCCCGCTGTTCGGGAGACTCTTGCGCTCGCAAACCCACATACACTCGGATAGGACGGACAGCAGGTTTGCCGGTGAACTGGCGAATCTCTGCGGCCGTCGGTCCTCCCACGATAAACGACTTGCCAAGCCGTCCGATGACATCCCAGGAAATCAGCGAGTCGGCGCTACCCGTCACCGACGGATCAGCCGGCTGCTCGACCCCGTCGTCGGCGATGCGATCCAATCGCAAAAACACCCTGTCGGCAGCCGTAAGCAGGTTTTTGACGAACACATCGTTGACCAGCAACAACAACGCAAACCCGACGACCGACATGCTGAACGCCAACGCGACACGACGAGGCATCACTCGAGTAAGCTTGCCGTGGACGAACGCGTTGAACCGCCTAATCCAGCGCACGGTCGTGATTAGCACCGCGGCAAATACGATCGCAATCAGCACCATACGAAATGGATAAGCGGTTTCGATGGGCGCCATTCCCATCAAGTTGCGCACCGAGTTTTGCCACTCGGTCACTCGCCATAAGAACAGTGAAAAGACGACGGCCGAACCACCCGTCGCGATTCGTTTGGCGTGGACGAGCGTTTGCCCACTGGGCCTGGGCAGCTCCAGCCAAATCCACAACCAGGCTGTTAGATTGCCCAGCCCGTAGCCGATCGCAATCGCAAAGCCCGACAGCAGACCCTGCACGAAGTACGGGCGTGGCAGCAACGAAGGCGCAACCGACACGGCGAAAAACAACGTGGCGAACACGAGTCCGACGTACGAAAACGAACGCCAGTATCGCTTAATTTGTTCAGGCAGATCCATTATGCAACTCTACGAATCGTACTAACGGAGGCCGTAGCCTGGGGAAGCGCAGACTGTAGAATATCGGCTGAAGGGGCTCGAAGCCACCGCTGCACAGAACGACACCAAGAGAACGCTAAGATGCATGTGCTGATGACCGCGTTTGGCAGCTACGGCGACGTGCATCCGATCGCCGGCTTAGGCGACGCCCTGGCCAAGCGCGGACATACGGTGACGATGATCGCGAATCCACACTTTCGCTCGGTTGTCGAGTCGGTGGGTGCCGAGTTGGTGCCATTGGGCACCGTCGAAGAATATCGCGAGATGACCAACGACCCCGACTTGTGGCATCCGACGCGAGGGCCCATGCTGGTGCTGGAAATCGCCATCGTCAAGTATCTCCGTGACGTGTATCGGCTGATTGAAAAGAATCACCGCGCGGGCGAAACCGTGCTCGTTTCGCATCCGCTTGATCTCGCCAGTCGGGTGTTTCAAGAAGCGCACTCGGTGCCGCTGGCCAACGCGATACTGTCGCCAGTGTCGTTTCGCAGTTTGCATCAGACTCCGAAGATGACAATGATGCTCAGCAGTGGTTGGACGCCGCGCTGGCTGCGGCAGTTTCAGTTTTGGCTAGCCGACAAGTTGGTCGTCGATCGACGCCTGTCGCCCGAGGTAAACGCACTACGCCAGGAATTAGGTCTAGCGACACCGGCGGAGGGCATTCTCAAGGACTGGTTCCTTTCGCCTCAACTGGTGCTCGGTTTGTTTCCCGAGTGGTTCGCTCCGACGCAGCCTGATTGGCCGGAGCAGATTCGCCTCACCGGTTTCCCGCTGTGGGATCAACCTTCGGCAGCAGGCTTGCCCGAGGAGGTGGAAGATTTTTTGCGCGGCGGCGAGCCGCCGATTGTGTTTACTCCGGGCTCGGCGATGGCACACGGACGGGAGTTTTTTCAAGCAGCCGTTGATGCGTGTCGGTTGCTTGGTCGACGTGGCATTCTGCTGACAAAGTACCCAGAGCAGTTGCCTACGGGCTTGCCAGACGAGGTGCGACACTTTCCTTTTGTGCCCTTCAGCCAATTACTCCCGCGCGCCGGCGCGTTTGTCCACCACGGCGGAATTGGCTCGTGTTCGCAAGGCCTCGCCGCTGGCTTGCCACAGCTACTGATGCCGATGGCCTACGACCAACCTGACAATGCTGAACGACTCAATCGGCTGGGCGTTGCGAATGAAATTTCGCCCAAGAGATTCAAAGGCGCCGCCGTCGCCAAGGCACTCGACGTCTTGCTCACCGATCAGACAACCAATGAACGCGCCCACCACTGGGCCAAACAATGCAACGGCGCGGCAGCGCTGTCAGCAGCCTGTGAGGCGCTGGAAGGCTTGGGGACTTGAAAGGCCTCACGCAGAGGCGCGGAGACGCAGAGAAAAACGAAGCTTAGAAGAGTGCTGGGAGAGCAAATGAGATGATTGATGAACAAGACGCAATCAATATTGCCAAGCAGGTTGCTGAAGAAAACGGTTGGCCTTGGGAAGGCCCGATCTCAGCAAAGTACATTGAGCCGAAGGAAAGAAGCTTCGTGTGGTTTTTCCGTCTACCACCTGCCCATACCGTCCCAGTATGGGTCGTTCGCACGAATGCCAAGAGTATCGGGTGTAACGTCAACGTAGTGATTGCGGCAAATTCAGGTGAGGCTGTTTCCAAGGGATTCGCCCCACGTTGATATCATCGCGACTCAATCCTTTGAGCGACGATCCTCGGCGATCTCCGCGCCTCTGCGTGAGGCAAATAGAACTCTTACCCCGGCATCTGCCCGTCGACGAGTTCCTGTTCCCACTCGTCCATCAGTGGCCAGTCGATCGCGCACGTGCCAAAATCGGCCATGTGCAGGTAGCCTTCCAGGCGGTCGATCGTTGACTGAATTAGCGCGTCGTCCTTCTTGAACACTGGGCCGTGGCTGGGCAGCAGCCACTCGACGTCGGACGCTTTGATGCGCTCAAGCGACTTGATGAAATCGGGGATGCTACTGCCGTGATGCGCGTCGATCGCGCCGACGCAGCCATCGCGGAAAATGTTATCGCCCGAGAACAGCAAATTACCCATCCGCAGCGACAGCTGCCCGTCGGTGTGGCCGGGCGTATGCCACACTTCCAGCTCAAGATCTCCGACTTTGATCGTGTCGCCGTCGCCGACTTTGTGTTCGACTTCGATTGGCGGCATCTCGAGGTCGATGCCTTGGGCGGTGATCTGCGCGAAGGTCGCCAGCTTGTCACCCGCTTCGAGATACTTGGCGGCTGCTGGATGGCTAGTGACTGACGTTTTGAAAATTTGCTTCGCCTTGGCGATGCCCTGAATGTGATCGACGTCTGCGTGCGAGGCGATTAGCGTCGCACACTTGCTGAACGGGAAGTCGAGCTGCCTGATCAACTCGATCACGTCATCCACGGCATCTTCGTAACCGATGTCGAATAGCGTCCAAGCGTTGTCGTCGTAAATCAGGTACGCACTGCACGTAATCCGGCGGCGTGCCTGATGGTTCAGTTCGATGACGTGTGGGAAAATCGGAGTCCGTTCGAGCATTGGAGTGGGCGGTGAGCTATGGGCTGTGGGCTTTGAGCGATGCCTGATTTTATGGGCTTGGTGGTCTGGTACGCAACGTCCGCTTGTATTCTTGAATTCGGTAGTTTACCACGGAGCCACCGCGAAGGACCGGATTGTCGATTCTAGAAGGTAGGAGCACGTGCCTGCACTGTCTACGTCTTCAAGCTGATCGCGGAGATATTCTGAGTTTTGGGCAACTGAGTGGTGAAAGTCTTATGCTGTCGATAATCTGTCTCAATAGACGCGTGATTTAGACCTGCTAACCTATACAGCAAACCGTCACGACCCTGCTTCGATCACTCGACGACGCGGTTCATTCGCCGGCTTCTTTCGCTGAACGCCTAACAGAATGCAATATTCTTTCCGACCTAACCTGCTGATCAAGGAGGTGACGCTTTCGCTTGACGGAGCCACCCTCAAGCTGAGCCGCAACGGCCGTGAGCGAAAAACGATTGATTTGCACGCAGCCCGTAAGCTGCAACAGTATAGCTCGGGCAGCTACGTCGACGAGCAGGGTGAGCATGTGCGCGACAAGACTTGCCGGTTGTTTCACGCTGGTCGGTGGCCCGTGATGCTCCGTTCGACCAGCTATCGAGCAGCTGGCCGCAAAGGTACGGTGGTCGTCAAAGATCAGAACCCGGAATTTACCGAATTCTACCGACAGCTGCTGGAGCAACTCGAGTCGATCAATCCTGATCTACCGGTCGAGCAGGGCGATCGTGGCTATGCGTGGATGTTCGTCATCATTGGCGTTCTCATGTTGGCGATGTTCGCCGCGCTCGGCTATTTTATCGTGGTCGGCGGCAACGGCGATCTGGAGACCCGGTTGATTTTCGGCCCGCTCTCAGGTGTTGCCGGAATCGTGTTTTGTTATTTCTGTTGCAAAGGGGCGATGTCGTACTGGCCGGAGCGCAGGACGATTCGCGACTTGCTGAGTACGCTGTGATGCGACGCACACAAGCGGCATTTCAGCTAGTCTGCCGCAAGTATCGCGGCCAAGCCTTCGCGATAGCTTGGATAGCGAAACTCGTAGCCGATTTCGTTCCTCAGCTTCGCATTGGAGATCCGCTTATCGGACGCGGCTCGGGCAGCTGCGGGAGAACTGGGGTTTGGTTCGGCAAATTGCGGCGGTGCTGCCCCGATGCGGCGAGCAACTTCGCGATAGTAGTCGCCGCGAATCACTGGGTTGCCGTCGCTGACGCAGAAGATCTCGTGCGCAGGCAGTTGAAGTTGCCGCGTCGTCGACCACTTTTCCGCTTCGACTACGATCCTCGCGCCATCCGCTACGTGAATTAGGTTCAGCCAGCCTTCACTCGGCGCGGCGATCGGTTCGCCAGCGCGTAGTTTCGCGAGATACGGAATGCGGTCCGGTCCGTAGATCCCGGCGAAGCGCAGGACCACCGAACTTAAAAGTTCCCCTCGCCCAGCGTCTGGGGGAGGGGGATTTAGCAGCCGCTCTGCCGCCAACGACGCCTTGCCGCCATCACGTTGCGGGTTCGGCTCCGTGGTCTCATCGACCCAGTTGCCACTGGCGGGACCGTAAACTCCGGTCGTGCTGATGTAGATGAACAGTTTCACTGAGGAGGGCAGGGCGGCGAGTACATTTTTCAATCCGTCGGCATAAACTTCGTGAATCGAATTGCCGACGGAGCGATCGAATCCGACAGCGAACAACACGGTCTCAGCAGCGGGTAAACTGGTTAGCGACGCGGGATCAGTTACGTCGGCCACGAGCGTTTGCAGACCAAAGGTTTGCAAACGCTCTGCCCGCGAGTCCGAACGCGTTACTGCGCATACGTCTTCCCCCGCATCGAGCCAGAGCTTCGCCACACGCTCACCAAGATATCCACAACCAAAAATTAACTTTGCCATATTGAGTTACGAGTTTTGAGGCGCGAGTTACGAGTTGTCAGCATAGCATATGCAACTCGCGCCTCGAAACTCGCTTCTCGCAACTCACTCAATTCCCCCCGGATCATCCTGCCCCTTCGCGCCAGCCTCTAAGTACGCTGTGAGCATAATCTGTGCGGCCAATTGATCCAGGCGTGCTTTGCGTTTCTTTTTGGTGAGCTGCGCGTCGCCGAGGATTTCTTCGGCTTCGGCTGACGTGTAACGTTCGTCGAAATATTCGACAGGCACGCCGGTTAGTTTTTCCAGCCAGGTGCCAAACTCGCGAGCTTCTTTGGATTTCTGGCTCTCGTTGCCGCTTAGATGGACGGGCAGTCCGACGACGAATTTGGCGAGGCGTTCTTCGCGGGCGAGGGTCGAAAAATATTCGCCGTCGAGCCGTTCGCTCCGCCGGTTGTAGTTTTCGTATGGCCCAGCAATCCCGACCTCCAGGTCAGCGGTCGCAATGCCAATGCGAACCGTGCCGTAGTCGATGCCAGCGATGCGTGTGGATGCCATCGCCATATTGTAAAGCACAAGAAACCGAGCCGCGACCGTCAGGGAGTCGGTCTTTTGGGTGCGAATTCGAGGATGGAAAAAGTGAACCACCAAGGCACGAAGGGCACCAAGTCTATGCTGTGAGGTGGGAAGGATTTACCACAGAGGAAACGGAGGATCATAGAGAAAATCTGTAGGGTGCGATGCAACGAAGTGAAATCGCACCGTGACGCCAAGGTGCGATTCCGCGTTGCTTCATCGCACCCTACGACTGAGGCACCGAAGCTTAAAGTTGTGTCCAAATCAAGAATCGAAACAAGATGCCCAGCAGTACGATGATCAGGAAACAACCAAGAGGCTGAGCCGACTCAGGTGGTCTGCGATCTTCTGTCAAGCGTATCGGGGGAGTGCCGCGGCGATGCCGATGCGAACCGTGCCGTCGTCGAGGCCAGCGAAGCGTGCGGATGCCATCGGGTTATTGTAGATGTGGGAGAATGAACCACCAAGGCACGAAGGGCACCAAGAAAATGTAGGGTGTGTGCAGCGGAGCGGAACGCACCATCAGCAGGAATTCGCACCAAGGTGCGTTACGCTGACGCTTCACGCACCCTGCGACTCACTCCACCCGCGGCTTTCCAGCTCCTTCATTACTTTGCGGATCGTTTTGAAACGAGTTTACTCGGTCGTCGGCTGCGGGATGCTTTCGCCATTGGTGCCCATTGGGGGAACGGGTAGCGAGTTAACGGGACGAGGTGGCAGGCTTACGAAAGTGCGATTCGATATTTTCTCTTGCTCACGCAGTTGGGCAAAAATTCTTGAGAGATCGTTGTCACACTCCGCTGCCAGCTTGTGCTTGATGGCTCGAATTTCTTCGACGATTGGGTTGTCAGCCATGCTTAGGCCTCCATCAGTGCTTCGGGTGTGCAGATAATGGGGGGGCGAAACCCCGCCATCTCACAGGTCGACTCGATGTTGTTTCGCGTCGAAGGGTTTGCGATGTGCTTGAAGTTCCACGTCAGCAGATATTCTATTCCATGAACAGCCGCGAGGGAAATATGTACCGCATCGCGAGGTTCTGTCGAGGGGATTGCATGACTGGCAATCAGTTGCTGAGCCAGGAGTTCAGCCTGCAGCGACGCGGTTAAGTGTTGGAGTTCCGCAAGTAATTCCAGGCGTTTAGTAGCAGCTTCAGTATCTCCGGCAGCGCATTCATTCGCTACTAACTCTGACACAAAAACTTGAAATCGGCTCGACGCTTCGTCCCACCATTTTCGCGTGGCAATTTGCTTGCCAGCAACAAGCGGGTCTGAATGAATCCGCCCTATGAGGTGCCCAATGACCGTTGTTTCAAGATAGACAGTTGGATTCGACATGATTTTACATTGACATCGATGGGCAGACGGTGCTGTTACAAATACTCACCCCACCCGCGACTATCCAACTCCTTCACCACCTTGCGGATTGACTCTTCGTCATTTTTATTCGCCACGAGCGTGGCGTTTTCGGTGTGGACGACGATGCATTCTTTGAGGCCCAAGGTCACGACGAGGTGCTCGTCGTCGGTGCGGACGATCGTGCCTTGGGTGTTGAAGCCGAGGTGCTTGCCGACGATCGTGTTGCCCTCGTCGTCGGTGCCGCGCAGTCGGGCCAGCGATTGCCAGCCGCCGAGGTCGTCCCAGTTGTAAGGCGCCTCGATCACCGCGACGTCCGTGGCGTGTTCCATCACGGCGTAGTCGACCGAGATGCCTTCGATGGCGGTGAACTCGCGCTCGAAGGTTTCTTCTTGCTGATCAGTTCCCCAAGCCTCGACGATTTTTTGCAGGTGTTCGAGCATCTTGGATTGGCGCTGGGCCAACGCATCGAGAATCGTTTTCGCCTTCCACACGAAGATGCCAGAGTTCCAGTAGAAGTCGCCGGAGTCCAAGTATTCGGCGGCGGTGGCGGCATCGGGTTTTTCGCGGAATTGTTTTACGGCGAAGGCCGGGGCTTCCCCGTCAGCTAAAGCGGCCTCGCCGCGTTGGATGTAGCCGAAGATTTCGGCAGGGTAGGTGGGCTTGATGCCAAAGGTGACGATGCGTTCGGGCGATGCGGTGACCATGTCGGCGGCTTGCTGGATCGCTGCCTGAAATTTTTCGGTCGGCGAGATGACATGGTCGGCCGGCATCACGGCCATCACGGCGTCGGGGTCGTTTTGACTCACCACCAAAGCGGCCAGTCCGATGCAGGGGGGGGTGTCGCGGTTGCAGGGTTCGCCGACGATCGAGGTGGGCGGCAGCTCGGAAAGCTGCGATTGAATGGTGTCGACCAACCGCGTGTTGGTGACGATCAACGTTTGCTCGGGCGTGACCAAGCCGGTGAGGCGGTCGACCGTTTGGCGGATCATCGTCTCGTCGCCGACGAGGTTGAGCAGCTGCTTGGGCGTGGTCGCGCGACTAGCGGGCCAGAAACGAGTGCCGGAACCTCCGGCCATGATGACGGCGTGTAGCATTATGGGTGGTGAGTGGTTAGTTGTGCGTGGTGAGTTGGTAAGGGCCTATCATACTTGTCAGAGGGACTTGCGTCAGCGGTTTGTCCGCGAAACACGAAGCAAAAGAAGCAAAGATAAGAGGAACGCGCTACCCTTTGTTGCTTCGTTGCTTCGTGGTTCAATTTTTTAGAAGCGAAAGCAGCTCAGATGCCGACGAGGCTGCGCTGCTGACGGCGATTCGTTTGGTGCCGGTTTCGAGGACTTGGGACAGGTTGTCGACATCAATGCCACCGATGGCAAAGGTGGGGAGCGTCACTTCGCTGGCGACTTGGCGAAGATAGTCAATGCCAGCCTGTTCTATCTCATTGGCGTCGAAGTTCTTCGTCGACGAGGGGAATGTCGGTCCCGCGCCGAGATAATTCGCTCCATCGAGCACTGCCTGACGGGCCTGATCGATCGAATGCGTCGAGACGCCGATGAGTTTGCGTGGTCCGAGGATCGCGCGTGCCGATTTTACGTCGAGATCGTCTTGGCCGAGATGCACTCCGTCGGCATTTGCCGCAGCGGCGATGTCGGGGCGATCGTTGATGATGCAAAGAGTCGTGAGTTGCGAGGCGCTAGGCGCGAGTTTTTTTAGCAGCTTGGCGCGCTCGAGTAATTGGCGATCGTCGAGTTGTTTGTCGCGGAGTTGGATCATGCCGACGCCGTCGGCGATGAGTTTTTCGACGAGTGAGGTGAAGGCTGCTTCGGATTCTTGCCCGTCCATGAGCGTGCAGAGGGTGACACCTTCGAGTCGCGACTGGCTCGTCCGAGTGATGAGGAGAGATTTTTCGAGAGTGTAGAGTCGGTAGCGGAGAGATTCGAACTCAGATGCAAGTGTTGGTGAGCAGACCTTGGAAAACTCTTCCAGGCTGCGGAGCGATTGTTTGGTGCGTTCCAAGCTCGCGATGCAGACGTCCCACGCGTCGACGCGCTTGGCTTCAGACTCGGTCGTAATCTCTGTGCCGACATCTTGCTGCGTGTCGCGCATCGGATAGCGATCGTTTCCCAACAGTTTATTGCAGGCGATCGCTAAGTTGTGGCGAGCCTGCTTCAGCAGTCGGGTCAGCAGGTCGTCGTCCAGTACAAACCGCACGTAGTCTTCAACGACACGCAGCCCTTCGGTCGCGCGGTTGGCAGAGGCGTCGAGGATGCGGAGCGGCGACGAGTCAGGCATCGGTGAATTGACGGGGCTAGCTCAGTGATTTGGGGGATCAACTTAATATGCAAAACAGAGCCAACAGCCCGAGTCCCAGACCCAGTGTCAGGTACAAGCCACGAGGAAGTTGTTTCTCATAGATCAGCACCAGGTGCTGTCCGATAATTGCACCGAAGGCGATCGATATAGACAGCGATAGCTCAAAGCCCTTCACGATGCACATGAACAGAGCAAAGAAACTCATCATTGCTAGCAAGTTGCGAACGGACCAGCGTGGTCGAGACATGGAACTTCTGGGAGTAGAAGATGTGTGATTCCACGGAGTCTTCGCTGTTTTGTAGCAATTCTTTGGCTGTGTCGACATTTCGCACTCCCCAATCCGCATTCCCGCAAGCCGTCATTATCGTTATCTTCCCCTCCTTCCCACAACGACAAATGTCCGCTGTGGGGCTGCGCGGACTGATACTACTATATCCGTCCTTAACCGCGCGTGGAGTAACGACTTCCGAGGCCGTAAATCTAAGCGCCGACGCTGGTTGCCTTGATTCGGCAGGACTACGGGCTAGACTTTCGTGACTGTTTTAAGCGGCGTTTGTGCTGTTTGACCGGTCCGCTCGAGGCGAGGATCGCTTCCGGTGATAACGTCAAGAATCCATCGACTTGCCTATTTTTGGCCTGGACTCCCCCAGTTGTGGTTTAGGGGGTCTTGGGCAGGATTGCTAGTGGCGGTAGGATTTACGGCGGTGCTGAATGTCTTGCTGCTGGGCAGCTTGGTATTCAGCGAGTGGATACCACTGCGATTGCAGCTGGGTGGATACGGCGCACTGACGGCGGTTTGGGTGTTGGCTCGATGGCAGAGTCGCGCCGAGCGACGTGCCAGTATGGCAGGCGAGGCCGCTGAAAACGACACCGAAGCCAAGACGGAAATCCTTCCGGCGGAACGAGATACGTTGTTTCGGGAGGCGCAAGGGTATTACCTGCGAAACGACTGGGTCGCGACGGAACAGCTTTTGCTCAAGTTAGTTAAGCAGGATGGTCGCGATGTGGAGAGCCGACTGATGTTGGCGACCCTGTGGCGACATCAAGGACGAGTCGCGGAAGCGAAGAGACAACTCGATCGGCTGGCAAGATTGGAAGCCGCTAGCTGTTGGGAAAGTGAGATTGCCGCGGAACGGATGGCAATCGCACAATCAAACGACGAACCAATCGCCGGCGAGCCGGCGAATAGGGTGGCGGAAACAGAACACGACGAAGCCGACCATCGCCGGGCGGCTTAGTTATTCGGAGACAGGTCGTTCAGACAGTCGGGTAGCTAGGTCAGCGGGCGATTCAAGCAACGGGAGATACCCCATGTACGAACGATTTACTGATCGCGCTCGCAAAGTGATGCAGTTGGCCAATCAAGAGGCTCAACGTTTCAATCACGAATATATCGGCACCGAGCATGTGTTGCTGGGGCTGATCAAAGAAGGTAGCGGCGTGGCAGCCAACGTTCTGAAGAACTTGGACGTCGATCTGCGAAAGATTCGTCTGGAAGTCGAGAAGCTCGTCCAAAGCGGGCCCGACATGGTCACGATGGGCAAGCTGCCGCAGACGCCGCGAGCCAAGAAAGTCATCGAGTACTCGATGGAGGAAGCTCGGCATCTGAATCATAACTATGTCGGCACCGAGCACATCTTGCTCGGGCTCTTACGTGAGCAAGAAGGCGTTGCTGCCCAAGTGTTGATGAACCTTGGTCTCAAGCTGGAAGAAGTTCGCGAAGAAGTGCTCAACCTACTCGGTCACGGATTGGAAGGTGAAGAGTCCGGCGGTCGTGGCGGTCGTGGCGGCAGCGGCGAGCCAGGCGAAGAGCGCGAAGGTCGCAAAAACAGTAAGAGTAAGACGCCAGCGCTCGACAGCTTTGGTCGCGATTTGACCGAACTAGCGAAGCAGAACAAGCTCGACCCAGTGATCGGTCGCGAGAAAGAGATCGAACGCGCCATTCAGGTGCTCTGCCGACGCACGAAAAACAATCCGGTGCTGCTTGGCGAAGCTGGCGTCGGTAAGACGGCGATCGTCGAGGGCTTTGCCCAACGCGTGATTGAAGGCAACGTGCCAGAACTGCTACTCGAGCGTCGCATCGTCGTGCTGGACCTGGCAATGATGGTTGCCGGCACGAAGTATCGCGGACAATTCGAAGAACGCATCAAAGCCGTGATGAATGAAGTGCGTCGCGCGAAGAATACGATTCTGTTCATCGACGAGTTACACACACTCGTAGGTGCGGGTGGTGCTGAGGGTGCAATCGACGCATCAAACGTGCTGAAGCCGGCGCTGGCTCGTGGCGAGATTCAATGCATCGGCGCGACGACGCTTGATGAATATCGCAAGTACATCGAAAAGGATTCGGCACTTGCTCGCCGCTTCCAAGAGGTGCTGGTCGATCCGACGTCGTCAGAGGACACGATCGAGATCCTCAAGGGTCTGCGTGATCGTTACGAAGAACACCACCGCGTGCAAATCACCGACGATGCCGTGAAGTCGGCCGTTGAACTTTCCGACCGCTATATCACCGGTCGCTGCCTGCCTGACAAGGCGATCGACGTGATCGACGAAGCGGGAGCACGCGTCCGACTCAAGACGATGAGCAAGCCGCCAAACCTCAAAGAAATCGACGACGAGGTTGAGCAGCTAAACAAAGAAAAAGAAGAAGCCGTCGCGAACCAAGACTTCGAAAAGGCAGCTTCACTACGCGACTCAGCCGATAAGCTAAAGAAAAAGAAGTCGCAGATCACCAAAGAATGGCGTGAGAAGTCACGCGAAAATGGTGGCGTCGTCGACGAAGACGTGATCGCCGAGGTGGTCTCTAAGATGACGGGTATCCCGCTCACCCGCATGAGCACCGAAGACACGCTCCGTCTGATGAATATGGAAGGTGAGCTGCACGAAAAGGTGATCAGCCAGAACGAAGCGATCAACGCGATTGCCAAGGCAGTGCGTCGCAGCCGCAGTGGTCTGCAAGATCCGAAGCGTCCGACCGGCTGCTTCGTGTTTGCCGGCCCGACTGGTGTGGGTAAAACGTTGCTCGCCAAGGCGCTTGCCGAGTTCATGTTTGGTGACGAAGAAGCGCTCATTCAGATCGACATGTCCGAGTACATGGAGAAGCACAATGTCAGTCGTCTGATCGGTGCGCCTCCTGGATACGTTGGCTACGAAGAGGGTGGTCAGCTCACCGAGCAGATTCGCCGGCGTCCGTACGCGGTCGTGCTGCTTGACGAGATCGAGAAGGCACACCCCGAAGTGTTCAACATGCTGCTGCAGTTGATGGAAGAAGGCCGCCTGACCGACAGCTTCGGTCGCAGCGTCGACTTCCGCAACGTGATCTTGATCATGACCACCAACGCCGGTGCGGATGCGATCAAGAACGAAGCGGCATTCGGCTTCCAAAAGCCGGACGACGACGCGTCGTACGACAGCATGAAGAGCCGCGTAACCGACGAGATCGAAAAGGTCTTCCGTCCCGAGTTCATCAACCGCGTGAACGACATCATCGTCTTCCGTCACCTGACGGTCGACGATCTGAAGGAAGTGGTCGACCTGGAACTCTCGAAGGTCCGTGGACGACTTCGCGAGCGTGGCTTGGAGATCGATCTGACCGACTACGCAAAAGAGTTTCTCATTAAGAAGGGCTCGAACACTGACTATGGTGCTCGTCCGCTGCGTCGTTCGATTGAATCGTTCATCGAAGATCCGCTGGCTGAAGAACTGCTCAAGGGCGAGTTCAATGGCAAGGATACGATCAAGGTCACCGTCAAAAAGGTCGGCGGCAAGAAGCAACTTGAGTTCGAGGGCTTGGTGACGAAAGAACCCGAGCCAGAGCCCGTCGGAGCGGGCGCCGCCGCCGACGGTGGCGAATCGGGCGAAGAGTCGCCATCGGACGAAGGCTAGACCTCGCCAGATAAATCTGAAACTCGACAAACCGCGGTCCAACTGGGCCGCGGTTTTTTTGTGCGTCAGCTTCGTGGCGGCGAAACTTCCACTACACGTAGTCCTCACTTGGGCAACTTCTGACTTCGAAGTCGTTAGAAAAGCACTAGATCGATTTAAGTCCTTCGTATTCGATAGATGAAGATCTATATGTAGTTACTGCACGTGTGCAATCGAATTCATTTGATCTGAGCAATGAGCTAGGGTATCTTTATTATTTGCAAGATGCGTTGTTGCGTTTCAACATGTGTTCCGCATGTGTTCCGCATGCCTAAGATCTGGTAACTGACGCAATCGAATGGGGTCTGCTATCGTGAAACAGCTCATAATTGTATCGGCGTGTTTGGTTCTTTCGTTCTCCTGTGTTGACGGATCTCCTTGCAGAGCACAGCCTGTGACAGTCAATTCTGGTCAAACTAATATTGCGTTTGATTTTGATGAACTGCGAGACGAAGCAAACTTAGATTTCATTGAGTTTTCTCGATTGGTTGGGCCGGGAGAGTTTGATGGCGCCGTCTCTTTTGGTTTTGCCACAAGGACAGCTCGGCCGCAACGACTTGCTACGAGTATGTCGTTCGATCTGCAAGACTTACTTGGAACAGTAACCGGCAGTATCGGTCACGTGGGTAATGTTCTATTCGCTGATGACAAGTCTTTTGGCCTATTCGGATTTGAGTATGACAGCTCACGTACCTCGCCGACGACAAGCGGGTTCTTTCTGGAAGGGCGATTGCAAAACTTGGGCAGTTTTACAACCGTGCTGTTCGACGTATCAAATGCCGAGATAAGCTCTAACGCTAGTTTACTTGAGATATCTGGTGATTTGCTGATTGCGCCGGAGTTCGCTGACATGCTCATTGAACGCTCACTAACCACGTCAGATCTAACCGGTCGTGATGTAGGCGACTTATTGCTAAGAGCTGCCGTACCCGAGCCGAATACAGCAACCATATTGTTCTTGGTTATCGTACCGCTCGTCTCGACAAGAGTTGCTTGTAGGAGACTGAGGACGAGCGGCAGCCTATCAAGACCAATGAGCACCCGCGTACCTTTGTGTGCTGGAGCTGCATAGAGTACGCCGTTGTACTCTGTGGCCGACCTAAGCGTTTACCCCAAATGTATGCCTGAATCGCTCGGTGGAGCAGGTGGTGAGTCGCGCAGGGCTTGCATTAGTCGGCGGACGGCGCTGCAGTAGTGGACGACAGCGGCCGTGTGCTCGCCTTTGGCGATGGCTTGATGTGCCTGATGACGGTCGGTGCGGATGTCGTTCCAGTCGAACGGCCACTGACGCTGATCTTCGAGGTCTTCAAGCTGACGCACGATGTCGGTCAGCGTTTCGATGCTCGTCGAATCGGGAGTGGCGAGATGTCGGCGATAGGGAGCTTTTCCCTGCAGGCCAATCTTTTGCTGGCCAATTTTCGCACACCGCTGCTTGCCCCAGCTGCCGAACGTGACCGCATTCATGACCGAATCGAACCACGATTGGTTGCCATGGCCATTAGCGGCAGTGCGTTTGTATTTGGGCATCGTGCGCGAAGTGCTTGATTCGTTCGTACCCAAGTGCGCAACTTTGACGATCTCTGCGACGATGACGGTGATGTTGTCAGGGCCGCCGCGCAGATTGGCCAGGTCGACCAAAGTTTGCGCCACGTCGGACAGCGGCAAAGACGAGAGTACCATGCCGATCAGTTCCGGCTTAAGCGGACCGGTGAGCCCGTCGCTGCACAGCAGGTAGCGATCGCCGTCAGCGAGCGGAAATGGCCCTTCGACGTCGACGGCCACCGTCGGGTGCGGACCAAGCGAGCGTGTGATGACGTTTTTTGGTACATAGGCCGGCACTTCTTCTTCGGTCGCCTGACCTTCTTTGGCCATCTCCCACACCAAGCTATGATCGAACGTCAGTTGCTCGAAGTGATCGCAGCGCAAACGATAGATGCGACTATCGCCCACGTGCGCAGCCAGCGCGCCGCACGGCAGCAGCAGCAGACAGCTGCAGGTGGTGCCCATGCCTTGGAAGTCGATCGTGTTCTGGCCCTTGGCATAGATCGTACCATTGGCGGACTTGACGGCGCCGATGATGGCTTCGCTGGCCGATTCAGCAGGCTGTTTGCGATAGCTGAGTGGTATCGCGTCGGAGGCCATTTGGCTCGCCAGCTCGCCAGCGGCGTGAGCACCCATGCCATCGGCCACCAGCATCAGGTGACCGTGACTTTCCCAGTTGCCTGAGTTTTCCGCCAGCGAGACCGCTAGCGAATCTTGATTGCTAGCACGGCGCATGCCGACATCGCTTGCCGCTACGCAATGCAGCCCGCCGACCGCCTGTTCCAGTTTGATTCGAGGATTGGCCATGCGGAATGCGGGTGGGAAGCAACGAGCGGGCAAACAGCCCATTTTATCTTGATGGTCGCAATCTCGATAGGCGGTGATAGCAAAAGCTTTGCTGAGCGGGCTGAATGGTTTTTTTCACCGAGGCAAAGACAGCATGCAGAAACGATCGCCAGCGGGTGATGACCGACGAAAGGGAATAGAAACCGACTGCCGACGCCAAAACGTCCAGGCTGCTCACATCGAATCTATCCCTGGTAATTCTCTCGCGTGAAATGCCCACAAGTCGGCATGGCCTCGCGTGCCAGCATTTTCTACACTTCGATCCCTTTTCTCAGATCGTAACTGGCTGTTTGTATGCTGCGTAGATCATCCGAATTTACGACACGTCTACTCGTAGTGACCGCCGCGTTGGTCTGCCTGCTGCAGACGGGCTGCGTGCGTCGGCGGTTGATGGTGCGTAGCAATCCGCCGGGGGCGATGGTGTACGTGGATAACCAGCCGATTGGCACGACGCCGTGCGCGACGGACTTTACTTACTACGGCACGCGCGAGATTAGGTTGGTGAAGGCAGGCTACGAGACACTGACCGTCAATCAGCCCTTGCCAGCGCCGTGGTATCAGATTCCGCCGCTCGACTTTGTCAGCGAGAACCTTATCCCGCGCAAGATTCAAGACTATCGTACCGCCTCGTTCAACATGGTGCCGCAGGTAATCGTACCGACGGAGCAACTGATTGCGCGCGGCGAACAACTTCGACAGAGCACGTTGCAGGGCGCGATCGTACCGACCACCGCGATCCCAGCCACAACGACGCCGATTCCAGTATTGCCGCCTGATTCCAACCAGCCGATCTTTGTACCGCCAGCATTGGGTCAGCCTGCGCTCGGTCAGCCCACCTTAGGTCAACCCACGTTGGCGCCACCGGGTGCCGTGGTGTTGCCTCCCGGTAGCATGGTTCCGCAGCAGCAGTCGATCGTCACACCGGTCACGCCGGGTACCGGTACATTGCCCATCGGTGGCCAGCCGATCGAGACTTTGCCTCCGCCGCGCTAGAGCCGGCGCAGCCCGTCCTCGGTCATCGGCGTGGGGATTTCGACGTCGAGTTGATCGATGCGCGACATTGTTTCGTCATCGAGCGTGACTTCGGCAGCGGCCAGGTTGGCTTCCAGTTGACCGAATTGGCTGACACCAATGATTGTCGAAGCAACAAAGTCGTGTTGCTTGCTCCACGCGACCGACAACGTGGTGGCCGACATCGAGAGGTCGTTGGCGATTTCCATTAAACGCCTGGCAGTCTCGAGTGTGCGCGGATTGACAAACCGCTGCGCCATACGTCGTTGCCGCTCGCCGTCGCCAGCCAGATAGTCGGTGAACCGTGCACCGGGCGGGTTTTCGCCGTCGCCACAGTATTTGCCGGTGAGCACTCCGCCGCCGAGCGGCGAGTACGGTAGCAAGCTCACTCCTTCGCGGCGGCAAACCTGGGCGAGCTCGCTTTCGCAGCGGCGATTGATCAGCGAAAAATTGTTCTGCACGGTGTCATAACGCATCAATTTGTGCTTTTCGGCTGCCTGCAAACTCTTCATCACGCCCCAACAGGTCTCGTTGCTGCAGCCGATGACGCGGACCTTGCCTTCGTCGATCAGTTTCGTGAGCTCGGCGAGCGTGTCTTCGTAGCGCATGCCGTGGTCGGGCCAGTGCGTTTGATAAAGGTCGACGTAGTCGGTCTGTAAACGCCGGAGCGAGCCTTCAATGGCCAGACGAATCTGATGCCCATCGAGTGCCGTCATGCTGTGCCGCACGGGCGGAGGGAACCAACCGTGGCCAGGCCCAGTGATTTTCGTGGCCATGATGACCGACTCGCGCGGTTTGGTCTTCAGCCAACGACCGACGATTTCTTCGGTTTGACCGTAGGTATCGGCAGACGGTGGTACTGGATAGATCTCGGCCGCGTCTAAGAAATTGACACCCGCATCGTAGGCGGCATCCATGATCCGAAACGATTCGGCTTCGTCCGCCTGGGTCCCGAAGGTCATGGTCCCCAGACAGATCTCCGAGACGGTGATCCCGCTTTGTCCTAGTCGTCTTCGCTGCATAGTGTGGATTCCCGATCGTACACAGAGTCAATACGTGCTGTGACGATTATTGAACCACAACAATACGACGGGCACAACTTGTTCAGCTGCCAGGAAGAAGGAGATTGCACCAAAACTTTGATGCAATGAGCAGGATCTTAGATTGAAAGAACCACCATCGTCTGCATCAGCCGCAATCTCCTAAGAGCATTACATCCCTAGGCGTATTCAGTTCGTGAAGAAGTCGAACACATTGCCCAGCGTCGACGTAGTCGTCTTGTAGATCTCGGTATAGCCGCACTGCGTGCACGAGACGGTCGAAAACTTCTTGTTCTGGACGTCACATATCTTGGCGAACGCACCGCCAGTGGCACGGAACTCGTCGGTCTCGAAGCTTCGGTTTGAACACTTGGGACAGCCCCAATTCTCGTGTTGCATTCTCATCCTCCCACAGATCTAGGAAACTGGTCTAAGACGCTATTCGTCTATTTGCAACCAATCTTACCACTTCTGCCACGAATTCCTGCAGAACGCCGTAGATATCGGCTAGCGTGGGCGTCGAAGTCGTAGACCGCTGTAGATGGCAGCTGTCAGCATCAGCCATGCAGTGCCCGGCTCTGGAACCGATGAAGTAGCGGCGACCGAAATCTGTGTGAACTGGCCTTGCCAGGCGAGCACGTCGGCACCGTCGGTGTCGCCATCACCATTGAGATCGCCTGCTGCGCTTTGACCGTAGGCACCGACCAAGAACGAAAGGTCGCCGCCGTCGACGTCTCCGTCCTGGTCTAAGTCCGCCGCGCTATAGCTCTGGCTTCCCGCGTAGATTGCGACATCGCGCGGATCGAAGAAACCACCGTTGACCGACGTGTCGTCGACAAGGGTCGTTACCGCCTTCGTACTTGGATCGAAGCGAAACACTCCGTTTCGAGTGTCCACCTGACCAGAGAAGATGATATCGCCCGCCGCGTCGACTTGCAGATCGTCGATCAGTTCAAAGACGTCTGAGTCAAGTTCGACGCCGCTGCCGTCCGTTGGATCGATGCGGTAGAAACTAGCTCCGAACGTAGTCGACAAATAGAGCATTCCGTCGGGTCCGAGATCGAGGTGTCGAAACTGATTGGTCGCGTAGTTGCCAATCTTCGAGAAGGCACCTGCTGGCGACAAGACGCCAAGGGCGTCGAAGAACTCGGTCAAGTAAATATTACCGACCTCGTCAGTCACGGCGTCGCGCGGGGTGAAAAACGACTCGTCGTAGATGCTAGTCTCGGCGCCGGTCGCGGGGTCGATTTGAATGAGTTCACCAGCGCCTACCGCGACAAGACTGCCAGCGGCGTCGATGGTAATTTCGATCGGGTCGAAGGAAAGTTCATCGACAAACGTCAGTTGCCCGCTCCCGACGTCAAATCGATACAGATTTGAGAAATAGGAAAGATAAGCCGTCGAGTCGTCAGCGATTGCTAGATTCTGACCCGGTACCTCTTGGAACGACGGCGAGTCGAGTAGATCGGTCACGCCGCCATTGCTGCCGACCTGATATAGTTCCTCAAAGAAGTCGGACACGAGGATCGCGCCTTCGTTAAGCTGCGCGCGGATTGGCCGTGTCGAGCCAACATTGACAATCGCAATACATGTAAATAGGAACAGCCTGATTGCGGCACCGGCGCGCATAGTCATAACAGCAGACGGAAACAGTGAACGTAGGAGCATCCAAGACAGAAACCCCGGCTAAGGGTCGAGAATCGACCCTGCTAGATCCGTTGCGACGCCGGCCCTCTTATTATGGTCGGTAGGTGCGAACGCTTCAAGCTTTTCTGCGAAATCTCAAGAAACACGCGTCCAAAGGCGTTTACGGAAGCTCGGCGCTGCCTGGCGAGCTGACGCGGCGACATCCGTCAGCTGGGCAACAGGCAAAGTGTCACGGGCTGGGCACAGTTGCATGCGGCGCTGGGTACGATTACTTCAACGGCGGGTACGATCTATTGTGAGCTACTTGATCGGGAGCTCACGGTTTCGCGATACTACGCCCCGCAACACCCGGGCTGGGTCGCGGGCAATTTTGTCACTAGCAACCCAGACGTTGTAGAGAATCTGTTGAATGCGACGTTCAATCGAAGGATCGGTGATAACAGCGCGCAGTTCGGTGATCGTGCCAGTCACCTGCGACATCGCTTGCGAAGCTTGACTGACGGTGCTAGCGAGGCCGCGATACAGTTCGTCGTCGTGGATCAGCTTGCCAATCGTGCCATCTTTGCTGTTGAGATTCCTGGCAAGCAGCGCGATCTCTCCGAGCAACTCGCTAAGATTGTCGACGCTCAGCTCCATCGCTTGCACAATTTCGGGACCGCGATCCCCGAGCGGCTTCGTTAGGCCTTCAAGGTTCTTGAGATTCTCGTCGGCGGATGCGACCGCCGCTTCGAGAACGCCCATGACTTCCTTGATATCGTTGATCACGGTCGGCAGCTGCGCAAGTCCATCTTTCAGCTGCGCCTTGAACTGTTCGTCGCCGAGCACATCGTCGAGATTGCTCATCACGCTGCTGAAACTCGTCATGGCGCTTTCCGTCGAATTGACCAAGCGATCGATTCTCTGGATATCTTGGCCGCCAAGCACTTGGTTGAGCCTCGCGGCAAGTTCCGCGACTTCTCCACCGGCGCGACCGAGTTCTTGGATGGTGAGTTTAAGGTCGCCCTGTAAGTTGGCAATCAGGTCAAGCGGGCTCGGATTGTACATGCCGCGCATTGGCTGACCGCCTGGCTGTACGACCTGTGCGCCTTGGGGCGGACCGGCTGGGGCAAACTCGACGACTGCGTCTCCGATCAGTGAGGTTTGTATGCGAGCTAGCTCGTTGCTTTTGACATACTTTCCTTCTTGCACATCAATCGTGATCAGCGCTCCTTCGTCCGTGTCTTCGACGGCACCTACTCGACCAATCAAAATGCCGCGCCGACGGACGGGCGTGTCGGGCGCCACACCCGGCGCTTGCGGAACAAGCACCTGTAGCTGGTATTCATTCTTGAACGGCAGCAACGAAACCTCGCTAGTCAGCACGAGCAGTAGCGCCGTTACAAGCATCGTGGCCACGACGACCACGCCAACCTTGAACTGCTTCGATCGATCTTCCATCGCATCTACTCCGAAAATATGCGGGTTGCGAATTGCTGAGAAGTCTCTGCTTGCTACACTCTGCTTTCCGACTTTGCTTCTCTCATTTCCATGAGCCGATCTCCGGCCTCTCCGCGCACAAATTGCGAAACGCGACGATCTGTCGAGCGGTCGATCTCGTCCGGCGTACCATCAAAGATCACCTGCGCTTCGTCGCCATCTAATCGAGAATGCGGATAGAGCATCACCACGCGGTCGGCAACTTTGCGAGCCGTCTTCATGTCGTGCGTGACGATGATGCTCGTCACGCCAAAGGTTTCGCGCGTGTGCATCATCAGCTCGTTGATGACATCGCTGACGATGGGGTCGAGCCCCGTTGTAGGTTCGTCGTACAAGACGACTTCGGGGTGCATGATCAGGGCCCGCGCAACACCAACGCGTTTGCGCATGCCGCCTGAAAGCTCGGCCGGGCGCTTCGTCAGGACGCTGGTCGGCAGGCCAACTTCGGCCAGGCAATTCAGCATTTCTTGCTGGTGCTGTCCTCGCTCACCGGCGCGATGCTGCCGGAGCGGGAACAAGATATTCTCGGCAATCGACATGCTGTCAAATAAGGCCGCATTCTGAAACACGAAACCGAAGCGCGTGCGCTCGTCGGCCAGTTGCTGTTCGCTGAGCCGATCCATCCGTTTACCATCGAACTCAACAGAACCTTGGTGTGCCTGAACGAGCCCGATGATCGACTTCAGCAGTACAGTTTTGCCGCAGCCACTCTCGCCAATGATTGCCAAGGTTTGCCCACGTGGCACTACAAGCGAGACATCGCGCAGCACCTGCTGCCGCCCAAATCGGACGCTTAAAGCATGGACATTGAGAATGGGTTCGGCCGCTACCATCTCTTCCTTCCGGCTAACTTGGGTCTATAGTGCGGAGTGACGGCGTCTTTATTCATAACTTATCCAGCTAGTGACATCGCCATCTGACTTTGTGGCCAGAAAAAGATGTAAACTCTGTCCAACAGAATGCTGAGGAATAAGTCCAACACGATAATCACGACAAATGACTGCACGAATGCGGTCGTGGCGGCATTGCCTACGCCTTCCGCGCCAGGCTGGCAGTGAAAGCCTCGATAACAGCTGAGCAGTCCAATCGTGGCACCAAAGAACACACTCTTCACCACGCCGTAAAACAAGTCCCAGTTTTCGACGAACAGTTTGCCGTTCGACATGTAGTGGTGCATGTCAATGTCGAGGATGAAGACACTGTAAATCAGCCCACCCATCACTCCCATAAACACCGCCATGATCGTCAGTGAGGGAATCAACAGTAAGCAACTGAGAAACCTGGGCACGACCAGATATTGAATTGGATTGGCACCCATGCTCGACAGGGCGTCGATCTGCTCGGTCACGCGCATCGTGCCTAGCTCCGCCGCCATCGCGCTACCCACTCGTCCCGCGAGCATGGTGGCGGCGAGCACAGGACCAAGCTCGCGAAACATCGATTTGTTGATCACGCCGCCGAGTTGGGTTTCGAGCCCAAAAGCGCGGAATTGGGTATATGACTGCACGGCTAGCACCATGCCAATGAAGGTGCCCGTCAGCGCCACGACCGGCAGACTCAGAACGCCGATCTGATACATGTTGGCAAATAGCGTTTCGCGCCGAGGCAGACGTGTGGCTAGCCAAGTGAGCGTGCGCCAAGCGAAGAGCGTCAAATCGCCCAAAGTTTCGATCGCATTGAGCACCGCGCCGCCAACGTCGGCAATCGAGTCGTAGACTCCGCCCAACAGTCCGCGCCGGCGCGCAACTGGATCATATGCTGTCGACATTTGTTCCCCCTCCTTGCTCAGCCAAGCGCGCAGACGCGCACTACAGACCGCTTCCAATTGTGTCGACCAGCAAGACCTTGCGGCTTGAGAAAAGCTCCACGCTAGCATGCAACTGAAGCGTGGATAGCTTATTGGCTCCGGTTTTTACTGCCGATTTACTCGTGTATCAAAAAGGCTTTGGCACTGGGCTCGTCTCGATCTCCCCAGCCGTAGAATAGGAGCATCCCGTCAACCAACGATCCATCGGGGCGGACGACAGGTTGTACGTTGTTGAATCGCCAGCCGTCGTACTCCTGCGTCTGGGGCGAAACAACGCGTCGCCTATTCCAGGTATGGCCTTCATTCAGCGAGACCCACTCCTCGATTCGTCCGCCACCATGACGGTCCATGTAGCCGCCGTCCAAATACCCATCGCCCACGATGACGTACGCATGAATTTTGCCGCTCGCGTCGCGGCTGAGATGACAGCTGTTCCACTGATGCGGAGAGTCGCAAATTGGCGTGGTCAGCCAATCTTCCGCGACGCGTCGGACGTAGTAGTAACGATGCGATTTCACATCCTGCTCCGACAGAACATGCAAGAAGGCGGGATCGCCGTTGTTGTCGAGGCAGATTGCGGGAGGCACACCAGCTCCGCGCCATTCAGTATCCCATATCTGACAGTTCTTTTTAGAGTAGTCGATGTCGATTGGCGTCTCCAAGACTTCGCCTTGGGCGTTGCGGACGTGGTTCGTCTGCAGGTCGATTTGGATGTACGAGAGGTTATACTTCCACCCGTTTTTTACCGGCTGGTTGTATCGCGGATTGTAGAACCGACTGGGATCTGGGGAGTGTTTATTGTCGTCATAGTCCGTATATACCACATGCAAATAGCGACCATCCTTGCTTGGCAGTTTCGTTTGATACGAAGACCAATCGAGCCTGCCGTTGATGTCGAGATCGGTGACGTCATTCTAAGGTCCGACCCAAGTACGTCCGTTGTCATCGCTGATGCGGTAGGTCCACGAACTCGTGTGGCCGTCAGTGCGGTAGTAGATCAGCTCTCGATTACCGGAGATTCGGTAGACGGTCGGGTAGGAAAGTCTGGGCGCAATGGTAGGCGCTTCGTCCCACTCGATATGCATTGTCCCTTGCTCGATCGGGTCTCGGGAAATCAGGTGGGTGCCAGGCGTCTTGTGGCAACCGTAAAGCACGTGCAGGTAGTCGTCCTCATCGGCCCAAATGATCGGACTGAAATGATGGTCGGTGCTACTGTTAGACCCCAATCGAACGGATTCGGAAAATTCGCGGGTGGCAACGCCGTAGCTGACTATCATCGGATACGCTCGGCCTTGGCCACTCTTGCTGGGTTTGGCGTCACCGTTATAGACGATGAACAAACGGCCATGGAGCAAAACCGATTGGGGACGTTGCCGTACGTCGTACAGCATCTTAAATTTGCCGGCGATACCGAACGGCACCGCTTTCGCTGAGGCCAGTGTTTCGACTAGGCAAGGTCCGAAGAGGGATGAGCAGGTAAGAATCAGCGCGAGTCGCATTCATGTGGCTCCAGTACGATGCTCAAGCGAGAAAGCCATGAGTAAACCATCTTAGCAGATCGCGATCAAAGGTTCACGTAACTACCGATAGAGATTATGAAGAACCACCATTGTGACAATATCTGTTAAAGAACTACTGTCAACTGAGCAAGGCACCGCTCTATGCGTACTAACCATGGCGTGCGATCGAGAATCGTCACTGCATAGCCCTGCTGACAGCGCTATCAGACCGTAAATAAACAATAGACCGAGTAGCGTACTTCAGGCACGTTGGCATCTCTCTATCCAAGGTTCTATCAACCTGCGGATTTCGAATGCTGATTCGGTTGTGAACATCGGGCCATCGGCCAGATGAATGGTGTGGCCTTGCTTGGTTCTCAGAAATACAAACTTGCTAGTGCCAGCTGGAGAGCCTGAGCTACTGCCAACCTTGAAATCAGTCTCGTCGAGGCGAACAATACTCGAGATTTCGATGCAGTCTCTTCTCGGGCGAATCGGAAGGAGCCAACGCTTCGTCATCACCTCAAATGTTCCACTGCTCCGATTGGCGATTATCGTCGCCGTCTGCAGATAGGCAAGGCAGAGGCAACCCGCAATCACCGCCGTCGTGCCGACGGCGATTCCAGTCCACATCAGTCCGACACCTTGGCTGTAGTCGAACGGTTGCGCAGACTTAATCGCCGCGTCTATTCGTGACGCGAGCGCTGCTTTTTGGTCTCCGTCCAGACTTGCCACTGGAATCGGATACTCGGCGGTGTCTGCAACCACGCTGACCTCGTAGCTGCGGTTGATACCGGAAACGTAGATTTTGGTATTCACTTTTTCGATGGCATCCATGGGCACAGCAAAACGCGACACGGTGAATTGGTTGAGGAAAAGCTCCTCAGCCACCAGCTTCTTTTCGTCCAAGCGGATGTATGTGACGCTCCCGAGTGCCCAAATGGCAAGCACTCCAGCCGTCAAGAACAGTAGGCCGAACAAGATCATGCGCCACACAGCGATTGGCACCAGCTTCAACTGTAGGCGGTCGGCATCGTTGCGAACAACGGAGATTTTCATGCCCGAGACAATCTGTGTACGCTAAACCTCGTATATGATGCGACCGTGCTGCTGGCTGCGGCTGATTCGGTCGGTGGCGTAGAGACCGGCGAGTACGAATTCGACGCACGAGGCACGTACGGCTTCGTTGTCGCTGGCATTGACTTCGAACGCCTTGTCCCAAACGGGCGGTACGCGTTCGAGCAACTGTGCGTAATGCGAGGATGGCAGCATATCGCCCACTTCGATTTTCACCCCTTGCGAGAAGATGTGGCCGATCTCTTCCAGTCCATGACGCTCGACGTACTCGCCAAAAACGGTCGCGATCGCTTCGGCCATGACCGCGTCGAGCACCTGGCGTTCGCTCATCTGATGCGTGCCCATCAAATCGAGTTCCAATTTCCCCAGCGACGACGCATACAAGTGACCCAGATCACTAATGCGCGGTACTGCCGGTGATTCGCCCAGCACCGCCGCTCTTTGCCTGGCGCTGGCGACCATCGTTCGATAGTTGGCGATCGATAGCCGCGCGCTGACGCCCGATTCGTGGTCAATGTACTTGGAATTACGCGCCGAGCGGCTGATCTCTTCGACGAGTTCCTGCATGAAGTAGGGGACAATGACTTCGGAGCCAGCCTTTGATCCAGCTTCTTGCTCCAAGATCTGCACGCCCAATTCGCGTTCCAGCGGGTAATGCGTGTGAATCAGCGAGCCAATACGATCTTTCAGTTGCGGAATCACTTTGCCACTGCGATTGTAAGTGGCTGGGTTAGCGCTAAACAGAATCAGCACGTCGATGTCAAACTTGACCGGATAGCCGCGGATCTGCACATCGCGTTCTTCGAGAATGTTGAAGAGTCCGACTTGCACCAACTCGTCGAGTTCGGGCAGCTCGTTCATCGCGAAGATGCCGCGGTGCATGCGCGGGATCAGTCCGAAGTGCAAGGCGTCCTCGGCGCTCATGCTCACGCCAGTGGCGAGCTTAGCCGGGTCGATCTCGCCGATGATGTCGGCAAACTTGGTTCCCGGCGAGAGGCGTTCCGCATAACGGTCTTCGCGTGACCACCAGGCGATTGGCACGTCTTCGGTGGGGCGATCGGCTGCGATCTCTTTGCCTCGCCGAGTAATAGGGTTCAGCGGATCGTCATGAATTGGAATCGCCGGATCTGCCAGATAAGGAATCGCCTCGTCCAAAAAGTTGACGAGCAAACGCATTAGTCGGCTCTTGGCCTGACCCTTTTCTCCGAGGAACAGAATATCGTGCTGGGCCAGCAGCGCGATGTTCAGCTCGGGCACGACGGTGTCGTCGTAGCCAATGATGCCTGGATAGAGTTCTTCGCCTGCCTGCAGTTTGCGGAGAAAGTTATCGTGAATCTCTTGCTTGACCGACTTGCTAGTCCAACCAGATTCAAGAAGTTCGGCAAGCGTTGTGGGGCGGGACTCGGTGGTAATAGACATAAACAGCGTTGGCAGGTGAGTGGAGGGAAGCTAATCGCGACTTCTGTCACGTCTGATTATAGCGCCCAGCGGTCACCTGCCAACGCTCGAAGTAATCGAAAGCTGGCGATTTGCTCGAATCCGTGTTTAGCCCTCCATCAATTGGGCCTCGACGATGTTTTCGGCAAAACTTTGGTAGACTCCACCAATCTGTTTAGCCATCGAATCGGGGAACAGATGGAAGTCGCCGGCCTTGAGAGCCGCGACAATTCCGTCGCCGACCAACGACGCGGGTTCGGCAATCTCGGTCAAGCCAGCATCGTCGGCCATATCGGTGGCGATCGGACCAGGATGCACGCTAACGACAGCGGTACCCTGCGCGTCGAGCAACTCTCGCAGGGCCTGCGTGATCGAATACGACGCGGCCTTCGAAGCAGAGTACGTTGCGAAGTCGGCAAAATTCTTCATCGAAGCCACCGAGTTGAGCTGCACCAACGCGCCGCCACCGTTAGACTTCAGTACCGGAGCGAACGCCTGTGCCACACGCATCAGTCCGAATACATTGATGTCGATTTCAAACTGTAACGCGTCGATTGCATCTGCGGCCAAAGGCGTAGCATTGCGTAAAACGCCAGCGTTGTTGACGACCAATTGCACGTCGTCGGCGGTGTCAGCGGCGGCGACAATCGTCTCGGGCTTGGCCAGATCCAGAGCGATCGGCACGACTCGCTCGCCGTGGGCCTCGACCAGTGGAGCAGCCGAGTCGACATCTCTGACGGCTGCGTAGACCTTGGAGGCTCCATGCTCCAGCAGCGATTCCAGGATTGCTTTGCCAATGCCACGATTTGCGCCGGTCACGAGGGCGACTTTTCCATCGATATCGAAGCTCATAGGTTGGCTCCTTGTGTGAGGGAACTTGGGGTTTCCGCTGAGACGCAGTCGTCCCGAGGTATCTTACCTCCCAAGATTTTCATTGCGAAGCGTCGCTGACAAGGGTCGATTTGTAGAACTTCATCAAATCGTCACGAAGCTTGACCAGTGAGGGTTCGTGGACGTACATCATGTGGCCGGCTGGGTAAAAACTGGTCGAAAAATTGCCTCGCAACTTTGGTGCTAGCCCCAAATGGTCGCGGGTGTACTCCATGGCGAACGAAGGGGTCGCCAGATCGAAATAGCCGCAAGCGGCATGGACTTTTAGGTAAGGATTGTCCGACATCGACCTTCGTAAGGTCTCCGAAGCGTTGACGTAGCGATTGGTGAACTCGCTATAGTCCCACGGATGGACGTTGCCGGTGAGGATCTCGTAGACGCGATCCTCTTCGACGTTGAGCGTATTGCGTAGGTAATCGTTCATGGCCGAAGTGTAGGGACCGAAGAAGGCGGAACCGCTGGGATCGTGTCCCATTTTATCGCCCACGTGGTCACGATCGACGCCGATGTAGCGGCTGTCGAACCGTCCGACGACCTGCCGGCGTGACCGCAGCAGTTCTTTGCCGAAACGTTGCATCGGAACGCGAAGGTTGGCCCGGTCGATGTAGTTTGTGGAGAGGCCGGTTAGTTCTGCCATCCGCTCGACGACTGTCTGACGCCCGTCTTCGGCGAGCGAATCACCAGCAAGCAACGCCCGCAGATAGGGCCCAATAGCGAACGCTTCGGCCTCAGCGACGATCTCTTCGACCGATTTGCTTTGCAGCTGATCGCTGAGCGTGTTGTGATACCAAGCGGTGGCTGCGTAGCTGGGAAGGAATAACGCGTAGGCGATGTCGTTGTTGCCTGATGCACGCAGCGTTTGAAAATCGATCACGCCGGAGATAATGACGATACCATTGAGATACATGTGGTAGCGCCGCTGCAACTCACCGCTAAGCCCAGCGGCACGCAGGCCCCCGTAGCTTTCGCCCAACAAGAACTTAGGCGACGACCATCGTCCATATTCGGTAGTGTAATCATGGATGAACTGTCCGACGCTACGCACATCTTCGTCGTAGCCGTGAAACTGGCTTTTCTTTTCACCTTTGGCGGCACGACTGAAGCCGGTGCTCACGGGATCGATGAACACCAAGTCGGTGATGTCGAGCAGCGAGTAGGGATTGTCAACGAGCTGATGCGGAGGCTTCGCGGGTTTCGCATCGTCACTTAGCTTAACCCGTTGCGGACCAAGCATGCCCAGGTGAAGCCAGACGGACGAAGAACCGGGGCCACCATTGAAGCAAAAGGTAATCGGACGATCGGCGGTCTGGGCCTCGTCCTTGGTGTAGGCCACGAAGAATACATCAGCCTTATCGTCGCCAGCGTCGTTTCGTAGCCGCATTTTTCCGGCTGTGGCTGTGTAGGTGATCTCCTGGTCCGCGATCGTGGCAACGTGATTGGTGATCGAGGGCTTGGGTTGATCGTCTGTCGCGTCTGGTTTGGCTTGGTCCTGGGAATCGGCGTCTAGGGTTTCTTCCAGACTGACTGCTTCTTGCTCAGCTAGCACATGGTTGGCAGAGAAACAGTAGAGACAACAAAGCAAGAGCAGACGATTCATGGTGGTCGATTCTCGGAGCAGTCAGGTGAAGTCGCATCAATGGGATCATTGCAGATCTCAATTGTAACTGGTCAATTGCTGGAGTTCACCGAATTACTCGTCGGTTACGCAACCTTCGCTCGCGCTCTTCACGTTTTTGATGTATTTGTAGAGCGTGCCGCGAGTAGCTTTGAATGGCGGCGCGGTCCACGCCTCGCGACGGCGCTGCATCTGTTCGTCGGACACCTCCACGTTGATAGTGTTTGCCTCAGCGTCGATCGTGATTGGGTCGCCCGTTTCCACCAACGCGATCGGCCCACCGACTTGTGCTTCTGGAGTGACGTGGCCAACGATAAAGCCATGTGAGCCGCCGCTAAATCGTCCGTCGGTGATCAAGGCCACGTCGCTACCAAGTCCTGCGCCCATGATTGCGCTGGTGGGAGTCAACATTTCTGGCATGCCAGGTCCACCTTGCGGACCCTCGTAACGAATGATGACGACGTCGCCTTTGTTGATCTTGTCCTGCTCCAGCGCTGTTAGCATGTCTTCTTCTGAGTCGAATACATTTGCTGGGCCAGAGAATTGCAGGCCTTCCTTGCCAGTGATCTTTGCCACGGCTCCGTCGGGACAGAAGTTGCCACGCATGATGCGAATATGCCCAGTAGCTTTAATCGGGTCGGACAGCGGCCTGACAACTTCCTGTCCTTCGCTGAGCGCCGGCAGGTCGGCGATATTCTCGGCAATCGTCTTGCCGGTCACAGTCAGGCAATCGCCCGAGATCAGCCCTTCGTCGAGCAGCATCTTCATGACTGCGGGCGTGCCGCCGACTTCGTGGAGTTCTTCTTGCACGAATCGTCCGCTTGGTTTGAGATCGGCCAACAATGGGGTGCGATCACTAACGGCTTGGAAGTCGTCAATCGTCAGTTTGACATCGACGCTGCGCGCCATCGCGATTAGATGCAACACCGCGTTGGTCGACCCACCAACGACCATCAAATAGACGAGCGCATTCTCAAATGCCGCGCGCGTCATGATATCGCGCGGCTTGATATCGCGTTCGAGGCAGGTGCGAACGGCCGCCCCGGCATCGACGCACTCTCGCAGTTTGTCGGGGTGTTCTGCCGGGATCGAGGAACTGTATGGCAACGACATGCCAAGTGCTTCGATGGCCGACGCCATGGTGTTGGCGGTATACATACCCCCGCATGCGCCAGCGCCGGGAATGCTACAACGAACGATCTCTTTTCGTTCCTCTTCGTTGATCCTACCGGCCAGAAACTCGCCATAGCACTGGAACGCACTGACGATATCGCGCTTCTGCCGGTCGCCGTCGAAGTGAGTGTAGCCGGGCTTAATCGTCCCTCCGTAAACCATCAAGCCTGGGCGGTTCAGTCGACCGAGAGCCATCAGGCAGCCAGGCATGTTCTTGTCGCAACCAGGCAGAGTGATGCAGCCATCGTACCACTGGGCACCCATCACGGTTTCGATCGAGTCGGCTATCAGATCACGCGACTGAAGCGAGAAACTCATGCCGTCAGTACCCATCGAAATTCCGTCCGACACGCCTACGGTATTGAATCGCATGCCGACCAGACCCGCTTGTTGCACACCCTCTTTCACTTTGCCAGCCAAATCGAGCAAGTGCATATTGCAGGTATTGCCTTCGTACCACACGCTTGCAATCCCAATCTGTGGCTTCGCCAGGTCTTCATCGGTGAGCCCGGTGCCATAGAGCATCGCCTGAGAGGCACCTTGGGATTTTGGTTGTGTGATCTGGCGACTGTAAGTATTCAGCGTGGTAGCGGTGTCTTGACGGCTGGCCAATGTGACGACCCTTTCTTGTTAAGTCGAGCCAATTGCTAGTGTGAGGAATCTCACAGATGGGACATTGTATCGCATCAATTCGTTCGCTACAGGGGCCCGTTTTTGCTGTGAAAAAGGGTGCAAAACGCGTTTTCTTGGAAACTTGCTCGTTACGTTAGCGACCTTACGAAACTTGTTGTCACTTTTAGCCACAATGGGCACCAATGCTGAAGGGCTCATCGAGTGGCTCGAAGTGGTACTCGCTTTCTTTCTTCTAAATTGAGAGTTGCTAACCCAGGCAATTATTGCGATCGACGAATGGACGCGTAACAGGTTGTCCACCCGCGAAACACATTAGTGTTTTCCTTTCTATTTGCACTCTCAACGCACTGCACGTCAGATTGCCTCGAATGGGGTACGCGCTGAAGTTGCATTGAGACAGCCAGCAAGATTCGAGAAGTGGCTCCAAAGGGTAGCTAAAGAAAAAAATTACTTGAGTGTGACAGATTACATAAATTGAAATCATCGTTAACTAAAACAAGAAAAAGGAACGAGAGATAGATGCGACACAGCGCCTCTCATCTCTTTTGCAACCGCAGTGGCACGACTGCCACTTTCACATCTTTGATCCGTTTAGGGAGTATGTAACGTGAGCATCAGTGTTTTCAGAGTCTTGAAGGGTGTTGCAGCTTGCTTCGTAGTTGCTGCAACTTTGGTTAGCGTCATGAGCCAAGCATCAGCTCAGGTTGTTATGGGTGGCGATGCGATCACCATTGAAGTTACGAACGAAGGCAATAGCGACTTTTTTATTACGCCTGTTTGGTTCGGTTTTCATAACGGTGGGTTTGATATTTTTGATACGGGTGTCGTCGCGCAGCCGTTCTTGGAGACGATCGCCGAAGTCGGCGACGTGGGGCCAATCACGACTGCTTTCGAATCTAGTCCTGCTAGCCCTGGCGATATCAATGGTGTCGTCGCTAGCCCAATGGGACCTCCACCGTTGGCACCCGGCGAAACCGCCTCGACGACGGTGACCGCGATCAATCCTTCCAGCTATCAGTACTTCAGCTTCGCATCGATGGTCGTACCAACTAACGATACGTTCATTGCCAATAGCGATCCGCTGGCACATCAGATCTTTGATGCAGGCGACAACTTCCTGGGCACGAATGGCGTGTTTGAGATTCAGATCTTTGGAAGCCAGATCTACGATGCCGGAACCGAAGTCAACGACGCAGGTGTCGACGGCGGAGCCGCTTTCGCTGTGGGACGAATGGGTGGAGAAGGTACCCCCGAGGGTGGTGTGATTGCGCCGGGTGACGACCTCTCGGTTTTTGCGGGTCTCGAAACGCCCGCCGGTACCGTGATTAACGATACCGTCATCGGAGCCAGCGAATTGGTCGCCACGATCCGCATCAGTGTCGTTCCCGAGCCAACGACCCTGGCGATTGCTGGCATCGGTCTCGTCGGCTTGTGTGGTCTGACTCGTCGTCAGCGTTAGAAAAATAGGACGGAACCTTTGAGGTAAGGGAAACCAGCCTCCCTTTCGATGGGCCTGGCAGTCGTTGACTGTCAGGCCTGTTTTTGTGGTCAGATGCGAAGCTCGTGGCGTCACAGTCGTCGCGACCGGCACCTTGGCGTTACGTTGCTGGCGGCCATTCTTACGCGAACAGCGATTCTGCGCAGTAGGCTTGAAGTAGGCTGCTCCGAGTTCACGAATTCTGCCAAGGAACCGTCGTTCATGCTGACGCTTGATCCCGCTCCAACTGAAATGCCCGACGCATTGACATCGGAACGTCTGCCAGAGGTCATGTTGGCCGACGGTCGGTGGCAATCGCTGGATGGCCTCGCGGTCGAGCAGTTGCAGCAGCTGCAGTGGGAGCAAGAGCAGAAGTTTGCCAACGCAATTCGAACATTGCCCAAAGGGTCGCACGATCGCGCCTTGGTCGTCGGGCAAGCGTACGATACGGTCTGCGCCATCCTGGCTGCTCAGCAGCCGGCGGGTCAGCCACTGGTGATGGGTCTCGATCCGCGTTACGGTCGATTGGTCGTCGAACTGCTGAATCAACAGATCAATCGTGGGAACGGCCGTCCTAGCTTCTTTGAAATCGGCTACGGTTCGGGTGTCATGCTGCGGGAGGTGCGAGAACATGGCTTTCCGGTCGGCGGTATCGAAGTCGCGAAGACCATGCGCAACCAGGCGCTTGCCACGCTCGGTGAGAAGGCTGCCGACCGTCTCCTACTTGGCAACCTGTTGGATGTAAAAAAAGAGGACCTTCCTGGGCGACCGAGTTTGATCTATTGGAATGATGTGTTCGAGCATATCTGTCCCGACGAAATCTCGGACTACTTGGCCAAGGTCTGCGAATTGCTTGCTCCCGGTGGTCAATTGGTCACGATTACCCCCAATTGGTTACTTCGCCCCTCGGACGTCACTTACGACTTCTGCCCACCACGCACCGAAGCGCGAGGACTGCACCTCAAAGAGTATCGCCTGGCCGAAGTGACGGGGCTGCTCAAGCAAGCTGGTTTTCGGCGCGTGGCGACGCCGCTGTTTGTGACTCGCGGACGAATCTACCACTTCGGCGGTGGTTTTCGCTTGGCCAAGCAACTCGTCGAACCCCTCATCGACAAACTGCCGTTGCGTCCTGCGCATCTACTCTGCCGCGGTCTCGGCCTTTCTTGCACCATCGCGACGAAGTAAGCCGCCGACGCGCGTGGCGCTATCGTCGAACTGCTGCCGACGTCCAAAGAGCGACCCTCGCCAACGCGCAGTAGTTTTGTAACACCCACTGTTACGTAACGTGATTTGCCCACCAGATTCAGCCGAGAAATGAAGGGGTTTGAGTTTCGACGCACCCGGCAAAACAGAACCCGCGTTTCAAAAGTACAAAACTCAGCCGCGCCCTGGCGATGGGACAGGCATAACTCCCGCTGCGACCGAGATTTACAAACTCAGCCACGATCGCTTAAGCCGTCATTTTGAAGATGCCACGGCGCCAACCGTTACAAAACCGGCAACCTTCCACCACGCGGCCCATCCAAACTTCCGAAGCATGCGGTCAAGGCACAACCCGTCGCTAACACATTTTACCTGCCCAAGCGGCCAATTTCTGCGACGATTCCTGGCAGATAACGAACGACGCAATGACGCTTGTCCGGAGTTCTTACGCAGCGGCCGCGCGTCGTGGTGCTTTGATCGTTCGACCTTCGAGGTCGACTATGCGGGCCAGGCCCATTTTGGCGACGGCCAGACTCTTGCGATCTGCTGGTGCCTCGTCAGTGTCGGCCGGTTCGTCCCACAGCGAGGCGATTACCTCGGGAGCCAGTCCGACGCGCAAGCCTTGTCGCTGCGCGCGGACGAAGAACTCGATGCGCTCGTCGTTTTCTAGTTCGGGGTCCCAGCCGCCTAGATTGCGTACTTTTGAAGTCTTGGCGACGAAGAAGTTATGCACGAAGTCGCACCACGCGTAGCCATCGCCGATCGTGCGATGACCTGCACGCAAATTCAGCTGGTCGCCCGCGAAGTCGAGCAGTCCGTGCCCGGGTTGCGGTTGGCGTTTGACGAAAAACCATAACCGTCGGCGACAGCCGATAAAGTCGCCGCCTGCCAGATCGAGTTTGTCGTCAGCGACGAGTTCGACGAGCGGTTGGACCAGCGTTTCCGCGACAATTTCAGCACTGTCGTCGAGCATCAAAAAGTAGGGCGTCCGCACACGCGATAGCAGGGCGTTGCTGGCCGAGGCACGTCCGACGCCCGGCGGCACTTTGACCGCGTCGGCCTGTTTCGGCACACTTGGTTCGCTGCCGTGATCGGCGACCAGGATCTTTAGATCCGGCAGTCGGCGGCGCAGACTGTGGATCGCGCGTCGCAGACTCTTGGGCCGATTGGCCGAGGTGATGATAGCAGTCAATTGCGAGAGATCGGCGGCAGACACGGCAAGACCTGGCAGGCGAGATCAAAAGACGACAGCGACACTGCTTTGAGCATCGCCAATCAGCGGCCACAAATGCAGAAAAAGCCGAATGGTCAGACCGCTTCGATCCATTCTCGCCAGCCTACCAAGAGATCAGCCTCAGCGCAGACCGCAAAGCTTGCCAAGGGTAACGCCGCTGGTTGGATCGCTTGCAGGCACCTCACTTCTTATGGACTCCAGCGCGACCAACGAACTTCCGCTGCCGAACGGAAGTTCGGTATTTATCGCCAAAACGCTAACGGTGGGTACATTAGCTGCGCAGAAATCCACAAGAGCCTATCCCAGAACCCATGCCGCTGGGCATCGACGGACCGTATTTTGACAGGATCAACAAGATTGACAGGATGAGACTCATACGAAAATGAAGCCTGTTGATTCTGTAAATATTCAAAGCAGAGAGTTCTGTGATAGGCGAAAGCAGAATAACCTAATCCAATGATTCGACGATTACAAATTCTAACTGCCGTCTGCGGTTTGTTGTCGGTGTCGGTTTTCTTGTGCTCGTTTATGCTGTTTGGTTTTCTGCACCCCGACTTCGATGCCTTCGGTGACTTTGTCAGCAAGCTGGGCAGCAAGGGACAACCCTATGCGCTCTGGTGGAACATCTTTGGGTTCGCAGTCGTTGGTGTCTTGTTGGCTGCCTTCGGCTGGCTGTTTGGTTTGTGCAGAAACGATCGCGTACTCGGAGCGTGCTTGATGGTCGCTGGACTTGGGTTTGCGCTCGCCGCCATACCCACCGATTTCGCTCAGCCGCAATCGCCACTCTCTGCGGCGCATTTCGTGTCGATTTGTCTGTCGCTCGCGGGTTTATGTCTCGGGATGGCACGGCTTACTGGCTCACGAGCGACCGAGTACGACCGGACCATGGCCCATTGGGTCGTTGCTCTGGCAATCCTTCCTATCGTCTGTGTTTCTGGCGGAGTCTCCGCAGAGCCGGTTGCTCACCGAGCCATCCTCGCGGTTGTGTTTACCTGGGTCGTATTAAACTCGTTAAGAATGTTGAGACCAGACACCGCGACAGAGCTCGTGGGATAACAGAGCTATGCACAGGAGTTGCGGCCAGCGCGCTTTGGCAATCGAGAATCGCTCGTCGCGACCAGGTGATTCTGGAGGTTATCTCAATCGTTTTCCCGCCTCTGACCCAATTCCGCTAAGATCCAGACGGTAGTGCTGGGTAAAGCTGTTTGCTTGTTAGTCACGCACCACAGAGCAGAGTGGGTAGCTACTCTGTCGTAAATAGCTCGCTCAGGTTGATGCGCACTAGTGGCGACTTGCTGGATGGCAGCTTGCCGATGGCGAGATGCAGCATCAACTCGCGTGGCTCGAAGATCATGGTCTGCAGCGTCAGCTGATCTTGGTTCACCTCATCCAAGTGTTGGTGCACGTCGCCGATCGAGAGCGTGTCGGTCGAAGTAGCGGTGAGCAAGCTCTCGAATCGCGAACAGGTCGTGTTGGCGGCGAGCCCCTCGCAGCGAAAGTGGTTGGTGCAGGGCAGGATGCCCGATACGGCATCGCGTCGGCCGACTTCGGTCGGTGTGATTTCGAAGACGGCGCTGGTTTTGGTATCGGCGACGGCGAGGTTGGCCCAGGTGGTCGCCTTGGTATTCTCGAGCAGCGCTTCGGCTTCGGCCACCGTCTCGCAGTTTTCTAGGATCTGCCGAAACACGAGCATCATGGGTGGGCCGCTGGGATCGAACTGCGGCGAGCCGTTACTCGTTGCTTCGACGTCGAGTGTGGCGATCGCCAGCCCTGCATCGTTCATGCCGGAGATCACGCCCATCAGCCCCGGAAATCCTACGCTGGCGAATGCGTGTGTGCCCTGCGGTCGGACAATGGTTAGCACGCTGTAGCGATGTAAAATGCCCAGGGTCGGGAAATCGAAGTTGCGGCCGAAGATCGGACTGCCAGTCGCACTGCGTTCGGCTTCGACAATGAGGGTAGAGCAGCCAAGTCGCCGGAGTTCGAGTAGCGAATTGGCGACGAACATCTCGTCGGGGTCGACCACCGCGGTTTCGATGACCGTTTTGATCTCGCTTTGATATCGTAGCGGCGCGCGAGACATGAGTTGCTTGCTTACGTTGGCGACCATCGGCCAAGCATCTTGTAGGCCCGCGCGGGTGAGCATTGTGCGCGTGTACTTGAGCAGCGGTTCACCCGGTTTGCCCACCAACTTTGCGTACTGGAGGCCAATTTGTTCTGGTGTGCCAGACAGCGTTGCCACGGGGATATTTTCGATGTACCGAAGCTCACCGCCGCCAACTTTTTGCGTCGGATATTTGAATTGCTTCGCCAAGCATGGCTGCGCAATGAGTGTTGCGGCGACAAAAATTTGCACAAACGAGCGATTCGTTTTCACTGCGCTGTTTCTCTCTGAGTGTCGGCGTTGGCTAAATCGGTCGTCCGCGTGGCCCGAAGATTGTGGGGGTGCCACGGCAGGCGGGTGCTGCTGCGGTTATCCTTGCGAGATCATCGCATAAGCAACCTTTTGGCTCGCGAAGTGACACCATTATCGTAGTGCAAACAGCTGTGCCGACAAAGCCGAGCTGGCAATTCGTTGACCGCTCCCCCTGCGGCGAGTAAGCTCTAAGCTGCTCTTCTTTGGCAAACATCGCTTGGCGAATGCGTAACGATGGCGAACTCGAAGCCCATTCTATCGTCGATCTTGGCTGCGATCGCGCTGGCGGCGTTAGTCAGCCATGCTTACGCCATCAACGTGCAGGTCGACTACACTTACGACACGAACAATTTCTTTGATACGACTGCGAAGCGCACGGCTATGCAGGAAGCGGCCGATCGCATCAGTCGTGTGATCGACTCGAACCTGGCAGCCGTCGGGCCAAGTGGAACTGGCACCGGCACATCGGCAGGCTGGCGGATTGGGTTTAGTCATCCCGGCACGGGCAATTTATTTCAAGCGAGTACCGCCGCCAGCTTTGCCAGCGATCCACTCTCCGGAGCCGGCATGGCTGACGTGTACGGCTTCTCGGGGCTGCAAGCCGACACGTGGATTCTGTATGCTGGCGGCCGCGATCTGACGTCGTTGGGTGGCGCGGTAGCCGTCGGCGGTACGGGGACCGGGGTTAACTTTGTTTCGACTTTCAATGATCTTAATGGTCCGATGCACCGAGGGTTGATTCCGAATACGCCGTCCAACACGGCCGGCGATCTGCCAGTTTGGGGCGGTGCGGTCTCGTTCGGGTCGACGGTCAACTGGCACTTCGACACATCGACGTCAGCGCCGTTTGGCGCGGTCGACTTTTACTCGATTGCACTGCATGAGATCTCCCACGCTTTGGGCCTGAGCCTTAGCTTCAACCAATGGGAGCAATTTGACACGGGCGGGACGTTCACCGGTCCGCAGTCGGTAAACGCGTACAACGCGGACAACGGCACCAGTCTGACGGAGCTCAATCAGGTATCTGCTGATAACGAGCACTGGGAAGATGGCACCTACGACTCAATCATTTTTGCCGGTGGTGCGCCGAACTATGTCGGCACTGCGGGCGCGGGCAACTTACAGGACCTCATCATGGAGCCGGTTGCCAACTTTAGCGCCTCGATTCGCCGATTAGAACTGACCAACGTCGACGTCGCGGCCTTTCGCGATATTGGCTGGAGCACGATCGCCGTGCCCGAACCGTCAACGGTCCTCTTTTTCGCAATGATCGCCGCTGTCGTCGGCACGAAGCACTGGCTGGCAAGGCACTGAGCTGTCTGGCCCAACGCTAGCGATCACGTTTCCGCGCGGAGCGTAGACTTAGCACACTGCAGAGCAGGCCGCCAAACAGTAGTGCCGAAGGTTCGGGGATGGCGGTAACGTAGCTGAGTGCCGAACCGGAGAACGAGAAGCTCGCCTGTCCGATATTGCCGCCGGGAAAGCCGCTTCCATAACCCTCGTTCGAGGCGAAGCCAAGGCTGCCGGCGCCGCCGAAGGGATTGAGATAGGTACCCACAAAGTCGATCTGGGCGCCGCTGTTGGGTGTCAGTCCGAGTTCTGTGAGGTCGAACGAAAAACTGAAAGACGCTGCGGTATTTGATGCCGGGTTGCCGACGGCATCGACGAACCCGAGGTCGCCGTTGTTGATATCACCACTGGTCGGAATCGACCACAGGCCGCCGAAGCCGGTATTGATTGAGATAGCGTGTGACGCCTCGAAGCCGGTGGGCAGGGTTAGTGTATGACCGGTGCCGGCTTCCATGAATGTAATCGCTGATCGATTTGCATCAGCTCGGTCGTTGACGCTGGTGCCGATCGCATTGCGTCCGGTGGCACCCGTGTCGAGGTAGAGGACGAAGTTATCGTTGAAGTCGCCCGCGCCCTTGGTGAAATTGACCGTAACGGTCGAGCCGTCGTCCGTCCAATCCATCGTCGAGCCACCAATGGGTCCGCCGAAGCCGCCAGTGCCCGATCCCGTAAAGAGCACAGCATAGGCGGGATTCGCAAATGACTGAACAGCGGCGAGGAATAATGCCACAGAAATGAGGATTCGTTTCATAGCAAACAACTTCGAAGAGAGAATCAGACGAGTGGCGACCGTGGATTTCACCACGAGCTATCGTACACTGCCTAGTTAGTTGCGAGCAACGAGTTTTTGGTAGCGGAAAACACCGAATTTCCCAGGTTTTTAACGCGATCGAACCTGCACTTTGCCGCACAACTCGTAAGTGGTTGAATGGATAAGACTTGCGTGGCGGTTGGGGATGTCGTGCTGCGGAGACGCGAACAAGAGGATGCTGTTGCGCGCAGAAATCAACGCACAAAAAAAGCCTGTGCTCGATGGAGCAAAGGCTTTATGAGATTCCTATTTTTCGTTGCAGCTATGCGAACGCGAGCCGTTGCCTCGGCAGCTTAGCGATCTCGCTTGCGACCAGTGGACACAGCCATTACGGTGCAAACCAGTCCACCAAACAAGAAGGCGGATGGTTCGGGCACAGTGTAGAATACTTGTAAATTGTCAACCGTCAGCGTCTCATCACTGGAGGAATTCGATTGCCGAAATGCCATATGAGTGAGCAAATCTGGAGCGGTGCCAACGCTACTTTGAATTGTTTCGCTTCCAACAGTTAGCGAAGCTTGCTGATCTTGAAAGTCGTAAGTGACGCTGACGGCAATTGGCGAGCCGAAATCAAAATCGGATGTGGTAGTAGCCTCGGCCGTGCTGCTGTTATGCGAGATTCCTAGGCCATAATCTCCAGAACCGGATGGAGCAACCACATCGAGCCGACCGAAGAAGGCACTTGTTCCACCATCACTGAAGTGAGCAAAGTACTCGAAATCCGTTCCGCTAATCGCGGTATCGGTGACGGTCAAGTCGAAAGTGTAAGTCAGAACGCCTTGAACGATGTTTCCAATCCCGAGGTTAACGCTAACGTCCTCGCGGCTACTGCCGCCATGGGTTAGGTTAATTGCACCACCACTGACTTGTACAGAGTTACTTCCAGCACCGCTGTGCGCAGACCATCCTCCGTTAGGTACGAGGTTGCCGTCAGAGTAGCTGAAGTCATCTTCAAACACCAACATTGCGCTACTAGTCGAGTTCAAGCAGGCAGCTGCACCGATGGCTAGCAGTGCGGTCAAGAATTTCATCTCTGTTGTCTCCTCAGCGGGCGGCTATGGATGGCCGATGTCGATGGTGTATGAACGTACTTTATTCCTGGCGCCGCCCAGCACTGTCGCCCAATATACGCAAGTTGACGTACAGCTCAAGTAAAATAAGTGCGATTAACGAATATTTAGCGGAATTGCGGAACACGCTGTGAAAGCTGCGCACCGAGAAGAGCGTGACCGGATCAGAATGATAAACGCCGAGCTAGACCACCGCGAATCCGGTGTGAGTTGGTGGCTGTCCGCACTCGAAGGCCCCCAGGCTGCCGCTTCGCCGATCGACGCGACCGACTGCTGTCCGCGCTAGCTGGCAACTCGGCGACCGCGACGCAAGCCGAGCACGCCGCAGACGAGGCTGCCAAATAGGGCGGCGGCCGGTTCGGGAATCGATGCCGCAACGATCTGCAACGTCATGCCGCCGAATAAATCGGCAGAAGCACCCGTAAAGCCGTCGTAGGTGCCAGGATTGAGGTCCGAGAAGTTCAGCACGCCGCCGAGCACGGGATTGCCATCGCCCCCGTCAAGTTCGAGAATCTCTTCCGCGATCGTTGCCGAGCCAGAGACCTGATACGGACTGCCAAAGGTTATCAGCTGCGCCGAGTTGTCAGGCGACAGCAACGAAAAGTCGCTCGAGATGTCGCCGCTACCCGCGACGATGTCCCGGTCGAGCCGCGCGGTGTCGAACGTACGAGAGACCTCGCCAGGTTGGTTTGGGTTGACCGTCAGCGTGAGCGGAGTGCTAGAAGTCTCCAGCAAGTAATCCTGGCCGAATCCCGAACCGTCATCTGCAATTGTCGGCTGAAAGGGAGAAATCCCAAGCGCGTCGAAGAAATCGAGGTCTCCCAAGGCGGTAAATGGCCCGCCCATAATGGTTCCAAAGCCGGACCAAGAAATTTCGACGCGATTCATCGGCAGCTGGGTGAGCGTAATGGTTAGCTCCGCTCGGCAATCGCGCGACACCTCGCACTGCATCAGAATGCAAGTGCAAATCGCGGCAGTGCGGATTGCTAATTGACGCATTACTTGCCTCAGCTATACCGAATAGGACCGGTGCATGCAGATTGGGTGACTGTAGAAATACCAATCGCCGACGACCGCAGGCCGATCGTCGTGTTCCCGTCTCCGTTGATATTACACGCGACGACGAAGGCATCAAAGCATTTTTCACGAAAGCTGAACATTTGGTGGTTTAAGCGAGTGGGGCAACGCGGCGCGAGCAGGACGGGCTTTGTCGATTGTGGTAAGAAGCACGAAGGCGTTCAGCCTGAGTACGCTTTTCGCATCGGTTCGCGACCGCTCGAAAAAGGCACAAAAAAAGCGAGGTGACGTGGGCCACCTCGCTTCGTGATTCATAACGAGCATCTGTGCCAAGGTCGCGTTTAGCGGCGGCGAAAGCCGGCAGCTACTAGAACACCAATGCACCCAAGCAGGGCGGTCGTTGGCTCGGGAATCATGTTGTCATCAGGGTTGGTGGTGATGACCACGCCATCGGCGTCTTTCTTAGCGATAAAGGCCGTCGAACCAGCGGCCGAGGTGGCCGTCAGCGTGTTGTCAAGCGAGACGGACACCTTCGTCACGTCGCCATCGATACTGTTGGACGCGAGGATTGGTCCAAGTTCTTGGAAGAAAGTGCCACTCCAGGCGGTGTTCAGATTGGAACCGCCGGGGTTGTCTACAGAGAGCTGGTAATCGCCGTCAGACGGGGCAAAAACCATATCGCCCTGCACGTTAATCGGATTGATGCTCACACCGTCAACTTCGAGAATGTCGATGAATACGTTTGCGGTCACGCGGGTCAGTGCGTCATCCGAGGAGAAACCGTTGTCTAAGGTCGTGTCACCTGCTTCGGTAAGCAGGATGCTGTTGATGACGTTACCGTCTTTTGCCTGGATCATGAATTTGAGCTGAACATCCAGGATGTCTGAGGGACCACCGCCAGTCGAACTGGCTGCAAAGCCAATCGGATCGAAGTCAAGCGAGTCGCCTGCGACCGTAGGTGCGCCAAACAGCCCGTCGCCTTTGCCCGAAGTGGAAAGGAGCGTCTGCTCTTCCACATTGAGATAGTCGACAGTTGCGGCGGGAAAGTCACCATACATCACTGTCGCTGATGCGACTTGTGGTGCCGTGGTAAGGCAAAGAGATAGTACGCAGATAGATACTGCGCAAAGATCGCGTAAGAGAGTGCCGGTTTTTGAAGTCCGATTCATTAGACAGTACCCCTGCTATTTGAAAGGTGCCCCACGGCGGCTCCGGAGAATTCTGAGCCAACCGATCGATATAACAGTCTCTAAGTGCAGCGGACTTCTGCAAGCCAGAATGCTCCGCACAGCTGACGACAACATATCGGTCGCAGTTAATGCATGCAAGAATTTTCCGACAAGAATTGAGAATTTTTTCGCTGTCCAGCCGAACGGCTAAAACTCGAATCTAGCCGGCATAAGATTTGCGCAGTAAAGATTCGCAATTGCGCAGGTCTACGCAGATCTACCCCAGAATGCGTAGTTTAGGCATTATAGGTTCAGCAGAGACTTCCGCGATTGGCTGGCAAGAACTTCCGCTACCGGCTGGAATCTGGCTCTCCGGCTGGCACGTATTCCTGCGTAGTGGCAGGCACTAATACGGCTGGTGTTTTAGTCCTGCCAGAGATTGGCGTCAGCCCTAAGAATGTAGCGCTTGTGAAGATCCGATAATAGCCACGCATTTGCTTGGTTTTTGTTGGACTTCTGCGCGGTTTGCTGTTCCACTAAAGGAGCTGCGGAGGACTGCATAGTCTAGGGTTTTTGCACCCGGTGTAGGATTCGCGGCGACTAAGCTTGGCTCGGCTCGATCTCGCCGGGTCCCATTTGCGGTGTGGAGTCGCAGTTCGAGAGATGAAGTTCGCAAGCATTAGAATTCTCGCCTTGTTCTTCGTTAGCGCCCTGTTTACCGGCGTGCTAACCACGAGAGAGGTCCGCGCGGACCTGGTAGGGATCACGTACTGGGATCGGGGAGAAGTCAATCCAGCGACGAACGGTGGCCCACTATGGCAGGGGGTGGTCGATACCGTTGCGAACACGTTGCGCATCGACTCTTGGCGAGAGTTGCCACAGCATGGCGCAGAGTTTTGGGTGCCGGGTGGACTTTCTGGCAACGCAATGATTTGGACCGCTCGCGACGCAACGGGCGCGGTCTATGATGTGCCCGACACTTTCGGTCCGGTGATCAATCAGACGGTTTCGATTGGCGATAACTTTGCATTCATCGCGCCTCTGGCGGCGCAGAACATGAGCTGGTTTTTCGACGTCGATGGAGACGGTAATGCCGCCACGCCCCGAAGCATCGGCGGCGTTGCAAAGCCGACGCGTATCGGTTGGGGCGGCTATGCACGGCAGGAGACAGTGAATGGACCCTTTGTCTTTTACACATCAGCAATCGACGGCGAAGATAGCTTCGACCCGCTGACGACACCGCCTTACGACGAACGAAACATGCCGCGCCTGCCGGTTGAGGAGCCCAACAGTGCGATCACGGGTACGAGCAACGCCTTTCTGTCTTCGCTACTCGGAACCAACGGCACGGTCTTGGTTAGCTCGCGCGAGACGAACCCCGCCGCGGTCATCGTTGGCGTACCAGAGCCTTCGGGCTTCTTGTGCCTCGGGTTAGTCGGCACCGCCTGCGCGTTGCTTGGACGCAAACGCCGCTGATTCTTAGCTCGTGTCGGGGCAATCCTTGCCGACGGCTACTTCAGCAGTACGCTTTTGCCGAACGGCCGATACAGTGGATCGCCAATCAGAGTCATCATCCAGCTGTTGAATGGTTTGGTGCGATAGTAGCACTCAACCAGCGACAGTCGGCCTTGCAGCAGTAAGGAAAAGAACTCGTTGGGACGCGGGAAGGCGATGAGGTAGGGTTCGTACACGGGGCCCATCGTAGCGCAGACTCCCTCTTCGAGCATGCGCTTACACCACACTTGGCTGTCCTCGTTGCGGAGGGTCGTCGCCTCGGCGCTAGCCATGTGGTAGGCAACGGCACCTGGTTTCCACTCGAAGGCATCCACGTATTTGCCGAGACTATACCAGCCACAGTAGAGAGCCGCGTCAGGGCAGTCGCCGGGTTGGAACAACTCGCCTTGTTCGTCGAGGATGACCTCCAGCGACGTCTGTACCTGCATGCCCTTGGCCGTAATCAATAGCGCGCGATCGAAGTCGGGATAGCTGCCGGGTGCGACATTGGTGCGGTCGAGCTTTCCGATGCCGCGTGCGTCGATGTAAACCTTTCCTTCAAGACCGGTTTTTTCGACTTCGATTGCGGTGTCGATCAGTGCCTTGGCCAGCGGCAGGGTTGGCGCGTCGATGCGCGAGACCATCAGCGTTGGGTAGGATTCGCGCAATTGAGAGTTGTTGAACTCAGGCCGCAGGTAGTTCGGCTGCCAGCGCAGAAGTTGGTAATCGTCGTCTGGCCAGAGTACGAGCGAGAGCTCGCTGTCGAAGCTGCTGTTGGTTTCGTTTCGCTTGACGAGTCGTAGTTGTTCGTCGATCCATTTCACGGATGCTATCAGCCCGCGCGTGCGTGTGAGGATGTCGAGAATTGACGAGTCGCGTTCGATGTTTGGGGCCAGCCGATCGAGTTTTTGCTGCATCTCGGTGTAAGCGATCGACATGCCGCGAAGGCGTTCGAAATTCAGCTTCAAAGGGTTCGCTGGATTGTCATTGGCAGCGATGCTTTTGTTCAGCGACTCGAGCAGAATTTGGATGCCGCCGACTGCGGAGGCATAACTTTGCACTTGCGCGGTGCTCGATTTGCGAATTTCCGGATCGGATAGTTCGCGAATGCGGGCTTGGGCCTGCTGCAACTCCGTCTCTAGTTCCGCCTGAAGTTGGTCCAGCTCCGACGATTCTTTTGACCCTTCGGTCGGTTTGGGCGGCTTGGTGACCGCGCCCGCGTCGTCTGGGCTAATGCCCGGAGCCAACAGGCCGAACTCAGCAACCATATCGCGGAGCAGTTTGATACGCTTGGCGTACTCGCCTTCAAGGAATTCGCGGTAGCGGCTGATCCGCGGATTGTCGGGTTTATCTTTCTCGACTCGTAGCGGAATCCCCCACGTGGTGACGAGGCAACGGAGATTTCCCTTCGGGTCGTTATCGAGCAGCCACTTGCGGATTTCGGGACGAATACCCCAACGCCATTTCTCATGGGTAATCGTCTCGTAGTTCGGTACGATCACCTTGCAGATATTTTCCGTAGGAATTCCTCGCTGCTCGGCATAGTACTCAGCAAGTCGTTCTGACCCACGATTTCCAGTTGCCGCGAGAATGGCGATCTCTTGGGGCTTGAGATCGGCTTGGGCAAGTTGCGAGAGTCCAATAAGGAGTGCCGCGATCACGACACCTGTCGGCAAGTGTTTCAAAATGGAAGTACTCCGCTTGAGAATTCGACCAAATCAGTCGAGTTGTTCGTTGTGTAGGCGGGCGAGTTCATCCTCGCCAAGCGCCTGGTAAGCGATCGCCAGTGATCGATGGATTTCGGGCAGATTAGGGAGCCCGTTGATAGCGAATTCGAGGTCTGCGATTGCTTCCTGCCAACGTTCGAGCTTGAGCAGAATCTGGCCACGCGTCTCGCGGAAGCGATGCTCGTTGGGCACAATTGAAACAGCCTTGTTGACCGCGTCGAGCGCTTTGTCGAGGTCGATCTCGCTACCTTCGCCGAGCACGAGACCGTAGTTATTCCAAGCAATGGGATTGTTCGCATCTTTGGACAAGGCAGCTGCAAAGAACGGCCGTGCTTCCTCATATTGTCCCAGCTGGGCAGCTTCGGTTCCAACCGCAATCAGCAAGCTGGCGGGTGTGCTGGGCGATTCGTGCAGTGCACTAAGGATGCGCGCATACACAGGCGTGCTGTTGCGCTGTTTATAAAGTGCGCGGGAGAGTCTCAGCAGTCCATCCGGGCTGTCGTCTAGTTTGGCGGCCTTGAGCCAGAGCTCGACGATTGCTTTTTCGTCGGGCAATGGATCGCGAAGCATGTTCGCGGCTTGCCGACGGTAGACCTTAGCCAACGCCTTGCGTGCTGGTTCGCTATCGGGGTCCGCGGAGGCCCACATTTCGAGAATCACGCGCATCTGCGTCAGGTTGCCGAGCAGATCTTCGGCCGCGAGCCACGATTGGTAATCGCTTTCGGCTAGTTGCTCGTCGCGGCGGGTGCGTGTTTTCATGTGGGTGACCAAGGCCCGTGCGTCTTGTCGGGCTTGGCCGCTACGCTTTAGCCGCAAATTGATCCGCATGCGTTCCATCGCGGCCGACTGCATCTGCGGCACGATCGGTTCGAGGAGGTCGGCAGCTTCTTCCAGCTTGTTGTCTCGTGCCAGCCAGATAGCCTTGAGCAGCGTGACAAACGGCGCTTCGATGCCGACGGTGTCGAGATGTTCGAGATGCACTTTCGCCAAGCGTTGCGCCTCGTCGGGTGCGGCGCCAAGTCGGCCGCCGATAAGATTGCGGATGATCCAGAAGTGTGCATTTGGGTAGCCTGGTCGATCTTCGGGTGCCAGTATAAGCATCCGCTCGTAAGCTTCGTCAAGCTTGCCCTCGGCGGCCAAGGTCTCGGCGGTTCGATAGCTTGTGCGCTGCGTATCTTCGCCCAAATCGGCGAGCTTACGATCGTAGAGTTCCGACAGCTCGTAGTCGCGCGCGTCGAGCGCTTGCTGGTTAGCTTCGCGATAAGTCTTGCGAACTTGCGACTTGCCGAATAGGGCATGCCAGGTGCCAACACCCAGCACAAGTGTTGCCAAGAAGATTGCCGGTATCGCCATCAACGCCCGACGGTACTCTCGAGTGTTGACCCAACTAACGAAGAAGACGCCCAGCGACTCGAGTGGGCGCCAGATGGGCCGAGTAAGCCAGACCAGTCCCAGCACCAACCGATCCAGGTTCAAGATACCCGCGACGTGCAGCAGTCCGGAACCAATCCGTCCTAGCAAGTCCTGCAAGCTGTGCCAAGCGTTGGACAACAGCGAGGTCAACGCCTCGGGGAGAATCAGTTTGAACAGTCCGCCGACCAGACGCAGCGGCCAGGTGAGCACTCGGACAACGCGAAAGAGAACGGACTCGACGCGGTCGACCTGGTCGGTTGCCGACAGCACCTTCCCGGTAACACCGCCTACGAGTCGTTCGATGGGTCGGACGATCGCCGCACCAAGCCGTGCGAAGCTCTGCGCGGTGCGGTCAGCGAGTTCTTGGATTTGTCGTAACATCGAGGCTGCCTATTCTGCCATTTCCCTTACGGCGACCAAGTCGCGAAATTGCCGACGGGATTCCAACAGCAGTAGCTCAAGTTCATCTTTGAGTGCCTGGTCTTTGGCGGACGCTACCTGAGCGAATACCTGTACCTGAAACAACTGTGGCGCGATGTTTAGCAGCAATCGACGTCGCAGTCGAAACCAAGGTCGGAACAGTACCGCATCGCTGGCTGGTTCGGCGGTGTCTCCGGTCGCGTCGAAGCCGGCAAATGTCACGAACGCGCGGCCCATTGCCGAGTCTTCCAGGTCGCCAGCGACGAACTTCCAGTCTGACAAATCGGCCTTGGTGTTCGACTCGACCACCCGATCCTCTACCGTCCAGCCACTGTTTCGGTAGCACAGGCACAGGTCGTGCCATCCGCCTTGGTAAGGGAAGTCGAGGGAAACCGACGCCGTGACGCCTGCGTCTTTGCTATGTCGATACCGGTAGGACTGCGAGTACCTACCGAACTCGCTGAGCGATTCTCGTTCGATCTTCTCGTGCGAATCCAAAACCCAAGGCCCAATCTTTTTGGGCAGCGATTGCTCATCGAGTGCGAGTGCCTGCTTCAGTGCGATGTCGACCTCCGGCGTCTCGGACGAGGGTAGCCAGATCAATTGCACGATGCCGAGCAGCAAAAACGGCAGCGCCCAGGTGATTGCGGTCGACAGACGCGGCAATCCGACTACGGCCTTGGCAACGTCGCCGGTCGTATCGCCTTCCGACGTTGTTGGCTGGCTGAAACGATTCCAAAGTTGGACGAGCCGATTATCTTGTCCGTTCTCGCTGAGGTGTTCCAAGTTGATGGGCGCGAAGAACATTTCTAGCAAGTAGTCGGTACTGACCAGAGACACAAACATAAGTAGAAATAGCACCAGGCCAAGCACTTCATGCACGGTGCCGGTGGAGAGGTCGATGTCGAGGAACCTATAGGCACCGGCGATAATGCAAATGCGAAGCACATTGAGTACCAGGGCCCAAGTGATTCCTGCTACGACCAAAGCGAGTAGATGCAGGAAGCTGCGGTTTTTCCAAACCGCGTAGATCATCGCACAAGCGATCATCGACATCACCGAGATGATACCGCTGCACGCCTCGTCGACAAAGAACTGTTTGTCTGGCAGTCGCAGCACATTCCCAGACATTAGGTGCAAGATTCCAAACAGATCGAGAATTGCACTGCTGAGCTGCGAGCTAAGTCGTTGCAGCGAGCGAACAAGGCGTTCGTCTACATTCAATGGCAGTGGTACGAGCAGCCACAGTAGCAGCCAAATACCCCACAAGTAGGGAATCGCCCTTTGCCGTCCAATCAGTGCGAATACCGCTGCTAGACCAACGTTGAGCGAGACGAATGCGACCCATGGCGAAACCGTGACGATCGCGCCGACTAACAACACTACGGCCGCGATCGCGAATAGCTCCGGCAAGCCCATCCAGCGACGAGCTGGCGTCGCCGGCGGGTCAGATTCCTGCCACCGGCTCCACAAGAGCCAAATGATAGCGCCGATCACGAATGGAAAGTACTGATACTGCTCACGGAGCCAGAGAGATCGCAGATGTAGGATCGCAAGCGGTGCATGTCCGAGCAGCACTGCGCCAGCGAGTAGCCAAGCGGGATTTAGCCACTGCTGTCGCCCGTCGGTCTCTAACGTGTGTGCCGTAGCGGTGCCAGACATCAAACTAGAAGTTACTTGGGGAACTGCTGAGAGAACACGGTCGGTAAGGCGCTGCCAGCGATGCGCACTTCGCACCGCCCATCAGTCGCAGACGCGACACTTACCTGGGTATCGGACGTGGGTGATAGCGACCAACCAAACCACCGACCTGGCGCGGCGTCACGGACCGGGCGATAGCCGACGACCGGGATCCGCCTGCGGACTCCGAATCGGTCACAGTACCATCCGTCGGATACCTTCAGCATAACTGCAGAGGTCGGCAATAGCCACCGCTGCGTATTCCCCAAGACCAGCAGAATCCGATCCACGGAGACCTCCAGAACCTGCACATCCGGCCCGAGGTGCAGACGGCCGAATAGCGGAGCTGGCGAGGCACCTGACGCCGAGTCGAGACATGTCCAAACGCCGCTCGGATGAGCAATAAACAGCCGTGCCAGTTCCGAGATTCCGAGGTGGCGGTAGCCGTCATGGCTGGCATAGCACCAAGAGAAATCATCGTCGTGTCCGCTGTCGAATTTCACTGGACGACCGCGTCGGCCCATCCGAAATCGAGACCAGACATCGCAGCTGTTTCTGAGTCCGACGGTCGTCACGTTGTGGGCGGCTGACGAACGACAATAGGCACGCATGGTGTTGTCGTCGTAGTCGAACAGTCCGCTATCGACGATCCAACGCTGACCGTCGATCGACGCTTCAAAATTAAGCAAGTCGCAGTGAGCATGCGCTGGCAGACTATCTGCTCCCACGGGTCCGGCATCGAAGATCACGGCATCGTCGTTGTGGCGCCAGACCCAGTACTGACCGACAACGGTCGAGCCCAGATTGCTCACCGGCGTCCGATCAACTTCAGCTAAGTCCATCAGCTGCATGAGTTCTGCGGCGGCATACGACTCCCCAAAGCAACTGTCGCCGAACAGCGGGATCTCGCCGTCTGGATGCAACAGACGTGCAAGGAACGAAGACATCTGCCCAGCATACTTGCGACATGACGAAGCGAGACTACTATCAATGTCGTTGAGCAGTATCGCATCGGTAAGCAGATTCCCCAATACCTGGCAGTGGTACATTGGCGTGCGTTCGTAGTGCTCGCCGTAGGCCAGCACCTGCTGCGAAAGCTGCCGTGGCAGATGCCGGCGTACCAAGTGCAGCCAACGCGTAGCTGAGTCGCCTTTAAGCAGCGCCGCCGCGACGACGAGTGCGTGAAGATTCTCTAGCAGATGATTGCCGCCAAGATCGAACTCTAGATGACCGCACAGCGCTTCGGCTTGCACCGCCATGCTGTCAGTCACGCTTTTGGCGACTGCTTCGGACGGCGAATCAGCAGCCAGCAGCTGGGCCCACACCGGCAGCCGCCGAGAGATGCAGTAAGGATGCCACGCATCGTCATCGACGGTGGAACCAGTGGCCGGATTGCCGTCGATCCAGTCCGTGACGATATCCCAAATAATGGGCCATGGACCGCGTTCGATGGTCTCTGGAGCAACCGCAAGGTCGAGTAAGTAGTCGTGATAGTGTAGCTGAAAACTCCACAACCGCGACGGGTGCGGATGGCGATCGCCACGCCAGTCGACGGGAGTTCCCAGATCGCGCGCTTGATTTAGCAGCGTGAACTTGCGAGCCGAAAGACCACCTAACAATCCGTCAGCGGGAAGCGAAGAACGAACCGACCGAGTGGCGACGACTCCGCGAAGCCTGTCAAGTGCCGGCATATTCAGCGTGAGTGCTTCGCCAACGTCCTGAATGTAGCGACGACGGCCGGTCGGTGTAACCAGCCGCAAAAACCGACGAGCGAGCTGCGACTTGCGATAGTACCGCAGCACATTTGCGGCACGACTGAGTTGCTGCCACCGAGAAGTCGGCCGATTCGCATCGCGCACCATCTCGGCAATGTCCGTGCCGGTCTCCGCGGTCAGCTCTAAGTTATCGCGCATTTCAGGATGCACATTCAGCGAGCAGAATACTAGCGATTCGTTGGCTCGCTTTGCCGTCCCACAAGGCGGGGCAAGAGCCTTGTTTGTATTCGCCGCTGATGACGACGCGGAGCTGCTGGCGCAGAAGTTCGACATCGTTGCCGATGAGCGTGCTGGTACCTTCGTCCACCGTAATCGGTCGTTCGGTATTGGCACGCATGGTCAAGCAAGGAATGCCCAATGCTGTTGATTCTTCCTGTAAACCTCCAGAATCGGTAACGATCACTTTGGCTTGCGATGAAAAGCACAGAAACTCGCGATAGCCCATCGGCGGCAAAGCATGAATGCCTGGGGCTTGATCGAGTCGACGCCTGAGATCGAATGCGACTAATCTCGCGTCGGTGCGCGGGTGAATCGGAAAGACCACGGGAAGTTGCTCGGAGAGGTCAACCAGCACGTCGACCAGTCTGCCTAGCACTTCGGGCGCGTCTACGTTTGACGGACGATGCAAGGTGACCAAAGCGTATCCGCCTGGTTGCAGGCCTAGGTCGATGATGGGGCCCGCTGATTTCACCGTCTGCAATTGATGGAGTAGCGAATCGATCATAACGTTGCCGACCAGATGAATCTGTGTTTCTGGACGGCCCTCGCGTCGCAAGTTGTCGACTCCGTCTGGCTCGCTCACCAGTAGCACATCGGCGAGCGAGTCGGTGACGATACGATTTACCTCCTCAGGCATCGTTCGGTCGCGGCTGCGCAGTCCCGCTTCGACATGCGCGACGGGTAGATTTAGCTTGGCGGCCGCCAGCGTTGCGGCCATCGTGCTGTTCACGTCGCCGACGACAATCAGTCGATCGTACGAGCCGCCACCCGTCGGGCCTTTGACGAGGACTTCTTCCATCCGCGACAGCACGTTTGCCGTCTGGGCACCATGAGATCCTGAGCCAACCTCCAAGTGGATATCTGGCTCGGGCATGTCGAGCTGCTGGAAGAAGATATCTGAGAGATTGGCATCATAGTGCTGGCCCGAGTGTATGAGCGTGGGCTGCAACTCAGGGTAGGCGCTGATGGCTCGGAGTATCGGCGCCATCTTCATAAAGTTGGGCCGAGCGCCGACGACACATGCGAGCTGTTGTTTTGCCAAGTTGAGTTATCGGTAAGACGAGGACGCGATGAAAACTGCAGCCCGTGTCGGACTACACGGGTTGCTTGGCGGGTTTTTCTTCGCGCCAAATGACGGGGGCTGCAGAGTCCGTCAAATCTGCGTCGTCAGTGGCAGTCCGCTGTGCTTGTACGCACCCAGTCACGCGCTGCAGCAACTTGAGGTACTCGGCTGCCAGGTCGTCGCGGTTGTAGTGTTCGAGGACGAAGCGCCGGGCATCGAGTCCCATTTCGGCAACTGCGTCTCGATCGTCAGCTAGCCCAGTAACAATCTCAAACAGCTCTTCGTCTGACTCGGGCGTCATCGGCGTGCCGGCGCCGGCTTCCATGACGATTTCGCGAGCCGGTCCTCGCACACCCATGATCATGGGCCGCTGCATCGCCATCGTTTCAAAAATCTTGGACGGAATGACCGTCGCGAACAGTTCAGTCCCGCGCAAATGAATCAGACAGCAGTCGCTACTTGCCAGGACCGTCGCCATTTGGTGCTTGGGCAGCCGACCTGTAAGTACCACGTAGTCTTCGAGCCCTTCCGCAGCGATCTGAGCTTCCAAAGCTGGTCGAGTCGCGCCATCGCCGACGATCATGAACGCGATGTCCTCGCGCCCGTGCTGACGTAATCGCTTGGCGGCACGCACGACGACGTCCAGACCGTGCGCCATCCCCGTAGTACCGACGTAGCTGCAGACGAATTTGTCCAACAGACCGTAGCGCTGTAGAAATGCATCGTTCGGCGGTTGCGGGGGATATTGTTCTCCATCAACGCCGTTGGGAATGACGCTGATTTGCTCGCGCATCTCAGGCACTTTGGGTGAAATTTGGTCTCGATAACCCGTGCCGACTGCCACGATATGGTCGGCGGCGCGATACATACGCTGTTCTAACCACTTCAAGAAGCGGACGCGCTTGCCGTTGCGCATCGCTCCGACAGCAGCGATCGATTCTGGCCAGATGTCGCGAATCTCGAGAACAAAAGGAACGTGTTTCAGTCGCGATACCCACACGCCAGCCCATCCGCAGAAGAATTGCGGGGAGGTGGCAACAACGATGTCTGGTCTTTGCAGCCACAAGGCCGACCAAATGGCGCTTAGGCAATAGCTGAAATAGTTGGCGATTCGGCGGTTAGATCGTGCGTTGGGGGCTAGGAAAGTCCATACGCGAACGACGCGAATGCCATCGACGATCTCGACTTGCGGTCGCAAGCGATTGCGGTAGCCGTCGAATGCGACGCCGTCGGGACAGTTTGGCACGCACGTTACGACGGTAACGTCATGACCAGCTGTGGCCCATCGCCGGCAATGTTCGTACGTACGGCTGGCAGGCGCATTTACTTCCGGTGGGAAGTAATGAGAGAAAAATAAAATCTTCATCAGGTGCCCTGAACTCAATGGCGATGCGACTTGCTACCAAGATACCCAACGTTGTTGTTGCACCGCTTGCGGTACTGCGAACGGCGACGGTCGATCGCCGTTACATTCGTTTCTCGCCGCCCCAACGGTTGGCGAGCTCTCCGACCGCATTGAAGCGACCCCGCTGCCTGTTATCGGGACACCTCTCGGAGATTGGCTGGAGTATAACTACGGTCGACCGTAGAGTCAATTAATCGGACGCTGCTCCGGGTGGCTCCGTCGCTCTGCGGACAGAGTTGTCTTCAGGTCCGAACGAGCTTCAGCGTTGGCCTTCCAAGCACCTTGGAAGCAGCGCTAGTTCCAAGTGGTTTGCCGTAGACGTCGCGAAAGCTCGGCGTAGCGACGGAACCAATTCAGATGGCGAGGTGCGTCTGGATCTGATGATCGGCTTCGATCGTTGATTGCGACACCTCGAGCAACTCGTTGATGGGAATCGGAATCGTGGCCCCACCGGTCAGCGCGCTGACGAAACTTCGAAGTTCGTTGCCGTGTCCTTTGTCTTGCCGACGCGTCGCGAACTTTCGACCTCTACCGCCCACTTCATAGGTTTTCCGAAAGTTCTCGCACACGATCACGCTGTTGCCTGCGAATACCTCGACACGCTCTTTGGGAAAACTCTTGTGGCCATTCGACAGATACTGAATCGTTGCCTGTGATCGATCCGCAAACGACAGCTGGATCGTCGCGCAGTCGCCAAGCCGACCTGTATTTCCTCCGACGGCGAAACCGTGCGTTGTCTCGATCGACTCGCCGGCAAGAAAGCGCGCCAGATCAATGAAGTGACATGCCTCGCCCAAAATTCGCCCGCCGCCAACCAGTCGATCCTGCGTCCAATGGTCGGCTGGAATCGCGCCAGCATTTACCGTGATCGTGATTGCCTTTGGTGCCGTATTTGCCCGTAGCCACTCTTGGACTTGCATCATGTGCGGAGAGAAGCGGCGGTTGTAGCCAACCAGTAGCGCGCGATCTGGGTTTGCCTTCGTCGCCGTCATGACGGCATCAAGCTCGGTATTGGACAGAGCCAGCGGCTTTTCGACAAACACATGTTTGCCCGCTGCGATCGCTTCGCAGACCATCTTTGCATGCATATTGTGCGGAGTCGTAATGAATACCGCGTCCACTTGGTCGTCACTAAGCACGCGATGATAGTCGCTTGCCACCGAACGGAACCCGAATTTCTGCGCAGCGTGTGCGGCCGTCACGCCCTGACCGCTAACGATGGACTGCAGTTGCACGCCGTCTGATGGCAGTGACGGCAAGAGCGTTCGGGTCGTAAATCCGCCCGCGCCAATGAAAGCCACCCGCAACTTTTCGCCGGTGACCTGTTGAAGTCTTGGCCCCGAATCGACTGCAAGCGAGCGATCCAACTTCTTGGACGAAGCTCCTTCAGCGCTGCCGTAGTCCAATAAGATGCCCAACGCTTTCGGATCACTGACGGCCTGATAGCCATCGAGTGCTTCGTCGAAGGAGAACCGATGAGTAATCAGCGGCTCGACGTTGATTTTGCCATCGGCGAGTAGCTCGAGCACTGCCTGAAAGTTGCGCTGCTCTGTCCAACGGACGAATCCGATTGGATAGTCGAGCCCACGTTTCTCGAAATTCGCTTCGTACCGACCGGGGCCATACGAACAGGAGACTTGAAACGAAAGCTCTTTCTCGTAGAAATCAGCACGCTGCAGGTTGAGGCCCACCACGCCCACAAGCACGATGCGGCCGCGCTTTCGGCACATGTTGGCGACCTGATGAATGAGTTCGTCGCCCTTGGCCGACGCGGTAATAAGCACCCCGTCGACGCCGACACCGCGGGTCCATTCCTGTGCTGCGGCGACGGGATCGGCGCCGGCTGAGAGATCGACCGTCTCGGCCCCGAACTCCCGCGCAAGCGCCAGCTTTTGGGAGTCGAAGTCAATGCCAAGTACCTGGCACCCGTTGGCCCGCAGAATCTGAACCGCCAGCAGTCCGATCAATCCCAGACCGCTGACCACGATGCGTTCGCCCAAAGTGGGCTGCAGCAAACGCACGCCTTGCAGCGCGATCGCACCTACCACCGTAAACGCTGCCTGCTCATCGGCGACATTTTCGGGAATGAAGGCGGATAGATTCTCTGGGGCGGATACCACTTCGGCGTGCGGCCCGTTGCTGATGACGCGAGTGCCGGCCGAATAGGCACTTGTCGCGTCAGCCTCCACGACAACCCCCACGTTGCAATAGCCTAACGGAATCGGCGCATCGAGTTTCGCGCGCACCGCATCAACGGTGGTCATCAGTCCGTCGGTCTTGATCTTCTGCAAGACCTGCTTGACTTTGTCCGGTTGTGAGCGTGCTTTAGCAATCCAGCCGGCTTTGCCAAAGTCGATCATCATTTTTTCGGTGCCCAGCGACACCAACGAGCGCGTTGTTTCAGACAAAATATGTCCACTCGCTCGGCGAGGGCAGGGTACGTCGGCAAGCAGGGTCTCGCCGGTGCCAAGATGTTGGAGAATCTGCTTCACTTAATTTGCCTGGGCGGTGCTTTGGCTGGAATGAATCGCTGGTGTACGGGACGCGAGCCTATGCTTGCGCGTCGCCAGGTCGGCAGTAGTTTTCGAGCACAAAGTTGTAGGCGTTGTGGCTAACTCGGGCGACTTCGTCGGGTGAGTCCATCAGATGTTGCAGGCACGTCACCATATCGTCGTTGTTTTTAGCAACAAAGCAATGCTCGCCGTTGACGGCATCGATGCCTTCGATGCCTTTGGGTGTCGTGACGAGGACTCGACCATAGCTCATCGCGACCAGGCTCTTAATCTTCACGCCGGTTCCAAGTTTCTGCGGATTGACAAAGATCCTTCCTTTGCAGAGGAAATCGCCCTCGTCGTCGATAAATCCATGTCCTTCGATGTTGTTGTCAGCGCTGTGATACTGCTCACTATTCCTGCCACCGAGCACGAGTCGCAACGCGGGCATCGTCACGCGAAGTGGTCGGAAAACTTGCTCAACGAACTCTCGGATACCGTGACCCTTTCTTAGGTCGACAGTGCCCAGGTGAACAATCGCCAGCGGATCCTCTGCAATTTCGACGAACTGGGCCTTTTCGGCAAGAGAAGATTGATCAAAGTCGACTCCGAGCACACCGTCGGCCTCGAATTGGTACCGTCGCCGGTATTCATTGAGATCGCGTGCGGTAATTGTGTAAACGGAGTCGCAACTTTCCAGCACATGCTTTTCGAATCGGCGTATTCTGGCGTTTTCATACTTCCAAGCAAGGCGAGAAAGCAAATTGCCAGTGGCTTCAAAACCTTCAAAAGCCTCGCTGACCACGTTATGGCTGCGCATGACGAAGCGGTTGTCATCATCCTCCGTCCGGAATGCCTGGGCGAGGCTTGCGACGGGGAGGTCTTCGAAGATAATGTCCGTGCGCTCATTAAGAAGATCGCGCCGACCGACTTCGAGAGCGATTGCTCTACTTACGCCTGGGGACCTAAATAGCTGCGTGATTGCCGGAGACGACGACGCAAGGCTCTTGAAAAAGCGGAGCGCTTTGCTCGGTTTTCGAATCGGCACATGGACGAGTTCGACATTCGGCCAAGCGCTGGGAGGCTTCGGATCTTCCGTGATGCAGCAGAACAACACTCGCCTATAAGTGCGCGCGTAGCTTGCGAGTGAGGAAGCAATCGCCAGTTCGTATCCGTAGGTACTCCCGGGCCATGCGGGTGACAGAACGATCGCCTGTGTTGCTTGCATTCGTCGGCGGACTCTAGGACTGCCGGCTCGTCTCTGGATCTGCCGAATTCACTAGTGCCAGCCGTGATGCCACCCAGATCGTACAGAACATAAAGATCGCGTTGTTCGGCGTCGCGATGGACCCGACACCTGAAGATTCGACGGCGGCAGCGAGAACCAGGTACGAAAAAAGTACCACCTGGCATCGTCCAATCGAGGTGTCCGCGAATCTGGAGGTCCAGCGTAGATCGCACGTTTGATAGACGAAGGTGCCATAAACGGCCAACCACCCGAGTAGAAATCCGACACCTCCTTCGACCAAGAGGCTCAGATAGGCGTTGTGCGATCGCATGCGAAACAGAGCCGCTTCTGAACCGATGCCGTAACCCAACAGTGGCCGGTCCATAACCTTCTGGAACATGACAGCCCATACCTCAGTGCGATCAAGAAAGTCGCCTGATAGATCGTCTCTGCTCTTGTCACTAAGGAAGAACCGTGCGATCGGGTTAGAAGAGTGTAGATTCCGCAGCGCAGCGTTGTGCAAGCCATCGGCAATTTCGTTGCCCAGGACGGTCAGTGTGAGAATAGCGACGATAGCCATCGCAATCAGCGAACCGCGGGCACCGCGCGTTTTCTTCTCAAGATGCTGAGCGACGACGGCTGCCACAGACGCGACCATGCTTGTCCGACATTGTAGCCAGAATGCCGCAGCCAGAGACGTCAGCCATGTCACACGTTTTGCGAGCGTCGGTGGCTTGAGCGAATAGAAGACCAGCCCGCTGGTCGCGAGGCGCACCCCCACGGCGTTCTCATTGATGCCCAGCCCGGCCAAATAGGCGATTCCTATCGAGGCAAACTCGAGCGCTGCAAAAAGGGTCAAACCGAATCGGACCTCGCCTTCGGTAAAGCAAGACGCGTATCGAGCCATCGCAGTAAATACGAATACCATTCCGCCCGTCTTCATCAGGCATGCCAGCAATGCGCGATCATTGAGCACCGGATCAAAAAGGTTAGAAGTCGCGGAAAGACAGGCCATAGTGGACACAAATATCAGGGCCAGGTTCAGCCGGTGCGAGTCTGCCGAAGAGATCGGCTGTCGGTTCAGCACGGTGGCTGCAAGCCAAAGCCCAACGGGTCCAAGAAACTGCACCAGGTATTGGCTCGCAGAAGAACCGAGCTCTCCCAACAGCAGACCAATACCGCTGCTAAGAAACAGAAATGCCACCGCAGCGCCAGCAAGAGGACTTGGCTGGACGGCGTCGATTCGAGCGGCTAGCCGCCTTGATGTCACGCCGGTCTGTTCGGCCGCGGTGTTGCCGATCGTTGAACTTGGAGGAATGGTCATGGAGTCTTGTATCGCGAGGTTATGCCAGCCGACGCCGAGGCGTCGCGAAATTCACTCGCCCTGGACGAACACCGTGTTTCTCGTTGTGCCACGACGATGTAGGGCGTCGCTGCGATCGCTACATCTCCAGATAAAGTTGGCGCAACTCCGTCTCGAGACGGGGTAACCCGAAACACTCAACCGATTGTTGTCTGTTGGCTCGCAAAGTCGATGACTGCGGCGCGCGTAGCACATTCTCGATGGCGTTGGCTAACTCGCTTGGCGATCCTGGTCGCACGATTTGGCCATGGGTGTCGCTTCGGACGATCTCTGGAAGTCCACCGACGTGGGAAGCAACCACCGGTATTCCTGCGGCAAGCGCCTCGATAGCTGCCAATCCTAATGCCTCTTCATAGCTTGGTAACGCCAATAGGGTAGAACTTGCAAGCAGCTGAGGCATTTCGTCTCGACCCACGGCGCCGACGAATTGGACGCGATCGTCAATGCCGAGCGTGGCTGCCATGCCCTCGTACTCGGCGCGAGCGGTAGAGCCTGGATCGCCGACCACCTTCAACTGCACGGATGGGTACGGGTCTTCCAGCAGTTTCATTGCTTCTAGCAACGTATCCAGTCCTTTTCTGCGCCAGTTGCTCCCTACGAAAACGATTTGCTCCGCGGCGGTATCGCATTCGACTTTGGCAGACCGGTAGACGTCGAGGTTGACGGCTTTGTAGATCATGCTGATGCGTTCGGCTGGCAACCTGTATGCATCTCGAATGGTATCTGCGGTAAAGCGAGAGTTGCAAATCGTTTTCTCAGCTCGGCTTACGACTGACTGTTCTCGCTGTTTCCGCCAGCAAAGCGCGGCGTTGCGTCGCAAACCGTACCGACGAAGATTGGCCAGCGAGGGCTTCCAGCAGCACACCTCCGTGTCATTGACTTGCACCAGGGAACGACAAGACTCTGCCAGCTCGGGCGTGATGAGGTGCGCCATATTCGCATGCAAGATCGTCTTTGATCCAAGGCGCTGCAGTACCTGCTTGGCAAGCTCACAAATCGCATTGTAGGTAGCAGATCCAAAGCCACGTGGACGGCGACCGAGCAGGTGAAGGTGGTCGTGTCGGGTCTTCGATTGCAATGCGACGACATGGAACTCGATCTCGAGATCGTCTGCGAAGAAGTTCCAGAGGTTCTGCGTGTAAACGCCCGGGCCATTGGTTACGTCATCAAAAGTGGTCGTGACGAATAGCACACGAGGTTTGGTCAACGTAGGAGCCATCCCCGGCGTTGCTCAAGTCGCGTGACGCATCGTTGGGATTCGTTGACTCCCAATAGGTTACGGATTGATTGTGCGTTGACGTTCAGTGTTAGCTGCCGCGCTAGGCTTTGGTTGATACAACGATTTTTTCATGCGTCATGATGCCATTCTTTACTTCGTCAAGTTCCGTTTCTCGACCGTAGTCGCGGACCATGACGGTAAAACCTGCCCGTTCGAGGCGACTCTTAAAGTCGTCCACGCCGTAGTATCGGAGATGATCGGCGGCACCATATTGCAGCGCCCGCTGCTCGTCGTTGAGTGTGGTGTCTTCCAGGGTTTGGCTCGATTCTCGACGCAGCGGCACGTTGATCAGCCCCACACCGCCTTGCTTGAGCACGCGGTAGAGTTCTCCCATGCCCTGCTGATCGTCTGGGACGTGTTCGAGAACGTGGTAACAGATCACATAGTCGAAGGTTTCGTCCTCGAAGTTCAGATCGGTGATGTCCATGACATGGTCGGGCGCCTCTTCGAGTCCGTCGATGAATTGCGACATGTTGTCTGCGGTTACATACGTAGCGTTCGCGTTCTGTCGAACTCGCCAGCTGACGCAAGCCTCGGCGGCCAAGTGGAGAATCTGGCAAGAGTCGTTAAGCATCGCGGGTAGTTCGCATTCGATGTAGTCGATCAGCAGTCGATGACGTTCCAGTGAGAAGCATCCGGAACACATCGCATGTTTTCGTGAACGAAAGGGAAAGAACCGAAACGAAACTCTGCCGCAGATATTGCAATGCGCATTAGGTGGATACGGAACACTACCGACGAGGCGAGTGACAGAATGCCGGACCCAGCTGCGGTAAGGCTTGGGCAAGAGCCTTCCAATTCGTCGCACTAAATGCATCAAAGCTGTCTTCTTCGGGTTACCGACGCTAACCTGCGAGGAGTCTCTCGTAGAAGTCATTAAGTTGCTTGCCAGTCTTCTCCCACGAATAGCGATCGCGCGTGCGTTGGACGATTTGCGCTTGATCGGAAGTTCCGTAGAACCGATCTCGACTGTTTGCAATCGCCCGCTGCAGGCCGTTCTCGTCGCGCGTTTCGTAGCCGATGTACGAATCGGGGTCCGCGATCTCTGGGATTGAGCCAATCTTCGGCGCAACTACCGGCTTACCAAAGCTCATGGCGAGCAACAGACTGCCTGAATTCAAGATATTTTGGAATGGCAAGACGCAGACGTCAGCGGCATTGAAGTAGATTTGCCACTGCTGGTCAACGATGGTATCGGGAAAGATGTCGATGGTCGCGTGTGTTTCGCTGGTGACGGATTCGATATGCTCCGACAGCTGCGCCAAGTAGGCGGTGTCGGTGGCAGCGCCTGCCAGAATCAGCCGATCCGCCGGTCGACAGCTTGCACCAAAAGCGTCAACGAGTGCGAGATGGCCCTTGTAGGGGCGCAGCGAGCCCGGTGTGAGGCAAACAAATTCCTCTGGCCCGATGCCCAGTTTCGCGCGCGCCGATTCGCGCGAAATCTCGTTCGGATAATAGTCGATGTAGTGACCGTGATAGACTTTTATCGTGCGCACGTGCTTAGGCACCTTGTACTGGCTGCGCAGCAAGGTCTCGGCAACGTCAGACATGACCACGATTCCTTGGCAGGCATCGATCAGCTTTTGCGTGCAGCTTTGATCGAGCTGTGCGTCTGGTGAATCGTGGCTCACAAGGTTATGAGCCGTCCACACGACCGGAAGTCGACGACACTGTCGCAGTCCGTGACGATACATCACCGACTTGATGACTTGCGTCATACGGTTTTTTCCTCGGTACCAGTCGTGGTGCCAGTCCAAATGCAGCACGTCGATCGGCTCGCTGCAAGCCTGCGACAGCGGGAACCATTTGGTGGGCGGGATACGACGGACTGACATCCCGGCGGACTCGAGTGCCTTTGCAAACAGGGTTTGATAAGGATTGAATCCGGGAGCGAACGGAAATGAGCCGACGGTAATTTCCTTTGAGACATCCATCGTCGACTAACGCCACCGTGGATTGAAACTGAGTTGGTAGTCGAGGTCGTTCGTGCGCTCGCCGATCGGCTCGGCCGGTATGCCGGCCACGATCGCCTTGGGCGCGACGTCGCGGGTGACGACCGCGCCGGCTGCGACCACGGCCCCGGCGCCGATGGTCACTCCGGGGAGAATAGTTACTCGTGATGCGATCCAAGCGTGATGTTCGATCGTAACTGGAGCGTGCTTCGTGCCGTGCTGTGGGTCGCTTGGTTCGTGTTCTAGCGTCCAAATGTGTGTATAGGGACCGATATCAGCGTCTTCGCCGATGGTGAGATCGCCGCCGCGCCCGTCGAGATGGCAATCGTGGTTGACGACCGCGCGCGCGGCCAAATGGATGTTCCATGGGTCAGCCAGTTGCGTACGTATCCCGACGAAGCTGGTTTTCGCGACGCTACCCAGCAAACGCTGCAACAGCATTCTACGAATGGTTCTCGAGGGTAGCCTACCGAAGACTGCGTTGTAGAGACCCGAGAGGTGCTTCTCAAGCTGCACTACGCCTTTGCTCCCTGCGCGAGCAATCGACGCGACCGAGCCAACACTTTCTCAGAGAGGTCGTGGAATTCTCTGATCCCAAGACAGTGGGCTACGGCGCAAGTAATCAATACACTCGCGATTGCCCATAGCCCGCCGGCAACCAGTTGTGTGGCTGCAGGCACGTCTGCAACAGGCCCGATGAAATGCCGGCCGGTCCAGACGACGCAAATGGTTATCGCGACAGTGACTATCCATTGCATCGTCTGCTTTAGTGGCAGCAGGCACAATAACTCGCGCCGGTAGTGGGCCAAAACACCCAGGGAAGTCAGGGCAGTTCCGGCGGCGGTCGCAATCTGCAGCGCCACAACTCCAGGCAACCCGTAGGCGGGAATAAGCCAGTAGCAGGCAAAACCCGTACAGGTAATGACGCTGCTGGAGGCAGCAAACTGTGGACCAACGATCTTAAGGGCCAAGTTGGTTCTACGCGCGATGAGGTACTGAGCGTTGATCGCCAGGAGTGCGGTCAACGCACACAGAACATAATGGGTTTGAGCGATTCGCTCTGGCGGAAAGTCTGGCCCACCCCACAATCCGGCCAGCAGCAAGTCGCCACTGGCGACAATCGGGGCCAGACTGAATGCCGTCACCGCGAGCGTCAAGCCGAGCGCGTGTTCTGCAAAGCTACGCACCTTGGTTGCGCCTTGCGAGAGGCTTTCGGAAAAGTGATTGAAGAAAACGATACCGACTGGCTGCAGGACAAGGCCCTGAAATTTGGCGCGAAGGCGCTGAGCATAGCTAAAAGCGGCGTAGCTGCCCTCAGGGAGCAATGAAAGGCCGGCAGTCAACGCGAAAGTGAAGAATTGTGCTGCAAACACGTGTGTCAAGGACAGGGGGATCTTGCAGAGGACCGTGCGAGGTTGGAAAGCACTGGTACTAAGTACGAACTTGTATTCACCTCCGTTGCGGTACATGTCCCAGATCTGGCCAATCGCCAGAATAATTGCTGACACCCACATCCCGACAATCAGAGCCCAAACGCCCACGAGCGGCGCCAGTCCGAGGAGAATCACAAGATTTGCGACCCGGCCCGCTAACTGCAATGATTCGGTGAGCCCATACCTGTGCTCGGCACGGAGTAGGTTTGAAAGCATGCTGTTGCCAATCATCACGACAATGAGAGGAGCAACAGACAAGAAAACTTTTTGCGTGAGCTCCAAGTCTTCTGTAGCGAATCCTGGCACAAGCGCTGCGGAGATCGGTCTCGCTAACAGCGCCGCACCAACGGCTACGATTGAAGCAAATAGGAGCATGACATTGGTCATGGCTGAGAAAGCGGCCCACGCTTCGCGCGATCCATGTGACACCTTGATGTCGTGATAGATGGGCGTGAATAGATCGCCAATCTGGCCGGACGATGTCAGTGCGGCAAGAAGTTGCTGAAATGTGAGCGCCGCAAAGAACACCTCGATCGTCCGCGTCGCTCCGAACAGCGATGCCAGGGCGATGGTCTGCAGCAGTCCCACGCAAGCGGCGAGCAGCTTGATCGCCGTGATCAGGCTGATCGATTTGAGCGGAAGTTTGTTCTCAGCCGACATAAGGGTGTCTGACAATCAGCTAGTCGTCTGCTGCGGGCCAGTCGACGAAATCAGTCGGTTGACCCTCAAGTAGTTGGTCGCAAATCTTGATTAGAGGCTCGTCACCACTTAGCTCGCGAAAGGTGGCGGCGCTATAGCCGCGGAACTGCCCGTCAGCGGAATAGCGGGTTGGCAGATGTTGTTGATAGCGGAACATCATCAAGAAGAAGTACTTCTCCGCCAGTTTCACCTGATCGGGCAGGACGGTCGGTGATGTGAGTAACTCCTGAAGTCGATCGAAGTACTCCTGGCTCGACGCAACGTCATACGTAAAACCCTTGCCGCGATAGTGCGTTTGCGCGATTAGCAGAACCGGCTTGCCTAGCGCAGCCATCTCCAAGCCAACGGTCGATGTGTTGACGACGCCGATGTCGCTCAGATCGATCATCGTGAACGAGTTGACCTCATCCTCCGGTTGAATCAAGGTGACATTGCTCGGCAATTTGCCGTTGAAATGCCCCAACACCAGATCGGCGTATCGATCGCTCGTACCGAGCACCTTTTCGGCAGGATGCGAGCGCAGGACGATCTGCACGTCATCGTTACCGCGAAAATGCCGAATTGTCTGCACGACGCAGTCAAAGGCGCTGTCAAACGCCACGTCGCGACAGACGTTCGCGGCGTCCCAAATCAGATTCGTGAAAATCGTCACGATCCGTCGATTTGCCGGAATACCCAAACGAGCTCGTTCGTTGGCCAGATCTTCGGCGCGCTTCGATGAATTGTAGGCGTACACATCGCCAGTTTGCAGTTCGCGATCGCGAAGGTACTCGTGAACTTTCTCGGTCTCGACGGCGGCAAGTTCGCGGTGACCATAACGTTGCCAGGCCGTGTCGATGCTCCAATCGGGACTGGGTTGATTCACGTTGAAGTTGCCGTGGTCGCGAGTCTTCGCGCGGTCGTAGCACACATAAGGCATCGAATGGCGAGCGCAAAACTCAACCACTGGCTGCCAGGTCATGTAAATGCCGTGTGAGAAAGCTACAAAGTCGTAGTCGCGCTGCTGGCAGCGATCACGAACACAGAAGTAGTTGCTCAGCGCCGTCGTGAGCGCTCGACGAGCGATGTCCAAGGCGCCATCCCCGAACGTGAGCGACTTGTAGTAGCGATACATCGCGCCGCTGACAATGTTGCCGAAGTCAATGTCGTCGTAGTGATAGCCAAGCACCGCTTCGAGATCGGGCAGGTTGTCGGCTATTGGTCTTGCTTCCTCGGAGATCGGTATGTGCTGGAAATCGACATTACCTGCTTCGAGCAGGCGTTGCCCGTTCGCGTAACTCTTTGCGAAGAACGCCTCGCGGCCCTGAGTCTCTTCACGGTGTTTGGTGAGAATCTCGTTGATGGGAACTGCCTGGTCGTAGATCAGATAATCGACTTCGTAGCCTCGTTGTCGCAGCAGGTGGTAGAGCAGTATCTCCATCGGCGTGAGGTACATCGAGTTGATGCCGACATACTGCAGCACACGACCGCTCGGGGTAGGGCAGGGGGGTAAGTTAGCGAAGAAGTCTCGCACGAAGACCTCTGGTTTCGTTCCCCAACTCAGCCGCTTTAGGACTTTGCTAATCATGGAAGAATCTCGGCAATCCGATTTGTGCACTCAATGACAATCTTCAGCTTACCGAACAGGGGGCATTTGGCAGACACACTGCAATCTTCTGCAAGTCTTTACTTTTGGTCGAAGAAGCGCGGCGCTTTCCACGGTTTGGCTTTCGGCACGATACGATCGAAGTTTGGGATGTAGCTCCCTGTGTTCAATACCAAATCATTAGCGGTGACCGAGTCCAGCACACCGACATTGCTCCAGTGCGTATAGCATTTGATCGTGCCCTGCTTAAACAGGCAGGCGTAAGCCATTTGTGTGCGTTTCAAGTTGTCGATCAGGACCGTCAGTGTCAGATTCCGACGTTGCAATAGGCGAACGAGGTCCAGGATGGCGATATGCTCATAGTCCTCGGTTTCCCAACTGAATTCGCTGCTTGTGTACCGTGCGACAGGGCCGTCAACCCACATCAATTCGTAAGGATAATCGGGAATCTCAGCATAGCGCACTCCGAATATTATGCTGTAGTGATCATAGACTCGCCCGGACTTGATCAGCTGAACATACGGACGAAACTCCGCTGGCAAACACCGATCTGCCTGATCGAACCAAGCGTCGTTATCTTCCATCGAAACTACGATGGGTACTGAAGCAGAGTGCTGACTTTCTTCCACGTTCTTCTTTAGTGCGTCAGCGATTACCCACGTGGTAAGACCTGTGCCACACTCTAGAACATATTGAGGTTTCCGGTGTCGAACAAAGGAGTGCAGCAGCGCGTAGTCCGATGCGTCGGCACCGGTCGAGTCGAGCGCAGAACCCGCGCGGGCGATCAGGTCGGTTAGCCCTTCGCGATCAAGGTACGCGCGCACGCGGCGCGAGGTCCAATTGCCGAACACCATCCGTCCGCCGCGATACTTTAGCGAACGAAAAATACGCAGCGGCAAGTTTGCAGAGTTAGAATTCATTCTTGTATCAGCCTCGCGGTGCTTTGCTTAGGTACGCGCTAGTTTTGCGTGTTCTGTCAGTGGACTGTCAATGCTTGTTGGAGCTGATCGACGGAGTATCCGCAATCTACCGCCACTGGACGTCGTGCCTAATGACTTTGGCCGGTTGTCCGACGGCGAGGCAGTTGGCAGGGACATCTCTTGTGACCACAGATCTGGAGCCGATGATGGCTCCGTCTCCAATGGTCACGCCCTTCAATACCGAAGTGTGCGAACCGATCCAAACGTTGTTTCCGATCGAGATTGGAGCCGATGATTCGGTTTTTGACTCGACGTGGTGAAAGTCGTCGTCAATGATCTCGCAGTCCCATGAGATTGCGCATCCCGATCCAATGCTGACTGACGTGCGTGCAAAGATCATTGTGCCAGGATTGATGTAGCTGCGGTCGCCAATCGCCAGCTTGCCGGCCACGTAGACTTTACAACTCCGTGCAATTCTTGCGTAGCCATGAACCAGAAACGAGCCGTCATCGTAAATTCGCAGTACTCCCTTTGCTCGAGGATCGAGGTTCATTCGATTCGTAAGAAACCCAAGATCCAGGCGGCCGTTGATCTCCAGTCGCCCCGTATTTTTGTAGCTAACCATCGACGAGCGAAACAGCCGTGAACGATTGAAAAGAACGCCACGGGCACACGTGACCAAGTCGTCGAAGCGATCTTCTGACTGCGAGAGCTTCTTAAGCAGTTTCTTCAACGAGAACGGTCCCAACAACGCGCATTGTTTCGTCGGCACATGGTGTGGTGGTACATCGCTTTAAGAACATTGGTGAGCAGCAACTCGCTGCAGACGACACAATGGACTCGTCACTTCGCAATCAGAAGGCGGTTGACTTCTCGGTCGTAGGGATAGGCTGGTTGGCGTTGAGTAGGCTGGTAGTTCTCGATGCCGATTGGCAACAGCGACCATTGAAACTGAAGCAACAGCCGGGTGCCCGTTGAGGGAGGAGTGCCTTTATGGAAGCCGAACGAATCAGAAAGCAAGGCAGTTCCCGCAGTGCCGACGATGGTCGTTACCGCGTCGTTTCCGTACCTGCCAAAGATCTCATCGTCTTGGTATCTGCGCAATTCACGCATGCCGGCGTCGCTATCAGTGTGCGACGTCTTCACGCAGACATGCGGTCCGCGATTCTCATCGACATCGGTCAGATAGACGAACAGTTTCAAGAATCTAAAGTCATCGACATCGCGATGAAAGTGCTGAGGCCCGATTGCCGACCCAGCTGGGTATGACCACCACATGAGAATATTCGAGAGCAAGGGTGCCGCACCCAAATAGTCTTGTACTACCGAAAGCAACTTTGGATCATTCGCAATCTTGGTGATTTCGTCGACTTCAGCCAAGTCTTCGCGACGAAACATGGCAGTCCGTACGCCATCGGGAAGTTGATCAACGTTAAAGAGTTTGTCTTTGTCGACCAAGTAGTCGTAAGCTTTGAGCCCTTTTACGCTATCAAGAATTCTTGCCACCGTTGTTGCATCGAACAGCTTGCCGAGCACGGTGAACCCATCTCGTCGTAGGTTCGAGATGACTGCGTCATGATCTAGGCCGCTAAAATATGTCGAATCGCCAGGGAAATGCTCGCGTTTGCGTGCTGAACAGAACTGCACGAACTTGGTCGCGCGATCTCTGGTCCGCTTCGAAAGTAGCTGCCTCTGCAGGTGAAAAAGCGCGCGGTGCCGGCTTGAAAACATTTGGCGGTATAGCCGGAGTCGATTGTTAACTTTGCGGATGAAACTCATCGGTCTATTCGTTTGCAGCTTGGAACAGTAAGTGACCCGCTGGTTGGAGGCAAGAGACCAGGCTGCTTGATCATGCTTTTCAAATTACGGGGATTGAGAAATCGATTCGAGTACGTACGCATATCGGTCTGCGTCAGTGGATTCGAGTAGCCGGAGTTCGACAATGTTATAGGAGCTGCTCAGAAGATAGATTGGATCGTCCGATTTATCATGCGAAGCGGCGACAGCTCCGTCGGTCGCGAATTCATGGCAGGTCATTTCTGTGCCGAGCTCCATCTGCCCGACACGTTTTCCCGACACAAAGACTTCCACCTGCGACGGCATTGTGTGAAATTGGCCAGCAGAGCAAGCGATAATTTTTAACTTGGCCGCATCGGCCTGACGATTCAATAGGCAATAGGCATGCGATGAGGCGTAGATTCCGCCAGACTTTGCCGCTTGTTCTCGTTCTTCGAGACTTGTTCCGAAACCGCGATAGAAATAGGGCAGGTGCGATTCGTCTGAGGCTTGCAAATGATCTGGTGGACGGAATTCGATACGCCGTCCCTGCTGCTGATTTGGCACTCCGACATGAATCGCGTAAGGCAGCACGTCGCGAGTTACGATCGCTCCGGCACCCACGATGGCACCCTTGCCGATGTAGACGCCCGGCTTAATGAACACGCCGTATCCAATCCAAGCATCTTCTTCAATCACCACCGGAGAAGAGCTTACGGCGCTCGTTGCCGCTTGCGACGTCAGCAATCGGTCTTGATCCTTGATGTTCCAAAACGGATGGCTCGTCGTGACGTGGTTGTAGGACGACACATAGATGTTAGCCGATAGTAGGCAGTAAGCACCAATACGTACATCGCCAAATAGTTTGCATCGATCATTGACCGTGGCGTTGTCCGCGATCACGAACTGAGCGCCAGATTGGACGCCGAATTCACATGATTCTCCGACCGCCACCCGTTGTCCGAGAGAAACGCTACCCGGCGTTGAATTTGGAGTTTCCTTTCCGTGTATCCGCAGGTTACGTCGAATGGTCGTCTTTGCGCCGAAGTGGTACTTGACGACTCCGCTCACAGAGAAACCCTCGTCAACGACAACATTCTGAGATCGAAGCCTTATGCGTTGCGTAAGCGAACGCAGGCGACGAACGAAGTCTCGATATACGACCTTGAGACCGCTGACCAGCACCTTAGGTTTCGCCACTCACTTGAAAGCTACGTGATTTCATGCGAAGCAGGATGTCGCTCAGTCGCGCTTCGCAATCGTAACTACGAATCTTGCGAAAGTACGGGTAGGAAAGCGCAAGTCGAAGTCCATAGTCACGCCATCTTTCATGCTTAAATCGAAGCCACCAGTAAGCGATCGCTCTGGAGAAAGGGGATTTCTCTAGTCCGAGCGAAGGTAACTGAGGTGCGACGCACGACAGAAAGTAGGCTGTCGAAGCTCGCTCTGCGGAGTTGGTCACCTGGTCGTAGGTAATCGGTCCTATGTCAGCGCTTTGAGAACTGGAATTTGGCGGCACACTTTGACCGGCCTCCGTCGGCAGTAAATCTTGGGATTTTGCGCCGAGATGGGTCAAGACACTGCTCAGGTAGCCTTGCCTGGCGGGACCAGTAAGCTGCTCATAGTCGACCACGTGATATTTGGCGCAAGCTGCAGTATTCTGACGGGCCATCCAATGTGACAGAATCCCGATCTCGCAGTGGCCAATGTTAGCTGGTAGCCGATTAATTAGTCTGGTTGTCCGCAATGACCCATCAGCCGCGCGAATCCGCCGTGACTTCGCCGAGCAGTAGCGGCTGAGAACATTTCGAATGACGTGCAGCCAAGTTGCGCTGAGTTGTTCGCGAGATTTATTGAAGTACAGCTCGGTGTGGAAGGGCTGCTTGAAGACAAAATACTTGGCAATTTTCATTCGTTCGCGATAGTAGTCGCTGCTTGCAGCGAGTGCCTTCGCGAGTGCGTGGAAGATTTTACTCAGTTCGATAGGCTGAGCTGCCATTTGCGACACGTACTCAGTTTGAAATGCTTCGGTGTCAACTTTCAAATTCCACCCACGGTGCAACACTCGCTGAACTTTGTCCGAATAGATTCGGTAGGCTTCCGCGTTCCCCAGTGTCGCTTGCGACCCAAACTGACGGTCTACTACGAACGCCTTACGAAAGACTTCTTTGTCAGCGTGATTGTGGAAGGTCTCAAAGACTCCATGTTCCATGGGGAAAACAAAAAAGTCGGGGTGGCTGTCTAGCAAGTTTGAGAGCAGTGTGGTGCCGCTTCGCGGCGCGCCGGCAATAAGAACGAGTTCGCCCACGATTATCTAGTCCAAGAGATCAATCGTCAGGCGGGCGGACGATTGGGCAATCCCGCAGCATTGGCCAACATCACCGTTACAATAAAACTTCACCAAGCCGTCCAGCCTCCATCGACGGTTACGGTCGCGCCGGTCATGTACGAAGACGCTTCGGAGACCATAAACAGTACCGCCCCCTGGTATTCGTCGGCGTTGGCCATGCGGCCCAGCGGAGTACGTGCGCTGTACTGCTGGACGAACTCGTCGTCTTGGTTGTCGAACACGCCCCCGGGGACGAGGCAGTTGACGCGGATGTTCTTCTCTCGCCAGTGGATGGCCAAATAGCGAGTAAGGTTCAGCACGCCGGACTTCGAGGCGGCGTACGAAACGGGAGAATTGACACCGGAGTCGCCATAGATGCGCGGGTCGGCGGAGCCGACGCCGTAGGTGCTTGATAGATTGACGATCCGACCACCGCCATTTTCCATCATCGCGCGGCCAAAGACTTGGCAAGCGATCAGCACGCCTGTGAGGTTAACTTCGAGCACTTTGTTCCATGCGTCGATTGGATGATCGGCCGGGTCAGAGCCGTAAAATCCACTGCCGCGATATTGGGTGGCATTTACCAGGACAGACGGAACGCCCAGTTTAGCTTGGATTTGTGCGAGTGCTTGCTCAAGGCTCTCAGCGCTGGTCGTGTCGGCGGCGATGGGGAGGCACTTGCCGTCGGTTGACGATTCGACTTCCGCGGCGGTGCGCGTTGCAGCTGCTTCGTCGAGGTCGAGGACGACGACTGCCGCGCCCGCATCCGCCAGTGCGAGGCAAAGCTGCGAGCCAATGCGACCTGCGCCGCCATTGACGATGGCGACTTGGCCATCGAGACGAAAAAGATTTTCGAGAATTGTCATAATAACGAAACTCTACGGCTTTAGCTCGCCAGTAGGTGATGCCAGGAGGCCGATGGACCGACCGGAGAATATTCTCTCAGCTTGAAGCCTATTCGCTAGGCTGCGCAGGATTCGACGAGCTGGGCCTGGCTTGGAGAAAAGACGGTCAGAGAGGAATGTTTTGAAGCCGAGAATCTCGAAGCCGGCCGCGTTCAACAACTTTTGCAGACTGGATCGCGAAAAGTACCAGAGGTGATACGGTCCAAACCCAGGCCACTGGTCGCCATAAGCGCGTCGATCCCAGCTCCCATAATCGGGGACTTCGATAATAAGTTTGCTGCTATCATGCAGACGTCGTCGCACCGACTGTAGGGTTGCGAGCGGGTTCGCGAAATGCTCGAGTACATGTCGCATCGTGATCAGATCGAATCTTCCAAGATTCAGGTCGTCGAGTTGCTCGATGGCGGCTTGGTGGACTGTGACTTCAAGTTTTTCTTTGGCAAACTTAGTCTGCGTGGCGGCAAGCTCCATACCGCTGGCCCGCCAGCCCTGATCGGAAAAGTACTTGATGAGCGTGCCCCATCCCGCACCGATGTCAAACATGGTGCCAGTGGAGGGCAAATCGTATTTCACGTAGAAATATCGTTCTTTTTGGATGGTTTTCTCCACCTGCTCCGAGTCCATCTTCCAAAAGTCGCCGGCCTGACGATCTTCAGCGTGATATTCGATACTATCGTAGAGCATGCCAAGCTGCTCGGTAGTAGGAAATGGGTTCACGTAAGCGAAGGTGCATTGAGGACATCGATGGACCGAGTAGGTGGCAAATCGCTCATCTTTCCAGTCCAGTCGGTATTCCACCTGTGAATCGAAGTAATCACACCAACGACAGCTCACGCTATGCCCAGGTGAGGTATTCGGGAACGCAGTCACTCCAGGACTTCCTCGTGGTCTATCTGTTCAAACAGCGTCGCGCATTTGAGTCCGTCGGTGAGCCTGGGGATCGACGTTGAGGTGTTTCCACAAACCGCGTTAAGAAAATCTTGAACGAGATCGAAGTACATTCGATTGATATCGTATTCCGTAAGGTCTTCGACAGTCGTTGCCTCTGCCGAAGAGACGTGTGTTGAACAAAGCAGCTTAGGTTCTTCCATGCGGAAGCAAAGCGTGCCATTATCTCCAACAAACTCAAATCCACGCGAGGCGGGCTTGCGACAGAAAGACGTGAGCAGTTGGCTGCAGACTCCGCCGGCGTGACGGAGTTGGTACATCGCCAGATCGTCGGCCTCGATGCCAATGCCGCCGACATTGGTCGCCCAGCCAATGGCGTCCGTCGCTGGTCCAAGCGCCCAATTGAGGAAGTCGAGTTCGTGATCGAGCGTGCGGAGCACGCCGCCGGACTGGCCGCGCAAAGCGGCGTAAGATGTACGGTAGTCTTCCCAAGGGTGCCAGTCGGGTAAAAAACCTTCGAACCACGCCTTGCCATACAAAACGCGACCGATGGCGCCCGCAAGGATAAGTTCCCGGGCGCGCCGGTAGGCAGGGTGATAACGCATGCAGTAGGCCATTGCCGCGACGCGGTCGGATTGCTCAGCGAAAGCTTGAAGTCGTCGCTCATCACTGCCCAAATCAGCACTCAAGGGCTTTTCGATCAGCACGTGGCAACCTGCCGCCAAACACTTGGTCGCCGTTTCGACGTGCAGATGAGATGGATTGCAGACAACGACAAAATCTGGTGCTGTCGCCAAAGTCTCGTCGAGGTCGTGCGACATCCTCACCGTGTCGGGCACTTCGAACTGCTGGTTCTGCGACGTCGCGCGACGCACTACCGTCAGGCGACCAACGCCCAATTGCACGAGATTTTGCAAGTGGCGGTTGCCAATCGAGCCGAGCCCGACCACCACGCCATGGAGTTTTTCAAACTGGCTCACGCTTGCGCGAATTTAAGCAACTCAGAAAAATGCTCGACGGTCGCATCGCGTGGTGCGGAGGGCGTGTCGTTGTAAGCGATGGCAAAAAGGCCGACGTCTTGCGCACCGGTCAGTTCGTCCACGTCGTGCGCGACGAAGGCGCATTGGTCGTGCGAGAGAGCAAGCGATTTTACGGCAGAGGCGTAGGCTTCGGGTGCCGGTTTCGAATAACCAATGTCCGACGATGCAATCACACTGTCAAAAAAATCCTCGACGCCCAGTTGTTGTAGGATGCCGCGCACCGCGACTTCGCCGCCTTCGGTATCGGACAGTACGGCGAGCTTGACGCCTTGTTGTCGCAACTGCGCTAGCGTTTCCGGCACGCCCGGCATCGGTAGGCGGTCGGTCTGAACGGCTTTAGCCTTTTGTTTGGCGGCATCGGTCAGCATGGTGCGAGACGCTGTCGGCACCTTCAATCGCCCCAACAGCTTGTCAAAGCGATCCCAATAGGCTGCTTTGCCTTGATACACGTCGACCAGTTCCGATTCCCAATGGGCAACTAGTTCGTCGAAGGTGACCTTGATGTCGAGGGCCTCAATCTCGGTGTGTAGCCAGCGTCGCCATAGCGAGGCGTCGAAGAGGATGTCTCCGTTGTCGAAGATCAGCCCTCGAAATCTCGGATGGCCAACGTGCACCGACCTACTCAAAGTGTTCCCTAGTAAGCGTTTGATCGACAGGAATGTCCGCTTTGGCACGCTTGCCGAGCAGTTGGTCTCGTTCCCGCCAAGGGAGCCCATCACCCGGGCTCTTGAGCGTGATCATCTCCTCAGTTAGCACACTGCCCGACGGAATCGTGACAGCGCTGGTCAAGCTACGGGCGAGCTTGGCTTTGGCTGCGTCTACGACCGGGTTGTAGAACTTACGTTTTTCACCCATCGCGATCGCACAGGTGCGGATGTAGCGTACGAGGCGGCGCAGCCCTTCTTCTTCGAGCGCCGCCGCGTGGTCGGTTCCCTGCATAGCGCGCGACATGGTCACGTGCTTCTCGATGAAACAGGCTCCCATCGAGGCGGCCGCAACACACGTAATTACGCCAGTCGTGTGATCCGACAGACCTACTGGCAGGTGAAACTCCTCGCGAATCGCGTCCATGGCGAGCAGGTTGACGTTTTCGATCTGCGTCGGATATTGGGAGACGCAGTGCGTGATAAGCACGTCGCTGGAGCCGAGAGCGTCGAGCGCATCGCGAATCTCGTCGGTGCCAGCCATGCCTGTCGAAATGATGACCGGTTTCCCCGTCTGTGCAACACAATGCAGGAGCGGAATATTCGTGATGTCGCGCGAGGCAATTTTGTAGACCGGATTGTCCACTCGCTCCATCAACTCGACGGATGGTGGATCGCAGGCGGTGCAAAAATAAACGAGCCCGCGTGCCACGGCGTACTCGCGCAGTTCGGTGTGTTGCTCTTCGTCCAGTTCGAGAAACTCGCGATGCAGGCCATAAGTCTTGCCAAACGAATTTGGATTGTCGTAGGGCCGGTTGTAGGCTTCGTCGGTTAGTTCCCACCGAATATCGCGTTTCTGAAATTTTACGGCATCGCAACCGCAGTCGGCCGCCATGTCGATTAGGCGTTTGGCCATACCGATTTGGCCATTATGATTCTGGCCGATCTCGGCAACAATAAAGCAAGGACAGCCGTCCCCGACTTCGTGACCAGCGAGCTTGATGCGTAGCGGTGGTGCCTCGGCGACTGACGAGTTCGACGATGTTGGCAGCCCGACGCCCCGGCGATCGAGCCAGGCGTAGCACTCGTCCAAGTCAGCAAGTTTGCCATCGGGTTCGACGTGTTCGAGCATCGTCTCAAAGGCCGCCAGCTGGGAGCTGTTGTCGATGGTCAGGTGTTGATCGTGATCAGGCCGCAGGTCCGCAAAGTCGGCCGGCAACTTCTGAACTTGAAATCGATCGGTACTTTTCCGCAGGAATGGCGTGACGTGTTCGCGGTCGAACGCGTCCTCTGTGGTCCGCGCGGCTTCGCGCAGGCAGCCCACGCGGATGAACTCGGGCACCATGTGCGACAGCCCATCGATGTGGGTGTAGTCCGCCTTGGCATCGAGGTGAACCTGAAATGCTTGGGCCGTCCTGTGCGGGTCATAGAGGGGGTTGTCGGCCGTGTAACGCAAGATGCAATCGCTGTCGTCCAGGTCGAAGGCAGCTTGCACAAAGCGGTCGAGCACGTCGGTCCGATCGCCGCGGACGCAGCCCCAACCTCGGCTCGTGACCAGTGCTTCGATCGGTTCATCAGCGGCGTCGATAGTCGTGGCGACAACGACTTCGTCAACAAAGTCGAGTCCGTCGATGCGTTCCAGAACTCGCAAGAGCAAAGGCTTACCGGCCACCGCCATCAATGACTTGCCGCGAAGGCGAGAACTCAACATTCTCGCTTGGATGATTGCCCGTGTCTTCATATTTGAGATCGGCGGTTCTTCGCTACGACCATTCTACGCGTCGGTGAATCGCGAGACTCACGCGCGCCACAGCTGATCGGGCTTCGTTTCGATACCGTGCATCGCGTTGCGAGTATCGACGATCAGCGGCAGCGACTCGGCGAGGTGATGGTAGTCGATGCACGCGTGATTTGTGCTAATCAAAGCGAGATCGTAGTTGTGCGTGTCGATGTCTTGCCACTCGATCGATTGCTTCCCCGTCCATTCCGAGTGTTCTCGGGTGGGTCCAATTTCTGGTACGTGTGGATCGTAGTAGTCAACGTTTGCACCTTTGGCGGAAAGGTGCTTGAGAAAGGTAAAGCTCGGAGACTCCCGTTGATCGTCGACGTTGGGCTTGTAGGCTAAGCCGATGATGAGGATTCGACTGCCATTGATCGCCTTTTGATGAGCATTGAGCGCTTCGCCGACGACACCGATCACTCGATGAGGCATTCGTGTGTTAATCTCACCTGCCAACTCAATAAAACGGGTCCGCTCCCCAAACTCTCGTGCCTTCCAGCTGAGATAAAACGGATCGATCGGGATGCAGTGGCCACCCAGGCCCGGACCTGGGTAGAAGGGCTGGTATCCGAATGGTTTGGTTTTGGCCGCTTCGATCACTTCCCAGATGTCGACGCCCATCGCCGCATAAATCACCTTCAACTCGTTAACCAAGGCGATGTTCACACTGCGATAAATATTCTCCAAGAGTTTGGTTGCCTCAGCCGCACGACAGGAGGTGACCGGCACAATCTGTTCGATCGCAGCGCCGTAGAAACCCATCGCTCTCTCCAAGCAGGCGGGCGTGTACCCGCCGACGACTTTCGGAATCTGGCCGACGTGGCTGGCGGGATTGCCAGGGTCCTCGCGTTCTGGCGAGAACGCCAGGTGAAAGTCCTGACCCGCAACCATGCCGGAGCCGGCTTCGAGCACACGGCGTAGCTCCGTATCGGTGGTTCCTGGATAAGTGGTCGATTCCAGAACGACCAGCGCGCCGCTTTGTAGGTGAGGTGCGATTGCCCGGCCGGTTGACAAGATGTAGGAGAGATCAGGTTCGCGATGCTTGCTGAGAGGCGTGGGTACGCAGATGACAATCGAAGATGCCTCTTGGACCCGATGGAAATCGGTAGACGCTTCCAACAGCTCGCAAGCCACGAACTGGTCGATGTCTTCGGCTCCAATGTGTTTGATGTACGAATTTCCACTGTTTAGCGTCTCGACCTTTTTTTCGTCTACGTCCAGGCCGAGAACACGGTGACCGCTTCTGGCGAATTGCAGGCATAGCGGGAGCCCAACGTAACCTAGACCAACCACGACCGTGCAGGCCAGTGGTTCGCCGGCCGCAAGCTGCCTTTGCGCGGCTTCGCGCGATTTAGGCCCTTGGTCGGCTGGCGCTGCCTCCGCTGGAGCGCCGGGTTTCGAGTTGTGGGAACGTGAAATCGTCATGGGCTTGAATGCAGACGATGCGAATGAGATTCGTTAACCAGTTGGCGGCTATGGACGAGCTGGCCGTCGATGTGCAGTTCGAAGTTACAGGCTGCAGAGCTGCGTGGTTCGGAGTGCTTGACGACTTCGACCAGATCGGCGTGAATTTCGACCGTTGCACCAGCGCCCATCATTGTAATGCCTATCCAAAGTCGGGTTGGATTGTCTGCGTTAAGAATGATTCCCTCAGCGCCTTTCATCGGACCGCCGGTGATTAGCACGCGCTTGCCGTTTGCGAGTTGCGGGTAGAGTTCGATCCGCTCGGGAGCACTCTGCAGCGCCAATTCAAGCGAACAGACTTCGCGGCGAAACGTCTGCTGAGCCGCCGGATCAATCTCCACCAATTGAACAAGCCGATTCGTTTTGGTCACGGCGAGACGTTCGTCTTCGCCGCCTGCGAAAAACAGATAAGACTTAAACATCGGATACATGTTGCGTCTTCGCCTGCCACCCGACGAGGTCTCGCGCTGCACCATTGGCAAGAAGTAAGGTACGTCGCGTCGGCAAAGATCCCACGCCAGAGCTTTTTCTTGGCGCGGCTTGCAGTAGGCAGCCGACCACGCGCCTGGAGTCGCATCCAAGGGTGGCGCACCGGGCAGCGTCATGGGCGGATTGTCTTGGAGGCGAAGCATGAGCCGCTCTGCTAGCTGGAATCTTGGCTGCACGAAACCGTGCGTTTTCTTGCGAGGTCTTGATTTGCGTGTAAAGCAACGCGTACTGTCTGGACTCCGTCCACGTGGGTGCACGCCGCTGAGAGCTACCCTTCGCGCTTGTACTCAGTTTTTCCTGGTCCGCCGGCTGGCGATCTTGCCAAGCTTCGGCAGTGGAGAGTTGTTCAGAATGCCCCCAACGCCGCTGGCTTACCTTCGCGTGCTTACGCTGAGGTAGCTGCATTAGCATGTACCCCGCGTTGGCGACCCTCGATTTCAGTTTAGTCGAGTACCGGGTTCTTGCAAGCTAACGCGATTGCTTGCTCGCCGCTGCGCGGCACGCGGACAACGGGCAGCTACCTGGCGGCGAAGACCTCGTCTCTGGAGCCAGCTGTGACAACACTTTGCGACGATGTCACCTGCGGGCGGCCCACCCGTGCTATCAAGCCGTCTGAGGGTGTCTGATGGGCAATCGACCTTGCAATCCGACTATTCTTCCCAATCCCGACGAACGTTGCAGGTTTCGCATTCGGTAGTTTTCGATCTTGGAATCTAAGCAGGAAATCGCGTTCAAACCGAGACTTCGCGGATTTCAGAGGATAGAATGAGGGTTCGTCTCACCTGGCGATTGGGACGCATGGATGTAGCAAAAACACAGCGTAATAAGAGGCCCGCAGCGATCCCTGATGGCTGGCTGTAGTCGAGACTTAACACCCGGAAACTGCGCAAATGTCGTCGCTTGTCGAATACGACAACAATCTTCCCTTAGACGCTGATTTGACCCACGGCTCCACAAGGGCGACGCCCAGCCTGCAGACGAATCTGCTTGCTTTGGCTTGGCAGGCGCGGTGGCTGATTCTGCTCACGATATTCATCGGCGTCGGTGCCGCGTGGATCTTGCTGCAGCGAGTCGAGCCGCGCTACACGAGTGTCTCACGAATCTACATCGAACGGAATTTGCCGAGAATTCTCAACAGCGATGTCGATCTGGGAAGTTCTTCGAGCTATCTGTACACACAGGCCGAGCTGATTCGCTCCACTCCCGTACTGGTCAAAGCCGCCGACGCACCAGAGAACGCCCAGCTTGAGACGTTTCGAACCATCGACAGCCGCGTTGGATTTCTGAAGAGCCGACTGGAAGTTGAGGTCGGACGCAACGACGACATTATCAACGTCTACATTGAGCTACCGATCAAGGAAGATGCGGCTCAGATCGTGAATTCCGTGGTCGACGCGTACATCACGACTTACGCCGAAGAACGCCGCACGGACACCGTCGAAGTGCTGAATATTCTGCGCAATGAGAAGCAGCGCCGCGATTCTGAGTTGGAACAGAGATTGAAAGACTTGGAAGACTTTAGGAGCCAGAATGCAGCTCTTGCCGTGCAAGTCGGTGAAGAGAACGTGATTACCAAGAGATTTGCTGCTTTGGCCGCTGAGCTGGACCGCGTCGAGCTTTCGCTGTTGGATGCCAAAGCTCGGCATAATCGCACGCAGCAGATGCTCGAGACACCTAGTTTGCGGCTGTTTCTGCTCGAACTAGCCAGCAATCGGCAGAGCGTTGCCAATGACATCCGCGTAGAAGATCAGCTGCAGCTGGGCATCGAACAGCAAATTCGCGACGTCGACCGCGAAATCAATGCACTACGCGCCACATGGGGCGACGGTCACAGCCGAGTCAAGTTGGCGCTGCAGTCAAAGTCGGAGCTTGAAGAGCGACTAGCGCAGCAACAATCGGAAGTCGAAGGCCGCAAAGACACGATCATTGCCGCCTACGTCGAGACCGTGGCGCAAGAGTACCAGTTGCTGGAGCAGAAGCGAGAAGAACTACAGCGAAGCTACGACGCGCAGTTCAAACTGGCCATGCAGGTAAACTCTCAGGCGGCCAAACTCGCCAGCCTCGAAGACGCATTGGCCCGCACCATCCGGCTCGTCGATATCTTGGACGAGCGCATCAAAGAGGTCAATCTCTCAGAGAATGTCGGTGCAATGAATGTAAGCGTCATGGAAGTCGCGATGCCCTCATCGAGCCCAAGTTACCCGGTTCGTTCGCGATTTCTCGCGATCGGCGCCTTCTTGGGCGGGCTTCTGGGGTTCGGCTTGGCGTGGCTCCGCGACCTGCTCGATCATCGGCTCAAGTCGATCGAAGAAATCGCGGGTGCACTGCAATTGCCAGTGCTGGGTGCATTGCCGCTATCGGCGGCAAGAGAAGACCGCGCCGCAACCGGTCGCGTCGTCGTGGCGAAGCCCCATTCGGTTGCGGCAGAGTCGTTTCGCACGTTGCGCACAGCCATTCATTTTGGTCTCACTCGCGGCGAGGCCAAGGTAATTGCAGTGACGTCTCCCTCGCCCGGAGACGGCAAGAGCACCGTCGCGAGCAATCTCGCATTGGTAATGGCTCAGACGGACCAACGGGTTTTGCTAATCGACGCGGACATGCGCAAGCCGAAGCAGCATGAAATATTCGAGGTGGCCGCCGAACGGGGACTTTCGTCGGTACTCGCCGAACGTCGACCAGCCGCTGAGCTGATTGTTGGAACCGACGTGGCAACCCTTGATCTGTTGCCATGCGGTTCGCGGCCTGCCAATCCGGTCGAATTGCTCAATAACGGGTTTTTCGCCGAGTTCCTTGACGAACTGAAGTCTAGCTACGACATGATCGTCATCGATTCGCCGCCGGTGATGCCCGTGGCCGATGCCCGCGTGATTGCCGCCCAGACTGACGCGACCGTGCTCGTACTGCGAGCCGATCGATCAACTCGTCGGCTGAGTGTCGCTGCTCGCGACGAGTTGTGGCGCGTACGTGCCCAAAGACTTGGCGTTGTCGTCAACGCGGTGCCTGGTAGAAAACAATCTAATTATTCTGCCAGCTACGGCTACGGATACGGCGATTACGGCTACAGTCCAGGCAACTATGGCGACGTGGCTTACGGTGAGATAGAACCGCCGCTGGATGCGAGCAAGCGCAAAAAAAGTAGGGCGTTAGCGAAGTCATTGCCAAGTGCCGAGCCTGTCGAGTCGACCGATTGACGCTGATCTGCATCCGTTCGTAGCCCAACTGACAGTGATGCACAATGCGTCGCTCACCGCGCGTCGCGGCATTGCCGAGCTCTCATCGCCCTGATCAGCCACCGGCGTCGATTCGAGCGATCGGTATCTCTACCCTATCAGTGGATTTTCATCCTCGTCTCGGTTACGTTGGTAGCTGGCTCGATTAGAGTATCGCGGCGTGTGAGTTCGCTGCTTATGGAGATGAGGGGCACCTACTCTTGATTGGCGACGACGAGCATTTTGATTGGCAGCAGCCGCAACTTGAGCGACTGGCCGCGTTTGGCGTCAGCGAGTGCGTCGACGTCCACTGCCACATTCTCCCGGGAATAGACGATGGTCCCGCCGATCTGTCACAAGCATTGGCACTCTGCTTGTCTCTTGTGGATGACGGCATCACGACCGTGATTGCTACGCCGCACCAGCTCGGACGTTACGATCGCGAAAACTCAGCCGAGGTCGTAGCCGAAAAAATTGACCAGCTCTGTTCCGCTTTGGCAGCCGAGCAGATTCCGCTCAGAGTGTTGCCAGGCGGAGATGTGCGCATTGACGAGCGACTCGATAAGTTTCTCGACCAGGGCGAGGTGATCTCCCTGGGAGGATGCGGCGGCCATCTGTTGATTGAGCTGCCACATGAGCTATTCGTCGATCCAATCCCGGCAATCAAGATGCTGCGAGACCGTAGTCTACAGGCGATCATGACACATCCGGAGCGACATTCGTATCTGGCGGATCGCGAAGACCTGCTACAAGATTGGGTCAGACGCGGCGCCGTCATCCAGCTGACGGCGGGTAGCCTATTGGGCGACTTTGGTCGTCGTGCCCACCGTCAGGCTTGGCGTATTGTCGAGGCTGGACTGGCCAGTCTCGTTGCCACGGACGCACACGATGCGAAGCGGCGACCGCCCCGCTTGTCAGCCGCACTAGCTATGCTGTCGGCCGAAATGGGAGATGACGTGGCGCGGAGCTTGTGCATCGAGAATCCGTTGCGCGTGTTGTCTGCGGATCAAATACTGCCCATACCAGCCATGTCAGCCGATGCGTGAGATTTCGATCGACCAGAGTTCTCATTGGCAGTCGCCCGACAATCAGTGGGATTGGTTTTTCCTCACGGCGCTGGTGGCGGCACTTGTATTCGCTTTGCTTAGCTTCGGGGTTGTGGATGCCTGGAGTGAGCTGATGGTGGTTGCCGGTGCGGCGGTCGTGGCCACTGCTCTGGCATTGCGAGTTTGGCTCGACGACGGATTTCGATTGACCGGAAGTTGGACGCTCGTACCGCTAGCCGCGACATTAGTGCTCATTTTCTTGCAATTGCTGCCGCTGCCCGGTTCTTTGGTCGGCTTGCTATCGCCGGAGAGCAGCACCCTGCGCGAAACTATGCTGCAGGATTTAGGGAATGCCTCCGGTAGTTTCACGCCCTTGTCCATGTACCCCCTCGAGACTCGCCACGACCTGAGGATGGCGGTAGTTTTTGTGGTCGTATTCTTGACGGCGGCGAGCGTGTTTCGATCGAAGTTGCAAATCAAGCGCGCGTTATGGTGCATTTTTATCATCGGTTGCGTCGAGTCGGCCCTCGCGCTGCTGCAGATCTTGACGCTGTCGAAGACGATTCACTGGATGTTCGCAGAGCAGACCTCGGTCGTCACTTCGGGCAGTTTCGTCAACCATAGTCACTTCTGCCAGTTCGTGAATCTTACGATCGGTGCTGGCGTGGCGCTTGTACTGGTGCGAATGAAGGAAGACAGCCGCCGAGAGCGCACCAAGGTCAGCCGCTTACCAAGTCTCCAAGGCGATCGGTACCTGCGGCCGCTGACCGGCGTCGTCTTGTGTGCGGTCGCCGTGTTTACCTCACTAAGCCGTAACGGGGCGCTGTCATTGCTGCTGGCATCTTCGGTTTGCGCGGTGTTGCTCTACCGTCGTGGTGTGCTCAGCGTACGAGGATGGATACTCGGGGCGGTTCCGTGGTGCGTCGCCCTGCTGCTGTTTCTGACCTCGTTCGACACGGTTTACGAGCGGTTTTCGACCCTCGACGATCGGCAAGCGATTGATGATCGCTGGAAGCTGACCGCGGGAACCATTCGTGCCTGGGTCGATTTTCCCCTCTTTGGCGCCGGATTAGGTACGCACGAGTACCTGTTTCCGCTCTACGATGAGACGGGCAGCGCCAATCTTGCCGAGCATGCCGACAACGATTGGGCGCAACTGCTAGAGGAATTTGGCCTGGTCGGTGCGACGGCCGTTGTGGCATTTGTCGCGAGTGTGTTCTCGATAGCGTTCAGGCTTATGCTGGGAGGGCGTACTTCGCTTTCGACAGCGGCGTTCGGACTGTCATTCGGACTACTCGCCGTGGCGTGGCACAGCCTCAGTGATTTTGGCCAGCATCTGCCTGGCATCTTCATTCTGACCGCGGTTACTAGTGGGCTGATTGTCGCGATCTCTCGTTATGAGAAGAAAAAAATCCAACTAGATGCAGCGGAGCCAGCCAAGTCTGATTTGGCCGAGCGCGATCTGCATATTCCGAGCCTCGTCGGGTGCATGTTGGTTGCGGGCTGCGCTTGGTGGATGGTCGGTGGCGCGCTGGCCGCGGCAAAGGCAGAGGCGTGGGCCGACAGCGCGCTGGCCTTCGAGCAGCGACTCGAATCGCAGGGTTGGATTGGTGACGACCAAGACTACATCGATCTGCTGTTGGCCGCAGAGGAGGCCGTCCGCGCCGAGCCAACCAACGTCAAAAACGGCTATCTGCTCAATCAGTATCGCTGGCAGTCGATGAGCCAGGTGCGCAACAAAGACGGTGCGATGGTACTAGCCAGCGATTCGCTACCCCTCGTGCAAAGAGTCGTAGACGATTTGAGTGCACTCAGAGTGCTGTGTCCGATCTATGGTCCCACCTTCGGATTGGAGGGAGATCTACGGCTGCGGGTGTTCGGCGATCCGACCGGAGCAGCGTTGCTCCGTCAAGCGGCGCGGCTAACTCCGCATCACGCCCCGACTAGTCTGGCGGCCGCGCGCCTAGCACAGCTCGAAGGTCGCCACGATGAGGCCGCGGCACTGTTCAGTCGGACCGTCGAAGTCGATCCGCAGCTATTTAGCGAAGTTGCTCGTCTCTGCCTGGGCGAACTGCAGTGCCCCGAGTTGGCAATCGAACTCGGCCAAGGCAATGATCGTAGGCTCTGGATGCTCTCGGAGATGATGGAGTCGGGCGAGTACAAATCGAAGGACTTCGACTACGGTGCTCAAGCACAGACGCTGCGATCGGAAGCGGTCCGACTACTGCGACGACGGGTAGAAATGGGCGAGGCCGATGCCTCTGAAGTGCATCGATTGGCGAATGTCGAGAAACTGGCTGGTCGACTTGAGGCGTCGATTGAATTGCTGCGTCAGGCGCTGAAGCTTGATTACGGCAATTTGGGCTGGCGTCTGGACTTGGCTCGAGCGCTACTCGAGCAGGGTGAGCAGGAGCAGGCGCTGCGAGAGGCGAAGATTCTGCTGCGGCTCAATCCCGAGTCTGTGGAAGCAGCCAAAATTGTGGATCAAATCGACGATCGCCCGTAGCCTATTTCGGCGTTTGGCGGCGGAAAAGCCCATGATTCTCTACACTTAACGTCGGTGTGGCTCGTTGGTCACATGCCCTCGCTGCTGGATAAACCCGATCACTTTCGTGGCTTTTGCTTGACCAAGCATGGGAAGCAAGATAGTCTGGTGGCAATTCCTGCGTAGAATGTACGGCCAGGCGGCATGCGAAATTCGTCGATTTGCAACTACATCTAGATCTGCCAAGGCATCTTTGGTGACATTATGATTACTCGCAGACTTAAGTTCGTTGGTTTCGCCTTGCTCGTGACTACCTTCGTCGTGCCGCTTCAAGCTCACGCTCAGTCAGATACGGACGAGCAAGAATCAGTACGTGGCACTTACAAGGTTCGCACTCGTGCGTTTAATCCATTCCGCGCTAGCCGAATGAGTCGCTTCTCTTCGAGTCGCTTCGGGTTTCCACGGTTCTCTCGCTTCCAGTCTCGGTTCGATCGATCCCAAGATGAATCGACTACCGGCGACGTTCCAACTGACGAACCAGTCGTAACAGAAACTCCCGTGGCAGCGAGCGCAGCAACTGCGAGTTCCGTTGTCACGCCAGCGGCCGCAACGAGTCCAGCCGTTGAGCCGGAATCGACGAGTGTGCCCACCGACAACTTCATCTCAAGCGGCAGCTATACTTCAAGCGTTGTGATAGAGGCACCTATTGCGGCTTCTTCGTCGGGTCGACCACCCTATCGACCACCGGTCCGCAGCCCTTACCGGCCACCACCACGCCCACCGTTCTAAGCGGATCGAATCCGGCGCTGCAGAATCGTTGGCGGTCAGTGTAGGCATGTGAATGTGCGTTTCTGCGCAGTCGCGACCGAGTGACCATCAGTTGATGTCGCCTCGCCCAGAGACCAGATTGCTTGGTGGGTTCTTATCCATTTTGGCGGCGCTAGAGTATTCGCGGCACCAGTGGATTCGAAATTTCGCTTTTCTGGCAGAAAAACGTTGACCAAGGCCCCAGGCAGGGTTAGTTTCATAGCATTGCCGGACGGTGCGCGATGTACACGGCTGAAGGCCTAATTGGTGGCTTTTAGCACGCTGGATTTGGCGGTAGTCGCTAGCTCTACGTTTTCGCTCGGCAGCATGCATCGTTAATAAATTGGATTTGCTGAGAAGCACTTACAGTTCGAAACAAGGGGAGCTAATGATGTCGACCGAATCTGATCCGCGCTACGCGCGGTGGGCGCGCGACGCTGCTAGAGTGGCAGCTGTTGCTGCGGCGTTTATGCTGACTTGTGCAGCCAGCACTTTTGCACAAACGATCATTGATGGGGAAGGGTTCGAGCCCACCCAGTACAGCACCACTTTCGGTGGTGACGGAAAGCTGGAAGGCCAACTTGGCGATCTGCCAGGTGACGGCGTGCAAGCGGCTTGGCTTGCTTCTATTGGCACTACTAGTACTGCAGTGGTGCAGTCTTCGGTCGTCAACTCAGGTACACAGGCAATCCAGATGGACCACGCCGCCAACGAAGCGACGGGCGGCGGACGGTTTGGCATCCCCGTGACGGCTTGGCCAGACAACGCTCGCTATGTTTGCATCGAGTGGGACATGTACGTCGAAGAGACGGTTGGTCCCACGGGCACATTTGGACCGTTTTTTGGCGTCGAAGCTTATGACGATATCACCGTTGGTCAAGGCGATTTCGGTCTGCTTGGATCACTCGGCGTCGATGCTTCGACCGGCGACGTGCTCTATCAGCAGGCGGGCACTGGCTTTCTGGTCGAAACTGGTCTGCAGGTGAACTTTGGTGAGTGGAATCACTTTCACATCGACTTGGACTTCGAGCTTGGCGAGTACTCGATCTTCGTCAATACTCCCGCGGATCCGAATTTGGCCCTGGCGACAGAGCCATTCGTCGACGGTGGTGCGAGCTTGCAAGACTTTTCCGACGCTCCGCTAGCGAGCTTCGCGGCAGCTGGCGATCCACAGTCGCAGGCGCTGACTGGCACGGCTTACTTCGACAACTACATTGTCTATCAACTCGACGTCAAGATTCCCGAGCCAACCACGATGGCAATGTGCATGTTGGCATTGGTCGCGACTTGTAGCACATCGAGACGACGCGGTTAGAAGGCCGCTAACAAAACGACTTTCGAGTCTGAGTTGTTAAGAGGAACTCCGCTGCAAAGTGCAGCGGAGTTTTTTTTTGGCTGGATTGGTTTTCTGCTATGGAGTTAGTTCGCAAGTATTAGCAGCGTCGCCTAAGGTACGACGACAGACGCCGTGCCAGCGGCGTCGCCTCGATCGAAGACTAGTCCATTTATGTTAAGTTGGAATACTTGCGTGAAGTAGCGCGTAAATGCTTCGTTGGGAGTTTCCTGCAAGAGCAGAACGTCGTCGGCTTGGATGAGGATATTCTCGCGCGGATCACGCAACGCGTCATTCAGGTCGACGCGTATTGCGAGTTGTCCGCCACTGGGCATTTTTCGCAGCACCGTCAGCAGACTCGGCGATGGATTGCCGACACCGGCGCCGACCAAAGCACCGTTGAAATTGCCACTATTGATGCCACCATTGTTCAGTGGTCCGCGGCTCTTGAGCAGCGCCTCGACGACTGTGAGGTCGTAGTCGTTCGGCAAGGGAATCTCGCTGCTCGGCAGAATGCCGCCCGTGTAGTAAAACTCGGGGTCGCGACCGCGTACGACGAGAATATCGCCGTTGTTGAGAATCACGTCCTCTGGTCCGAACCGCAGCGGCTCGCCAGGTTTCGTGCGTAGCGGAATCCGCACGACGCGACGTTGCGGGTCGCTTGATCCAAGATCAGCCGCGGTCGGGAATTGGCGGTTTTGACATGTCGGATCGGAATGCGTATCCCAGAATCCGCGCTGTACGATGACCTCCTGATTTGATTCGAGACCGGGCAGGCCTCCCGTTTTGGCCAGGGCATTCAGCACGTCGTTCTCGTAGGCAGGCAGTTCGAGAATCTGTCCTTCTGCTTGTCGACCCCCGCCAATGGTTGTTTGCGTCGTGCCAAGTCCGCGCAACGAGGAGGTTTGCAGCGAGACCTGCGCTTGGCGTGAATCTTCTCGCAATACCAAGACTTGTATATGTCGTGGCCGGAGCAACGTGACGAGGATTCGCTTGTCTTCCACTCGTAGGATGTCTTTTTCACGGTAAGCGACGACGACTTTCTGCTCAGCATCTTCGATCGTCAGCCCCGCCACCTCGATGGCGCCGACATAAGGAAGCGAAACCGTTCCATCGTCGCGGATGGGAAAGGGGTAACCAATTGAGGGAGGCAGATCAGGCGATGAAGGAATGTTGACCGGTGGAGCGACTTCCGCACCACCAAGAATGCCCTCGATGTAGATGCCCAACGTGTCACGTGGACCCAGCCGATATTCGTCGGGCCGACGCTGTCGCAGCAGCGTCAGTGGCACCTGCTCGAAGTCTTCCTTGGTCTCGGCAAGCAACTCTTCGGGGAGCATTCTTACCGGCACCCCATTGCCAACTGGGTTGGTGAACGACGCACAGCCCGTCGACAGGAGCAAGGCAGCGAGAAACAGCGTGGCCGCCAGTCGGCTTAATTGCTTGGCAAGCAAAGTCATAAACTGCTGACTCATGCGATGAGTGCGGACTGGGGTGGTGTGTGCGGTGTAAATGTTCATTTTGACAGCCGCCTAAACATCTCTTCCGCCCGATCATCAGACTGCGAGATGGAGCCCGGGCGTTCGCTTACTGTGGCACTCGCCGGAGTGACTTTTGGCAGGCGCGTATGCCGGATCGATGCGTGAGGATCGACGGGACGAGTTCGATCGAGTGGAAGTCTCTGCGCAGGTCGCTTCGTCACCGAGTTCGGCTCGTGGACTGACATGTCTGCTTGCAACTTATTTCGGATCGCGACCGCAAATGCCAACCGTCCGCTAGGCTGTTTGCCGTTTTGATCATTCGTTGCTGCGTCGGTCGACGTGGATTGAAAGGCGGTTGGTGGACCGAATATGTCGTCGACGTCGTCGGATGGTTGGGGTGCCTCGGGCGTCTTCGGCTCCGTCGGCAAGATGTCAGTGGCTGCCGGTGGATCTGCTGGCGGCAATTCGACTTGTGGCAGTTCTGGTACTTCGATTGGCGTCGAGTTAATCTGGGGATCGGCGGTTTCCGGCTGTGTTTCCGGCTCGACCTGGAGCGGAGGCGATGGCAGCTCATTGGCCGGCAGTGCGTCGCGTGGCGGTACGACGAGCGAAGGCGCACTTGATTCTCCTGGCAATTCCGGCTGCGCGGCTGGCCCAACCGGAATGGGCTCGGCTTGCGACCAGTCGGGTAGCGGAGCTGCGTAGGTGGGCTGCGGCGAAGCTTCGTTTTCGATCGGGCCCAAAAGCATGGCTTGTGTGGGTGCTAGCGCCCGCTCGCGATAGCCTTCGATGCGAGCGATCTCAGCACCCAGGCGGTAGCCAGCAAACCACTCAGCCGCGGCTGCATGGCCGTGAGGATTTCGATGCCCAACATTCCAATACTTGCGGGGTGCGACGGGTGGCGGCTCACCTGTTCCGCCAGCATAAACATAATCTACGAATCCGTCCTTGAAGCCGGCTTCAAACGGCGGGCTGGTCGACGACTCGGGATTGTTGGAGCACTCCACACCCCATGCACGATCTGCCCAAGTCCGATAGACTTGCACGCTGCGCTTGCGATCGGTTTGCCACGAAAAGCGTGCCGGTTCGTCAAGGAGCGTCCGCTTTGCATTCAGACAAAGCGTGCATCCCGGCATCGTCGCCAGAGCGATCAGACCAAAGAATACCATTACATGCCTGCACGCATGACCACGGCTGAGCGATATTCTCCACCTCTTCGCTAGGGCGTTCGCGCCATGCGTCGCCGCATGGCTTCGCGACCAGATCGGTCTAGCGATGTTGGCGGTAAAGGTCATAGGAGGAATCGATTTGGCTATGCTAGCTGCGACCGGCTTGGCGGCCGCGCTATTTCAGCGCCGCGAAGTGATCGCGACTCCGAATGCTGTTTCCCCCCTTTGGAAACGCACACATACTGACTGCCCGGTAGTGCGAGCGAACGGTATGCTATAGGGCCTTATCGGGACGGCGGATTGTAGGGGTTAAGCCGAATTTGCCAGTTGGGCTATTTCACGGAAAAAGCGCCTTGTTAGCGCCGGTATGTCCATCCGCAGCGGTGACATAAAGTCATTCCTTCCAGCAGTTTAGGTCGACGCAGACTGGTGCGAGAGAATTGTGCTGGTGTGGACGCTAGCGAATAATTGCACCAGCCCAAGGCTGCCATTAGAATGCAGAAGGCTGGGGTAGCGCATGGGTGGAACCATCTCTGGTTTAGGCCGCTATCAGCCGCAATAGGAACAGATAAGAACTTCTAGCCCGCAAGGTCAGCGGCAAATGCTGGCCCCTATATATTTTTAGTCTCGCCATGATCGCCTCACGCTACGTTTCTGTGATGACCATCGTACGCCTGCTGCGTGCTAGCTTGCTTGTTTACTTACTAGCGACGAGCTTTTCCGTAGGGTCCACTTGGGCAACGACGGCCATTGTCGATGCTGGCGGGTTCGAAGGTTTTTCACTCGGCAATCTGGTTGGTCAGGCCGGTTGGGCTGGCGCGGGGGGCGGTGGCGGATCGGCGACCCTTCAGAACACTACGGTCGAGTCGGGATCCCGAGCTGTACGAGTGGATCGTGCCGCGTTGTCCGACGATCGCTGGGCGATGCCGGTCGGGGGCCAGGGGTTCCCGAACAATCGCTACATTCTTGTCGAATGGGACATGAACGTGACTGCCACAGGTGCGCCCAATGGAACGTTCGGGCCCTTCCTCGGGGTTGATACCTACAAGGCACCGTCGGGATTTAGCGTGCTAGGGGCACTGGGTGTTGATGCCACGACCGGAGACGTCTTGTACCAGCAGCAAAACTCTGGATTTATTGCCGAGACAGGCATGACTGTCGACTTTGGCGAGTGGAATAGCTTTGCGATGCTCCTGGATTTCGAAGACGACGAGTACACGATGTTTCTAAACGACTCGTTCGTACTGACTACCGGCTTTGTTGATGGTGCCGCCAGCACGTTTACTGATGCCGACATCGCGGCGTTCGCTGCAGGCGGCGACCCGAATTCGCAGAATCAGACCGGTACGGCCTACTTCGACAACTTTCGTGTGCTGGACATTTCGCTGGCGGATTTTGACATCGACGGCGACGTCGATGGCGACGACTTCGAGACTTGGGATTTCGCTTACGCGGTCAGCGCCGACGGCGATACCAACTCGGATGGCGATACGGACGGTGACGATTTCTTACTACTTCAGCGCGATAGTGATGCTGCCGCGCCACTAGCCGGACTCGTCACCTCGGTGCCTGAGCCTTCGACCATGAGTGCGTTGTGTCTGAGCCTAGCAGTACTGGCTTCCTTGCGGCGTTGCCCATCGTAAGTATGTCCGCTTCGGTCGCATTCGGATATTCGTGCGCTAGTAGTCGCGTCGACTTCAGATCCGACCAGTAGGGAGTTGTGACGCTGTCAGACTTCCATCGGCATCGGCAGAAACCTCTTAGCCAATCTGGAGGTTCGGTGTTTCGAGCCAAGCTATTGAGGAGCTGTCCTGCTTCGAGTCATTTCAGCAGGTGGTCTTTGGCCGACCGATACTAGGCTGACGCTCGTCCAAGTTTGAACCGTTTCGCCAGCCGTTTGGAGACGGCTCATAGAGAAGGGTCCGATGCGAATCGCCTCGAGTCCTTACTGAATATCCACTCTGAAAGAACCAGAAGTCTCGGATCGAAGCTGGGGTACTAGGATTTGAAGCTGAATGTTTCGCGTTGGACTAACGTTGGTTTTGAGTTCAATTGCATTGCAAAATCCGATAGCGATTGTGCTTACGGCCATTATGCCATTGGTCATACGTTGGACTTGAGTATAGCAAACATGGGCAATGCTGCCCTCCTTTTGCCTTCCACTTTCAGGCAGTCGTTTGTGTGCCGATTCAAAGTTAGTGACTAAGAGCACTCAAAGGGTTGTCGGTTGAGGTAGGGCATTATGGATTCGCTTGAAGTAGCCCAAGTAGTCACCTCACTAGCAATAGAGGCGACGTCGAACTGACGCCACCCAATCCCCCTCGATTGGGCACAGTTCGCGTAAAATATGTAGGGCAGAGATTAGTTCCACCACTCACGATCTACCCTCGGAGAAATATACCGCTAGCGGAACCAGCAGTTGCACTAGTTGGGATCTGACGCTGTGAGGACCATGTTCTCAATGGACTGGCCGTCGATCAATTGCTGGATAACTTCCCGTTGCGGTCGATTGAAAACCGACCGTCGATACGTAGCCTCTCGATCTTCCATCGCCCATTTGGCAACTTCTTGACCCCATTGAGGCTCGAACTCTCCGTCCGACAAGATGACCTCATGGCCACGGATTCGATTGCCATCGCCATACCACGCGAGCTTTTGCCGAAAGGCATCGAGCGACGGGTTCTCAATCGAACAGAGGATAAGCGCCTGGGAGGATTGGACTAAACAATTGGAGATGCGAGCAGTCAGCTGGCCGCGCCGTGGCTCAAGTTCTAGCACCGCAATATTTGCGAGAACTGTTGAGCTTTGCAACGCCAAGGTCGCTTCTCCCTCCAGATCCGTCACTACCCCGGCGTTGCCGACGATCACACACTCATTCAACTGGAGCTCGTCATTGTCGATTGCGTGCAGGTTGATCGCGGTCCCTTGTGGCGCGAGAATTCTGGTGCTTCGAAAGACTGCCAGATTGACCGGCTCGAGCGCGACGCAGGCTCCATGCGTACCGGTCTCGAAGCGGCAATCCTGAACCTCCAGGTCGGCGTCAATGAGACTCAGCAGGCTGTAATCTTCGATCGCGCTGTAGTTGCCGGCAAGGCGTCGCACGTGCTCCGCGGCTTCCCAGCGGTCCTGGAAGGTAAGGCCTTCCAACTTCAGCGTGCCATAGTAGGCTCGCAACAGAAACTCCGGCGGTGAGCCATCCTCGGGGACCTTGAGTTGGATCGTAGGGTGGCGACCTTCGGCGGCCGCGAGCGTGACCGACTTGCCGTCGATGTACAGTGGGGAAACTGAGAGTGTTGCGTCCGTATCAATGACAATACGACCACCATCCTCGATCGAATCGACCGCCGTTTCCAGGTCGTCGGACGTGGATACCGCGATGCTTGTCTGCGCTCCGGGTTGCCCATCCGTGTCAGCCGTGCTAGAAATTCTCTGGACACTTTGAACCGCAGAGGATTGCTGCCGGATCGACGTTGCAAACAGTGCCGAACCTGCGATCAATGCAAGCACAAGCGCTGCGACCATTCGAGGTTGCTGCCGCCGTCGTGGTTGCCGCGTTGCCTTACCTAGCAGCGCTTCTTTGGCGTCCTTGGCAGAAGCGGGCCGATCCTCCGGTTGCTTCTCCATCAGCCAGGATATCGTTTCGGCAAGTGGTTCAGGGATTGATGGGTTCTTTATGCGGATCGGTTCTGGGTCCTGCGTGGCGATGCGATGAAGGGTGATTAGTGGCGTATCACCACCGAAAGCTTCTTCTCCTGTTGCCATTCTGTAGAGCAGGCAACCAAGGCTGAAAAGATCGCTACGCTTGTCCGCCTCGGCGCCGATTACTAGCCTTTCGGGTGCCACATAGTCAGGCGTTCCAGGGAGGTAGCCGTGGAATGTCAGCTTTGGGGTGCTAGCAATCATCGCTAGTCCGAAGTCGGTGATCTTTACCGTATCATCTTTTGTACCGAGCAAGACATTGCTCGGCTTGATGTCGCGATGGATGACGTCTTCTGAGTGGCACGCTTCAATTCCTAAAGCCACTGCAGCCCCGATGCGGACGATCTCATCGGCGTTCATTGGGACACCACTTCTTAGTCGATCGTCAAGCGAGACACCCTCGACATGCTCCATCAGCAAGTAAGGCAAGCCGTCAATTTCACTCACTTCGTGTAGAGCAACAACGTTGCAGTGGCGGACTGACGCAATTGCTCTCGCTTCGCGCATGAAACGCTCACGCGCCTTCGTGTCGCTAGCCAGCTCCGGCTGCATTGTCTTCAGAGCATAGTCTCGCTCGTCCGTCGGCTTGCGAGCCCGGAATACAACCCCCATCCCGCCACGGCCGATGCACTCCAGCAGCGTATAACCATCTAGCGTTTCTGAGGGGCCGTCGCCTGATAGCCGAATCCATGGCCTGACGTCATCGTATTTGAGTGTGTTCGTTGCGCTAGACGCCGTATCGTAATTAGAAATGCGCTCAATCGTATCGAATAGCGTGTCAGAACGCAGGACTTCCGGATCAAGCGCTTGACGGAGGAGGTCATCACCGGCTTTCGGAACTTCCGCGAGCTGCTCCAGCCGTCGTTGACACTTCCTGCACTGATCAAGATGCCTCTGAATCTCAGTCTGATCAGCGTCCGAGTCACCAGTGGTGAACACGCGAATCAGTGCTTCGTCGCTGGGGCACACGTTGGTCGTCATTCGCGGCAAAGCTCTCGGCCTTCGGCGGTCTTCTCCCTAAGCCGGCTTACCACACGGCTCTTTGCAATGTAGACCGCTCCGATTGAGATTCCGCATGCTTCGGAGGCCTGCTGGGCATTCAACCCCTCAACGGTGGTCATCCAAAACGCGCGCCAGGTGGTTTCGCTGAAGTCGCCACGGACGCGTTGCGCGGCCCACCGGAACATCTGCCTTTGATGCTCTTGCTCCCAGATGTCTTCGTCATAATCATCTGAGTAGTCGGACAGGGCAAGTACGTTTGTCGTACCTCCCACGCCGCTAATCTGGTGGCGACTTCGCTCAAAGTAGCGTGCCAGAGTCCTGCGTGTAATCACGGCGAGCCAGCCGCGGAATCGGCCTATGTGCGGGTCGTACTCGAACTTTTCCATGGAGCGCGAGATTTCTCGCATCACGTCCTGCACGAGATCACACGCGTCCGCGTCTTGCAGTCCGTGGCGTCGACCAATTGAATAGACGAAAGGCCCGTAGAGACGCACAAAATCATCCCACGATTTGGAATTCTCAGAGTCACCGATTTGCGTGATCAGACTGAGGCTGGTCGTTGCTGCCATGGGGTGTCTAGGAGCGATGGTACTGGGCCGGGCCATGGCTACGCTGCCTCAGCCATAGTCTGATTTTACCATCCGCATGAGATTAATTGGGTTTTTTTTCAGATTGCCTGAAAGATGCCGTGCCGAGCCAAGCAATAAATAGGTATAGAGTGCTCTCAGTGCATCCGCCAGCCATGCCCTACCTCGCGCGAAGGGTGTTCGGTGTGACGTGCGACTAGGGTGCGAGCCAGCTTCACGCAACCAAACTCACGTGGTTCGCTGGTTGGGCCGCGTCTGCATCCCACCTTAATGCCTCGTATTCGCGCAAACCTCCCTGCTTCAAGGACTAACGAGCCACCTGTGAAGATCGCACGATGAACCGACTCAAAGAAGCACGCATTGCCGTCGCCGCTGCTCTCTTACCGGCAACCGCTGCTCATGCGGCCCCCGTCACTTTCGACCTGACGGCGTGGAGTATCGATCAGGTGGCAAAAGCCAGCTTTGCCGAAGGCGGTCCCACCGTGACCTCTCTTAACCCAACTGGGGGGGGGACTTTTCATGAGACGGCAACAATTTCTCGGTCATGGTCGGCTCGGCAGCGGATTCCGACCGCGTGGCACAGTGGACAAGATCGAGCAGGATTCGTAGGTGACGAAAGATTGGCTTCGCTGGCAAGCGTGTCAATGTTGATGAACTAGGCATTACTTCGAGATGAGGACCATAACATGAATCGCTTGCCTTTTACCCTGGTTACGTGGTGTTGGCTCGCTCACGCAGCGCACGCGGACTTGGTATTCACGCTCCGCGAGGCCCCATCGGACGGCGTGATCGGTTCCGTTAGCGGGTCCGGGACGTTCGACAACACGTCGCTAGGGATCACGAACGTCTTTAACGTTGATGACGTTGGAGAATTCACCGATGTCGGTTTCTTCAACTTCGTGTTCGTCACGCCACTGACGTTCGCTCCAGGCATCACGATCGGCAGTGTTACGATCGACGACGATGGCATCGGCAACGACGACTTCTTTTGGTTCATCAATCCACCAGCGTCGAATGGCCTGGTTCCATACAGTGCCTCCGGTTCCTCGGTCTTAGCAGGGCTTAGCTTCAGCGACCTAGTTCCAGGCACCTACTCAAGCCCGACACATCCGCAGTCGGTCGCGCTCGGCGGGTTTACGCTGAACATCGTCGCGATTCCCGAGCCGAGCGCATTCCTTTGCTTTGGGCTAGTCGGTGTGTTGGAATCTTGCCGGCGGCGGTCTAAGCGTCATTCGTCCACAGATTCTCGCATTATGAGCGCAACTGGTTTAAGTGAGGCCTAAGGCCATGAGAATACTACCGACAATTCGGCAGACGGTAGCGTTGATCGCCGTACTTGCGCTATTGACGAACTCCGGCAGGGCGATGCTCGTTCTCGATCAGGAACTCGACGCATTCGCGAGGTCCGATGACCCATCCGAGCCGTTAGAGGGGCCGAACATCGACGCGGGGCAGTTCCCGTTGCAGACATTTACCGTTGGCGTTGGCGGCACATTGGACTCGATTGACGTCCAGGTGCAGCATAGTTTTGCTGGGATGCCGACGAGTGCTCTCGTGCTGACGCTTCGGAGCACTCTACCTGACGGTGCGCCGGATAGGACGCAGGATCTTGGCTCAGTCAGCCTGCCAGCTGGCAGCATCTCTGCCTTCACAGATTTTAGGAGCGGTCCGTTCGCGACGTTTGATGTCAGCGGGCTAAGTATAAGCGTTTCGGCGGGCGACGTGCTGGCATTCGAACTCTCTTCGGCGACCCCGGATTCTATTCCTTACTTCGTCTATGACAGTCAATCGGATATCTACGCCGGTGGAAGCGAGTACCTCTTTGATCCAGATGACGGCGCATTTTTCTCGGTGTCTCGCGACCTTGGCTTTCGTACGCTTGTCGCGATTCCAGAGCCGTCGGCGCTGCTTTGCGTGGGATTCACAGCGGCAGCGATAACCTGTCGGCGGCAAAGAAACGAACTTTATCCCTCGATCGACGCTATCTAATTCCTTTGACATAGAGGCCCACATGGCTCGTTTCGTTCGCTTGCCTACATCGAATTCGAAATCTCGTTCACCTCGGCTGCTCCGACGAAACCGTACGACGAAGTCGCCGCGCTCGCTAAGTGCGCGTTGTACGCGCCGGCTCGCGTTTGAGGCCATGGAGCCGCGTTACCTGCTCACGACATTCGTCGTCGACAGCCTGGATGACAACACACTCGCCGACGGGATGGTGACGCTCCGCGAAGCGATTCAAGCTGCGGAAACAGACTTGCCTGTGGGCGACGCGCTAGCTGGCAACGGTCCAGACACGATCATGTTCGCCCCGGATCTGTCGGGAACGATCAATCTCTCAACCGTGGGCGATTCTTCGTCTGGCGACAGTGCTTTCTCCATCTCCACACAGATCACCATCGACGGTAGCAACGGCGGGACGGGCATCGCGCTCGACGCGGGCGGCAACAAGCGGCACTTTCTCGTGTCCGGGACGGGCAATCTGACCCTCGATACGCTCACACTAGAGCGTGGAGCGGCTGAGAGCGGCGGCGCAATCAACAACGCGGGGACGCTCTCGATCTCAAGTAGCACGCTTTTCAACAACTCGGCAGGCGTGACCTTCAGCGGCCAAGGCGGGGCGATCTACAACGATGACGGCAGCATCGACGTCGACAACTCGACGTTCTCGGGCAACACCGCGGTCACGCAGCCAGGAAATGTGGGCGCCAGCGCCGGCGGGTCGATCTACAACTCGAATGGCGACTTCCGCGCCAAGAGCACGACCTTCACCGGCAGCACGGCGAACCGCGGCGGTGCACTGTTCACACACGTCTTTGGTCAAGGTCAAGTCCGCACGGTTTTGCTGGAGAACAGCATTCTAGCGAACTCGTCGGGCGACGATCTGGAGAACTTTGGCGGAACGGTCGACGCCCGCTACAGCCTGATCGAGGCGGGCCTGGGTCCCGGAGTCAATGGCGTCAACGGGGTCAACGTTGGCAACATCTTCGGCACTGATCCCAGACTTGAGCCGCTGGGGACCACTGGCGGACCAACGCAAACGCATCGGCTGAAGCCTGACTCGCCTGCAATAAACGCCGGAGATCCGGCAGCCGCGTCTGGTGTCGGGGGCATTCCGACCGTCGATCAACGCGGCGACAGCTTCGGGCGGGTTGTCGAGGGGCGGATCGACATGGGGGCTACCGAGCTTCAGGGTCCGAAGCTGGTCAGCTTCACGCGGCAAACGCCCGCTGCTCAGTTCACTGCGGCTGATACGCTCACTTTCCGCGCCGAGTTCGATACCGAAGTCGTCAACGTCGACACGACCGACTTCACCGTCGCGGGTGGTAGCACCGCGATCGTGTCTGGAGTGTCGATGCTCAGCGAGAGCATGTACGACATCACCGTTTCCGGAGGAGACTTGGCAAGCTTCAACGGCACGGTCGGGCTTGACGTCGCCAGCGGCACGGACATCGACGACTTAAATGGCTTCTCGCTGCTGCCCGTCGAACCGTCGACAGACGAGACCTACGGGCTGGCGAACCAAAGCACGGTGACCGTCAGCACGCTCGCCGACGACATTGATGGCGACTTCTCGGCCGGCCAGCTTAGCCTGCGCGAGGCGGTGGCGTTTGCTGAGGCGTTGCCTGGTGTGACGACGATTGACTTCGCAGGCAGTCTTGCCGGTGGGACGATCGCTCTGACCGGAGGCCGATTTACTGTCACGCAGAATGTGACAGTTGTCGGCCTGGGGGCGGATCAACTGACGATCAGCGGCGAGAACGCGTCGCGGATCTTTGTCTTTGGCGGGGGCACGTACGCCTTGTCGGGCTTAGATCTTGCGAACGGGTTCACCGACGGTACTGGCGGGGCGATCAATGCCCAGCCGGGGCACGACCTTACGATCACCGACAGCATCATCCGCGACAGCCGGGCCGACCTCGCCGGCGGCGGCATTAGCGCCGTGCAGGGCACGTTGACGCTTGTCGGCTCGGCTATCCTCAACAATTCGACCGGCTTCCAGGGGGGTGGCATCAACATCCTATCGTCGCCCGGCTCGAATATCATCAACACAACGATCAGCGGCAACTCGACCGGCGGCGGCGGCTTGGGCGGCGGCGGAATTCAGAACTTCGCGACCGCGGGTGGCCCGAGCCTCGTGACGCTGGCCAACGTTACGATGGTCGACAACACCGCGCCCAACGGCGGAACGATCAGCACCAACGTCACTGTCGGCGCAATCTCCGCGACGACGCAGTACCGGGACTCCATCTTTTCGACCACTTCGGCGTCGAACATCACCCAGACGGCGGGCGGTCTGGCGACCAACGTGTCGCTCGGCCACAACATCAGCAGCAACGGTCAGGGCAACTTGAGCGCCACCGGCGACCTGCCCAGCACCGACCCACTGCTTGGCCCGCTGCAAGACAACGGGGGCACGACTCCCACGCACGCTTTGTTGCCGGGAAGCCCAGCGATCGACGCGGGCAATTCCACGCTGACTACCGATCAGCGGGGACTCACGCGTCCCGCGGACCTCGATTCGGTGGCCAACGCTGCGGGAGGTAACGGCAGCGACATCGGCGCCTTCGAAGTTCAAGCCGAGCTGTCGAGCCTGACCGTGACCACGACCACCGACGTCGTCGACAACACCGACAACCTGACCTCTCTCCGCGAGGCAATCATGTTTGCGAACAGCCAAGCGGGCTCGGACACGGTGATGTTCGATGCGGGCTTAAGCGGGACCATCACCCTGACTGGCGGCGAAATCTCCATCACCGATTCGGTGGCGATTGCGGGGCCTGACGCCGAGAACCTGACGATCAGCGGCAACAATGGCTCACGCATCTTCAATATCACCGACTCGGACAATATGAACCTGTTGGATGTCGAGATCCGCGGCCTGACGCTGCGGGACGGCGTTGCGTCCGGCATCGGCGATGTCGGCCGGGGAGGCGCGGTCTTCGCTCAGGAAAACCTGACCATCCTCGATTCGGTATTCACTGGGAACACGGCCAGTGAGACCGGCGGTGCGCTCTTTGTCGATGCCTCTGCGACGACGGTCGGGGCCGCGTCTGCGCTTACGATCCAGCGGAGCCAATTCACACTCAATCAATCGACCGGCGATGGCGGCGCCATCGATGTCGAAAGTGATGCCGACGCCGATGGGTCGTCCGTCACGGTGCGGATCGAAGACACCACAATTTCAGGCAACTCCACGACTGGTTCGGAGGGAGACGGCGGCGGCCTTTACTTGGACGTCGAGTCTTACGGCGGCACGGCGACTACTGAAGCGACGTTGCTGCGAACAGTCATCACCGGGAACGCGGCGGGCGATAAAGGCGGCGGGTTGGGTACGGATATGGACGTTGGTTTCAGCTCGGGCGGTAGCACGACCCTCACCATCCTGGACAGCGACATTAGCGGCAACACGGCGACGGACGATGGCGGCGGCGTGTACCTGGAGAACGCGGCGTTCGGTGTCAACAGCTCAGTCTCCACGATTATCCGCCGGACAACCATCACCGGGAACACCACCACCCAAGGCAACGGTGGCGGCATTATCGACGACGATTCTCAAGCTGGCAATTCGGCGAAGACGTCCATTCTCCTGGACGAAGTAATGCTTTCGGGCAACTCGGCGCCTTCCGGCCGTGGAGGCGGTTTTTTCACCGACGCGAATACCTATTTGCCGAACGCGGAAGTAACGATCACGATCACGGGAAGCACGATCACGGGTAACAGCGCCAGGAGTGGTGGGGGCATCGAAAACACAGTCTACGCAGCCGCCGGCGCGACGAATGCGAAGGTCGCGTTGGTGATCCGAGACTCCACGGTTTCGGGCAACACCGCGGGCACGGGCGGCGGCGGGGGCCTCGATATCAATCCGGACAGCTATGAGCCTAGCGCGACGGTTGCGACGATCATCGAGAACTCCACCATCTCCGGCAATAGTACCGAGGGACGCGGCGGCGGAATCCTCAACACCGGCAGCGGCGCGACGACAGTTACCGCGAGCACGATTACGGGGAACACTTCCGGCGTCGGCAGTAGCGAACCGCTTTACTCGGGCGGCGGCATCCACGTCGATGGTGGAACTTTTTCACTGCGGAATACGATCGTGGCCGGCAACACCGATAGTACCGGCACGGCCCCCGACATCGACGACACGGCGACAGCCATTTCTGCGAGTTTCAGCCTGATCGGCGACAACACCGGTTCGAGTCTGACCGAAGCCCCCGTCGGTTCGGCCGACGCGAGTGGGAATCTCATCGGCGGGGCAACCAATGGGGTGATCAACCCGCTGCTCGGCCCGCTCGCCGACAACGGCGGGCCGACGCACACCCACGCGCTGCTCAAGGGCAGTCCGGCCATCGACGCCGGTGGAACGGTGACGACAGTGACCGACGGGCTTCTCTTCAACACGGGCGTCGACGATCAGGGCAACTTGCTTGGGGATTCGGTCAGTGATCCGAACTATACGCTATTCGCCCGGCCTGCGTTGAGCAGCCCCGACATTCAAACCGTTCCTGCGGATGGGTTTCCCATCCCACCCTGGGTACCGAACGAGCCGGACTCGCGATGGATCGGGCCACCGGCCGACGATGCCGTCGGCGTCGCCGGAACGTATGTCTACCGTACAAGTTTCGATCTATCTGGATTCGATTTCGCGGACTTGACGTTCTCGATCACCGGACGCTGGGCGTCCGACAACAGTGGGTCCGACATCCTGATCAACGGCGTAAGCACCGGTCAGACCAATTCGGAATTCACGGCCTTTAGCCCGTTTACGATCACCACCGGCTATGTGTCTGGGGTGAACACGATCGACTTTGTGGTGCAAAACACTCTGGGGATTCCGAGTCCCTCAGGGCTGATTGTCGACGACATCCAGTTGATCGCGACTCGGGTTGGTGATCAGCGTGGGCAGAATGTTCCCGTCGACCTGATCGGCGTGCCGAATGCTACTGGCGGCGACGGCAGCGACATTGGGGCGTATGAAGCACAGATTGCACCCAGCGCTGACTTCGATTCCGACGGCGATGTCGACGGCACCGACTTCCTCGCGTGGCAACGGGGCTTCGGCACCACGATGGGCGCTGTTCGCTCCGATGGCAACAGTGACGACGATGGAGATGTCGACGTCAGCGATCTAGCCGCGTGGCAGGTTTCTTATGCGCAGCCGCAACCATTGCTGGCAGCATCAACTGACGAAGGTTTGGCAAGCGCCAGTCGAGCGACGGAATCCGCCAGTGCTGAAGTGATCGACTCGGCGTTTGCTCTGACAGCTCACAGACACAGACCTGCGGAATCGCCAGGCATTCTTGAAGAGCCGCTTGATCTGGAAACACTAATCGCTCCCATCGGCACGCCTAGCGACACTCTCGTGTCATCGGGCGAAGTAGACGATTGGGTAAGCGCAGAGCCCACAGATTCTGCCGACGAAAGCCAATCGACGCCGTGGCTCGACGAGGACCTGTTGGAGAAGGTGTTCGGATAGCTACACCTCAACCGCCAGGACATGCGACACGAATTCGCACACCGCGGCCGAAGATGGCCCAGGCCACCTGGCAGCTTCAAGATATTACCTTTCACCTTGCTTCGATCAATGTCACTTAACTTGGAGCTGACCGACATGCGCTGCACACCTTTGCTCGCTCTGATGATTTCACTGACGTGCTCTTTCATCGTCTGTGATCGATGCGCGGCAGACCTCGTTTTCATATACGAGAGCGCAACATTTGATCGCGCGACCGACGCGGGCGCTGGGAGGGTTGAGGCCGAGTTTCGCTTCGACGAACTGATCACTGACGGCACAGTGCTTACGTTTGCCGACGTAACGTCGTGGTCGATGGAGGCGGCGGGCTCTCCCGTCTTCTCCGACACCTCAGGCGCAGTTCCCGTGGGTACCTGGACGTTTACGTTTGGCGATGTCGGTGGCGTTGTTCTGCCAGTGGTTTGGGCATTTGCCGCCGAGCAGCAGTTCACGGGCGAACCTGGAAGCCCGGAGCAGATTGGATCGACTACGGCAGCTGATTCGTTCGAGGAAATCTTCTTCAGCGGCTCTCACTTCTTGGCGGTAGATGACTTCTTTGTCGGATCTGGAGATGCGGCCGGCCTCGGCGGTGTGTCCGTCACCTCAAATACAGGCACCTGGTCGGTAGTTACCATCCCCGAGCCGTCGGCGTTTTTGTATGGCGCATTGGTCGCCGGCGTTGTTGGGATCCGCAGGTCGCGTCGTCTGAGGTAGTTGTCGCTGGCGTGAAACAGGGCCACCTCTTCCAGTCGCCTACGGTGGCGAAGCATTAGGCTGCGGCACTGCTTGACGTGTGCCGTGACGTAGTCATTGAGTCAGGTTGCGCGCGTTGGTATCTATGAAAGAGCAACAGGCGTTGAGTGAAATGTGGTTCTCCCATTTCAATGGGCAGCTGTTGACACTACTTTTTCAACAGGAGAACCACGCATATGTTGTACCTGGAAATCGACCAACACGCACGTCAAATCACAATCTCACTTCGCAACGACATGGTGATGTTGATCTAGCCCCCTTAAACGAGTCCACGCTGATTGGAATAATCTCAGCGTTAGGACGCAACTTGTTTAAGGAGGTAAGAGGATGCCACGAGGTAAGAAGCATGGTCCGGAAGAGGTAATTCCTAAGCTCCGCGAAGCGGAGGTTCTGATTTCTCAGGGAAGCACT
>JBCDBK010000001.1:0-139149 GCA_039184115.1 Planctomycetota bacterium | reverse complement strand
TTCTTTTCCTTGAGCCGTCGGCGCTAGCCGCGGATGAACCACGAGAAAACTAAGCTATCAGGTCACCCGCGGCTAGCGCCGACGGCTCAATTTGGAACTACTGAGATTCAAAATGCCGCAGATTCGACAATTACCAACGAGCGTAATCAACAAGATTGCCGCCGGCGAAGTTATCGAACGACCAGCAAGCGTCGTGAAAGAGCTGCTGGAGAACTCCCTCGATGCGGGCGCGACGCGCGTGGACGTGGTGATCGAGAAGGGCGGGGCGGAGTCGATTCGCATCACCGATAACGGATGCGGCATCGAAGCCGAGCAACTGCCCCTGGCGGTTGCCAGTCACGCCACGAGCAAGATCGCCGACGCGGACGATCTATTCCGGGTCGCGACGCTGGGATTTCGTGGCGAGGCTCTGGCATCGATCGCTGAGGTTAGCCGACTCACTTTGCGTAGCCGTCCTGCCGACAACGAAGCGGGAGCCGAGCTTGAGATCGTAGGCGGAAAGGCAGAACCGATCCGTCCCGTTGGCTGCCCGCAGGGAACATCGATCGAAGTCCGACAGCTGTTTTTCAACACGCCGGTGCGACACAAATTCATGCGGACTACGCAGACCGAGATGGGGCATATCTCCGAAGCGGTGACTCGGTTGGCGCTCGCCCATCCAACGGTCCACTTTACGCTGACGCACGGAGGCCGCCTGGTCCACGATTTGCCGCCTGTCGACCAGACTGATCAGCGCGCTGCGTCGTTGTTTGGCCAAGAGCTGGCCGACAGCTTGATTCCGATCGACAGCGACGACGAACAAGTTCGACTGCATGGCTGGGTTGCGAATCCGACGCAGAGCCGTGGCAACAACCGCTTGCAGTATCTGTTTCTCAACGGCAGATTCATTCGCGATCGCGCCCTGCAGCACGCGCTGGGCGAGGCCTATCGTGGCCTACTACTGACCGGACGCTACCCGATCTGTTTCTTGCATCTGGAAATCTCGCCGTCGCTGGTGGATGTGAATGTGCATCCCACGAAAATGGAGGTGCGATTCCAAGACGGAGGACGGATCTACAGCCAGTTGCTTGGATCGTTGCGGTCGAAGTTTCTTACGACCGACTTAGTAGCACGCGGTACACTGCCGAACGAAGCGAGCGACGTGACGGCAGAAAATGAAGTTGCCGCCAGCACACCGGCGACTAGCGAATTGTTTGAATGGGCGAAACGACAGCTCGCTCCTGCGGGCGAGCCCGCCAATGGTGCGCTTAATGCACCGACGAGCGGTAACGATTCGCTCACTTTGCATCCGTTCGCCGCACCAGAGCGTCGAGACGCCACTGACGCGACGCGCGATCGGGCCGCGCTACGTGCCGACGAAGGCACGCCAGTTCCTCCAGCGCCGCACGTAACAGCGCGGGCATTGCAGATTCACAACCGGTATTTGGTTCTCGAAAACGAAGATGGTCTGGAAGTGATTGACCAGCACGCGTTGCACGAACGCATCCTCTACGAGTTGCTGCGTGACAAAGTGCTTGCTGGTGCGCTCGAACGGCAGCGGCTGCTAGTACCCGAACCGGTCGATTTAGCCAGTAGCGAAGCGGCCACGATCCTCGACAACCAAGAAATGCTTGCCAAGATCGGGGTCGAGATTGAACCCTTCGGCGGTGATACGATCTTGGTGTCGGCCTATCCGGCGATGCTTGCGAACTTTAGTCCAGCAGAAGTGGTCCGTGGGTTGGCTGAACAGTTGCAGACCGAGGGCAAGCAGCCTGAGATTCGCGACCTGCTCGACGAATTGATGCACATGATCGCCTGTAAGGCGGCCGTCAAATACGGCGATAGTCTCACTCCCGAGGAAGTGTCCGCATTGCTGGATCAGAGGCATCTGGCCCAAGACCACCACCATTGCCCGCATGGCCGACCGACCGCGCTTGTGTTTACGCGCGAGCAGCTGGACCGGCAGTTCAAACGGATTTGATTCGAGCGGCAGATTCAATCACAATAATGGCTCGATCCATCAGGAACCGTGCAGCGATAGAAGAGGTGGAAGGCGACCGTCGGCCCGAATTTGATCTCGACACGTTGCCGCTCCGCGAGCATACCTCGTCGCTAAGCATCTCGATCCAGGAACATCCCTTAATGATTTGTGTTGCAATTGGACGTAGCCGTCATAAGCACATGATGGCCGAACATCGTCACTTGGCCGAACAAGGCGCAGGCATGGTCGAACTTCGACTCGACTATGTCGCGAGTCGTGTGAACGTTCGCCGTCTGTTGGCTGAGCGAACTGAGCGGGATTGTAAGGTAATCATCACTTGCCGTCGGCAACAGGATGGTGGCAAATGGAACGGCACTGAAGAAGCGCGATTATTGCTGTTGCGCGAGGCGATCGCCGAGGGCGTTGATTATGTCGATCTGGAAGACGACATCGCCAATCAAATTCCCCGGTTTGGCAAAACCAAACGAATTATCAGCTATCACAACTTTCGCAAAACTCCTGAGAATCTGCGCGAACTCCACGCACAGATGTGCCAGTTAGACCCCGACATCGTCAAGATTGCCACAATGGCCAACGATCCGCATGACAATCTGCGGATGCTCGAAACGATGCAAGAAAGCGAGGTTCCAACGGTTGGTATGTGCATGGGCGATATCGGCACGCCTTCGCGGATTCTGTCGGCGAAGTTTGGCGCGCCCTACACGTATGCGACGTTCCACCACGAACGCACGCTTGCTCCTGGTCAGCTGAGCTTCAAGCAGATGACCGAGATCTACCGCTTCAAGAATATTGGGCCGAACACAGCTGTCTATGGAGTGATCGCCGACCCAGTCGGTCACAGCCTTAGTCCGCACGTGCACAACGCCGCGTTTGAAGCAGCTGGCATCGATGCGGTCTACTGTCCCTTTCGCGTGCCGTCGGATACGCTCGACCTTTTTATCAAAGATGCCACGCGGCTGGGCATTCAAGGTTTAAGCGTCACAATTCCTCACAAGGAGGCAATCGCTCGCCATCTCACCAAAGTCGATCCTGCGGTCAAGAGCATCGCTGCGGTCAACACCGTCGTGTTCGAAGGATCGGAGCTGATTGGCTATAACACCGACTACAACTCGGCGATGTATTGCCTCGAGAACGCATTGGGCACGGTCGCTGCCGATCCGTCTCCGGTCAAGAACAAACGCGTACTGGTGCTTGGCGCCGGCGGTGTCGCGCGTCCGATTGTCTACGGCCTACGCAGCCGCGGCGCGTTAGTGACGGTCGCTTCGCGCACGAAGAATCGCAGCGAGAAGTTGGCGAAGTCGTTTGATTGTAAAGCGATCGATTGGGATTCGCGTCTACGTGCGCAATGTGATGTGGTCGTCAACTGCACGCCGATCGGCATGCATCCAAACGTCGATGAGTCGCCCGTGACAAAGACCTTTCTTAAGCCATCGATGGTGGTATTTGACACAGTCTACAACCCGGAATCAACGCTGCTGATCAAAGATGCGCGCGAGCGCAACTGTCACGCCGTCACTGGTGTGGATATGTTTGAGAAGCAAGCCGAGTTGCAGTTCAAGCTGTTCACCAAGCAGGACGCGCCAGCGGGCCTGATGCGCGAAGTGCTCAAACGCGCCATTGGCCCCATCGGTGGTGGTCGCTAGCACGATTTCACGCGTGTCATGAGCACCCCAAGACAAGTCGCGTCGTCGGACACGATTTCCCATCGCTCGCCCAATCCGCCACACTTATGACGCCAACCAGCCCTATTGCACTGATCGGCTATCGAGGCACGGGCAAAACGACCGTGGCGCGCCTGTTGGCTGCCAAGCTAAGCCTCGACTGGGTCGATGCCGATGTCGAAGTCGAACTCAAAGCCGGCCGATCGATTGCGGCGATTTTTGAAGATGCGGGCGAGTCTGCATTCCGCGATTTCGAATCCGACGTTGTGGATAAACTCTGTGCCCGCGACCGGCTGGTATTGGCACTGGGTGGAGGGGCGATTCTACGCGCTGAGAACCGCGAACGGATTGCAACCTGTTCCGAAGTCGTTTGGCTACGGGCCACTGCTGCGACGATCGCTGAGCGCATTTTGGGCGATCCGACGACAGCGGGGCGGCGTCCTAACCTGACTAATCGCGGCGGCCGACACGAAATCGAGCAGTTGTTGACCGACCGAGAGCCATTTTACCGGTCGTGTGCTACGCTTGAGGTCGATACCGAGAGTAAGGATCCAGCCGACATTGCCGACGAAATCGTCGCGCAGCTCGGTCGCTCGTCCTAAAATTTGTGCCCGCCCAGCGTTCCGACCCTGCCACCGCGCCATGCCCGCCTTTGCCGCGCTTCCGCCGATGCTCCAACTGCTGATTGTTGGCTTGGTCGGCGGCTTTCTTGGCGCGCTAACCAACTGGGCAACGTATCGGTTTGCTTGGTTCAATCCGCGCGAGATTTCGCCCTGGGGACCAAGCCCAGTGGAGGCTAAGGCGCGTCGATTGACAGATCGACTGCCCATCGTTGGCTGGCTCGGCTTGCGACGCGAGCACCTCATCCACGGTCGTGGTTTTTGGATTCGCCCAATGCTGGTCGAGCTGGCCATGGCCGTTGGTCTGGCGATGCTTTACCGGTGGGAGGTGCATTGCGAGCGCCTCGTAGTGCCGCAGATCGAAGACTGGCTGCGATTGCCATTGCCAGCTGCCGCCGGCTGGGTACCGATCACTTGGTTGCAGTCTACGTTTCTGAATCACGCGATTCTGATCGCGCTGATGGCTGCGGCCAGCTTTATCGATATCGACGAGAAGATCATTCCCGACGAAATCACCGTGCCCGGCACCTTGGTTGGACTCCTACTAGCCGCGCTCTTGCCGACGGGGCTATTGCCGTGTGTAGTGGAGCGACTAGCGCCTGAGCCGATTAGTACGCATGTTGACCTGCCGCCTGCTGCCGCCGGATTGCTCGAGGCTGGCAATCTGATGTACGTCGAACCCGTTACGCTTGCGTCGCCAATAGCGTGGCCCGCCCAGGCATCGAACTGGCAATCTTTGCTGCTGGGTCAGGCTTGTTGGTGGCTTTGGTGTTTTGCGATCACACCGCGAATCTATCGGGGTCGGCGCGGAATGCGCCGTGGGCTCGCGATTCTTATGCGGCGTGTGCTGCGTTCGCTGATGCAGCTGCCGCTTAGCGCCATCTCGATCATCGGAAGTCTGTCGATCGCCGCCGTTTGGTGGTTGGGTGGGGCCGCTTGGGTTGGGCTCCTCACCGCGTTAGTGGGGCTGGCGGTAAGCGGCGGACTCGTGTGGGCGGTGCGGTTAGGTGGGACTGCGGCGCTCAATCGCGAAGCGATGGGGTTCGGCGACGTGACGTTAATGATGATGGTCGGTACATTTGTAGGCTGGCAGGCTGGGATCATCATCTTTTTCTTGGCGCCGTTCGCGGGGCTCGTCGTGGGCTTGATGCAACTGGTGTTACGGCGCGACGATGAGATTCCCTACGGGCCGTTTCTCTGCCTCTCGACGCTGTTTGTCGTAGTACGCTGGGCAGACGTTTGGAATCGAAGTCAATTTGCATTTTCTGCCGGCTGGCTGGTACCTGTGGTGCTGATCTTCTGCGTGGTCATGCTTGTTGTGATGCTGTTTCTGTGGCAGCAAATTAAAAACGCCCTCTTTCAATGACCACTGCCATGCATGAGCTTTTTGGGCAAACCGTTACCGATTGGCAACAAGATCGAGAAGTCGTTCGCCGCCGTCGCTACGGAGTCATTGAAACTTCGGCCGGCCGATTGGTTGCGATTCACTTTCGGCTTTGGCCAAAGCTCATCGCCTGGCCGGAAGTGTTGCCTTTGGGACCAACTTACCACGCCCGCGGACGGTCTGATCGGTGTCTGCTGTACTTTAACCAGCCGCTGAGCTGCCCTAACTTTCTGGCGCTCAAGTACGTCGTATCCACGGCAGGCACGCCCTACGCGACATTTCGTGCGGCATTGACGACGCTTGATGCAGTAGCCGAGCTGAAACGCAGCGACGCGATCTTGTGCGATGCCTTTAATCAGCGGCTGTCCGACCGTTTCCTGCGCCGACTGGGTTGGGAACCGCACAAGCCGCAACGCTGGCATCGCAACTACATCAAGCGCTTCTACGGCAGCTATCCGTCGACTTCATTGGCGGGTTTTAGCAGGCTCGACGAAAGTGCTAGCGTTCCCGTTTCGGGTTGATCTTGTACGGTCAGCACCCGATTGCTAGGGTTCCTGCCAATTGTTGTCACCGTATCAACACACTGTCACGGACGATTCCTGTGTTTCGCGTTTCACTGACTCTCGCACTTGCACTTGTTGCCTTGTCGAGCGGCTGCGGACGACTAGTGTATAAGCCCAGTCCCCAGGCGGCAGCGCCAGGTGGCGGCCAACTCTATCCGCAGCAGGCGCAGCAAGTCCAACAGGCTCAGCAAGCGCAGCAATTGGCACTGCAAAGCCAAGAGTATCAGACGCGTGCTCAGTCGTTGGATAAAGACAATCAAGAACTGGAAAAGCTGTTGGCTCAATCGCGTCAGCAGGTGCAATTGCTGACTGACGAAGTGAACGCCACGCGCGATCAACTGCGCACCACGACCGAACAACTGCTGGCGACGCGTGACGACAACCAGCAACTCAAGTCTCGCACCACGGCACTGGTCGCTTCGGCACAGCAGCGTGCCGGTGCGGAGATTCGTGCGAACAACAGCCTGCTCAAGAACTTAACGCTCAATGACATCCCCGGCGTAGCGGTCCGACAGGACGGCGATGTGGTTCGTGCGGAGATTACTGGCGACCAGGTATTTATGCCGGGTAGCAACTATTTGAAGAACGGCGCTGCCGAACTGATTCAGAGCGTGGCCGCGGAACTGCGACGCAATTTTCCCGACCAGATCATCGGCATCGAGGGCCACACCGACAACACACCGACGCATTCGCAGCAATTTCCCAGCAACCATCACCTCTCTGCCGCGCAAGCCTTGTCGGTCTACAACTCGCTCATGCAGCGTGGCACGATTGCCGCCCAGCAACTCTTTGTTATCGGACACGGGGCGAACCATCCGGTGGTCTCAAACGCCACCGACGCCGGCCGCGCACGCAACCGACGCGTCGAATTCGTCGTCTACCCCGAACGCATCGCTCGCCGGTAGTAGCCGCGCTGTCATGCACCGATTGCCGCTGTATTGGTAGCTGCTGCGCGCCGGATTGCTAGCATCCCAACCGCGTTCTCTCGTCAAAGTCTGCCTAAGCCTTCTGCCTTGTCAGGCCGATAACACCTCACAGGCTGGGGGGCTGTCTTGCTCTTGAGAGGACTAAGGAATGCGAATGTTTGCCCCTGTGGTACTGGTTGTTTGTGCGCTGGCAAATTCAGCCGAGTGTGGGCTGCAAAGTGCGTTAACGGTGGCGCTGACTCCACTAAGGATTCCGACTTCACAGATAGGTTTTGGCGTGCCGCTGATTCCGTTGGAGGGGAGCTACGACAGTCCTGCCGGGTCTTTGTTTATTGATCCGGTGGATTCGACCTTCGGCGCGCCGGCGTATCGATCAGGCCCGTCGTTCACGTATGATCCAGCGACCGGCGGCGTATCGTTATCTGCGCCTCCGATGCTCGGCCCGGCAGATGAGTTCGGCGTACGTCAAACTTACTCTCCTCATTCATTAGGTATATTTGCGGACGGCTTTTTCTCCGAGACGCCCACGTTGCCGAGACTGACCAAGTATCGACGTGCTCAGCGCGACTACACGAATCCGCAGTGGGAGTATTTGCCGTTCGGCGACGACGACCCTTCGTTCGTGCTTGACGATGATGACGACTCATTTTCTGTTAGTGTTTCTTCTGAAGGCTTGGACATCTACCTCGATCCCTATTGGCGTTCCCACTCTGGGGTAGAAGTTGAGTTTTCCAGCGTACTGGACGAGGGACTTGGGCCAGAGGTGTTCGAGTCGGACGGAACGATTGCGCTCGACGTATCGATCTGGCCTTATCCCAGCCACAACGAACATGCGCTGCCGGACGTTTACTTTGTGGTGAACTATGAGACGGATGGCCGTTCGTCCCTGTTCTCCAGCTGGTTTACCCTGCTCGCCGTACCGGAAAGCATTGGATTGGAAGGCAATGTGCCGGAGCCAGCGACGATAGTTTTGGCTTTCGCCGTGTTGACGGGATTCCTTGCCAATCGGTGTGTTCTACGAGACTGCTAGTGATCGCTTCCGCGCCTAGGCGTTGGTCTGCCCTCTCGCTAGAATTTATGCATGTTGACATGCTGAACTTCTTCGACGAGAGAGTGTCACTAAACGTATGATCGCGATTGTTGATTACCAGATGGGCAACCTCCGCAGTGTTCAAAAGGCGTTTGAACGCGTCGGGCATGCGGCGGAGATCACAAGCGATCCGGTAACGATTAGCCAGGCTAGCAAAGTCGTGCTGCCCGGCGTCGGGGCGTTTGCTGACGCGATCGCAGCGCTCAAACACCGGGAACTGGTCGGTCCGCTTCGCGAGGCCATCGACGCGGGACGACCCTTCTTGGGAATTTGTTTAGGATTGCAACTGCTTTTTGAGCGTAGCTACGAAGACGGCGAGTACGAGGGAATGGGTGTTCTGCCCGGCGACGTGCGGCGCTTCGAGGTACCGCGCGAATACAAGGTTCCACACATGGGTTGGAACCAAGTTCACTACCGTCGGCAGCCGCCAATCTTCGCGGACATCGAAGACCAGACGCACTTCTATTTTGTGCACTCCTATTGTGTCGTGCCTGATGATGCGGCCATCGTCGCTGGCGAAGCCGCGTATCCTGATCCATTCTGCGCGATGATCTGGCGAGAGAATCTATTCGCTACACAGTTTCATCCGGAAAAAAGTCAGCGGGCCGGCTTGCAAGTTTTGCGAAACTTCGCATCGCTGTAGATAGCCTCCTTCTTTCGACCGTTGCGTTGCGCCGTTTTGGTCGTTCTCTGGTAATCGAACTGTCGAACGGCTTCTGATCAAATCGCCCGGCAGCTTGAAAAGCGTGCAAGCCTGTGCGATATTATCAGCTCAGCTTCTCCCATACGTGCGCACTAACGGAATCGCAGCATGCAGATTTGGCCGGCCATTGATCTTCGAGGTGGTAAGTGCGTCAGGCTGCAGCAGGGAGACTATGACCGCGAGACGGTTTTCTCTGACGATCCGATCGCGATGGCCCAATCGTTCGCTGAACAGGGAGCCAAGCATCTGCACTTGGTTGACTTAGACGGCGCACGCGACGGCAAACCAAGCAATCATCAAGTCGTTCGCGAGATTGTTGCCGCCGTTGACCTCGAGTGCGAGTTGGGCGGCGGCGTCCGCGATCAAGCGACGATCGAAAGTCTGCTCGACACCGGTGTTTCGCGTGTTGTACTTGGGACGGCAGCTCTGAAAAATGCTGATTGGTTTCGTGAGATGTGCCATCAGTATCCTGAGCGGTTGGTGCTTGGCATCGATGCGCGTGGCGGGATGGTGGCCACAGATGGATGGCTGGAAACCAGCGCGACTCCAGCCACCGAACTCGCCGACCAGTTTCGCGACGTGCCGCTGGCAGCGATTGTCTACACCGACATCGCGACCGATGGGATGCTCCAGGGGCCCAACGTGCCGGAGATGGCCGCAATGCAAAAGCACGTCGCTGTCCCCGTGGTCGCGTCGGGCGGCGTGACGACGATCGACGACGTCCGACGGCTCGAAGCAGCTGGCCTCGCGGCCGCGATTATCGGACGTGCAATCTACGAGGGAACTTTGAAACTGACTGAGGCGATTGAGGTGAAGTGCAAAATGTGACTCTGTTGAGGCATAACTTTTCTTGAAGGAGTTGGTATGACCAGGAACGTGACTGATATTCGTAACCTTGCCGTTTGCGGACACGGTGGGTCGGGCAAGACGACTCTGGTCGATCAACTACTCGCCAAGAGCGGTGCCGTCAGCTCCAAGCCCGATGTGGATGCGGGCACCAGCATTTGCGATTTTGATGAGGAAGAGAAACATCACAAGCATTCGATCGAAGCGTCGGTCACTCATCTGGATCACGCGGGTCGGCATCTGAACATCATTGACACGCCGGGCTATCCCGATCTTGTCGGCCAGATGATCGGTGCGCTCAGTGCGGTCGAAACGGCGCTAATCGCGATCGACGCACACGCCGGTATCAAAGTTAATACGCGCCGCGCGTTCAGCGAAGCCGAAAAGGCCGGCTGCGCCCGCATGATCGTGCTAACGAAGCTCGACACCGATAACATCGACTTCCCAGGATTAATCGCACAGATTAAGGAAGTGTTCGGCAACGGTTGCGTCCCGCTCAACGTGCCCCTCGGTATTAGCGACTCGCTGCGCGGAGTTGCCAGCACGTTGAGTGTGCCCGATGACATAGACGGAGCAGTCATCGATCCGCACGAAATCAATGAGGCGCTGATCGAGTCGATCATCGAAGTCGACGAGGCAGTCATGGAACGTTACTTCGAGGGAGAAATCCCGTCGGAAGACGAGCTAGCCAAATTGATGGTCCAGGCGATGATCGGCGGATCGCTGACGCCGATTGTGTGCGTGTCGGCCAAACAGGATATTGGAGTGGACGAATTACTAGATATTCTGGCTAAAGAGGCGCTGCCTCCAACAGCTCTGCCACGCACCGGCACCAAAGATGGCGATACCGTCACACTCAAACCCGAGGCAGGCGCGCCGCTGGCTGCTCAGGTCTTTCGCACTCGGATCGATCCGTTTGTGCAAAAGTTGAGCTTCATACGCATCTACTCTGGCAAGCTTGAGAAAGATGCGAGCATCCCCACCGACAAGCATCGCAAAGGTGTGAAGATTGGTCCGGTCCTCGAAGTCCAAGGCGCGGAGACGGCACCGGTCGACTCGGCGGGCCCTGGAGAAATCGTCGCGGTTGCCAAATGCGACGACTTCCACACCGGCACATCGCTCGGCGAAGTCGATCTTCCTGCGCTGAAGTTTCCGATGCCGATGGTCGGATTGGCGATCATGCCCAAAGCGCGAGGCGACGAGGTGAAGCTTTCCGGGGCATTGCACAAAATCACCGAAGAAGACTCGACCATCCATCTTGATCATGACCCAGAAACCAAAGAGATGGTACTGACCGGCATGAGCGAATTGCATCTCACGCTGATTCAGGAACGCCTCAAGCGTCGCGATAAGGTCGAGGTCGATACCAGAGAACCAAAAGTCCCATATCGCGAAACCATTCAAGCCAATGGCGAGGGCAGCTACCGGCACAAGAAACAGTCGGGTGGTTCGGGGCAGTTTGCCGAAGTGCACATCCGCATGTTCCCGTTTCCCGAAGGCACTGACGTCGACGAGTACTGCACAAAGGATAGATTTCCTCACCTGAAACATCAGCATTATCACGAGAAGAGTAACTTTCTGTGGGTCGACTCGGTGGTTGGTGGTGCAATCCCTGGCAACTTTATGCCGGCCATCGAGAAGGGCTTTTTGGAACGGTTGCGCAAGGGAGTCGTCGCCGGGTATCCGGTGCAGAACGTCTGCGCAGAAGTTCACTTCGGCAAAGATCACCCGGTTGATAGTAACGAAACGGCATTCAAAATGGCGGCGAGCAAGGTTTTTGCGCAAGTCTTTAAGGAGTCGCGCCCGGGTCTGCTTGAGCCGATGGTGAACCTGCACATCACCGTGCCGGCCGACAACGTGGGTGACGTGTCGAGCGACTTGTCTGGAAGGCGGGGGCAAATTGTCGGTATGGAGCAGGCCGGCGGCGGTATGACGACGGTGGAAGCAAAGGCACCGTTGGCCGAGGTTTCGACCTACGCACGCACTCTGTCGTCCATGACTGGAGGGCAGGGCAGTTATGCAATGGAGTTTTCGCACTATGAGGTCGTGCCGGGCAATGTACAACAGGAAATTGTCGCTAATGCGAAGCTCAAGGACGAAGACGACTGACCGTGCCTCGAAATTGGTCATGAACATCGCAAGGTGCGGCACGCTGCGGAAGCTCATTTGGGTGGCGGTGGCTGTTCCCGAGACGCGAGGTGCTTCGCTAGAGCAGTTGCAGCAACGATCGGGTACCGCATGATGGTGCTGCGTCAGCCATTCGTCGTCGGTTTAGGCGAGGTCCTGTGGGATTTGCTGCCCTCTGGGCCGCAGCTTGGAGGCGCACCGGCGAATTTTGCATGTCACGCCAGTCAACTAGGCGGTCGCGGAGCTCTGGTTAGCAGCGTGGGGGAAGATGAACTCGGATTACGCGCGATCGAAGCGATTGGCGACTTTGCCGTGGATACGGCTACCGTTAGCCGCTGTAGTCTGCCAACTGGAACGGTTAAGGTTGCGCTCGATCAGCAGGGGCAAGCGACCTACGAAATCGTCGAACACGTGGCCTGGGATCAAATTGTTTGGAGCACACAACTCGCCAAATTGGCTGGCGTGGCTGACGCGGTTTGTTTTGGCACGCTATGCCAGCGGAGCGCAACCTCAAAGGCGACAGTTCATCGTTTCGTGCAATCAGTACGGCGCGATGCACTGCGAGTATTTGACGTAAACCTGCGCGAGCCTCACTTCGATGCCGCGACGGTGAGGCAATCTATCGACTTGGCCAATGTAGTGAAGGTTAGCGACGAAGAACTGCCAGTCGTCGCCGATTGCTGCGGTTTGATCGGTTCCGAAACTGAAATGCTGGAGACGTTGCGGACGGGATATGACCTGCGGCTGGTTGCGATGACTTGCGGCGCGAGGGGGGCCGTGCTGGTCGACAGCCACGAAGTGAGTCAGCAGCACGCCTATCCGATAGAATTGGCCGATTCAGTCGGCGCTGGTGACGCCTACGCCGCCGCTTTGACGATTGGACTCCTGCGTGGGGAAGACTTGCCGGCGATCAACGATTATGCTTGTCGCATCGCAGCATTCGTATGCAGCTGCGTCGGTGCGACACCGCGCCTTCCTGAGGAGTACAAGTCGTGGCAATCTGCGGACGAGGATGCGAATCACGTAGGAACGGACTTCGGTTGATGCCTGAGTATCGACCAACACAATCAAGTCCGCAAGCGTGCCGGGTCGCTTGAACACTTGGCAAACGAGCGGATTGTATGTCTTCACCCAATATAAACTATAGACGAGTTGAGTTAACCAGAAGATGACTATTGCCACACCACGCCTTGTTGTTTTGGATGGCTATACGCTGAATCCAGGCGATCTGAGTTGGGAGCGGCTGCTCGCGCTTGGGCATTGCTCGATCTACGACCGTACTTCGCCCGATGCGATCGTCGAGGAAGCCGCCGAGGCGGAGTTGGTCCTTACCAACAAGGCGGTGCTATCACGAGAAGTGATCGAAGCACTGCCGCAACTGAAGTATATAGGTGTGACAGCGACAGGTTACAACGTGGTCGATATCGAAGCAGCGCGCGAGCGCGAGATCGTCGTCACGAATGTGCCAATCTACGGAACCGAATCGGTGGCACAGATGGTGTTTGCTCACGTTCTCCACTTCGCTCACCGAGTCTCGGAGCACAGCCACATGGTCCACGAGGGGCACTGGTCGTCTGCGAGTGATTGGTGTTTTTGGTCTTCTCCGCAGCAAGAACTACAGGACCTGACGATGGGCATTGTTGGCTTTGGCCGCATCGGACGCGCAACCGCCAAACTGGCCGATGCGTTCGGCATGAAGGTGCTCGTAGCCAGCCGATCGACCGTCGAGACCCCCGAGTATGCGAAGGTGGTCGATTTGGATACGCTATTCTCAGAAAGTGACTATGTCAGTTTACATTGCCCGCTGACGGACGAAACCAACGGGATCGTCAGCCAAGAGCGCTTGCAGCAGATGAAGCCGTCGGCGGTACTGATTAACAGTAGTCGTGGTCCACTGATCGACGAGTGGGCACTGGCCGACGCGTTGCGACATGGCCAGATTGCAGGTGCTGGACTAGATGTGTTATCGGTCGAGCCGCCTCCCGCCGACCATCCGCTACTCGGCATCGAACGGTGCGCTATCACGCCGCATATCGCGTGGGCGACGCGTGCTGCACGTAGTCGATTGCTCAACACGGTCGTTGACAACGTCGCGGCCTATCTCGCTGGCCGGCCTCAGCATGTCGTCAGCTGATCGCAAGCTGCGCCGATGGGCATCTTCCACGTGAGAGATGGCGGCCATGATCGAAATCGAAAACCTCCGCGTTGAGCGCAACGGAAACACCCTTTGCGCGGTCGGACAGCTCTCGATTGCGGGAGGCGAACACCTGGCCGTGCTGGGTGGTAATGGGTCTGGCAAAACGACGCTACTGCGTGTTCTGGCGGGGCTTACCACCGACTACCAAGGCACATGCCACGTCGCCGTCGAACAGCGGCAACGCACTTATGTGCATCAGCAGCCATTCCTTTTTCGTGGCACGGTCCTGTCGAACGTCCGTTACGGTGAGCAAATCGAAGCGGGGCAGGGGAGCCGAGCCTTGGAGTGGCTCGATCGATTGGGCATATCTTACCTTGCCGACAGGACTCCCGGCGATCTCTCTGGCGGCGAACGTCGGCGGGTTGCGTTAGCTCGCGCGCTGGCCATGCGACCGCGACTGCTGCTGCTCGATGAGCCGTTCGCGGACCTGGATAGTGAAGCAAGCAGCCAACTCTGTAGCACGCTGAACGACTTGGCAGACACCACGGTCGTGGTAGCCTCGCCAACCGACGTGCCGTCGGGACTGACCAAACGAAAGATCGATATGTGATCTCTGACACGCGAAGAAGGCGGCGGCTGATTAGGTGAGTTGGCGATCTGCGCCCGGTGCAGTAACGGAACGAGTACCTAACGAAAAGCCAAGCGGTGGCTCACTTTAACGCTGGAATCGACGGGCAACTGGCAGCCTAGATTGACAGTCCTGCCTATTTGGGCGAAGTAGCAGCGACAAGTTGCTCCGTACGCTCTATCCTAATCAGTGAAGCCTCTAATGATTCGCCACATTGGTAGGCTAACGCCAACGAGTCGTACTCGGTTTGCTCGATGAGTCTAGGTAGTTTCTTGTGTTGTATAGTTACTTGGGCACGTCCTCTTTTTGGCGCTTCGAGTTCAGCGCAATAAACTCCCTGCCTAGTTCATCGTCTGCGAAACAGTAGTCCACCTCATCGGGGTAAATGCGTAAGCTAAAGCTTGGTGGAAAACAGTAGTCGGCTGCGAAAATGTACAAGCCGAACAGCACTGCGAGCAATATACCGAACGGCTTATCAATTTCGTGGGATAGATGTTGAATGAGTATTGGGCGAAGAAAAACAATCGCTAGAATTAAGATTGCAATTGCCAACAACGGATAGACTTTGTTCCGCATAGAGTAGCTATTGGCACACCTACTACATGCTGGTACTTCAAACCCCAGTTCTTTTTCGAGAGCTAGGTACAGCCAATAGAGATTTGCTACGGGTGCATGCGCCTTCGATAATCGAATAACAGATTTCGGGGAGTCAGCTGAGCAAAAGACACATTTGTTAGGGAACTTTGCATGATCGCGCTTTCGCATGTTTACTTCGACCATTTGTTCCGTCTCAGATGAGGGTAGTTCATCAGACTACGTGGAGCCTGTCCGCATTTCATTCCGCTGCGATACCCGCTAGTCTGCAGGATGGTTAGTCCAATTGGCTCACGGATAAGGTTCTGGAATTATCTTACCATCGAAAGGATCACCCATCTATCCATAGCCATAGATGGGTGCAAGCACACCATCCTACGGTACCTACCTCAGCTGTATCAGTCAGAGTGGTATTTCAGATATTTCAGGACGACAAGCGGCGGGAATCGCCTGATTTAGAATCTGCGTCAATCTAACAGGAAAACATATGTATTTGTTGGCGATACGCGGTTGCGGAGGCGTTCGGTTTTCTATTGCCGCAGCCGCTAAAAAGACTCGCCGAGGCGTTTACCTAGACGCCTACGGTCTTGAGCTTAGATTTCTGGTCCGTGGCTGTTCGATCCTGATTCGTGGATACGACTTCAAGGGCGAATGCAGTAGAGTTTTTCGACGCCGCGTAGGAGTAACGTCTCGCCAGCAATCGTCGGAGTCGACCAGAATAGATCGTCGATCAGGTTGGTGCCCAGCAATTTGAACTCGCTGCCCGCCTGAATCACATGCGTTGCGCCCTTTTCATCGAGCAGAAAAACGCGCTGCTCGTCGGCCCAGAGCGACGCAACGACAGTGCTCATACCGTCAACGCGTTCGCGATAGATGCGTTCTCCGGTGGCGGTATCGTAACAGTTAAGAATTCCGCCGCGTCCTGGAATGTACAGGTGACCGGCAGCGACGACTGGCGAGGCCATGCCCGGGCCTGACTTGACCCGCGACCACGCGATCTGGTCGGACTTGAATTTTCCGTCGAGTTCTACCTTGCCGGCGGTGCCTGCGCTGACCGCAACTAGTGGTCCGGCGCTCATCGGACCACTGTTACCGAAATAAATTCGATCAGCGTCGATTGCAGGAGAGCCAGAGAATGCAGACTGCATGCCAGTCAGTTGCCACAGCACGCTGCCATCGGTCGGATTGTAGGACGTGACGACGCCGGCACCGCAGGTAACCAATTCGCTCTGTGTGGCATGATTCCAAACCAACGGCGTGCTCCAACTTGTTTTGGATGAACGGTCGTCGCGCCACAACTGCTCGCCCGATCGCGTGTCGAACGCGGCGACAAACGATTGCTCATCGTTATCGAACTGGACAAAGACACGCCCGTCGAGAACTGCCAGCGAGCTGCCAGTGCCGAATCCGTTGCCGGCTGGGTAGGTTCCCAGATCCTTTTGCCACAGCTTGTTGCCGTCGAGATCCCAGGCCGACAGCGCTCCGGAGGTAGCGAAGAACGTGAACAGTTGCTGGCCGTCAGTGGCGGGCGATTCGGTGGCATAGGTATTCGAAGGGTGGATTACCGGCGGAGTCATCTCGCCGACGGATTTTTTCCATAACCTGGCGCCGTCTCGAAGGCTGTGGCACGAGACGAAGAAACGGTAGACCTTTGGCTTCGCGCTTCGATAGGTCGCCATGCTCGCTACGCCAGCCATCATGCCTTTTGGTTTCGCCGGCTCATCGGATACCGCCGAGGTAAGAAAGATACGCTCGCCAACCACCACCGGCGACGACCAGCCCGTGCCTTCCAGCGGCACCGCCCAAGCCAGATTCTGCTCGTCAGACCATCGTGTTGGATGTTGAATCGCGTCGAGACTGCCGCCTGTCGAACCGCGAAACTGCCGCCACGGTTCGGCAATGACTGGAGTTGACTGCCAAAGGGCGCTGACGCAGATCGCTGTAAGAACGGAAAGTCGAAAACGCATAGTTCTTCTCCTGGCGGGGACGGACCTCGTCAATCTAGAGCCACTAGCCGGATCGCTGCAAGGGGTACTCACGCGTCGATCGGGTGATTGCTCGTTCATGCCATTCGGCCTCAGTTCTAAATTCGGCATCAGTCGCGGCTCGCCCCTTGAGCATTCGGTTGTCCCCATCGTTCCGGTATACTTGGCCTTAGCCAGCGTGAGTTCGCGTTATCAGGGTTTTGTTTTGCATTCGACGATTTGTCATAATGCAGAAAATTGTCTGCGTAAGTTGTCCAGTCAGATTGATGAGGAGCGTAATTCCATGAGGGCGGTATGGTACGAACGCTTTGGAGCGGCTGAAGAAGTATTGGAATTTGGCGAAATGCCCGCGCCCGATCCCGTAGCGGGCGAAGTGCGTGTGAAATTGGCGGTGTCTGGCGTGAATCCGGTTGACGTGAAACGTCGGCTCGGTGGCCGTGGCGAGATGTCAGCCCAGCGAGTCGTGCCGCACTTTGACGGTGCAGGCGTGATTGACGACGTGGGAGCCGGCGTCGATGCGGCGCGCGTCGGCGAGCGAGTTTGGATTTTCGGCGCACAGTGGCAGCGCGACTTCGGCACCGCTGCGGAGCTCTTCACCGTGCCGGGAGCAAACGCCGTTCCGCTGCCAGCCGATGCGAGCTTCGAAGCTGGTGCTTGTCTGGGTATTCCTGCGCTCACTGCCTTTCCAGCGGTCTTCGCCGACGGCGACGTGCGCGGCAAGAAGGTGCTGGTCACCGGCGCTGCGGGCGCAGTTGGACGGTACGCGGTCCAGTTTGCCAAATTAGGTGGAGCCGAGACAATTGCGACCGTCAGCAATGAACAAAAGGGCGAGTTAGCGAAATCCGCCGGCGCTGATCATGTACTGAACTACAAGCACGATGACATAGCTGCTGCGGTGGCTGAGATTACGGCAGGGCAGGGCGTCGATCGAATCGTTGAGGTTGAGTTTGGCGGCAACATCACAACAAGTGTCGCTGTGCTCAAGGAAGGCGGCATCATTGCCGCCTATGCCTCACAGGCGAAGCCAACTCCTGCGGTGCCGTTTTACGATTTGATGTACAAGAGCATACTCGTCCGACATGTGCTGACCTTTCAGGTGTCGGACGAACTCTTGCGACGCGCGCTGGCAGACATCGGTCGATGGCTGGCTGTGGGGTCACTAAGTCACCATGTTGGTGAAACCTTCGCGCTGGCAGACGCTGTGTCGGCGCACCAGGCCGTCGAGCGTGGCACGGTGGGCAAGGTACTGCTGAAGATCTAGGATCTAGGAACGTGTGCCAGGACTAGGCTAGGTAACAGCTTCGATGTTTGGAACCGCGTGCGGACTGCGTTGAGATTCGCGCTGGCGCAATCGATTGGCTTCGCTGTGGTTCATGATCTCCTCAGTGACGGGATTGATGACCAACCAAGGTCCCCTCGTCAGAGCGCCCGCGTCGCCATCAATATCTACTTCGTTCGCCCGCAAGTGGCTGGCCATACGATCGAATGAGTTGGAAAGCAGCTCGTTCGACGAAATCGCACTGGCAATCTCACGGCTGGGCGATTGTTCGCCAACCAGATGCGAAATTCCCCCGATATGACAGAGAGAACTCGAGAGGTGACCCTCTTTGATATGTCCGTTGAGCATCGACTCATCCGCAGCTGCGATTGCCTGCAACCAGTTCCAGTGATGAGGGTTTCCGCCGCCGTGCCATTCTTTGACAATTTGCCCGCGGTGGTCGTAGGCGATCGCGTCATGATAACTCGGCACCAGCACATAGCCGTCCTCGCACTGTATAATCACACCAACCCTGGCGCCCCGGTATCGATCCATCGATTCGCCCCAAGCATGCTGGCCAGCCTTCGAGCGAGGAAGGCCGCGTGTTTCGAAGATCAGAGGTGCCGCCTTGTAATCGTGATAGACGATTTGTGTATTTGGCGTGTCACCGGCATCTTGGTAGCCTAACCGACCGCCGATGCTGATCGTCCGAGGCGCAAGCGTCTGCTCGCCCAAGAACCAACGCGCGATGTCCATCTGATGGATGCCCTGGTTGCCCATGTCGCCGTTGCCAGTGTTGAAATCCCAGTGCCAGTCGTAATGCAGCTGGGGCCGGTAGAGATCACGCTGTTCGGCTGGTCCGCACCAAAGGTCATAGTCAACATCGCTCGGAATCGACAGCGGACCCTCCAGCCTGCCGATGCTCTTGCGCGGTTTGTAGCAAGTGCCGATGGCATAGCGAATCTTGCCAAGCTCACCACTACGCACGAATTCGACGGCAGCTTGCAAACTCTTACTAGAACGAGACTGGGTGCCACACTGGATGAGCCTGTTGTACTTTTCGGCGGCCGCTACCATTTGCCGGCCTTCCCAAACATTGTGGCTCACCGGTTTTTCGACATACACATGTTTACCAGCTTTGGCCGCGGCGACGGTAATCAAGGCGTGGGTGTGGTTGGGCGTGGCGATCGAAACCGCGTCAATATCATCACGCTCAAGCAGGTCGCGGTAATCGGTTGCCGTTTCGATGTTGCGTCCGAGTTTCTTGCGGTAAGCTGCGGCTCGGGCTTCGAGAACTTTTTGATCGACATCGCAGATTGCCACGACGTTGTGTCGCAGTGATTCGACGTGTGACTGACCACGCCCCTTCACGCCAATTACGGCAATGCGCAAGTTTTTAGCATCCGAAGCGAATGCACTACGCACGCCCGGCAAACAGACGGCACCGACCGTGGTCGCGGTTGAAGCAATAAACTGTCGTCTTGTCGTGAACATGATCGTACTCCGTATCCAGTTGGTTGAGGTCGCCAAGCCCTGAGGTTGCAACCGGTTAGGACATGTCCCCACATTCTATCACGGGGACAACAGATTTGAAGCGATTCAGTCCTGCAGCTCTGTCAGGCTTTCGAGCCCGTCAGGCAGTAGATCGACCCCAAGACTAGTCGATGATCTCGAATGGCAGGCTGGCCTGCCCTATCTTGTGGCTTTGCTGGTCTGTTACGATCAGGCGGATTTCGTACGAATCGGGATAAATACGTTCTGGCAGCGTGATCGTATATTGCATGTGAAAGTCGCGACGCTTGGTCTGACAGAGATCTTCGACCTCTGGAAACTGCGCGCTATCGACTCGTTTGCCGTTGCCGTCCACAATCTCAAAGCTCGTACCCAATCGGGTGCGTTGGCCGTCTTTAGTCGACTGGCTGCTGAAGTTCTCAATTTCGGCGTAAAGTGTGACTTCTTGACCTGGGCGGAACTTCGACTCGGACAGCAAGTCGTACGCGCCATAACCCTCGACCGATTCGACAAACGCAAGGCTGCGGACCTGCAGCATCGCTAGTTCCGCAAGTTTGGAACGGGCAAGATCCAGATGCGTCAGACTGCCAGTCGCGCGCCGCTTGTTGTCTGGTTGGTTGTATCCGTCGAGATAAGTCGACAGCGCGAACAGTTGATGGTTCCAATAGTCCTGCTGTTCAGCAGAAGCACCCGGCACCGGCGCCAGTGCTGCCTCTTCGTCGCCAGCCAACAGCTGTAGCAGGCGGAGCTGCAGATGCTCGTTGACTTCATCCGGCGATGCGGGTGACGCCTGCGCCTCGGCTTGTAGGCCGAGTACGGCGCGCTGAAGATGCGACCGCCAACCTAGTACCTCGGATGACGGCGCGTCGTAGCTTACTTGGCGTACGGGCCGAAGTGGTGGCTTCGCAAGCACAACGGGTGGCACCGGCTGTCTGAGTGGCGGGCTAGTAACTTGCTCCGCTTCGTGGGCAGGCACAGCCTCCAACGATTGGCTTGTTTTCGATTGCGTTTTGTCAGTCGATGCTAGACGCGTCGTCGGCGGGGAAGACTTTGGCGGCCTGGTGGCACTACCCGCGCTGCTGTCGGCATGCGCTAATGCGGAGGGACGGGCTTTATCGTCGACTGTTTCTCTGGCTGCCAACTGTTTGCGAAAGGCGAGCGTCGAGCGGAATTGTTTGACAATCATCGGCCAATTGTCTCGATCGGCCTCACGCAGGTCGGACAGTAGCGCCGTCTTCGATTGCTCGTCGAGCGCGCCCATTTCGACGAGCTCGGTGACAATCTCTGCAAGCGCGGCTTCGTCGTCGGTAGCGCCACTATCGAGTTCGGTGCCGTTTTCCGTTGTCGGCGAGAGGTCGCTTGGGCTTTGGTGGCTCGTTGCGAACGTCGTCGGTGGAGAATCTTGCGCCGGCCACCCACCTCGGCAGCCAATCAGGCATGCGCCCATCAACGAGATGTTCGAGGAGATCCATAGATAGCTAAGCAAACTACGCAAAAAATCGCCTCACTAGCAGCGCAAGAGATCGTTTGAAACAGAGCAGCGGATCGTAGATAACGCGCATCGACGTGGCAAGTTCATTGCCGGCTGATCAAACGACAAGGGAAATCAATGCTATCGGCTGTCTGCCGCTGGCATCTTCGCTTGCTTTGCTAGCCTTAAGACTAACGTCTCTAGCACTCGTCGGGCGCGGTCTTTGGCCGAGTTGTGGCCTTTTAGCTCAAGATCGGCTGCTAGCAGCCATCGATACAGATGGTTCGCTCGATCGCGACCGATTTGCTTCAGCTGTGCTTCGGCAGCCTGCAGCTTGAATGGCGGCATCCCGGTCCGTTCGAGTGCCGACCGCAGCGAAATCCGTCGCCCCGTCTGCTCGGCTTGATGAAAGACTCGCGCCGCTGCGGCGAATTTGCGGAACGTCGATGCCATTTGTGGCAGCAGCGCGTGGGGTTCTTCGCCAGCGGCCAGCAAACGATCGAGTTGCTGCAGTGCATCGTCCGCCCGTCCGGCTGCCGCCGCGTCGATCATGTCCCAAGTCCTGCGCGTGCGCCAGCTACCGACGTTCCCTTTCACCAAGTTAACATCGATGACCGCCCTGTCGCCGGCGAGCAGAGACAGTTTGCCAACTTCTTGAGCCAGGACACCTACCTCCGTCGGCAATAGCTCGAGCATGAGATCGACGGCGGCACGTTGCAGTTCGGTTTCGTACTCGTCGCGCGCGAGCTGGATCAGCCAGTCTTTCAACTGCTTGGTGAATTCGGTCAGTTCGCGACCCTGTTGCGGTACCTGACAGCTGATGGTCGATCCGACCTTGGCGGTTGCCTTGGCCAGGCGGGTGTTCCCCGGCCAAGTTTTGGCTTCCAAGATTAGCACCGCGTCGGCGGCGGGTCGCTCGACGTAGTCCTCCAGTTTCTCGCGATATTGCTTGACGAACGGATCCGCTTCTGCCACGACCACGACCCGCTGCTCAGCGCCGAATAACGAACGTTCGCACAGCGCATCCAAAACATCCCGCAGCTGCGCGGATGGCCCTTCGCATACGGTGATGTCAGCGTCCTGCTCGGCACATAATTCACGTCCCAGCGTCAGACGCACCTCGTGTCGCAAAAAGGCATCATCGCCAACAACGACGCAAATGGGGCCCAACGATTGCGCGGTCGGCTTAGCCAAGAATCGCAGTGCACTGATCCGGTTGGCGGTGGACTTCGCCATGCGTATGGCCTCGAGAGGAACTTCAGTGCAAATAACCGCAAGAATCAGCACACTGTAGCAAATGTACGCGATCGGCAAAACCAGTCTACCTGCCGAATGCTTGCTCGGCACTGATGCACAAATTAAGCTGTACATTGTGGGCCAAGGGCGATAAACCGCTGCCGGGTACTTTTGCACAAGACTTGTCTTTACGTTCGATCGAGCGTGTCAGGCCGAAGGAGTAACGTCTAGTGAATTGAGAATCATCGAGTCTTTTTTACGCTCGATGTTGAAACGCACGCGCAGTCTTCATGACTGACTGACGTCGCTTCCAATTCGAATCTGCGCACCGTTTCGTAATCTCGAATCTCTGTGCGCAGTTAGTCGCTTATCTTGAAAGCCTTTCGCTTCGCGTCGAACCGCCTGTCTTTGCGACGGAACTCTGCAGTAACGCAATCTGCGGAACAGGCTAATGAATCTACGACGCATACTGTCTCTTCTCATGACGCTCGCAGTGTGGCCCTGCGCGAGCACGCTTTTCGCATGCGATGTTTGCAGGTATCAGGGGCTAAGTAACAATTGTGCGCACGCCATCGCCGAATACGTACATGGATTACAAGCCGGCACCGCTGGCGAACTTAGTAGCGACGAAGTTGCGGCGTTCAATACGTTTGGCAACGGTTGGACTTCGACCTCGCAAGGTACGTCCACACTTGGTCAGCCGGCAAAGGTTACTTGGAGCGTCGTGCCCGACGGCACGATATTGCCCCGCGGGCTCGCTAACGCCACCAACGGTGAGGAATCGAACGATCCCAGCGGCCTGATCGCCTTTCTTGATGGCGTCCATCACGGCGGCGACAGCCCGGGAGGCTCCGACCTGACCCAACGTAGCTGGTGGCAGCTGATTAACTCATCGTTCGAACGTTGGGATGCGGTATCGGGCATTTCGTTCGACTACGAAGAGAACGACGATGGCAGGCAGCTCGGTGTTTTCTCCGGAGCGACTGGTGTGCGCGGCGATCATCGACTCGGCGGTCATTCGATCGATGGACAGATCAGCCCGACATTTCTGGCGTATAACTTCTTCGCTAACAACTCCGACATGGTGATCGATACCGACGAGATCAATCGATGGAGCAACTCAGCCAACAACTATCGGCTCTTCCGCAACATGCTGATGCATGAAATTGGTCACGGCATCGGACTGAATCACGTGGAGCCGACGACGCAGACCAAGTTGATGGAGCCCAGGATTTCGACGGCTTACGACGGGCCGCAATTCGACGATATCTTGGGTGTCCACCGGCTTTACGGTGACAATAACGAGGAGGATGGCGGCAACGACACCTACGTCAGCGCAACGATGCTTGGTGTCTTGGCTGAGGGGGAGACGTTTTCCGTGGGCACCGATGCCGTCGACGCTGTTGTGACGCCCGACGAGGTCGACTTCATCAGCATCGACGACAATTCGGACGTCGACTATTTCAAGTTCTCCGTCAACGCTGCCCAACTCGTAGATATTAAGATTACGCCGATGGGTCCAACCTACGACGAAGGGACCACGGCGGCTAACGCGGTGCCCTTCGATGCCTCTGCACAGAGCAATCTGACACTCACCTTATTCGACAGCGATGGCACGACGCAGCTGGAGTTCCAGAACGCTACGGGACTGGGAGGCGTCGAGATGATCGACGACTTTCAACTGGACACGGGCGGCGATTACTTTGTCCGCGTGGCGGGTCTAAGCAACGCGGCGCAGTTCTTTCGACTCGACGTGATCGCCGTGCCTGAGCCGGCTTCGTGGCTGCTGACCGCTGTTGCAGTATCTGTCTTCGCAACGCGGCGGCGATCCGCCCTTAGTCGCGGCTATTAATCGGGCGGACACCCTTGAGTCGCCCTGTCGGTTGTTGCCGACTGAGTGTGACGGGCGAGGGCGTCTGAAACGTCGTCAGATTGCCAGCGACGTCTCGCGCTTCGAGACGCAAGTAAAAGCGTCCCGGCACGTGGCGCTCAATTCGCCATGTATATCGACCTGTATTCTCTAAACCCGAGGCAATGGTCGACCACGGACCGTTCGGGTACGAACTGTAGAACAGCGCAATGGGTCGATCTTCGAGATTGGTATCTGTGGCCGACCAGCGCAAGAGCAGATGGTCGGAGAGATTTCCACGGCCAAGCTGTGCGCTCAGCAACTCGGCGACCGGTGGTTGCAGATCGACCGAGACGGTCAGTTCTGGGGCGTCACCAGATTGCGGTGGCGTCGCCCCGGCAGCGTTCGCTCCGTCGACGAGAATGCGAAAACCGAACGTTCCCGCCTCGGGAACGGTGACACGTGCCGGTGTGCGATTGTCGGGATCGATGCCGAAACTGCGCCAGGTTTGACCGTTGTCGGCGGTGCCCCAAAGTTCGACTTTTGCGACGCCCCAGGGGCCGACCGACTGCAGGTCGTATTCGATGTCGAACGTCTGCGAGTTAACGACGCGCTTTGGCGTCGCTTCGGCGGCTGATGGAGCCGACCAAAGGCTGTCCGCTGCTTGCCCGTCGTGTTCGTGCGCTGGCGAAGTCGAGCTGTCCATCAGCGGAGGGGCTGCCGCCGAGTCGAGCGGAGTGATCTGAAGCGACTGAGCGCCCACCGATGGCCCCTGTCGCGATGGCGAGGACGAAAGCCGTTGGCCATCCGCGACCAGTTGGGCTGCAGTCCGACCTTGCTGGGCCCGGCTTGCCACACTGTACGGATTGTCTGGCGGGGGCGATTGGGTGGGTCTTGCGGCGGCGGCGGTCGAGGGCAAGCGGTTCGTGCTCGGCCAGTCGTACGAAGGCAGTTTCGATTCGATCGGTTCGTCGCGACTTGCAAAAGGGTTCGTCACTACGGCAGGTTGGTTTGGCTGGTTCGAGTGCGACAACTCAAAGCCAGCCGTCGGGCTGCCGATGGAGGGACCATTGATTGACGGACGTGCGTCTTGCAATGCGAGCGCCGTACTCGCGTCGCCTCGGTGTCCGGCTCGATCAGCGATGGCGGCTCGGACTTCGATGCGGTCGACTTCCTGCGGTGGTCGCCAGCGGACTCGGCCAACAAGACGGCTGGCTTGGGAAATATCGGGTTCGCCCGCGCGCAAGCTGTTCCAACTCCTGCCAGGTAGCCGAATTTCGAGAATCAGTGTATCGGATTGCAAGTTGAGGTCGCGCGCCTCGTAGCGGACGACCACCTCGCCGCCCACGTCCAAATTTGCCTCGAGTGAGAGTTCGGGCGGTTGTGTGTCGATGACCATGTGCATTTGCGCATTGATGGCGGCGCTCGGCCAAGGTTCTCCGCGCTGATCGAGATGTCGCAACGCGAACCAATACTCACCGTCTTCCGGCGCGTGATAACTGAATCCCTGGACATTGGGCTCTGCCGTTTCCAGCGTCGCCCAGTCGTCGGTGCCGGTGCGCGAAACTAACAGTTCGACTTTCGCAATTGGGCTGCGTAGCTGTCCGCGTTGAGTTGCTTGGTAGGGAACGAAGAACTGTCGCTGTTTCCAATAGGTTGGCGTCTGTGCCTGTGTCGACGCGCAACACATTGCCAAAACTGCCCAGCCGGTCAGCCAACTCAAGGTTCTAGTTGTAGCTTTGTGCATCATGTTTGGCATCGACCTGGCGCGCACCGGTTCCCTTTCAACACTATCGGTACTGCCGTCCGAGCGGCTTGAAACGCACGTAAGAGGTGCTCCGGCTGCGGACAGGGGGTAAAATATGACGGTTGTGGGCAACCCTACGATGTGCGGCAAGTTTTCTGGACTCAGGTGCCCAATCGCGGCATAATAATGGATGTGACGGGGGCAGACCGCAGAGAATTGGCGAGCGGGAATCACCAGGATGGTGACGTTTAATCATGGAACAACTACTCGAACCAATGACGCAGGCTGCGCTGTTATTCGCAGCTATGTTCGTCTTGACTGCAATTGGCATCGCCATCGTGCGAAGGTATCGGGATCGTGAGGCCAACGACATGTCAGACACGAGCGACACGTTGTCAAAGTTCCGAGAACTACACGCCGAAGGTGGGCTAAGCGACGAAGAATTCCGAACAATAAAAACGAAGCTAGCAAGCGAGCTCAAGGCAGAGTTAGGAACATCGGTAAGCGATAACAGCAGCACGGGTTAGGGCCTCTCTTGACGGTCGAGACTAGTGGTGCAAGCCAGACGGACTGGTGCGATTGTTCGGCACTGATAGCAGCGCCTGAATCCCACCCCTCCCAGACGCCGATGAACGACTCTCGTCCCAGCTACGTAACGCTAGACAACACTGCTCGAACTGAGCGGACAAGGACGCACCGCCAGCCTTGAAGGTCCACAAACCCCACTAGGGATCAAGCACGCAAGCCGCCATCGACTTTGACGGTTGCCGAAGTGCCCAGTCCCTCGAGCGACACCCTTGATTTTCATTGTGATGGCCGTTGGGACGGTGATGCCCCAGCGCTTGTTGCACACTTCGGAAGGATAACTGGCATGCCCTCTGGCAAAGATATTGGCGGCAGGCGCGGCGGCACGACCAAGAAGAACGCATTCTGTTCTTTCTGTCGTAAGAGCTACCGAGACGTTGGGCCCTTGGTCGAAGGTCCCGGCGACGTCTACATTTGCGGCGAGTGCATCGAACTCTGCCAGTCGATCCTGGACCAAGAGCGCAAGCGTCGCGGTTCGAGCAAACAGCTGTTCACCAAAGTCCCCAGTCCGCGCGAAATCGTTTCCGCCCTTGACGAGTATGTCATTGGCCAAGACGCCGCTAAACGCGTACTGGCTGTCGCGGTGCATAGCCACTACAAACGTCTGATGGCTGCTGAGGAAGAGACCGAAATCGAAATCGACAAGTCGAATATCCTGCTCGTCGGCCCGACCGGTTGCGGCAAGACCTTGCTTGCCAAAACCCTTGCCAAAAGCCTCAACGTGCCGTTTGCCATTGGCGATGCGACCACGCTGACCGAGGCTGGTTATGTTGGCGAAGACGTCGAGAACTTGCTGCTCAAGCTGCTCCATGCGGCCGATTTCGATGTCGAAGCGGCTCAGCGCGGCGTCCTCTACATCGACGAGATCGACAAGATTGGCAAAACCAGCCAGAACGTCTCGATCACCCGTGACGTTTCTGGTGAAGGTGTGCAGCAAGCCTTGCTGAAAATGCTCGAGGGCACGACTGCGAACGTCCCGCCACAAGGCGGTCGCAAGCATCCCGAACAGCAGTACATTCAGCTCGACACGACCAACATTCTGTTTGTGGTCGGCGGTACGTTCGCTGGTATCGAAGACGTCATTAGCAAGCGGCTCGGCAGTCGTTCGATCGGCTTCGGTCAAGTCGGAGACTCAGCCTCAGAGATGAGCTTTGGCGAGACGTTGGCTCAGGTAACTTCTGACGATCTTGTTGAATATGGCATGATCCCCGAGTTGGTTGGCCGACTGCCCGTCGTCACCGCGCTGCAGCCCTTGGGTGCCGAATCTCTGGTTCGGGTCCTCAAAGAGCCGAAAAATGCCCTCACCAGGCAATATCAGCACCTGTTTTCGATGGAAGATGCCGATCTTAAATTTACCGACAAGGCACTTCACGCGATCGCCACTCGCGCCGCCGAGCGTGAGACCGGTGCTCGCGGACTGCGGTCGATCATCGAGGGTGTCATGATGGACATCATGTTCGACCTGCCTGACCAACCCCGCGGAAATCGCTACGTCATCACTGACGACGTCGTCGAAGGCCGCACCAAGTTGTTCAGCAACGAACCACCGCAAACCAAGAGTGCGTGAGAGGCGTTAGGAGCAAGGGTCGAGAAGCAAGAATAAATGATTCTGGCTCTGACCTGTCTTTTAACCTCTAACAAGCCAATAGCGCGTAACGTTCAAGCCCGTGACTGTCGCAAGATCCTCGCGGGGGTTAAGTTACGCCTGCTTCTAGCCGGGCCCGAGAGATTGTTCTCTCGGGCCCTTTTATTTCGCCAGAAGTAGCTAAGTAGCTCAGCGCATCGTAAATCGCTCCACGTCAGTGCGGCGCAGGGACCTCCATTGCTGACGACCGCGAGAGCTCTCTTGCAAGCCCGAGGGCGGGGCAGGGCGGTAGGCCTAGTTTCTGCGAGGGAACGCGAACTTTGCGTTTCGTATCCGGGTCGTTCGACTAACCCCGGTTGTCAGGGCGTTGTCGCCGGTTGCTCGGACAATTACGCCTACTTATACTGATGGGTTACCGTTTTCTACTCGTTACCTCCCTGTGCTTGAGTGACATTGTGATTGACTCGATTGCCATCGTGGGCGCTACCGGCGCCGTTGGACGCATTATTCGGCAACTGCTTGAAGAGCGAGATTTTCCGTATGGCAAAATCACGTTCTTGGCCTCGAAACGTTCGGCAGGCACCACGATCACCTTCAAGGGCGAAGAGCACGAAGTGAAGTTGCTCTGCCCCGAGGCCTTCGACGACATTGACTTGGCGATCGGTAGTACGCCCGACGACGTAGCGGCTGAATTCTGCCCTTGGGCCCGCGAGCGCAACTGTGTTGTCGTCGACGAGAGTGGCTACTGGCGCATGGACCCCGCGGTGCCGCTAGTAGTGCCCGAGATCAATCCCGATGCAGCGATGCAGCACAAGGGCATTATCTCCAGCCCCAACTGTTCGACCACGCAAATGGTTTTGGCGATGAAGCCGCTGCACGATGCCGGCAAGATCCGCCGCGTGATTGTCAGTACCTACCAGGCAACTAGCGGGGCAGGGGTGCAAGGTCAGGCGGATCTCATTGATGGCAGCAAGGCATTTTTGGAAGACCAACAGCACGACTATCAGGCATTCGCCCATCCAATTGCCTTCAACCTGATTCCGCAAATCGGTTCGCACAAACACGCAGGCTACACCAGCGAAGAGATGAAGATGGTATACGAAACGCAAAAGATCTTCGGCGACGAGTCAATCAAAGTCTGCCCCACCTGCGTGCGTGTGCCGGTCGAAAATTGCCATAGCGAGAGCATCTTAGTCGAGACCGAAAAGAAGATCACCGTCGACGAGGCGAAGGAACTGTTTGCCGCCACGCCAGGCATCAAAGTTGTCGACGACTTAGGCAATGGCCAGTATCCCATGCCGCAAGACTGCAGCGGTGACGACGATACGTTTATTGGTCGTATCCGCGAAGACCTGTCCTGCGACAACGGCCTAGCATTCTGGTGCGTTAGCGACAATCTTCGCAAAGGTGCCGCGACCAATGCGGTACAAATCGCCGAACTACTGTCGAAGGCGCAAGCTGCAGTTTGAACGTGTCCGAGTGCAGAATTGTACCACGGAGCCAATGCACACTTACAAGCTCACGCTCGCCTACGACGGTACCAACTTTTCTGGCTGGCAAGCGCAACCTAAGCGCCGAACCGTTCAGGGTGTGCTACGCGTGGCGTGGCGTGAGATCACTGGCGAAGATCCGCGGATGACGGCTACCAGCCGTACTGATGCAGGTGTCCACGCGTTGGGGCAAGTGGTTGGCATTCGAACGACTAGCGAACTGCCTCCGGAAAGACTGCTTGGCGGAGTCAATGCGAAGCTGCCTGAGGATGTCGTGCTACGCTCCGTCGAAGTCGCAGCCGACGAATTTCACGCCACGCACGATGCGATTGGCAAACGCTATCGGTACTCGATTCACAATAGTCGTCTACGACCACTGTTGGATCGACATCTCGTTTGGCACATCCCCCAATTGCTAGACGTCGACGCGATGCACATGGCAGGGCAGTTGCTGGTGGGCACTCAGGACTTTGCCAGCTTTCAATCGGTCGGCTCGCCGCGCGATTGTACCGTGCGAACCGTCACGGACGTCGAAGTAGGGCAGGGCGGGGCAGAGGACCCCGATCGAATCACGATCGACGTCAGCGGTGACGGTTTTCTGTACAACATGGTCCGCAACATTGTCGGCACGCTCGTCGACGTGGGGGCCGGCCGTCGACCACCAGAGTGGGTGTCCGAAGTCGTCGCGGCTGTCGACCGTCAAGCGGCCGGTCAGACCGCGCCGCCTCAAGGGCTGATGCTGATGGAAGTCGAGTTCTGACGACTTAGAAGCGCCCGAGAGATCCCATCCGTGCCAAGCAGGGACGGATGCCGCACGCAAATGCCGCCTAGAATTCTGAGCTCCATGACGTGCGGGGCGGTGATCAGGCGCATTAGCCGGCGATCTGGTCCGTGCGCTCGACGGCTTCCGCCTTCCTCAAAAGGGTGGCTACGACTAGAATAGATGGCCCTTTTAATTTGCCTAAACACTCTCACCCCACCTTCCGATTCCAAGCAGGCTATGTCGACTGGACGCAAAGAATTTGTGGGACCGTACCGGATGTTCCATCTCATCCGTGTGGGTGCCACCTACGAGATCTGGGCCGTTCAGCCACTCGGGGAGAGCGTGTCGTACGGCATGAAGTGGCTGCCACCTGGCGAGAAACACACACGCCAGGCGGCCAACGAGCTAAAGCACGAGTACAACGTCGGCAAGTCCTTGGTGCATGAATCGATCATCAAGACCTACGACTTCGGCACCGGTAAAGACGGCACCTATCTGACGATGGAACTGTTCAAGACGCCGAACCTCAAACAGCAAATCACCGAAGGCTTTGAGCGTCTGCACTATCGACTGGAAGAGATTTTGACCGGTGCGGCGCTCGCGCTCGAGCACATGCACAAGCAGGGCTGGACCCATCGCGACGTGAAGCCCGACAACTACCTGGTCAGCGAAGACAATGAAGTGCGCCTGATCGACTTCACCATCGCTCGCAAAATACCCAAGGGCATCGGCAAGATGTTTGGCGGCAAAGCGCCCGTGCAAGGAACTTACAGCTACATGGCGCCTGAGCAAATACGTGGCAAAGAAGTCGACGCGAGGGCGGACATCTATAGCTTCGGTTGCATGGTCTACGAGTTAATGACTGGCAAAATGCCGTTCACCGCAACGAGTTCGACGGAGCTGCTAAACAAGCACCTCAAGGCTCGTCCACCTGAGCTGTCGATGCTGCAGAAGAACATTCAGCCGGCGTTCGGCAAGCTTGTGCATCGCATGTTGGCCAAAGATCCTAAAGATCGCCCCGAGTCGCTGATGGAATTCTATCGCGAAATGAAAGCCGGTCGCTGCTTCCACATCAAGCCCAGGCCGCCACTGACCGAAGAGGAAGAGGCCGCCAAGAAAGCCGCCGAAGAGGGGCTGGAATAATACGGCAGATGCGGAGTGATCAGTGATGAATGTCCAAGCCGCGTCTTACTCGTCACTGCATTCATCATTCAACAATCATAATTCATAGTTGCCAAAAATGTCTGCTACCGATTTCCGCTTACCATTCGAACAACCAATCTTCGAGCTTCAAGAGCAAATCAATCGGCTTGAAGCGAATGAGAAAAAGACCCCCGAGCTGCGCGAACGTATCCGCGGTTTACGCAAGCAACTGACCGAGACCACCAAGTCGATCTACAATCATCTGGATCCGTGGGAGACGGTCAAAGTCGCACGACATCAGGATCGACCGAAGTTCACCGACTACGTCGATCTCGTGTTCGACGAGTTCGTCGAACTACACGGTGATAAATTCTTCGGCGACGATCGGGCTCTGCGGACCGGCTTCGCCAAACTTGATGAACACAAAGTCCTTGTCGTTGGCCACGAAAAAGGCAAAACGCTGAAAGAGCGCAACGAGTGTTATTTCGGCTGTGCCCACCCCGAGGGCTATCGCAAAGCGATGGAAAAGATGCGTCTGGCGGCCAAGTTCCGGTTGCCGATCATCTCGCTCATCGATACTCCGGGCGCGTATCCGGGCATCGGTGCCGAGGAGCGCGGACAAGCTCAGGTGATCGCGCAGAGCATGTTAGCTATGTCGCAGCTTAATACCCCGATTATCTGCGTCGTGATCGGAGAAGGCGGCTCCGGCGGTGCCTTGGGAATCGGCGTTGGCGACCGCGTTGCCATTCTGCAGCACGCGTACTACTCGGTCATTAGCCCCGAAGGTTGCGCTGGCATTCTGTGGAAGAGCCACGACCATGCCGAGAAAGCCGCCCAAGCACTCAGGATCACCGCCAAGCAACTGAAGGAAATGGACGCGGTCGACGACCTGATCGAAGAGCCGCTCGGCGGCGCACACCGCGATCACCACCAGACCGCTGGCCGCCTGAAAATGTATCTCATCAAGACGCTGCGCGAACTGCTTAAACTCTCCGACGACGATCTGCTCGCCCAGCGCTACGACAAGTTCCGCCGCATCGGCCACTTCATCGAGCCCGAAGCCGTCGCGACCTGATCGATGTTCAATCGACTCCTAGACACGGGGCCGTCTTCCAGAGCGTCGCAGTAGGGCGAGCCTACTGCCAACGTCCGATAATCATTGTTATGTTCGTTTCGGGGCCCTTTTTCGCCTTGTTTTCAAGGTTCTGCGATCTGAGAGGTAGCTCCCCCTGACGTTGTAATGTTTCCTTCGCTCAGCGAATCCCACGTGGCGACACGGTTACCACGCGGGATGGTCATCCGGTTCTGTGCCTGTCAGTTTCGCCTAGCGGCGGCGTGCCACGCTGCAGACGACTGCGATGCTCATCAAAGCGAAGGTCGCCGGCTCGGGAATCGGCACCACCGTGAGCGAGCGAATCACGTCGCCCGAGCCAATCCAGCCGGCTGAAGTCGCCGCACCAGTCGACAGATCGACGGTAAACAGCATGCTGTTCAGGCCATCTTGGAGGCTCGCGTAGGCGATCCCTGAATGGCCGCTGATGTCGAATCCCAGTTCGTTGGTGAGTGTGCCTACGCCGAGGCTGCCGATCGTCTCGAGTGTGCCGGCATTGTTGGCCACGGTCACTAGCACTCCCAGATCGCTGTCGATACCGTACTGCTGCGTCGATGTGGAGCCAAACACGCTGTTCGTATATGCAATGCCTGCGACATTAGGATCGGCCCCGTCGTTGGGATCGCCCGAGGCATAAAACACGTCGGTCTTTTCGACGGGCGGTAGATACTGGCCCGTATCACCACTTATCACGCGGTTGTCGTTAGTATCGGTGATGATTCGCGCGAATTGGCCGCTCATGAACGCCGGATTGAAATCAAACGCGAAACCGAGGCCCGGAATCCGCGGCGTGAACGAACCGACGACCGTCGCCTCGAAAGAGGTCGGATCAAACGTGTAAACGTTCTCCATGTTGTCGAGCAGATAAATGTCGCCGGTTGCCGGACGGTAGTCGATTGCCTCGAGTTCAGCATTGGCAGGCAAATTTCGTACGCTGCCGCCGTCCACCAGGATTGATGGTGCGGCGCTATCGAAGACGGCCACGCTATTTTGCGTAGTCAGGCCGTAGATAGTCTCGCCAATCGCCGTATCGTTTGCCAATGCGATCAGCAGTGACAGGATAAGTGAGAGTTGCGCAAATCGTTGAATCTTCATCAGTTCACCCCGAGGTTGCAAAGACGTACGACGATCGACAAGCAGCCATATGCCGCCGATCGAAATACTGAGGGTCCATCGTTCGACAGATCTCGCCCGGCAAGCATCGATCTACCGCGCATACCTCGTCGAACTTACAGACACTACGAACGTGCCAAGCACGCGGATGCGACGAATTGAAGATTTATTCGTCTGGGAAGAATTCGGATTGCCCGCTGCAAAAGTGCGAACTCTCCACGGCCTTCGCGGCACATCTCTCGCCCGGCTCAGAAATCGAGCTTGTCTTTTTCGGGCAGAGTCGTAATTTTCCGCGGCAATACTGCCCTATCCTAGCAGTTTAGAGTGGCGCCCCACTTGGCCGGTCTGCGGTTTGCGGCTGACTTGGCCAGGATGGAATCGGTTGCTGTTGGGTAGGCGCCGTGGACTGCTGCTGGTCTGGCCAGGCGGATGGCTGTCGATCGTAGACCGACGGCTGCTGGGGAGCCGACTGTTGGAATCCACCTGTCTGATTGCCCTGCTGCGCAGGCCAATTTGGCAATGGATTGCTCGGCCACTGTGCCTGAAATCCAGAATTCGGCAAGGCCTGACCGTTGGGGTCCAACCGCTGTTCGATTCGTTCGACGTACGGATGAATGATGTCGTGGACCTCCGGCGGCACAATGGCCGTCGTGCGGTCAAGAAATCGCACGATGTACTCGCCCGTTCGGGACGCGATAATTGTGTCCTTTTGGGTTTGCGGCAGAATCGTCACCGCGAAAAACGTAATCGCAATGGTCAGCAGCACGCCCTTGGCAAACCCGATGATCGCACCCATCTGGTGGTCGAAGCCATCGAGTTTAACCTTGTCGATGATTCCGGACACCAGCCGAAATAGCGTCCAAATCACAAACGACGATCCAACGTAAATCGCCAGCATCGCGACAAACTTGTTCCACGGTGCTTGACTACTTATCATCGGCGCCAGTTGGTCGGCGAAGCGTAATGCCGCGAAGTAGCTGACTACTAGCGATGCTAGCGAAGCCACTTGCCAAGCCATTCCTTTCCAAAAGCCAAACAGTGTTGCGGCGCCCAGCACCAACAGCATCAAGAGGTCATAAGTCTGCATGGTAATGAGTTTTGAATGCGGATTTTGGATTGTGGAATGAGAAACGGATGGCGAAGTATATCTAGCGGCGGCGAATGCGGAAAGCGGAGACTTCGCTGGCACTGCTAGCATGCTATTCGTTTTCTCTGGCTCAATATTGGTCAAACGCATAGAGTTCCGCATCGTATACCGCAGGATCCTAGCACTGACGAATTTCACCTTTCGCAATCCGACTCCGCAATCTCATGGCCGGTTTCAAGACACACATCACCACCAGCAGCGTCCTTGGCGTGGGCTACACGGGCTTGGGCATTTCTATGGGATTGCCGATCGAGTCTTCGTTGATCGCCGGTGGAATGTGCGGCATCGGCGGCATGTTGCCCGATATTGATAGCGACTCGGGTGTGCCCTTTCGCGAGTCGATGGGTTTTGCAGCGGCCATCATACCTGCCTTGCTGTTGAGTCGGTTTCGAGACTTGGGGCTCAACTTCGAGCATATGGTGCTTGTCTGTAGCACGATCTACCTGTTTGTGCGGTTTGGCGTGGCGCGATTGCTTGCGCGCTACACCGTACACCGAGGCATGTTTCACAGTATCCCGGCCGCGCTAACGTTTGCGGGCGTGGCGTTCTTGTTGAGCGACTACGCCGATTTGAACTTGCGCTATTTCAAAGCGGCTGGGCTCCTGCTCGGTGTGATGTCGCACCTGATTCTCGACGAGATCTACGCAGTCGAGTGGAAAGGTGGACGGTGGCGATTCAAAAAGTCATTTGGCACAGCGATGAAGCTATGGGGTAAAAATGCCTGGGCCAACATCTCCACGTATGGCAAGCTGATTATCGTTGGACTGATGATTCTCGGTGAGCCGATGGTGATGGAGCGCTATGGACATCGATACGAAGAATTCTCGCAGTTTGCCATCAAACGCGATCAGTGGCGGCTTCCCGGTAGTGATCGGTCGTCTGCAGATTCGGCGCAAGCACAGGCAAGTCAGCCCGCGTATGCGCTAAACGGTTCGGAAGGTGTCGCCCCGCCCTACGATCAGAACGCCTACGCGCCGAATCTCGCTCCACCTGCCTGGACACCTAACCAGACACAGCCCGCGCCGGTCGAGCCCGCCTATCCACAGCGCAATCAGACGATCTACGACACCTACGATACGGCGCGACGGTATCTTCAGGGTTGGGGCGGCGACGGACCTCACGCAGAGCCGCAAGGGACGCAGAGGTGAGTCGATCAAACTAATCGACTGTGATGAACTCAACCTGATCGGACTGCAAATCCAGGATCGCCGCGGTGTACTCCTGGGATCGATGCAAGGCTCCAGGATTGATTCTCCGAATCGCACCCTCTTGCCAGACCTGCTTTTCGTGCGAATGACCGGAAAGAATGAAATCGGGTCGTTGCCTTCGAATACTATCCAAATCCATGGTTAGGTGTCAGTGAACGACGCCGATTAGCTTGCCTTGCGCCTTAAAGGTGCCGCCCCAATCAAGGCATGTAGCACCGTATCGCGACGCAGCGCCACGTAGTTCAGGCACATTGTCTGCATCGTGGTTGCCAAACACGAAGTAGAATGGCAATGTTGCGCATGCTTCAACGATGTTCGCATTCGTTAGGTCGCCACAATGAACTACGGAATCAACGCCGAGATTCCGGAAGCGATTGATCGCAACGATTGTACGGTCGACTTCGTCGTGTGTGTCAGCGAGGAATCCGATCAGTACGTTGCCGCTCCGCTGTATCAATCCACATCGTCACCGGGCCGTCGTTGGTGAGTGACACTTTCATGTCGGCGCGGAAGCGGCCGGTTTCGACCGTGACGCCCTGCCCTTGCACATAGGTGACAAAGTCTTCGTACATGCGTTCGGCTTGCCCAGGAGGCGCGGCGTCGACGAAGCTCGGACGGCGGCCCTTCCGGCAGTCGCCATAAAGGGTGAATTGGCTGACGACGAGCATCGCGCCACCGACATCGATTAACGAGCGATTCATCTTTCCCTCGTCATCGGAGAAAATCCGCAAGTTGACGATCTTGTCGGCCAGCCAATGCAACTCGGCGTCGGTGTCGGGGGCGGCCACGCCTAGCAGTACGAGCAGGCCCACGCCGATCTCGCCGGTGGTCACATTTTCAACCACGACTCTCGCTTCGCTTACTCGTTGGATACAGGCACGCATGACAGTAGCCTACGGCGAAAAGCCTGAATGACCAATGACCCAATGTGCATTTTTTGCCGTCGGAAGTTTCTGTTCGCTCGGTCATTGCACATTCGGTCTTTCCCAACGGCCCGTTGCCGTGCGATACTATGCGATTGGCAACTCCCGACCAGGGTCCACAATGAGTCCTCTCGTCCTGCTGACGTACTACTGCCTGCTGATTCTCGGCATGTCGATTGTCGGAGGGATGATCCCGCTGTGGTTTCGGCTGACGCACCGGGTCATGGAGTGCGTCGTGAGTTTTGTCGCTGGAGTGATGTTGGGCGTGGGCGCGCTGCACATGTTGCCGCATGCGCTGACGCAGTCGCTCGCGGCAACGCAGTCGCCGCAGCACGAGACGATTCTGCAGGTGATGCTCTGGTTCTTGGCCGGGCTACTCACGATGTTTTTTATAGAGCGATTTCTGTGCTTCCATCATCACGAGGTCGAAGACGGCGAAGTCACGTGCGGGCACGACCACGATGGACAGCACAATCACGGACATGACATCACCTGGAGCGGCGCTGCGATTGGGCTAACTTTGCACAGCGTGATCGCTGGTATCGCGCTTGCCGCCAGCGTTGATCATGGGCAAGCCAATCCGAGCTTGGCGGGTCTCGGTACGTTCTTTGTTATCCTGTTGCACAAACCTTTCGATTCGATGACGATTGCCGCGCTAATGGCTCGTGGCGGTTGGTCGCTACCCTGGCGTCATGCGGTCAACGGTTTGTTTTCGCTGGCGATTCCGCTCGGAGCGGTCTTGTTTTACGTTGGAATCGCGAGAGAAGGCGACGGGGGTGCCACGTTGGGGGCGGCTCTTGCATTCGCAGCCGGAGCATTTCTCTGCATTGCGTTGAGCGATTTGTTGCCGGAGTTGCAGTTTCACAACCACGATCGCGTTTTGCTCTCGACCGCCTTGCTGTTGGGGCTAGCGCTAGCGTACGGCATCTGCCGCCTGGAGGAGCTTTCGCATTCGCACACACCTGCCCCATCGGTGACCGCTGCGGCTGAAATTGAGACGCCAAAACGCTTGAAGCGCTAGCGCTGGGACTCAACCGCGAATCGGGAATCTCGCGGTATGCGGGCTGAGTAGACTTGAACTTCTTGGCCCGCCTCGCTGTTGTTAGGGCTTGCCGAGGGACAGCCTTCCTGAAGCCAATCGAGGATTCGCCAGTCGAGCCAGCGAAAGTCGGGGTCTTCGCTGCGTGAGGCGAGAAACCCCAAATGGCCGCCGTGCTTCGTGGTGACGACCTCCACCGAAGAGCTACGCGGGGCTTCGAGCAGCGGTCCGATGGGCACGACGGGGTCGTCCTCGGCGAAGACGATCGTCACCGGTTGCTTGATCGATTGCAACTTGCAGACAGGCGAGGCTTTTTCGTAGTAGTCGGCGGCGCTAGTATAGCCTCCAGCTGGCGCGACGACGGCTTCGTCGATATCGCGCAGCCGCTTTGGTCGCTTGGGGATGGGACTAGGCGCGATATCGGAGAATTGATCCCAACGCCTGAGCAGTTGGCTCCAGATGAGCTTCACAAAGAACCGGTTGTACTTGCTCCCCCAAAACGAATTGAAGTAGCTTTCGACGTGCGCCAGATCAATCGGCGAGTTGATTGCCATCGAGCGCTGCAGGTTGCCAACGCGCATCTCGCCGGCTTCGGCAAGCATGTTGAGCGTGACGGTCCCAGACATCGAGAAACCGACGAGCGAGACTTCCGCATCCGGGTAGATCTCCGCCAAGTAGTGCAACGACGACGCAAAGTCGTTTGTCAGACCGCAGTGTGCGGGCTTGCGTGCGATCGACTCCCCTGCCCCACAGCCGCGCATATCCATGCGAATCGCGCGATAGCCACGTTGCGTCAACTTGTCCGCCATGCGGCACATGTAGGAGCTGAGATGGCAACCGCCCAGTCCATGGACGAGCAGAACCATCGGCGCGTTCTCTGCCAGATCGGCGGGTGCATCTTCGTGCAACACAATCTGGTCGCCGTCGTCTAGCGCGACCACGTGCTGCTTCGCCTGATAAGGGGGCGCACCCGTCGGCCAGTGAATGCCAACGATCGATTGCAGATGTCCGTTCTTGACCAACGGATGAGGCTGAAAATTCCATTTTCTGACGAGCTGCGTCATAGCTTGCGAAGCTGCATGCAAGGTCCGTGTAAGTGATCCGACAAACTTCAGTGGTTCCGAATTGAGCCGTCGGCGTTAGCCGCGGTTGCTACGCTAGCAAATGTTTCTCGAGGTTTCACCCGCGGCTAGCGCCGACGGCTCACATCTGAACTATCAAATTTTGGAACTACTGAGCTTGTATTTTAGCAGACACCCAGCCAGATCGTTAGCCGAATCGGAGGACGGCTGCCAGACTACTTTGACTTATTAGCAGGAACGGCAAAGTCTACCAGGGTTTGCTGATCGCAGCGCAGGCCGCCCGCGTCGAGTCCGCCTTGCCGACGGTCCGAAACTACAGAAGGTGCCTACCGTGGTCGATGCTGGCTGTCCCGTGAAACCCAAGGATGATCGCTTCATGGATTCCCAATCTACAACCGTATCCGTCCCCAGTGTCTCGTTGGTGGTAAGTGCCGTATCAGCCGACTCCTCTGCGCTTGAGTCGCTCGCCTCGAACATCGGAAGATTGGGATTGGAATCGACTTGGGTGGTCGATCAGCCGCAAATGGCGAAAGTGCTAGCGAAGCGGATTGCGGGTTGCCAGTTTGCTGCCGCGGTCACGGCGCGTTCACCGCAACGATTGCGTAGTGAGCTAGCTAATCTGCAAATCGCTGTGCAGGCGATCTCGCAAACCGACGTTGTGGTGGTCGCGGGCGACCCTGAGCAGCTTCGTTCCCGCGCTGCCATGTTGGCGGATTCTGGCATCAAGGCAGTGGTACCCCTGACGCTGGAGTCTTCGGCCGCTAAGTCGCCCCGTCAGCTGCCCTGCGGACTATGGCAGCTCGACCCAACCGTCGCCTTTCCAATGGTACGCTCGCGCTGGTCGCTGCTGCCTGCCCGTCGGCCGTCTCTCAAAGACTTATTGGCTGGCGGATCAGTTTGCACGGCCGCTATCGATTTGGGACAAGTTAGCGGGCGCGACGTGCACAGCTTCAGTCAATTGATCGAAGAAATCGCATTTGCCAAACGCGAGCTGCAGCTCGAGGTCTTCGCGATAGGCCAGCAAGCGTCTGCCCTAGCAAACCGGCACGAAGTCAAACCGCAGCGGTCGATACTGAGACGTGCAGCTTAGATGCTACTTCTGTTCGCGAAAGGTGCTGAAGCTGATGTAGCCAAGGATTGCACCCGCGACGATCGCGCCGATGTTCATCGTTTTGCTTTCCGCCCCGAACGGTATGTCGGCGAAGAAGTCGGCGGTAAACATGAGCACCAGCAAGGCGGCCACGACCATTCCAACGATCGTCATGGCTTTGGACATATGCGAACTGGCCTCGTGTCGACTTCGGGAAAAACGCGAAAAACTGCGGTTCTACTCCGCTCAGAACGAGCCGGAGCGCTCCGGTAGCGGCGCAACTCATGCGAGATAGGCTGCCCGCTTCTGCACTAGTATAGTTGCGAAAGCTGGGCAGTCAGGGGGTGCCGTGCCCAAACGTCAGAAAATGACGGTTATTTCGGTATTTCGGCGGCGACTTTCGACGCTCGGGCGCAAGACGCCGTGGCTAAGTCGCGTTGGAATCGCCAGCCAAGGCGGCCACTTGGTCGGAGCCGGTCTCTTCGGTTTCGAGTCCACGCTCGCGACGAATCACTGCGACAGCGTCCACAATCTGCTGGATAACCGATTGATTCGACACGATGTTGAGCCAAGCGCGGTAGTACGTCCAGGCAATAAATGCGAATCCCAAGAACGCCGCACCGAGGTGGATCGACGCCCACCAAGCGGTGTCGGGCCGACCCGTCCCCGGGTCCGAAGCGGCTCCCAGGGCTGCGACACCCACCACGCCCAGCATGCCCATCAGGCACCAGGGAAAAGTCTTTCGCTTCAGCTGAGTGCTGCTTCGCAACATCTTCGGGTCGAGCTTGTAGGTTTCGGTCACTTCCTTACACCAGCGGCTGGTGCCGATGAAGTAGGTGACTGCGATCGAATGGACGAATACCACCGCCAGCGCCGCCGACGCGCCCGTCAGCATGTGAACTCCGCGCCAGCGGATGGTCGACTCGGCGGGCGGCAACTCGTACAGATCGCCGATCGACAGCCCCATCACAATCGACGTGAGAAACAGCCCAAGTGAGACGACGGCCAACGATGGGAAAATTCGGGACAATTTCGGAATTCAAATTGTGGAGTGCGGAACGATCTAGATGCATCTATGGTACGCTTTCGAGGGGCGTCACGTTAGGGGGCGTTGTCCCACGGTGCGGCCAATCTACAATACCGCAATCGAGCTCGCTTATTCCGCACGACTGAATCCGAACACCGCGATGTCCAAGCCTCTACTAGCCATTACGATGGGCGACCCGGCCGGCGTCGGCCCGGAAGTGATCGTCAAGGCACTGGCCGACCCACGGGTGACGGAGGCCTGTACGCCGCTGGTGTATGGGCACCCACGCGTGCTCGAAAACGCGATCCGTCTCGTTGGGTCGTCCGCATCGGTTGTCGGTCTTGCGTCGCCCGACGAGGCGAAGACGCACCCGTCACGGCTAGCCGAGATCCTCAACATGCCGATAGGCGACGACGAGGTTCTCGAGGTGCCGCCAGGCACGATCGACGCGCGCACCGGTCAGGCCGCCTACGAGTCGATCGTCTGTGCAACCGATGCGGCACTCGCCGGCAGCGTGGCAGGAATCGTGACCGCTCCGATCAGCAAATCGGCACTGCATGCCGCTGGGCACACGCAGTATCCTGGCCACACCGAATTGCTTGCCGATCGTTGTGGTGTCGACGACTTCGCGATGATGCTTTTTCTTCCGCCCGAGGAGGTCCCCCCCTGCCCTGCCGGCTTGGGCGTCGTGCACGTGACGCTGCATACCGCGCTCCGCGATGTCTTCAATCAGCTAAGCGAGCAAGCGATCTATGAAAAATGCGGTCTTGCCCAGCGTGTGATGCGCGATGGCTTCGGACAGGCGAATCCACGAATCGGCGTGTGTGCGCTCAATCCGCACGCCGGCGAGGGCGGGCTGTTCGGCGACGAAGAGGCGCAGCTCATACGCCCAGCAGTCGAGCGAGCGCGATCGGAAGGCATCAACGCGGATGGCCCCTTCCCGACCGATACGTTGATGGTTCGCGCCCGCGACGGAGAGTTCGACGCGGTCGTGGCGATGTATCACGACCAAGGTCACATTGCGCTAAAGCTCCTCGGCATGCACCGCGCCGTCAATATCACGTTGGGCTTGCCAATTGTCCGTACAAGTGTGGCCCACGGCACGGCGTTCGACCGGGCCTGGCAAGGCACCGCCGAGTCGAGCGGCATGGTTGCTGCCCTGCTAACGGCTGCGCGATTGGTAGGTTAGGATACGAATTTGAACTCCACTTGACGTTTGTTGTTGCCATTCCATGTTTCGAATTCTTGCTCTTGCTGGTGGCGGGCTGCGAGGTGCTTTTGCCATTGGCGTGCTGGCGGAGATCGAGCAACGTCTCGAACGACCGCTCTCTGACTACTTCGACTTGGTCGCCGGCACTTCGACCGGTTCGATCACTGCTTCGGCATTGGCTTGCGGCACCAGCGCTGGCGAGGTACAAGCCTTTTACGAGAAGCACAGTCGCCGTATCTTCGCGCCCCGCGAACGCTACCGCCCGAAGCGCGCCTATCGCCCGGTGTATTCGATGTTGCGGCGTTACTTGAAGTGGCGCTCCGGCGTCGACCCGGATCATTTTTTTCAGTCTCGGTACTGTCCGCACGCGTTGCGCGCGGCCATTGTCGAAGCGTTTGGCAACGCGACCCTGACGGACGCCAATCGTTGTCGGTTGGCGATTCCGACCGTCAACCTGACGGACGGCGTGGCCTACGTTTTTCGCACCCCGCATTCGGCAGCACCAAGACCGGAGTACGATTGGCCGTTGGCCGACATTATTGGGGCATCGGCAGCCGCGCCGACGTACTTTCCGCATAAGCAGATGCCTGATGGCAAGGCGTACGCCGACGGCGGTTTGTGGGCGATCGATCCCGGCGTGGTAGCACTGGCCGAAGCCGCCAACATTATCGACCACGACAGCGCCTGTCGTGGCCATGTCGAACGGTTAGACGACGTGCACATGTTGTCGATCGGCACCGGTCAGGCGGAATACACCTTAGCTCCGCCCGGGGGCGACGCGGGCTCGCTGTTCTGGGCTCGCCACGTCGCCGAAGTGATGAGCGTGTCGCAAATGCAAGGCACACAACTCCCCCTGCAAATGGTACTAGGCGACCGTTACCGCATCGTCGACTTCGCCTTGGAAGACCCCAACTGGACCCTCGACAATCTGGAAGTCACCGACCAGCTCTTCCAGCTCGGTCGCGACCGCGGCAGCGAGTTGTTCGGCGAGTTGGAAGGAGTTTTCTTCCAGGAGGTGACGGTGCCGTATTGCGGTGCGAGGCAGTAGCCGTTGGCTAAGATTGGCCGCATCACGACTGTGTGCTAAAATGGCGACACTGGATTGCTAGGCACATAGGAGCTGCGATGCTGTCTGAAAATGCCAAACAAACTGTCGCGAGCGCGAAGCGGATTTACGCAGAACAGCTCCGCAGTAAACTGGAGTCTTCCGACCTAGGCAAATATGTGTGCATCGAGCCGAAGTCAGGTGATTGTTTTGTCGGCGAAACCTTCGACGCGGCAGTGAACCAAGCCATTGATGCCCATCCCGATTGCTTGACACATACCTTGCGTATCGGCCACGACGCAGCGATTCATATGGGAGTGCTCGCTCAGTGAATGGCCATGTCGATGAAGATCAGCGGGCATTGCTCGAAGTTTCCGTCGGCGCCGCGCCTGAGGCAGCAAAGTCGACGCTGATTGTTTGGGTCGATACGGCCTTTAACGGCGGCCTAGTCTTGCCACACAGCGACATCCAACGCTTCGGACTGAAAGAGTTCTCTTCGACGTCAGCAATTCTGGCGGATGGCCAGCGAGTCGAACTACCAACGTTCACCTGTTTCCTCGATTGGTTTGGAAAAGAATATCGCACTCAAGTCATTGCCAACGAGGGCGCCTATCCGCTGCTAGGGACCTCGCTCTTGAATGGTCACGACTTGCAAATCAGCTACAAACGCAAGACGGTGACGTTGGAGTAGTTCTTGAGCCCTAGGCGGGAGTATTATCTTCCGCATGCTATGAGGACAACAGGAGATGGCTCACGCACTTTCGGACGAAGCGAATGATTGATTCACAAGAACCTCTCAACGATTTTGTGCGCGGACTCATCAAGGAAGGTGAAGAAGTGTTGAGTACAGCGTTCGAAGTAAGGACCAGCTCGTTTTCCACCGATCATTTTGTCAATCTTCAGCAGTTTCAAAAGTGGCGTACATCTTGCAAGTTACTACTCCAGCAACTTGGTCAATTTGCCGAACCATGGTCGCCAAATCTCGGAAGCGAAAAAGTCACGAATAATCGTTCATCTTGTAATGCGACGTTAGGTGCATTGCAATCAATTGGCGAAAACCTGGCAGCTGGTCGTCTAGCGCGATTCGAAGATCTTGTTTTTGCTGAGGCTTTCTCCAATCTCATAGAGCAAGCGGAGTACCTACTCAGCAAGGACTACTTCCTTGCCGCAGGCGTCCTTTTCCGTGCTGTCCTTGAAGAAAAGCTGCGGCGATTGTGCGATGCACACAACGAATCTCCCACGAAGGCCCGACCAACCATCTCCGACTTCAATCAATCACTTTATAAGGCCAAAGTTTACGATAAAATCGCATTTAAGAGTGTTGATTCCATGGCTGCAGTTGGCAACGAAGCTGCGCACAACAGCCCTGATCTCGAAGTGAGCGACGTCAGGCGTCTGCATTCCAACCTGATTGACTTTTTGCAGCGTCACTAGCCACGCCGATGAGCTACACCTGAGCCACGCGATTCGATCTATACTTCGAAGCAAAGTACAGATCAACTTCGTTCCATCTGAAACTACGATTCTCCCTTGTCGCCCTCCCCACGAAACGGATACCAGAACTGCTGCAGCCAGCCTCGCGGTACGGGGTGTCCCTCGATACCGTAGCCTTCGGGCCATTGGTCTTCTGGCAGATGATGTGTGCGGAAGATGCGGTCGATGATCGGGAAGTGGACGGCGTAGTTGATGTTGATGGCTTCTTTTTCGATGCCGTGGTGCCAGTGGTGGAAGCGTGGCGTGGCGATGATGTGCTCCCAGATGCCGAAGTTGAAACGTAGGTTCGAGTGGACGAACACCGAAATCAGATACACAAAGAAAATGTAGGCGTACAGTGCTGGTTCTTGAAAGCCGAGCACGTACATCGGCATCGTGGTGAACGCGCGCAGTAGGATGACTTCGACCAGATGCATTCGTGAACCGGCGATCCAGTCCATCGTTTTGGCGGAGTGATGCACGGCGTGGAATTTCCACAGCCAGGGGATCTCGTGAAAGGCACGATGAAAGAAGTACTGCACCAAATCGGTAAAGAACATGATCTCGATAAACTGCAAGATTAGCGGCTGACTGGCAACCAACTCGCGGAACCCGCCCAACCAACTCGTGCCAGCGACGATGGTGAGTGCTGGCGTAAGCGACATGTACGTCAGGGACTGCACGAACAGGCTGGTGATGAAAAAGTAAAACAGGTCTTCGCGGAACTCTTCGCGAAAAACCGGCTGGTCGCGCCGTTTGAATAGTCGTTCGATCGGAATGAAGATCATTCCCAAGAAGATGACGTTGAGCATAAAGAAGTCGAGGCCAAAGTAGATATCTGTCTCGCCCTCGAGTCGACTGCTCGCGCGTGAGCCGCCCATGAGTGTCGCCGCAAGGACCATGATGATGCCGGAGAAACCCATCACCTTGCTGTGTCGCAACGCGACGCTCACGACGCCCATAGCAAATGCGGCGATAAGCACGAGATGAAGCGCAACTCGCACGTATCCAGTGTTGTAGTAGCCACGCACGTCCGCGACGGTCAGTACTTGGGGGTAGAGCAGGCAGAGCGTCGTGGCCAGGCCGGTCGCGCCCAAGATGAGGCTGGCCATACCGCTGATCCAACCTTGGCCAAACTCGCGCCGGTCGTCATCCATTTCTTCGGTGAGTCGTTGCATCGCTTCTGCTCGCCTCTAGTTTTCTTCACTTCAGAGCCGCGACCTACGCGACTGCACTTAAGATTTTTTACCACAGTTAACGTGGCGACACCCAGAGGAATCGACCTTGAGCAAAGAATTTGCTCACGCTGCGTGCTTGTCGGGGTTGCTGCGGCGAATATGCAGACGCCGTCGGATTCCGACTTGTGGAAGCTGTTTCGCTTGGCGATGATAGGCACACGACCGATCTTTTCGCCCCTCCTGATCTGGGTATCGCATGCAATCGCAAACTTCACGCTTAGGCCTCGTGCTTTTTCTGCTTTATCTGCTGCTCTACGGCGGTTTCGTGCTGTTGAATGCGTTTTCGCCGGAGACGATGGAAGAAACGCCGGTCGCTGGGGTGAATCTAGCGGTTCTGTATGGCTTTGGTCTGATCATCGCGGCGTTTGTGCTGTCGATCATCTATGGGCTCTTCGCGTCGACGCCAGCTGACGGTGGTAAAGGCGGCGAACAATGATCTACGAGCCTTCGCTGACCGCTGTCCTCATGTTCTTCGCCTTCGTCGGGCTCACGCTCGGTCTGAGCTTTTATCTCGGCGGCAAGGCGAAGTCGTCGGAGGGCTATTTTGCCGCGCACGGACAGATCCCCTGGTTTGTGAACGGTGTCGCTTTTGCAGGTGATTACCTATCGGCTGCCTCATTCTTGGGGATTTGCGGAATGATTGCCGTTTCGGGCTACGATGGGTTTCTATACTCGATCGGTTTTCTCGCCGGTTGGATCGTTGCCCTGTTTATCGTGGCTGAGCCCATGAAACGACTGGGTAAGTTCACGTTCGCTGATGCGCTGAATGCGAAGTTCGACTCGCCGGGCATCAAATTGGCGGCTGGTGTCAGTACGCTGGCCGTTAGTGTTTTTTATCTTATCCCGCAGATGGTCGGTGCGGGCGTGCTGGTACAACCCTTGCTGGGCCTACCGCATTGGGCGGGCGTGTTGATCGTCGGCACAGTCGTGATTCTCATCGTCGTGACTGCCGGGATGGTCTCGACGACATGGGTGCAGTTTTTCAAAGGTTCGCTACTGGTTGTGTTTAGTACCTTGCTAACGGTGATGATTCTCGAGCGAGGTTTTGAAGTTGATCCTGAGCCGCCGCAGCCGCAGACGATCACCAAAACTGCGGACGGTCAAACACTCGTGAACGGATTGCCGAAAGGTACAGACGAGGGCCAAGCGACGCTCAAACCGGTCGGTACGATTTCGAAATTGCCGGACGGTCAGACGAAGACCGGGCCGCTCGGCCTACTGGAGTTCTTCAGCGTTTTGCAGCGCAGCGAAGTCGTCCTATGGTCGAAACAAGCCACCACTGCCGACGACGGTGCGGTAACGACCACCTATTCGCCCAACCCTACGCCTGGCAGCGAAGTGCTGCGTCCGGGTGAACATCCAAAGTTCCAAGGCATCCGCAGCGACAATCCGGTCAAGAAGCTGAACTTCATTTCGCTCATGCTGGCGCTGTTCTGCGGGACGGCATCGTTGCCACATATTCTGATTCGCTACTACACGGTGAAAGATGTTGCCGCCGCTCGCAAAAGTACGATCGTCGGGATCGGGACGATTGGGTTTTTCTATGTGCTCACGCTGTACATGGGTTTGGGGGCGATGACCAGCGGCGCGATGGACGTGACCAATAGCAACATGGCGGCGCCTTTGTTGGCGCTGAGTTTGAGCAAGCTGCTGTTCGCGATCATCTCGGCGATTGCCTTTACGACGGTGCTGGGCACGGTCAGCGGACTAATTCTCGCGTCAGCGGGAGCAGTCGCCCATGATTTGGTCGGTTCGTTTGTGGGCGAATCGATGGATGATCAGCAGCAGGTACGCATCGCCAAAATTGCCTCAGTTGTCGTTGGCGTAATCGCCATTGGGCTGGGGATCTTGTTTGAGGGCTTTAATGTGGGCTACCTCGTCGGGTGGGCGTTTAGCGTCGCGGCATCGGCCAACCTGCCGTCGCTGGTGATGCTACTGTTTTGGAAAGGCGTCACCAAGCAAGGCGTGATCGCCGCCGTAATCGTCGGCATGACCAGCTCGCTGGCCTGGATTCTACTCAGCGCCGACACGTTTACCGGCGTGTATGGCTGGCCCGCCGAGGAAGCGCTCGTCCCTTTCAGCCAGCCGGGCATCGTCACGATCCCGCTGGGCTTTGTGACGCTGGTCGTGGTGTCGCTGCTGACGAAGAACGATCGTCGTTAGATTAAGGGGTTCGAGCAGTAACGGAACAGCAACGTACGCTAAGGACGGTGCCTGGCTAAGAAAACGTCTAGATGGAATTATTCTGATCAGGTATTGCTTACGAAATCCGACCCGTTCCATAGTCGCATACCGCCTAGAAAAACGCTCGTTTCCGTAGTTGCTAAGTGCCCCCTGACGATGCCTACTTATGCACGTACGAGAGTGGCCTCTCTGGCTCGGCGTTTCACTCTGCGAGACGTACTAATATGGTGTTATCGACCTGGGAAGCCAGAGTCAAATGGTCTAACAGCACGCTGCTCCACCTCTCTAGACTGCCAAGCCACCTAGACGTACGTTGGAGAGGGACGGGAAATGAGGCTGTGTCTAAGAGATTCCGATGACAGAAGCAAGCAAGATACCAGCATGTTTGACATTGAATACATATGCAGTGAGTTACCGCATCAGAACAATTCCGTTTACGGCGTACAATACAGAGGTGCCGCGATATTGACGGATGGTACTCACCTTGATTGTGTTGTGTACCAGTCGGCGCAAAGGGTAGTGGACTTGGCGAAGCGACGTTTCGATGAAACACGTCCAAAAAAGCGATTACTTGGCTCATCTGACCACACACAATATGACCAGATAGTAAAATCATTCGTAGCATCAGGGAATCGAGTAAGTGCCTATGATATCCAAGATGTGGTCAGGTCAAAATTCGCAATTCCGGACGACCTCAGAAATCAGATTTGCGGTGAAACATTCATGGGCTGGACGGGCTGGGTCTTTGAAATGTCTGATGGGTCTTTCTTCCAATATGGGTCTCCTTATTCATTCGATTTCTTTAGCCTGCCAGATGGTTACGACTTTGAGGACGTGGCAAACGTACACAATCATAGCTATCTCAGTGCGAGCGGTGCCCTGGTCGAATTGGAGCGTGGAGCGATGCCGCCCGCCGACTATAAGATGGACGATTGCTATAGGGAGAAGGTAAGTTTCAGATGTGCCATTGACGACATCTAAGAATACATCGCAGACGATAGCCAAGTTGCGTTGCAACTGGCAGTTACTTTGGGCGCAGTGGACCATCGTCTGAGGCAGTTTCCCCCGATTTCGCAAGTGACCAAGGGATGACCCACACTAGCGGCCCAAGGTCTTAGCGTAGATTTCTGTTCCGTTGCTGTTCAGACCTCATTAACGAGCCTGGCAAGATAGCTCTAACGAACAGCTGCCTTGCCGATTCTAGCGGCCCCAACTGCGGTAGCGGCGTCTACCTGCTCGCTCGTCATCTGCTCCAGCACCACCGACGTTTCGTCGCTCCAGTTGCTGCCGGGGTCGAAGGCGAAGTGCTCGTTCGGGATCGCCACGGCGAAGTTGATGTCGTGAATTTCGTAGCGCAGTTGCGGACTGCTCGTTGGGCGCAGGCCGGCAAGACTTGTGGCGTAGTGAGCCCCGTGGAAACCGCGGTGTTCGACGACGCACGGAAACAGATTTTGCTTGTGGACGAGCAGCAACACATGGTGCGGCAGTTGGTGCGGCCACGTCGGCGGTTCGGCGTCGTCCAACTGCGCCGCGCTGGGCCAGTGCTTGACGAGTTGATTTGTGCGCCATCGACCGATGAGCGCGTTGACCGGCAATCCATTGAGTTGCGTCGGCTGCGGAGGTTGGAAGTCGTAGTTCGTCAGTAGATCAGCCAGCAATTGAATCAGGCCGCCCTGCCCTGCAACCGATCCGAGCAGCTGCGCTCGCACGTCGACCGCTTTGCCGCGTTGATGAGCGCGCAGTCCTGACTGCAAACGCGCGACATCCAAACGTGTGACGTTGCGACGACTGGGCAATCGCCGCTCGGTCCAAAGGTGGATGCCGTCATACACCTGCACGAAGCTAGCACTCTCATCGGCGATCTGCGTGTGCATCTCCCAACGCGTAAAGCGCTTACTCATCGCGCCGCCCTGCTGATACGCGCCTTGTCCGACCAGCATCTGGTCGAACAAACGCGACTCGAAACGCAGCTTGGCGCTCACGTTGATCGGTGCTTGCAGACTTTTTAAGACTTGCGTGACATAGAGATTGCCATCGAGTCCCGGATTGGACGCTTGACCGCGTGCGTGCTCGCATGGCAGGACCAAAGCGGTCAGCAACACGGCAGATGGTAAGCCACGCAAACTAGATTTCCTTTGCCGGTTTTGGCGGTTTTGCCAAAGATTCGGGTTCTACGACGCCGACCAAATACTCCCAGGAGCACCAGCTCCACCGTGAATCGAACATTCTAGTCAGCGTCCGTCCGTCGGGCGATGGCAATGTCGAGTGGCGTGTGGTTGGTGGTAAGCGGTGATCGCAAGCGATTTGCTAGCACCTCACCACTCACCACCCGCCACCCACTGCTCCAAACACATCCGAGGGGGGAATCTCGATGAAGAAGACACGAACCACACTCATGATGGGCTTGGTGATGCTGTTGGCTGCGGCCGACTGCATGGGCCAAGGCCGCGCCTACAACCTGCCGCCTGCTCAGCGGTTGATGGAACCTGGGCCCGGAGTTGGTGGCCCTGGTCCTGGTGTGCTGAGTCCGATGGCGACCCGCGGCGGCGTTAGCCCCGCGTCCGCGATGTACGGACCTGGCAGTTGCGGACCAATGGGCGGTTGTCCCACGGGCATGGCAGGACCGGCGGCGACTTCGCAGATTGCGTTTCTGGGTGTCGAAGGCGGCGAAGTTGCCTGGGACGTTGGTGGACAAGGCATGTTCGACGGCACGCCGATCGTGATGCCTGCCCGTCAGAACTTCTACCAGGGTGCGATCTATCGTCTCAAGCTGACGAACTTGCCGAATCGGGAGGGTACCGAACTCTATCCGACGCTGGAAGTTGCACCCGTGACGCCGCGCACCGATGCGTTTCTGGCTCATGCTCCGATTCCCATTCAATTTACCGACGAAGATCTCGATCAGGTCCGCAGTGGCAACTTCGTGACCAAGGTGATCTATCTGCCGGACCCCGAGTTTCAAGACTTAGCGCTCGCCGGTGTCGAAACGCTAGTTAGCACCCGACTCGATCCGGGTGTCGATCCGATTGCGGAAGCAGATCGACGTGGTTCGATCATGGCCATCTTGCGAATCGGTAACCTCGACTTGCAACTGCCTGGTCAAGGAATGGGTATGAGTGGCTCGATCGTTCCGGCTCAGTACAGCGAAGGCTGCCAAGACTGCCAGTCAGGCTCGACCGTTGGCGAAGTTTATGGCGGCATGTCGGGGGCACCGCAAGGAATGTCGACTGGTGCGATGGCACCACAAGCAATGCCGCCGCACATGATTGCCGGTATGACCACACCGCAGTGGGGAATGCCCCACGTCGGTACTCCGATTGGTTTGCCCGGCCCACCGCACATTCCGTTGGGTCACGAAGCCGGTCTGGTGAATCATTCGATTCGCAATCGTACGCGAGTCAACATGCCGCCTCCAGTCCACAACATGAAGATGACGGTCAAACAGCGACCTGGCATGAACTATCCGCGTCCGGTGAACAATGTTCATGTCGCCGAGACCAATCGGGCGGGCTTCCGAATGTTCGGTGGCACGCTGGCTCCCGCAGTGCCGACAGCTATCAAGAAGATGGCGGCACGCTGCCAGGGCGACGAATGCGAAGGCTGTCCCGAGTGCCAATAGGCAATTGGCAAGGCCGTGGCGAATTAGATTTTTATTGCGAAACTTATGACAACGGTACGCATCCTAACCAGCAACTGGAAGTCTCTTGTCGAGAGAGGCATTTCCCACGGGAGATTGAGGATGCTTGTTGCAGGCAAATTACTGAGGGCCGTACTCGTCGGACTGACGTGTAGCACCGCGGTGTTCGCGCAAGACCGACCCGTACATTGGTACCACGCCGGTGCCATGCCTCCGGGAGCGATTGGACGCCTGCGACTGATGCGAGGCGGACCGTTGTCAGGATTCTGTCAGCCGGTGGAGATTCGTGCCCCCAAGGGAGCTCGAATCGCGCCGGCGACAGGTTCCGGTTTCCAAAACTCTCAGCCGAGTCCCATCGTGGTTGGGTTGTCTATTGGACCAGTTTATCGATTCCAAGTGACCGAGATTCCCGGTCATCCCGGCCTCGAACTCTTTCCCACCGTCGAGTTGGTCGACCGCTTGTATCCTCCGCCCGGTCAGCGGTTGCGTTTTCCGGTGCCGATCGAACTAACTTTGGACGAAATACTGTCGGCGGCAGAAGGTCGATTCATCACGCGCGTGGTCTACCTAGAAGACCCGCTGCTGGCTTCCGCAATTGCGCGTGAAAAAGACGAGCAGCCTTGGATTGAGGCGCGGCCAGGCGAAGATCCACTCGTCGTCGCCGATCACCTGGGCCGTCCGATGGCCATCCTTCGCCTCGGCGGGCGCGTGCCAGAGACTAACCGAGCCGATCCCGTATTTTCGTACGGCGGTCCTGAGCCCATCGTCTACGATCGCGAGACCGTCGCCCAAGCTCAGGCGAAGCTGCCGCAAGCAGAAATACCGCAAGCGAAACCGAAGGCGGACATCAATGCCGGCAGTGGCAGCAAACTCGGTCAATAGGTTTCACACTTTTAGTTTCACTCTTCCCATTTGAAGTTCAAATGCCTGCTCCTGCCTGGTTTCGATACGGTATCATTGCGATCGCAACGCTCATGCTCTGTTCGTGTCGAGCAATGCCGGAACAGAGTGCATCCAATGTCTCCTCGCCCTCGCTGCGGGAGGCCGCTGTCGCTCGCACGCAAAGCGTGCATCCTAGCGACTCTATCTCTCCATCAAGGGCGAGTCACGCCGCGACGCAGTTCAACACACGCGGCATCGATCCAAACATAATGCCCGTCGTCTACCAATCGGAGTCGAACACCCCGCCCCCGGCAAATCGCAGGGCCGAGTATGCGGCTGGAATGCGTGCAGGCTATCCCTGTGGCAACGGCGGCGCCGGCTTTCGTTCTGGACAGTGTGGTCCGCACGGCTGTGGCTTAGGGGGATGTCAGCCCGGTGGCTGTGCGCCGTGTTCGCTGGTCGGGCCACGAGATGAGTATCTTTGCGACGGTGGCGACGACGGGCTCACCGCCGGTGTGCGGGCCGACTGGCAAGTCGAAGGCCTAGAGCAGGAAGACACGATCGCTCACTACGATACCGTCGACGGGCGGACGGTCGTGACGCCGAGTAATCAGGTGTGCATCTACGCCCCGCGGTTTGGCGTGGTGAGGCGTTCGATCGATCTGCACGAGTACGCTCGCGCCGATATGCCTGGCGGCATGGAGACACCCCTCTCGCTGGCAAAGATCGACGAGAACGAACGTGCCACGACTTCGCTCAATCAGTTAGAACCCACCATCAATCGTGCGGAAGACCCAGCCAATCTTGCTCGTAATCGAAACCAGCTTGGCGAGCTGGACCGTACCTTGGTCGTCGAAGAGTATGATGGCTCGCTCGCCGCCTATGCCGACTTGCAACTCATTCGTGCCGGCACCGTTAGTAACAACGAAAAGGCGTTGGTCTCGCGTGCTAGTCTGGCAGCGATCACCTGGGCCGGCGACCAGTCGCCACAGATTACGATTGGCGAGAAACACGCACAAGCGGCTATTTCCGACAAACAGCCTGGTGTGCTTTACCATCTGCACGATCCGAAGAAGCCGACGTTGCGGCTGGTGAAACTCGCTTCGACAGGGCTCGCCAACCCGGGCGACGAAGTCGAGTTCACCCTCCGATTCGATAACATCGGCAGCCAAGTCGTCGGCAACGTGACAATCATGGACAACCTGACGACGCGTCTCGAATACGTCGAAGGCAGCCAAAAGTCGTCTGTCGAGGCGAACTTCTCCGCCCAACCCAACACCGGCGGCAGCGTCGTCCTGCGTTGGGAAATCACCGAGCCTCTCGAAGCGGGCGAAGGCGGCGTCCTGCAGTTTAAGTGCAAAGTGCGCTGAGCCGCCGGGCTGAATGACAAAGCTCGCATGCCGTATGTCGAAGGCTTTGGCCGGTGAATCGGTTACACTGCACGGTACGATGACGCCAAGCACAAACGCACCAGAGGCCTATTGCGTCGCTTCGACTACGACTCTTGGTAGCTTTCACATGAGCCCTGAAACGAAAAGCTTGTTGCTTAGATTTGACGAGGAGCAAGCATGGGAGTTCCCAAGTAACTTCAATGCTAGAGATATTGAGAATCGCGCGAGAAAGGTGTTCTCAGAGTTGTGTGAAGCCTACGGTAAACTAGTTTTTGAGGATTGGGAACTTCACCAAGATGCCAGCTTTGGCCTTGCTATTGCCTTCGTATCGCACCAGGTCAAAAACTCTCTTCGCACAACCCAGCCTACCATTCGCTTCAGCAACTTTGGAAATCTGGCAACCTACACTGCCAAGGAATTGCTTCCAAATAACGCAGGCCAGGATATTCTTGAAGCTCTGAAAAGATACGGATTCATGTACGTTGACTCGGAAGATTTAGACGAACCACATGACGGAGTCATGTCTCCTAACAAGGCCGTATCTACTTGGTGGATCCGGTATTTTGACTGGCTCTAGTCTCATGTGATCAGAGGCGTAGGCGCATCCTTCGACTTCTTTGGCTTAAACACGCCTTTGTGCATTCATCATGCACCCGGTAGACTGTCACTTCACCCTTCTGACTTCTACCTTCACCCTCCCCCCATGCCCTACCTCTCGTTCTTCTACATCTGCCTCGTGTGGGGCGCGAGTTTCATTTTGATGGACCGAGCGGCGCTGGCGCTGGGGCCGGTGTCGATTGCATTGGGGCGGTTGCTCGGCGGAGCGTTACTGCTCGGGATCGTTTGGTGGTGGAGTGGTCCGCGTGTGCGAATCTCGCGGTCTGATTGGGGGCACATCTTCGTGGTCGCGCTGCTTGCCAATTCTCTGCCCTTTGTGATTCAGCCTTACACGATGATTCAGGCGGGTGAGCATGCTTACTTCGGCATGATGGTGGCGCTGGTGCCGCTGGCGACGATTTTGGTGTCGATTCCAATGCTTGGTAAATGGCCGACAAGCCGCCAATTGGTCGGCGTGCTAGGCGGCATGGCCTGTATGTATTTCGCTGTGCAAGATGGCACGGCACGCGGGATTTCGACATGGCTGCTGGCCTTGGCGTTGTCGGTGCCAATTATTTACGCCTTGGGCAACACGTACGTCAAATGGAAGCTCAGCCATTTGCCGGCGCTGCCGGTGACAACGCTTTTCTTGGCAATGGGCGGACTGCTGCTCTTGCCGTTGCAATTATCGCCGAGCTTATTGGCGGCAACCGAACTTGGTGGACCGGCCGAACCTCAGAGCTGGCCAGTAGCCGTTGCCGCATTGGTGGTGCTAAGCGTGTTTGGCACTGGGATCGGCATCTTGCTTTTCGTAAAATTGATCAACGGCCAGGGTCCACTATTTGCCGGCATGGTAACTTACGTGATTCCCATGCTCGCACTGCTGTGGGGCCAGCTCGACAAAGAACTACTCACGACGACGCAGTTGCTGGCTATCGTCGGCGTGTTGGCGATGGTGGCGCTCGTGCAATGGGGGGCGGTTGGCGAGAGCGAATTGAAAGTACCAGGGCGCGGCTCGCCGGCTACCGACATTTCCACGTCTAAGCTGTGATTTCCTTCGTCTAACTTCTCACTTCTGACTTTCTATGTCTCATCATTGGCTTGCACAACGTACTGCTGAGTTCGACGCATCTGGCATTCGCAAGGTGTTCGACCTGGCCGCAAAGATGACCGATCCGATCAATCTTTCGATTGGCCAGCCCGACTTCGCCGTGCCTGATGCGATGAAGGTGGCGGCGATCGACGCGATTCAGAATGACAAGAATGGCTACAGTGTCACGCAGGGTATCCCTGACTTGCGCGAAGCGTTGCAGGCGCGGGTCGACGAGACCTACCAACACGACGATCGGCGTGTGGTAGTGACTTCGGGGACGAGTGGGTCACTGGTGCTCGCGATGATGGCGATGGTCGATCCAGGCGACGAAGTGATCTGCTTTGATCCGTATTTCGTCATGTACCCGGCGCTCGTGAAAATGGTCGGTGGCAAAGCCGTGATGATCGACACCTACCCTGATTTCCAGATCGATCTCGACAAGGTCGCTGCTGCGATTACGCCACGGACAAAACTCATTCTGCTCAATAGCCCTGCCAATCCGACAGGTGTCGTCGCTGGCGAAGCAGAAGTGCGTGCGTTGGCGGAGCTAGCCGCCAAGCACAACATTGCGTTGCTGTCTGACGAAATCTACCGCGAATTCTGCTACGACGGTGCGCTGGTGAGTCCTACGGCGTGGAACGATCAGACGATCGTCGTCGATGGGTTCAGCAAATCTCACGGCGTCACCGGTTGGCGATTAGGCTGGATGCATGGACCGGCGGCGTTGATTGACAAGATCACCATGCTGCAGCAATACACGTTTGTCTGCGCGCCGCACCCACTGCAATGGGGAGCGATTGCAGCACTCGAGACGGACATGACGTTGCAAGTGGAGGAATACCGTCAGCGGCGCGATCTGATGGTGTCGGGGCTGGAGCATGCTGGCTACGAAGTCGCGCCGACGGGCGGGGCATTTTATGTCTTCCCCAAAGTTCCCGATCGACGTGGTACAGGCACGGAGTTTGTCACCCGTGCGATCGAGAATGAGTTACTGGTGATTCCCGGTAATATTTTTAGCGAGCGCGACACGCATTTTCGCATCTCCTACGCGGCAACGGTCGAAACACTTCAGCGAGGGCTCGAAGTGCTGGCGCGGCTCGTTTAGCGTTGTGTATGCTACTTCACGAAGCGCCGCGACGAACCTTGCTTACGGAACAAGTCGGTTTTGATCATTCGTTGGACATGGGATACAATCGAACACAATGCAACTGCTCCTTAAGATTCTCGCCGTCGGTCTTGTGCTGGTCGCCATCGTCTATGGTGTACTTCCCTCGCGGGACGATCCTTACGCCGAAGCGGAGATGATGGCAAAGAAAGAGGGTCGCTCCGATGTCTTCTGGGATGAGGTGGAGACCAATACTAATTTGCCGAACGACATCAACGATTTGACCTTCGTTGACACGCAAGGCAATCAGGTGCAGCTCACCGATTTTCACGGTAAGAAGAATGTCGTGCTGGTCATCACGCGTGGTTTTTCTGGGCAGCTGTGTCCCTTCTGCCGTACGCAGTCGTCACGTCTCGTGGCAAACTACGACGAATTCCAGAAACGCGATGCCGAGGTGCTGCTCGTCTATCCGGGGGGCAGTGAGCATCTCGAAGAGTTTATCGACGCAGCGAAAGTTTCTGAGAAAAAAGAAGTCGATCAGATCCCTTTTCCCATTTTGCTTGACTCTGATCTGAAGGCGGTCAACTATTTGCAGATCGCTGCCGAGTTGGCATTTCCGTCAACGTATATTCTCGACAAGGCCGGCAATGTGCGCTTCGCATACGTTGGCGAGCAGATCAACGATCGTCCGTCAGTAAAAGCCATGCTCGCAGAGTTAGACAAGTTGGCCGGGTAGTCGCCCCCTCGCTCACCGGCAGTTCGTGGAAATCTCAGAAATTCAACGGTCTGACCTAACTAGCTTTCGTAGGGCTTCTGTCGCTGCATTCATCCGATCACCATCACAAAACCCTTGCCTCGAAAACTTTTCCGGAATCAGCCAAACGTCGTGAGCAATTTGACGAAAGTGAGTGACGACGAGTTTCTGGAGATCGCAGTCCGACAGAAACTGCTGTCTCGCGACGATGCCACTCGCGTCAGCAAGGCGGCTGTCGATTCCGGCTCCTCGTTGGCGGCGTTGTGCATCGAGCAGGGATTGCTTCGTCCCGTACAGGTCGATGTGATTCAAGGGCTTGCGGAGAAAGACGATCTCGCGCCCGGCTACGAAGTGATCGACTTGCTCGGCTACGGCGGACTAGGAATCGTCTATCGAGCGCGCCAACCCAAGCTTGACCGCATGGTGGCGTTAAAGACTATTCCGATGCAGCGTATCGAGAACCCTTCGGTCATCAAGCGTTTTCAGCAAGAAGCGAAAGCGATCGGTAAGCTCAAGCACCCAAACATTGTTGCGGCTTACGATTTTGGCACGCATCGCGAACGTCTGTTTCTCGCGATGGAACTCGTTGAAGGGCGCGACGTCGATGGGCTGATCAAATCTTCGGGCCAGGTGAGCGAGGCGCTCGCCTGGTCGCTCGCACAGCAGGTCGCGGCGGGGCTGGCCCAGGCAGCGCAGCACAGCCTCGTTCACCGCGATATCAAACCCGCAAACCTTCTATTGACGAAGCCGCCAGCCGGCTATCCATTGCCGCCCGGTGTGCCGCTACTGAAGATCACCGATTTCGGCCTAGTGCAGTTGGAAGTTCCCGACACGGACAGCACTCGGCTCACAATGGGCGGTACGTCGCTGGGGACCCCGCACTATATGGCACCGGAGCAAGTCGCCGATGCGCACGTCGATAGTCGGGCTGATATTTACGCGTTGGGCGCAACCGTCTTTCATATGATCGCCGGCAAGCCGCCTTTCGATGGAACCAGCATCGGTCGGGTTCTTGCCGCCAAGCTCAAAGGCGACGAGGGCTGGATCGAGCGTCTGCCGCAGGGCACGAGCCCTGCAACCATCGCACTTTTGAAACAAATGCTAGCGCAAGACCCGGCTGATCGCATCAGCGACTACAAACAGCTATTGGAATCGATTCGGCAAGCACTCGACGGATCGTTGCCGACGGCAGATCTTTCGAGCGCCGAAACGATCGACTCGCTACTGACGTCCGATACCAGTTTGGACGGATTGCTCACCGAAGACTCGATCAAGTTTTCGATCCCGCGTCGGCAATGGCTTGCCGGCTTGGCCGTAGCCGCGATCAGCGCCATCGCGGCGCTCGCCTACGTCGTCGACCCATTGGGTGGTCAGGTCGCGATTCCGACGACGCAACTGACTCCCTCGTCCTGGGAACGCCCGCTGTTTAATGGCGTTGATCTGAACGGTTGGACGGCGATTCGTGGCGGTTGGATTCCGACCGAAGACGATATGCACAGCCGCGTGCTGGAAGGAAAAGGCGCAATCGTTCACAAGCTGCCGACGTATACAACATCGCCGGCTGATCCGCTGGAGCACTACGGTGTGCGGCTTAAGATCGACCTACACACGGCAGACGCCGCAGAGTTGCATTTCGAGCACGCCGACGTTGCCAGCCTGAGTGACAAGTCTCCACGTTGCGTGCTTCGCCTTACAGAAGCGTGTGTCGTGCTGGGACGCAAGCCCAACCGTCGCGGCGAGTTTGAGCCATTGTCGCCTAACTGTCCTTTGCCCGCTGACAAATCCGAAGATTCTTCACATTACCACGAGCTGCGCCTCGAACGGCACACCGACCACTGGCGCGTGCTGCTCAATGGGATCGCCGTCGCGTCCAAATCCATTGACCCGCGCTATCCGAACGAAGCGATTCAGCTCGTCGTCGACAGCGGCAAAGCCTACTTCGCCGATGTGTTCGTGTTCGAATTGGTCAGCGAGCAGTTGTCGCGATGAGACGTCGCTGAACCCACGAATGCGCAGCGGAGGAATTCCACTGACTCATGCATCGCGGCTAGCATTATGGTATCAGTTTCTTGGTCATTTGGTGCTCGTCGGCGCACACCGCGAACGAACTTCCTGCCAGGCTTCACTGCCAACGAAACGCGGCTACTGTCCACGTTTCTCAGTTTCTTTACTTTCGATAGTCAGCGAAACGTCGTCCACTTCGAATCGCCCTAAACCGCCGAGTAGGCCAAGCCGCACGATGGCTTCGCGTGCCGCAAGTGGCACGCGGATTGTCTTGGAAGCGCGCTGCCAGTCGAAGGTGCCCTTCCAATTGGCCAGCCGCTCGCTATCGATTACGGCGCGACGCTGGTCGTAAAAAGTGATTAGCACCGTCGCCCGTTGCGCCGGCGTGGGTCCCGGACGAAGCTCGTGACCGCGTACTCGTGCAGCGAAGTTTAAGGCACTCACTTGCCGACCATCGAGCGCCAGTCCTTGCAGTGCGCGGCTCGCTTTGCCGGGCTCGTCATTCTCAAACGACAGAAAGCGATCGTCGCCTCGAACCTTGGCCTGCCGCAGGTAATGCCACCCGGCCGGATGGTCGCTCTCGCCTATCACTCGGTCGAAGTCGCCATTCACAATCACGGGGTTCGCCGGATCGGGAAGCACCTGACGCGAGCCTTCCGCTGCGCCGGTCATCGGTACAAACAGCGTTGCGCGTAGCGCTTCGCGTCGCAACTTGCCGTCTCTTTTAGTGACGCGGTAGAGGTTTTGCTGATAGCGCTCACCAACCGGCACAATCATCTGGCCGCCCTCCTTGAGTTGTTCGACGAGCGGCCTTGGAATCGACTCCGGCGAACACGTGACGATAATCTTGTCGAATGGTGCCGCTTCCGGCCAACCCAAGAATCCGTCGCCGGTCCGAACGTGCACGTTTTCGTAGCCGAGCCGCTGCAGCAGTCGTCGGGCGCGACGGCCGAGGCGTTCGACGATCTCGATGCTGTAGACTTTCGATACCAACGGACTGAGCACCGCCGCCTGGTAGCCACTGCCGGTGCCAATTTCGAGAACCTTATCGGTCGGCTTTGGGTCCAGTTCTTGGGTCATGTAAGCCACGACAAACGGAGGCGAAATCGTCTGACGGTCGCCGATCGGCAGCGCCGCATCGAAGTACGCCTGTTTGCGAAATCCACCGAGCACGAATTCGTGTCTCGGGGTCGTACGCATCGACTTCAACACACGGGCGTTCGAGATGCCAGCCGCTTCGATTTCGATCGCCACCATCCGTTCGCGTGCCGTCGCGTATTCGTCCGGATCAGCGCGAGCCACGTTAGTCAGCGTGGTCAGCGGCAGGATCCAAAGTAGTGTAATTTTCAGCATGGCAGATACTCGATCGTAGGTCGATTCGCTATTATGCGTGAGTGCCCATCAAATCGCCAAGACCGAGCAACACATAGTAGGGAGTTTTGGGCCGGAACTAGAAGGCTAGCGAGAGCACTTCTGAGCGAGCTTGTTTCGCATACAAAGCCCGCGAACTGTCTGCGCTGTTGTTAGACCAACAATGCGATCATCATAAAAGTAAGCCGAACATGCCTATCGATACTCAAGCTTCAGATACTACTCGGGAGCATCTACGCGCGGCGATGCCTGTCACAGCGAAATGGGCGTACTTCGATCATGCTGCCGTAGCGCCGCTCTCTGGTCCAGCACAACACGTACTGCAAGACTGGGTCGAGCAGGCCGCCTGTGAGGGCGATACCGTCTGGCTTGATTGGGCCCGCGAGTTAAAGGCGACGCGACAGATTGCTGCCAAAATGATCAATGCCGATCCCAACGAGATCGCGCTCGTGCCGCACACGACCGCAGGCATCAATCTGGTTGCCGAAGGGCTCGATTGGCAGCCAGGCGACAACGTCGTGACACTCGACGACGAATTCCCCTCGAACCTCTACCCGTGGATGCATCTGGAGCGGCTCGGCGTCGAAACTCGCTTGGTACCAACCACCCTCGGCCATGTCGACCTCGATCAACTGGCCAATTATTGCGACGACCGTACACGCGTTGTGACCGTCAGTTGGGTTGGCTACGCCAACGGTTGCCGGCGCGATATCGACGCGATTGCCGACATCGCTCACGCGCACGATGCGTTGTTCTTCCTCGACGCGATCCAGGGGTTGGGCGTGTTTCCGCTTGATGTACAGCAAACGCCAGTCGACTGCCTAGCCGCCGACGGGCACAAGTGGATGCTTAGTCCCGAAGGAGCGGGCATCGCGTACGTGCGACGCGAGTGGCTGCCTCGACTGACGCCCACTGGCGTTGGTTGGAACAGCGTCGTGCACTCCGGCGACTACAGCAAACTGGAACTCGACCTCAAGCAATCGGCCGCGCGATACGAAGGTGGCTCACACAATATGGCTGGGTTTATGGCACTGGGAGCAAGTCTCAAATTGCTGGTCGGGCTTGGCATCGAGAACGTGTCGGCGAGTATTCTGGCCAACACCGATCGGATTGTCGACGAGCTGTCCGCGCTGGGTGCTGTCGTCTGTTCGCCGCGCACGCCGACCGCTAGTTCCGGAATCGTCTCGGCCGAACTGCCGGGCTACGACCCCGCCGCCGTACGTCGACACTTGCTCGACGAGGGCGTTGCGGTTGCCTGCCGTGCCGGCCGACTGCGCATTAGCGCCCACGCTTACAACAACGACGCCGATATCTCGCGCCTGATCGAGGCGCTAAAGAAGTCACCGAAATAAGAGGTACTTCCAACACGCTGAGGACACCAAGGCACACCGCAACATGGCAGTTAACTTGATGTTGTTCGGGCCTTGGCAGTCCCGCTGCTGCTGGGGTTGGACGATTGCCATTTCCCTCGTGACGGTGCACTGGTTCTGCTATATTTGATTTCTCAATCATCAGATCTGGAAGCAAATCCACATGGCCACCCGCGCAGTCTACACAGGTTCGTTCGATCCGATCACGCTCGGCCACCAGAACGTGATCGAACGGAGCAGTCGTCTGGTCGACGAGTTGGTCGTCGGCATCGGTCACAACATCGACAAGCAGTCGATGTTCACGGCGGAAGAGCGCGTCGAGCTGATCCAACGTACAATTCAGCACCTCGACAACGTCGTCGTCAAACTGTTCACCGGGCTCGCTGTCAAATTCGTGCGCGACTGCGAGGCGCGAGTTATTATTCGCGGTGTCCGTTCGCTCTCGGATATGGAAGCCGAATTCACCATGACGTTGGCCAATCGTAAGCTCGATCCAGCGATCGAGACCGTGTTTCTCATGGCCGACGACGAATTCTCGCACGTTAGCAGTTCGCTGATTAAGCAAATCACCCCACTCGCAGGCGACGAAGAGCTGGCACGTTTTGTGCCGGCGGAAATCATTCCCGATTTGCGCGCGAAATTAGCGAAGTAGACGTGCAGACCAGGGCAGCTGCCACCAGCACGAAACTCGCCGGCTCGGGGACGACAGCCAACACGCTCAGAGCGGCGTTCGCACCGTAGTCAGCTTCCCAATCGGCCAGGTTGCCCAGACTCGTATCACGCTGCCACGCAAGGAAATCTAACCCGTTCACGATTTCGTCGCTGTTGAAATCTCCCAACTTCACACTCGATTTCGCCAGCGGCAGGTCGGCGAAAAACTCGCCGATGTATCGCAAGTGTTCCAGGTGCGAATCTCCGTCAGCCCCTTCAGCTCCCCACAGCTCAAAATTCCCGCTCTTGGCATGGCGGTAGAAATCCAGCGTGCCGAGCCCATCAGCGGTCGTTCGTGATGGCGAAACTCCCAAATGTTGCATCAGCTCGTCGCCGGTTTCCTTAGTATTTTCGTACGTAAAGGTCAGCACGTCGGAGTGACTGAAGAGAAACGTCTTTTCGCCCGCTTGAGCCAAGCTGGCGAAGGTCTTGTAGTTGACCATCTGCGAATCCAGCGGCGTGCCGTCGAAACTCGTCGTGGCATAGAGCGAGTCGGCGGCGAGCAACGCATCGATGCTGTCGCGATAGGAACTGCTCTTGAGAATCTCGCGGACCGCACCATAACCCGCGCTGAACGAAGAGACTCCCAGTTGGTCCCACTCCAACGACGCAGCAAAATCTCGCTGGCCACGCGCTTTGGTCAGTGCCTCATCGAGCAGCGACTGAAACAGCGCCGGATTTGCAAAAGGCCCCGAATAGGCACTGGACAGTCCGCCGTAATTGACGGTCACGATCAATGCGTTTAGGTCCGCATAGAGTGCATTATTCCAGACCGTCTGCGGATCGCCGTGGAAGTGAACTAGCAGATCGGCGACGTTATCGCTGCGATGTTTGTAGCTAGTAGGAATGAACAACTTCCACGCGGAGTTGCTCAACGTGAACTGCCGACCAGTGGCCGTCGGCAGCTGTGCGAACGCTGCGCCGCCCGCTGGCGGGGCCACGATTCCGTACCCGAGCGCCACTAGCTGCACGACCCAAGCAAAGTTCCTGCGGCACATAGTCATCAGCTCGACTTCCGATATTCCAATCCAAACGTCGATCACAAGGACGCTCACGGCGTCAATTCGGCGCTTGCACACTATACACAAATGATTGTAACCCGGCGGGCAACGTTGGCCAACGAGTCCGCAGTCGGCGGTTCACTCCGTGTTTGGATTGCTTGGAAATGAACCACAAAGCAACCAATCAACCAAGGACAAGCTGGAGGCCTCGCGAAAGCCATCTCGTTGTTGCTTCGTTGCATTGCGGTTCATTTTTTCACTATCTCACCCAGCGGAGGATTGACTCGCCGACTCTGGCAGCTTCAGGCTGATTTCATCGTAGCATGTTTCCAGCGATGTGCGCACTAACAATTCTAAGCCTACCGCTAGTGGAACGCACCGTCGTGTTGTACGGATCTGTTGCCTTGCATTATCGCTGCACGGACCATCCGGATCGCGTGCGTCTGTGTGCAATGGCAAGGCTCAGAGCTGCGATTGCGAACATCCAACTCGTTGTTGGTTCTGGAACGATGGATACCGTGCCGAGTGGCACGCCATCCGTAACGCTCAACCGACCACTAAATCCCCAAAAGGCGTTTAGGGATGCTGTCACATCAGTATCAAATGCATCGATCGGCCAAGTCGCTTCGACCGTGCCGTCTATGGTTTCGTTGGGCTGAAAGCGATCCGAAAAGGCAACATAAAAGTAATCGCCAAAATTATCTCCGCCAGTTGCTATCGGCTCAGCCCCATTTATCTCAATCCTTGGACGCAGAGATTGCGTTCCCGAGAAGCTTGAAAAAGAGGAATTGATAAACGAGCCCAACGCGAAACCTGGTGATTCGTTTGAATCTGGGTTCACGAAAAAGAGAACCTCACTCCCCCTGAAAGGTGTTGCAGCGGGAAAAGTACCGCGGATATCAAATGAGAGTGAATTCGGTGTCAGCGTGAAGTTCTCGATAGCAACATCAGCTTCTGCGATGATATTGGTCGATGACAAGAAGCAAAAGCATGCAGTCGTGATCAGCTGCAGCCGAACGATGGAGGTCATGAGGTCAACCTGCATTGCTGAGATAGAGATAGATGTAAAAATACTATGCTATCAGCAATCGACGTCCGTGGCCAGCCTTTACTTCGGCCGGTCAAACCAGAGCTGCCAATGGCCTCACCTCGAACGGCTCGCGCTTGAGCAGCGCTCCGACCGCGGTATTTCACACACCCATCAACCGACAATGGCTTGAGGTCGTTGATCCGACTCGGAGGCAACATCGAAGGGGTTCTGCACGGGTGAAAACTAGCGTTCTATCCGCGTTTGGCTATGCGAGTCGTGTACGACCTTTGTGCGGTTGAAGCTACCAAGGGTTCTGACGAAACGCAGTATGATGCTGAGGCGGTACGGTGGCCAACAATCGCCACAGAATCTGGCCACGTGGTCCGGTAGAATCTGACTAGCCATGCGCCGCGTGTACACTGTCACCGGTGGACATGAGTGAGATTTGTAACGTCGCACATGGTCCCGTGTTGCAAAAAACTGGTGCGGCAACACCACATGGCGATACTGCAAGCTGACTGTGGGAAGCAATCTAAGAAAAACGACGTCGCATTCGCGGTACGCACCGACGCTGGAATCTATGTCTAATTCAGTTGGTGGTGACTCTCACCGGAGCGGCATTGCCGCAAGAGGTTGGTTCGCACGATCAAGCCTAACAGTAAAGCCCTTGGTGACTTCGTCCCTGCGGTAGGCTATCGCTAACCATCAGTACCTGGTTAGAATATCCCGCGATGCATTATCAAACCTATGCGAGGGCGAACAGTTTGTTTGTTTATTCAATGACAAGAATACGGCGTATTGATTTTTTCCGGCATTGTCTGCGTGTGCTTGCGTTCTGCGTGTCCACAACCAATCTCTTTACACTTGAGACTGCAAAGGCTTCGGAAGAGCCTGCTCACGCATGCGTCAAGGTTTCTACTACACGTGCATCTCCAGTATTTTATCAGCCCTGGAGAAAAGAGGATCCGGTTCGCAGCAGCTCCTCGGGAGTGATCGTCAGCTTACCCGACGTTGGCAACGGGCTGGCTGGCAGTGACGACCATCTCTTTATTCTGACGAATGCTCACGTTACTCAATATGCACAACAGATATACGTTCAGTTTGAGAAGAGCAATGCACAACACGAGGCCTCACTTGTCGCGAGCGCCCCTGGCATCGATCTGGCCCTGATCCGTTTAAAGCAGCCAGACAGCGTAGCAGGCTACAAAGCAGTAGCGATATCAAGCACCCTCCCAAACTTAAGAGACAAAGTTCACGCCTATGGTTTTCCGATAGGTGGGAAACAGATGTCAGTAACTGAAGGTATCGTATCCCGAATAGAAGTAGCGCCGATTTACTTCGGCACGACAGGCGTGAGGCTGCAAATCGATGCCGCTTTGAATCCCGGAAACAGTGGTGGGCCTGCATTAGTAAATGGCAAATTGGTAGGGCTAGGATATAGTGTTATCCGCAATGCGGAGAATATTGGCTATTTGATCGCAAGTACCGAAATCCAGCAGTTCCTGAAAGACGTGACTTTAGATGGCACATACTCCGGCAAGCCAGAGTTGTACGACGTTCTCCAGTCTGCAGAGAACACGGCGCTGCGGGCTAAGCTGGTGCTCCCTGAACAAGCAACTGGATTGATCGTCGACAAACCTTTTAGCGATGATGAATCCTACCCCTTAAAGAGGTGGGATCTTATTACGCACGTGGGAAACCATCGTCTGGATAACAAGGGGTTCGTCCAAGTTAACTCCAGTCTGTCTCTTTCGTTTCGGAAGTTCGTACCAGAACTGATCATTGACGGCAAAGTGCCGTTCAAAATCCTAAGAAACCGTGAGGAATTGAGTGTCCAGGTGCCGGCGAAAGTTGGTCGTGGAGACTTAATATCACCGATTATGTATGGTGCCCCGGAGTATGCGATCCTTGGACCGATGGTGTTTTCTAGTCCGACTCGCGAAATGGTTGCTTCGATGTGCGGTTCCAAGAGACACTCCACTTTGCTTATGAGTAAGAGGAGTCCCTTGCTTAGCCGCGTCAATGACCGTGCAAGTTTTCCAGGAGAAGAATTGGTTTTTGTTCCATGTCCGATGTTTCCGCATTCCATAACGCTGGGATATGGGAATCCAACGCTGGATGTACTGAAGTCATTCAACGGCAAAAGGATCAAAAACTTACAGCATCTCGTAGAACTCTATAGAGACTCGAGGGATGATTTTTTGCAATTTGAGTTTTTTGATCAGAAGGAAACGCTAGTTTTTCGACGTGAGGAGTTGCTACTTGCTACTGAACAGATTCTCGAATCGGAAGGCATTCGTTTTCAGTTCTCCAAGGGCCTACGGTCGATCATGAGTGAGTAGAGGACTGCGGGCCAAGCACTGTGAACCGACTCGACAACTCGAAAGTCCAATGGAGCTATGTCGACGAGTGTCAGTCCGCCCCTCGGATCTCTTCAGCGTTGATCGTTCGTCATCTGCGGGACATCAAAGATTTCAGCCTGTCGACATAGATCAGTTGCCTAAGATTTTCGATCGCTGCTCATCCTTTCCGACCAAACTCTGGCTTAGCGTTCTACCCGCGTTTCGCGCAGCGAGTTGCGTACGACCTTTCTGTGGTTGAATTTGCCAAGCTGGCAGGCGAAACAAAGAGAGATGCCAAGGTGGTACCGTAGCCAATAATCGTCTCAGAATCTGACCGCGTGCTGCGGTAGAATCTGACTAACCATGCGCCGCGCGTAGACTGTCACCACAAAATAAAAGCGAGATTTGTAACGTCGCGCGTGGTCCCGTTTTGCAAAACTCGTGTGGCGAAACCACGTGGCGACACTGCAAACTGGCTGCGGGAAACAACTTAGGAATGCAAACTCGCTGCGAACCTGCCGAGTATTGTAATTTTGCAACGCGGTTTGCGTTTTGACGGCATGTTACAGAACGATTTAGCCCGATTTTTTGCGAGGTTTGCGAATCGTGGAAAACGAGTTCTGTAACACCGCAGTGTTCAAAACCATCGCGCCCGACGAATAGCGATGTGCGGGACGGTTAACCATGCACGGGCTGGCAGGCGAAATAAGTGGGCATGACTGAAGCCGGGCAAGAGATCCATCTGCCTCAAACAGAGTGCATCCGCAGCTGACGCAAGATCGCCCATCACTCACATCCTACAGCCAGTCGCCCAGATGCCTAAACCCAATGCGATTCTTCTGCGTCGGGTTCTTCGTCGGCGTCGAGGACGGCGAGGTCTTCCTGGCGGAAGAAACGGTTGGCCAGGAATCGTACCGGTACGAGCAGCGCTATGAACACCGGAAACAGAATGCGAATCACATCGTTGCGGCTGACATTGATCACGCACAAGATGGCCAGACAGACAAACTGCAGAGCCGTGTACAGATGCGTGGTGCGAATCGGCACGCGGCGGATGTAATGCGTGGCCGGGTACATGGCCGAGTCCATGATCCACAGACTGAGGCGTTCGACGAACTGATTGCCCACGAACGAGACGACACCCATGTAGAGAAAGATTCCGTACAGCGCCGCCATTGGCAGTAGGCTGAGATACGGAAGAAAAAAGACGGCCGTAATCAGAATCAGCAGGTGAATGACGAACCCGGTGACGCGATTTTCTGTCATATGGATGATGCGTTCCTTGGAACTGCCAGACGACAGGGCGACTTCTTCGGTGTCAGCCAGTGCGCGGACGTGTGCCAGCGAACGAACCGTTGCAGCAACGAGCCAAGGAAAACCAAACAAGGAGCAGATGGCAACGAGCAAGCCCACGACGAGCAGGTCGAGGTGATAGGCGGCGCCTTTAGTGATTTTATTCTCGGAGCTGTTGACCAGCCGCGAGGTGATGTTTTGCGACAAATAAATCAGCAATGTTGCCAGTAGCGCCGGTCCCGCGGCGGCCCAGCGCACCCAGCCAGGCGCGGCGCCGAGATCGACCAGCGTCGGCCACTGCAGCCCCTCGGAGACCGAGAGCTTTGCGAGCGAGACCTCGTCGCTGAGCCACCAGGCAACCAGCGCCATGCTGGCCAAGGCAATCGTGGGGCCGAAGTCAGAGACGAACTCGCGCATCCAGGGCAACAAGTAGTGACTACGGCGAAAGCGCGACAAGCTCATCGCGATGTAAAACGTGCCGAGTGTGAGCAGCAGGGTAAGAAACGCTCCGTCGTGCGATTTCTCAGCATCGGCAAAACTCTCGCTAAACGTACTAACCAATTTGCGTACGGCTTCGTAGATAAAAATCAGGGACATCAGCGCCGAGAAGATTTCGTCTGTGAAGCGCGTAAAGTAACGCATCAGATTGCTGGCATTCGTCACCGCTAGCAGCGCCGTCCAAAGCGCCGTCCACAAACCCACCCATGCATAGACAGAAAGAAACTGATCGCCCATTTCCATCTGTCCACATAGTCGATAGAGGATGATCGTAAAGATGTAGAGTGGTCCGATGCCGCCGAGAATGATCAAAGGCTGTCCGGCGAGCAGTGCGTAGAGCATGCCGCCGATCGAAGAGGCGATCAGCATTTCGACAGGGCCGATCTGCCCTCCGGTCTCGCCACCCATCAGGCCTCCAAACGTCACCGCTGGCGCAATGCAGGCGAAGAACATGAACAGGATCGAGGCGACGCACTTCTTTTGAAACCCTTGTCGGAAGTCGTCGACGTAGTGTGGCAGCCGGCGAGCGAGGTCTTGTTTCAAGCCTTCCAGCGGACGCGTGGTAGGAGTGAGTTCGTCTTTCTTCTTTGTGGTTTTCGGCGGCGGTAAACTTGGCCGGCTGCGTCGCGTGTGACGGTCGAGCGCGTCAAGCACTGCCTGTTGCGTGCGTGCGCCGGTAGCTTCGTAGTGAAACTCGTCATCGGCCATCAGACGCGCGATCGTCGCGAGCGTATCGAGGTGGCTCGCCGCGCTTCGCTCGGGCCCGATGAGCAGGAACAAGAATCGCGTTGCGACTCCATCTGGCGCGCCAAGGTTGACTGGATGTTTCAGCCGCACAAACACCATTCTTGGTTCTTCAAGGACGTCCGCGTAGAAGTGAGGAATGGCACACCCATGTCCGATGGCCGTTGGAGCCTCGCGCTCGCGGCGGAGCAGTCCTGCTACTGCCTCTTCGCGCTGCTCTTCATCCAGGCGGCCTGTCTGCACTAGGAACGCACCGGCTGCACGGATGATGCCTTCCATGTTGCGCTCATCGAGATTGAGCAGGCAGCTTCCTTCAGCGATCGATTTTCGAAGAGCTTCCACGGATCACTCGCAACGGTCAGGGAGAGAAGAGTTGGTCCAGGCGCGTGGCGTCTGGTAGCGAGGTCAGGTGCGTACGACGACGTCGTTCTACGATGACACGATACGCAGAACCCACGTGTCAGGCAATAGAGGTCGCGGTGAGATCGACCAACGGCCGAGTCCAAGTACTCTCGTCACCGGGCGACGCGTAGCACTTGGACGACGATCGTGACGAGCCCCACAGCGGCGAGAGCCGTCTTGGTTTGCTCAAAGAGATTGAAGCGACGGTTACCCACGGGCAGGGACTGTGGAGTCCGAACGGCTGCGCTAGCCGATGGATTGGAAGCTAGTTGTAGTGGCTCCTCGTGGAGATTCGCTGGCCAAGGACAATCCTGCGAAGCGATGGCGTCAGCCGACACCGCGTCGGCTGGAGCTTCGTGCGAGTGTGGTTGGATCGTCGCGGGTCGCAAAGTGTTAGTCGCTTCGGCTGTCGCCTCGAGTCGTCGGTCGGAACCATCGACTGCAGGCGATGTGGTGTGTTCGGCGAGCGACTGTTCGGCTCGACCGATGTCGGGAGCTAATGTGGCGAGAAACGATCCAACCCGTCCGCCGAAGCTACCGAGCGTGGTGCCCTGCCCCGCTCCGAACAGCACACCTGCCAGTTCGCCGTGTTCGTTGAAAATCGGTCCGCCAGAATCGCCCTGTCGCGCTTCGACGTCGAGTTCGACCATGTGCCGTGGGAAGTCCAACCGCGGAGCGTAGTACTGAGTACACCTGCCAGTCGCACAACGATAGTTGCCCTGCCCGTAACCGCAGATCGTCAGTCGATCGCCGGGTCGCGGCGCGTTGGCGGCAATCGAGACGGGCTCGATGTTTGCCGGTCGCCAGACGACCAGCGCAGCCAAGTCCCAATCGGTGTCGACTTTAAGTGCTCTAGCCTTCGAGTTGAACCCGTTTGGAAAGCTGACCTCGATCGTATCCGACGCGTCGCGCACGACGTGCCAATTGGTGATGACCAGGCCGAAACCCTCGCGCACGTCGATCAACGTACCACTGCCGTACGAGATTGCTCCCTGTTCTGGCACAACAATCCGCGCCACGGCCGGGTGCGGGCGACGATTTCGCGCTCGCACGCCGGCCCAGGGCGCGGTGGGTTGGTTGATGGGCGAGCTTTCGATCGACGGCGAAGGAGCCAGGACGTCGTCGGTGGATGGGAAAGCTTCCCGCCAAACCTCCGTAAGTTGTTGATAACGAGATTGCGTAGGTGTGAGCGTCGCTGACGGAGAGGACGAGAGTGTGGCGGCATCGCAGGTGGTGCTAAGCGTGTACAAACAGTAGATCACCGTGCGCACTAACCAGCCTGTCTTGCCGCGCAAAACGGCTGCAATCGGGCATCTTAGCGAGTGGCGGTAGAATCGCAGCATGCAGGACTCAGCGTGGGACCACAGGTTTCGTTGTGTCAGAGTGACGCTTGCGTTCGCTCTCGAGGATCATCTTCAGCAGTTGCGAACGTACTTGTTGTGTGTTTGAACTCGGTGGATGACCTTTGGGTTTATGTGAATCGGGGCTGTCACTGCTAGACGCGTCGGGAATACGCCCAGCAGGTTCGCCCGCGGGATGGCTAAAGCGTGTCATGGTGGGTTCTTTCTCAGGCAGCAATCGGTCGACCGCCGCGTAGTTCTTCGTCACGCGGAGGAAAGTCCTGTCCGTTGTTGTACAGTGCCTTGAGTCTTCGCAGCTCAGCACGAAAGGCATTCTCTGCCAGTTGCGTTAGCGTGAGTCGCGCAGGGTAGCCAGCCAAATGGACTGCCGCATCGCGTGCCTCATCCAGTACATCCTTGGGCAGATAAATGGTTGCTCGTACTTTCGCCTGCTGATTGGTGGGTCGGGGGGATTGAGGGTGTTGCATCCTTAGGCTCCTCCACAGGTTGCTAACATGGAGTATTACGTCGTACGGAGGGATAGGTTCCCTGCCACCTAACATCGGACACGTTAGCGACAATAGTTCAAACGTATGACGTTACAGCGCAGAGTTTCGCTAACGGCGAGAACAGACGCGATGTGTGAAACAGGGCTAACCGGCACAGTTTCACAATTGAGCAGGATTCCGCTTGCACGCAGTGCAAACAAAAAAATGGGCCGGCTATTCGAGCGAATAACCGGCCCGGCGGTTTGCAAAGCCGCGGCCAAGTGGATTTTTTGAGTCTTGGGTGGTGAGCTGCTAAATTAGTAGCAGGCTTCTCCGTCGTCGCTGTTGCCGTCGATGCCGAGTCGCATTTTGAGTTCTTCAAACTGCTGAATGTAGTCGTCGTTGGTCGAATGTACGTGTTCGGCCTCGGTGATGAACTTCATGTCTTCTTGGCAATTCAGGCCTGCGTCGATCATGATGCCTTCGTAAGGCGTCAACTTCTGGCCGTAAACGATGAGCAGTTTGTGCTCGTCAAACTGGACTTCCTGAGGCGTTTGGGGGTTGAGCACAGCCAATCCCGTACAGCCGTCGTTGACCAGCATATCTTCGAAGTCCCACAAGATGCTTTGTAGGATCGGCATATCGATGTGTTCGCGATACAGGTCTTGGTGACCGGCGGCGCTGTAATTGTGGCTGGTTTCAAGCACCACGTCGACCACAGGACCGAGTGGTTCCAGCAATTCGATAAAGGTGTCGAACAGTCGCTCACGCGAAACGGCGGCCATGACGACCGGCACGTCTTGCTTGGTCGATTCGTCTCGGTAGGTGTCGTGTCGAAAACCGGCTGACGGCACGACGTCGAGATCGTACGAGGGACGAACCGCGTCGGTGAGCATGAAATTGCCGTACCGATTAATGCCTAAGTGTGCTTCCAGCTCTTGTTCTTCTAGCTCTTGGAAGCTGCTTGTCACTTCGGCGACGACGTCGTCGTGAAAGACGTTGTTAAAAAAATTCTTCAAAAATCCCATCGGCGAACTCTTTGCTGGGTCGGAGCAAAAACTAATTACAAAACACTAACCGAGTTGCCGGGAGCGGAGTGCGAAACCGCAGTTTCGGGCGAGGGGACGCCAGTTGGGCCTGCGACAATTTCTCACTGCCGCCCGCCAATACTGAAAGGTAGGTCACCTGCGCGGCGCAGTCTGCATGCCTAAGCAGAAGCAATAGGTTTCCAACAACCAGTTGCTGCATAATCGGTACAATCGAATCTGCAGTTCAAGACTGCATGTACCGACAGCGGAAAAGAGTTAAAGTTGTGCGCAACGCAATATCACGCATGTCGAAGCATGCGGCGCTACTCGGCATCTATGGCCGGCGTTGCGTGTAGACAGCGAATGAGAGAGCACACGGCCATCGCAGTGCCGTATTGCTGGTGATAGTTGTACAGTGGGTAGTCCCACCAGCTGCCGTCCTTTTCCTGCAGTGGCAAGAGGATATGTGCCAGATGATCCTGAAAGTACGGCCGTTCGTCCAACGGCAGTTGGTCGATGCACAGTGCCGCGTAGAAGTGCCCATAGTAGTAGAAGTAGCCAGCGACCGCGAAGTGCGACTCATGCGGAACCGGGTACTTACGCCCGATGCTCAACCAGCCATTACGAGCATAAAGCCGGTCGAGCCAGACCTTGAGCACGTCGTCGGTGACATGTGCGTCGCCGTACAGTCGCAGTGCCAGATTGCATGCCTGCGAACGACCGAGGCTACCCGCTGGCCGGTTGATTCCATAACGTGGTTTCAACTTGAGATACTCACCGTAAGCGTACGCAAAGTCGGGATAACGCTGGCGGAGGACCGAATCCACCGCCTGCTTGGCCCGGTCCGCAGGAAAGTCGACTCCCAGTTGGGCGGCTTCGTAGAGTCCGATCAGCGCGGTTGCCGTCGTAAAACTGATTGAGCTGCTGCTGGGCCGGCGAGTGTGGGCTTCCATGTCGTAGTAGCCCCAGCCACCGTTGATGGATTGATAACGAACTAGCCGATCGACCTGATACTCGAGCAATTCGATTAGTTGTGCTTGCAATGCCGCATCGCCTGCGGCCCGCTCATGAAGCCGCACAAGCGCGTGTAGCGCATAAGAGTGGCCCCAAACGTTATAGATGGCCCCAGCTTCGGCGCGCCTTAGGTCATCGCCATGTTCCAGCAGCCAAGCCTGACCGCGATCGATTGCAGACTCGATGCGATCGCGGCGCGGACCGTCGAACTGATTACTTGATTCGCAAAGTGCCATCAGCACTAATGAACTGACGGCGGCGCGGAACGCGTGGTGTGAGCCTGGGACGGGTGCGTAGATGTTTAGGTCTTTGGTCCGCTGGGCACTTCCCCAGGCACCATTTTTCATCTGCACGTCCAGCAGAAAGTCGACTCCGCGCTCGATCGCAAACTGAGTGTCGGCCTCCGACGGGGGAGTAATTGCCGCCGGTCTTGGCCCTTTTACCGACAACGGATAGGCGATGGACGGCGGCGCTGGATCGGCAGCGAGTATCGTCGTCGAAGCAGTGGCTACTGTGCATAAGCCGAGCAGCAGTTGGGCGTGTCGCCAGATTCTGCAGCCGTATTGGGTCATGGTCGTTCCGTCGTAAGTGGCATCGGCATAGCTAATTGCGAGGACGCACTAATCCTCGTCATCCTTCTGTTCCTTGACGATCTCGTCGCCCGCTTCCAATCCCTTGAGTATCTCGACCAGCTTGCCCTGTTTGCGACCGAGTTTCACCTTGCGTCGGACTGGCTCGTCTGACTCGGGGTCGACGAGCATGACGTACTTGACCTTCTCGTTATCTTGGTCGGTCTGTACGAGATCTTGCGGCACGACGATAGCCTCCTCATTTTCGTAGACTACCACACTTGCGTCACAGGTCATCCCGGCCACCAGCCACTCGGGCGTTGCTTCGTTGTCAAATTCGAGTGTCACTCGGAATTTGTTGCTGACGCCTGGTATGCCTTGGACGGCGGCAACTTTGCCCTTCAGTTCCATGTCTGAATCAGCAGTCGGCTCGATGGTGACTAGCATTCCCGTTTTCAGGTCGGGCAAGTCTCTTTCGCTGACGGAGGAGACGACGTGCAGCGCGCCGGGTTTGACGATCGTCATTAGAACGGTGTTAGCTGTGACTGTGCCAAACGGTTTTAGTTTGGCCTTGATCGTACTAATCTGCGAAAATTTTCCATTGATGCATTTGCCGTAATACGCCACCCCATCGCACGGTGCTCTGAGGGTCATCAACGCCTTATCGCTCAGTAGTTTACCGTGCCGTTCGACGCTCTTTGCGCGAGCATCGCGTTTCTTTTCCATCTCGTAGCTCTTGCGAGTGGCGCCCATCTCGACGGCCGTCTTGGCTTGTTGGTACTCTAATTTGGCCTCCTCAAGCGAGCTTTCATAGAACTCATCGCTGCGTGGCAGGGAGACATTCAGCGTATAGTCACGACTTTCTTTGTTCAGTTCGAGAATCAACTCGGCTGTTTCGACTTCAAATCGCTGTCGGCGAAGCACGATTTCTTCGGTCTGCTCGGTAAGTTCGTCGGCTTCATACATCTGCTGTAGTTGGTCAAGCTCTTCTTGGGCCGAAGCAAGTTCCTCCACAGCGGATTTGTAGCGGAAGTTCGCGATCTGCACGGTGAAGGGTCGATCGGTCGAATGGTAGTATTCGTAATCGGCCTTCGTTCGTTCGTAGCGGCGTTCAGCATTTTCGAAACTCAGTTCCAGCAGCCGCTTGATGCGGGGAAACTCTTCCTCGTCTTGCAGTAGTGCAAGTTGGCCGATGTTTTGTTCGAGTGCTTCCTCTTCCAGGTCTTCCTCGAGGTCTTCGTCGTCAAAACGAACCAGTGCGTCGCCTTTCTTCACATTCGTGCCATGTTCCACCGCTTCGACAACTTTGAACCGACTCCACACTTCTGGGCGGAGTGCGATTTCCTCCATTTCGTCTGCTACGAATATGCCATCAAGTTCCACCTCGATCTTCAGTTCGTCCGTCTCAACCTGATGCGGCTTGGGCTTCTTCTTGTCCGACTTCTTGCGAGCATCTGTCTCCTCATCCTGCTCTTCCTTTGCTTCGTCATCGTCGTCATCGTCCTGGTCTTTCTTCGCGTCACGGTCATCGTCCTCCGTGACGGTTTCTCCCTCGGAGTCCGCAACTTTGGGCGAAGCCTCTTCCTTATCCGCCTCGCCGGTTGATTCGGAGGTCTTGTCTGCTGCTGCCGTCTTGGCGGAATCGGTAGTTTGGGGTGTCTGTTGATCGCTTGGCAACTCAGCTGCCACCTGCCCTGCCGGCAGGAGCAATAGCGTGAGGAAAAAGACGATTCGACTGACAAGACGCTGCATTGCAGACTCCGTTTTTTGTCTGGTAGGCACGCACTATGGCGAAGTCGTGGCCCGACAGGTTCTTTCTGATGACCTAGGCGTAGGATTTTAACGTAGAGGTGTTGGATTCGGTAGGCTGGGGGGCTTCTGACGTCCTCGCAAGTCTAGCCCGCCAAACAGCGCAGTTGCCGCGCCTGGCTGGCAAATCGCGGCATCCGGCGAAACCGGACAAGCTTGAGACGGATGGGGCCTTTTTCAGTCGCGGATCGAAGCCTGAATCGCGAGATTTCACATGAAAATATGGCATTACCCGCACTTTTCTCATCAGCGCTTTCTTCGGCGGGCACTAATCATTAGGATCGTCTCACGATACGGATCGCCGAAATCGGCGGCGATCGATTCAGAGAATGGAGGAGGAAGATAAGACTGATGAAAATCTACACGCGTACCGGCGACCAAGGTTCGACGTCGCTGTTCGGCAACGTGAGGGTGTCGAAGGCTGAGTTGCGCATAAGTGCTTATGGCACGATCGACGAACTCAATGCTGTATTGGGCATTGCTCGGGCGGAAGGCTTGCCGAAGCGCTGCGATGCCATCGTCGCCCGCCTGCAGAACCAGCTCTTCGATCTCGGAGCAGAACTCGCTACACAAGATCCGGTGGGCACCGGGACGGCCATCTTGCAGGCAGAAGACATCGCCGAACAAGAGACAGCTATCGACGAATTAGAAAGCAGCCTCTCACCGCTGACTGCTTTTATCTTGCCCGGCGGTACCAAAGCCGCCGCCGCACTGCACTTGGCACGCTGCGTGTGTCGCCGCGGCGAACGCGATATTGTCGCACTTGCCCAGCTCGAGTCGATTCGGGAAATCGTGCTGGAGTTCGTCAATCGAACAAGTGATCTGCTGTTCGTCGTTGCACGCAAAGCTAACGCCGACGCGGGCGAACCGGATGTCTTATGGTCGAAGTCGCGCTGAGATCGCACTTCGTCCTCTTTTGCGCAGCCAAAACTACTTTACGCGCAAGGCCGTTCCTTCTATCTTAGTCACAAATCAGGCTGCTGGAGGCGGCAGATCCCGGGCACGAGATTAGCCCGGCTTTTCATCAATCCGTTGGCGGTCTGTTCAGACAGGATTCAAGGTGGGCATACGGGTCAGGCGGCTCGAGGCGGAATGCCCGCTTTTTCTTAGGCGGATAAGAACTTCTGGGAGAATGAAATGGGCGGAATTTTTCGGGCGGCAACCTTCGGGTTGTCTGTCGTGAGTGTCGGTGCGCTCGCACCTCGAGTCTACGGTCAAGAACTAGCCGATGTCGCAGCCAAGGCGGAGGAAGCGGCACTTGCTGGCCACAACGCCTGGATGTTGACCAGTTGCGCACTCGTGTTGTTTATGACCGCACCAGGTTTGGCAATGTTTTACGGTGGCCTGGTGCGAAAGAAGAACGTGCTGGGTGTGATGATGCAGTGCTTATTCCTAATGGGGCTGATGACGGTCTTGTGGGCGCTCTATGGATATTCCTTGTGTTTCGGTGGAGACAATGCCGAGCAACTGGGTAGCCAATACAGCAAGTGGATCGGCAATACCGACTACTTCTTTATGCAGAATGTGCAGCAGTCTTGGGATGAAGCGGCAGCCCAGTCGGTGACGCCCATGGCCGGATCGATCCCGCGACTCACGCACATGTTGTTTCAGGGAATGTTTTTCATCATCACACCCGCTCTCATCTGCGGCGCGTTTGCGGAGCGGATGAAGTTTAGTGCGATGGTGCTGTTCAGTATCATCTGGGGTACGGTCGTCTACTGCCCGCTCTGCCACTGGGTGTGGGGTGGTGGCATTCTCGCCTTCGGCGAAGATCACTCAGTCGCTGGCGGTGCGCTGGACTTTGCTGGTGGCACGGTAGTGCATATTAGTTCGGGCATCTCTGCGCTGATCTGTGCCTTGGTGCTGGGTGCGAGAAACGGTTATGGTCATGACGACATGCGTCCTCACAATCTGACCTACACAGCACTAGGCGCTGGGATGCTCTGGGTGGGATGGTTTGGATTTAATGCTGGCAGCCAGTTGGCTTCCGATACACTCGCGGCGAGTGCGTTCGCGGTCACGCATTTCTCCGCAGCGGCGGGCGTGCTGGGGTGGTCGCTTTACGAGTGGATTGCGCAGGGAAAACCAAGTGTCTTGGGTGCGGCTTCCGGCGCGGTTGCCGGATTGGTGTGTATCACGCCCGCTGCTGGGTTCGTCCAGCCGATGCCCGCGCTGCTGATGGGTGGACTGGCGGGAGTCGTCTGTGCGATCGCTTGCGGCAAAGTAAAAAGCGCCTTTAGCTATGACGATTCGCTGGATGCGTTTGGTGTTCACGGAGTTGGCGGCACGCTGGGTGCGGTGCTGACGGGTGTGTTTGCGACAAGAATGTGCACAGATATCGCAGCGGGCGGTAAGCTAGGCACACTTGAAGGAGGTAACATTCTGACCGGTCAGATCGCTGCCGTAGGCGTGACGATCGCGTTCAGTGTGGTGGCGACCTACGTTATTTTGCTGTTTGTCAAAGCGATGGTTGGCTTGCGAGTAAGCGATCAAGATGAAGTTCGCGGCCTCGACATGAGTGAACACGGTGAAGAAGGCTATATCTTCACCTGATTTCCGTATTGTCATGCCGGCATGGAGCAATTGCGCCATGCCTGCTAGAATAGAAGTAACGGCAGTACGCGGCGGCAAGTCCTGCTGTTGCGTGCTGTCCGTTCGTACAACATCGGCCAATAACAAAGGGGATTGGCAACATGAAGAAGATTGAAGCAGTGATTCGCCACTTTAAGCTCGAAGACGTTAAGAATGCGCTCACCGAGCAAGGCGTGGCCGGGATGACGATTACCGAAGTGCGCGGGTTCGGTCGGCAGAAGGGCCATACCGAAACTTACCGAGGCACAGAGTATGCAGTCGACTTCGTACCCAAGGTCAAGCTGGAAATCGCTGTAGCCGATGACCAGACACAAGAAGTGATCGACACGATCCTCAGGACAGCTCAGACAGGGCAGATTGGTGACGGCAAAATATTCCTTTCCGACCTGACAGGCTCGATTCGGATCCGAACAGGTGAAACGGGCGGCGAGGCCTTGTAGTCGTGAGGCTAGCGCTCTGCTGAGTCGCAACCACCTCGCGCGCGTCGTAAGCACAGCCTGCTTTTCACGTAGGCTGCCACCTAATCTTTGTGTGCTAGAAGAAAAAGCAATCCAATAGCCGACGCACTTCGCGTCGGCTTTTTTTTCAGCAACGATGCAGGTCGTCCTGCTCGTCGGTTTAGCCATGATCGAGATGCTAAGTCAACTGCGAGAAGAGCTACGCGACCAGCGCGACGCGATCCGTGCGTCGCACGATCGCAAGCTTGCCGGACCGCAGGTTTGCACAAAGTTAGCAACTCTGACCGACTCGATGGTGCAACGACTGTTTGACGCGACGCTAGCGCAGATGCCGTCCAACCAAGCTGATCGTCTCTTAAGCAGCGTTGCACTGGTTGGGCTCGGCAGTTACGCACGGCGGCAATGTTCGCCATACTCGGATGTCGATCTGATGATTCTGCATAAGCACCGCAAGAGCGAGGAAATCGCCGCCCTGCTGCGGCCATTGACTCAGGGCATCTTCGATATCGGACTGCAACTCGGACATAGCGTCCGCACCCCAGCAGAGGCAGTCCAGCTAGCGCGGGCCGATGCGGTGGTCGGCACGTCGCTGATCGACGCACGATTTCTGCTTGGCAATCAAGAGTTATTCGAGACATTTCGTGATCAGTTCAGCACAACGATTCGTCGCAATGGCAAATCGATGTGCCGCAGCTTTCTTGATGCACGCCGAGTCGAGCGCGACCAGTACGGCGAAACACTCTATCTGCTCGAACCTCACGTAAAGCGCTCGCGAGGTGGCATTCGCGATCTAAATTTACTCCGCTGGCTCAGCTTCGCCGAACACGGCATCTCAGACCCAGACCGCCTGCATCTAGCGGGCGCGATGTCCAAGTTTGACTTTCACCGGCTGCAGTCAGCGCGAGAGTTCTTGCTTCGAATACGTAACGAGATGCACTTTCATGCCGGAACGTCTCACGACCTGCTTAATCGGGCCGAGCAACTTCGGCTCGCCGAGTGGATCGGCCACACTCAGCGAAGTGGGTTGCTGCCAGTCGAGCACTTTATGCGCGACTACTTCCGCCATTCCAATCACATCTGGCAGATGGTGCGCAGGCGGATTGCCAGTTTGCAGGTCGTTTCGCGGGTGACACGCGTGCTGGATCCGGTACTTGCGCGAAAAATCGACGAAGATTACCGTGTCGGTTTGAGATATGTGAGCGCATCTCCTGCGGGTCTGGCAAAGCTCAAAGAAGATCTCGGCGAAGTGGTACGCGTCGTTGCTCTGTCGGCGCGGGAGGGGAAATTCATCGATCACATGACTTGGTCGACTCTAGTGTTGGCGGCACCGGATTTCTCGACGGAGGTGTCCGATACAGTTCGTCGTCAGTTCTACGATCTGCTCGCCGAGCATCGGACGATTGGCGACGTGTTGCGCGTGCTTCATGAATTGGGATATCTGGAGAAGATTGTCCCCGCGATGAAGCATGTGCGCTGCCTGTTACAATTTAACCAGTATCATAAGTTCACCGTTGATGAGCATAGTCTGCGCGCAGTGCGCAAGGCGACGGAGTTTGCCGACCGAACAGATTCTCTCGGCAAAGCTTATCATGCTGTTCAAGACAAACGGGTCCTGCACCTGGCCCTGCTCTTGCATGACTTGGGCAAAGGTTTTGAAGAAGATCATAGTGAGGTTGGCAGGCGAATCGCCGAAGAGACTTGTGCCCTGTTCAAGCTTGACGAAGATACTACTGCGGACGTCGCGCTATTGGTCCATAAGCATCTAGTGATGTCGCATCTGACTTTTCGCCGTAACACGAGCGATCCACAGCTGATTGCTAGTTTTGCCGAAGAAATTGGCAGCACCGAGCGTCTGCGGATGCTATTCGTGCTGACGTGTGCCGATCTGGCAGCAGTCGGCCCGGGGGTACTGAACGATTGGAAGATCGATCTGTTGGCAGATGTCTACGAGCGATCCGTGCAGACTCTTGAGCACGGAACCAAGGCGACGCCAGAGACACGTATCGAATCGCAGCGCGAAGCGGTGTTCAGTGCGCTTTCGGCCAGCGAACGCGACGACGCGTGGTTCGTCAGCCAGAACGCGGCGCTACCGGCCAGTTTTCTCGCAGCCAGGCCGGTCGACGAGGTGATCGCTACTTTGCGGCGGTTCTACGAGATTGCCGATCGCGAGGTAGACGTATGGTGCGAGTACATTGCCGAGACGAAAACCCTGGAGTTTACCGCCGGCATCAGTCAAGGATCGGGCCGTGGTGGATTCTCCAGCATGGCCGGTACTCTGAGCAGTCTGGGGATGCAGATTCACTCTGCGGGAACTGATCTATTGGCAGACGGGCTGCTCATGCTCAGATACTCTGTGACCGATCCGACCAGTCCTGACGGGACGAGCGCCGCGCGTCAGCAGGAAGTATGCCGAGCGTTAGTCGCGTCGATCGATTCGGACGAGCCACCGAAGTTCCCAGCCGTTTGGGGCGAAGAACAGGCGGAGGCGTCGATGCAGCTGTCGGCGCTTCCCAACGACGTGCGCATTGACACGCAACTGTCTGACGACTTTACAATCGTCGAGGTTTTCACCTTCGATCGGCGCGGATTACTCTACAAAATCGCCCGCAAGCTGCACGACCTCAAACTCGTAATCTCCCACGCGAAAATTGGTACGTATCTCGATCAAGTGGTCGACGTCTTTTACGTAACCGATCGCGCCCGCGCAAAAGTTGTCGATCAGGACCGCCTAGACGAACTACGCGAAGAGTTGCTGGAAGTCATCCGACTGAAGGACAGACTTCCATTGAATCCATGATTCAGCCGAAAACAAGCTCCAGTAACGCTTCGGTCAGCCAAGAGTCATCAGCTCCGTCGGAGTCCTCTCGACGTTCGACTTCGAGCGTGGTCGGTAAATCGCTATGAGGACCAACTTCGATGGGGACTAGCTCGGTCACGTTGTCGACGGGATGATCGGCAAAGTCGACGGACTTCGAATCGTGTCTGAGAGGTAGGGATCGGCTCGCGAGTGCTGCATCGATTAGACTCACTGGGCCAAATTCGAGTGCGGCCAGCGGTTCCAGCTCTACCGCGTCACCCGGACCGTATTGCGATAGCCAGACCAATAGATCGTCTGTGTCGACGTCGAAGTCGTTGTCAGCGTCACCATCCGATCTGCTTGCTTGCGGATGGGGGAGCCCGAACCCACGCTGCCAGGCAAGAAAGTCGTATCCATCGACGTCGGCGTCTTGGTCGAACTCGGCAGATATCGCGATTGGCTCATTTAGCCAAAGATAGCCTGAACTCCCGAGTACATCCAGATCGCCATCCGAGTCAAAATCGCCGGCGACCGACGGGTTTGTCCCAGCACCCCTGTCGTGCTTGAAGAATGTGCCAGACCCATCGTTCAGCCAAAGCTCCGAGCGAGAGAGAAGGTCCTGATCTCCATCGGCGTCTAAGTCAACGGGTATGCTGAATGTCCCGACTGTCTGCCCGGAGTCCGTGAATTGGCCGAGACCATCGTTTTCGAGCACGATGCCAGTCGACGTCACGAGGTCTAGGTCGCCATCTGCGTCAATGTCGGCGAATTCCACGGACTCGAAGTCGATGTCCGGGAGTGAAGCCGTATCTCCGGGGAACATGCCTCTACCGTCGTTGAGAAAAATCGTGTCTCTATAATAAATACTATCTTTCCGCCACACATCTAAGTCGCCATCCGAGTCGACGTCTCCCAGCTGGATTGCTCCGGTGCCGGGCACGAAGCTGCTGGTCTGGACAAACTTAGCGTCTCCGGCGTTTAGCCAGATCCGGGAGGTGAGAAATCCAGGGTTGGCTGCGATCACGTCCAGATCCCCATCTCCATCGATGTCGCCGAGCGCCGCCCCGCTATTTGTTCGGATGAGAATTTCTCGGTGATCGACGAATGTCCCGTCGCCGTCATTCAATAGTACGCGTGCGAACGCATTTGTGGGCAACAATAGGGCGTCGAGGTCGCCGTCACCATCCAAATCTCCTAGATTCGCATGCAGCAGTTGACCTAAGATCTCCATCTCGGCACCCCAGGTGAACTGCCCCTGTCCATCATTCACTAGGATTAGCGCACCAGACTCACCACGCACCAGGACATCTAGGTCCCTATCGCCATCGATATCTCCCGTGGCGAGTACTGTGCTGAGTCGCTGACTCCTCACAAACGTAGTTGCCCCAGTTGAAGCCGCGGGTACGACTAAATCGCTGTCCACGGCGAAGTTGTTAGTCGCATTGATGTCTTCCCAAGGTTGCGGCTCGATGACGCGAGCGGTAGCCGTTAGAAAACGTTCGAGGCTCTGATTGGGAGCGAGCGAGTCGGCAAGCATAGCGCTGATCTCATACGTGATGGACGAACCGGCAGGCAAGTCGACGATGTCAAACGGCGTATTGCTGAGCGGCCCAAGCGACAGCTGCGATACGACGGCACCTTGCGAACGGACTGCGTTGAGTCGGACGTCGGTGAGTAGCCCCGCGTCAAAGTCGCTTTCGACCCGCGCACCAGAGACGTCGACGTCGCTCTGATTAGAGACTTCCATCACATAGTGGACGATCGAGCCTTCGATAGCCTGTGCCGTCGCGTTCTGCAGAGAGATCGCTAAATCGATTGGCGCGCCGTTGTAAAAGACCCGTTCACCGCCACGAGCATAACGGTCGATCAAGTCGAGGTCGCCATCCCCGTCCAAATCGCCCAGTGCGAACTTTGCATAATTGGTGAAGCTCTGCGAAACGGTTGTTTCAGAGCCAAAAGTAAAACCACCGTGGCCGTCGTTAAGCCAGACTTGATCAACGGTACTGCCAAACGACTGTCTGGAGCCGATTATCGCGTCCAGATCGCGATCTCCGTCCAGATCACCGAGTCGAAGGCTTCCGGAACGCGGATCATAGTCACCTTCAAAGACAAGCGCTTGGCCGCTATCTGTGAAGTTGCCTAATCCGTCATTGAGCCATACACGATGCCCCTCAGGCAGAGTACTTGACCGAGATAGGACAAACACGTCCAGATCTCCATCGCCATCGAGATCGCCCAATTCAGCAACTTCGTTTCGTGTCGTTCCAAAGGTTTGCGGAGATGCGCTGAGCTGGCCGTATCCGTCGTTCAAATATAGCGTGACGATTCGCGACGAAAGAAAACCGTAGATCGAGTACGATGACAAGGCGTCGATGTCGCCATCGCCGTCGACGTCACCTAACGACGTCGGTCCAAGCAGCACCTGCGATGCCTGGTCCACGAGCGAAAGGCTGCCGCTGCCATCGTTCAGGTATAATCCGGAAACTTGTCCCGCAGCTGAGTATAAAACATCCAAAGTGCCATCGCCGTTGAAATCTGCGAGATTAATATCCAGTGCAAAATTGGCACGCGAGAGAGAACTTGCGAACGTTTCCAAGGGTGTAAACTGCGCTGAACCATCGTTCAGCCAGACAGGCGCGATCCCTTCAGGCCATCCGCTAAACACAAGATCAAGATCACCGTCACCGTCCATGTCGCCAAGTGCGACCGTGTCTACAGATTCGAAAAAACCAATCGGGGAGCTGAACGAGCCGAAGCCATCATTAAGCACAACCGCCGCAAAGTTGTCGATCGTGCGGATCACCGCGTCGAGATCCCCGTCGCCATCCAAATCTCCCAACGCATCAATACGTTCGTAGTCGTCATCAATCGTATCGCTGCCGGAAGTGAATTCTGCCGTTCCTGCCGACGCAGCCAATACAATTACGTCAGCATCCGAGTCGCGATTGTTGCGCAGATCGGATTCGAGCAGACCCAGTGGCGCTGCAATAGACGCGGAGTTTGAAAGTAATCGCTGTACGGATTGATGCGGCGTCAGGCTACCAATCACGTCGGCCGTGATCGTATACACAATCGAACTGCCGACCGTCAGGTCGATCGATTCGCTGATGTCGCCGACGCCGGACAGACTTGCCGTGCCTGAACCCTGAATCTCGGCCGTCCAGCTAACGTCTTGCAGTTCAGCAGGGAACGAATCACTCACCGTGACGTCGGCCGCGTCGGCAGGCCCGTGGTTGGTCACAGTCAGCGTGTAGGTGACCGCGTCACCTTCACTGACAGAAGCCCTACTGGAGTCAACGTCGACGGATACGTCGGTATCGGCGTTCCAATAGACGGGGTCTGAATCGTCATTGAGATTACGGTCGGTTGCAATCAGGGCGTCAAGATCTCCATCGCCGTCGAGATCGCCGAGGGCGACTTGCTGGCTAATATCATTGCCGATGCGTTGGCCGCTGTCAGAGAAACGACCCTGGCCATCGTTGAGCCAGACTTCGTCGGGTAGCTGCTGATAGAAGTCCCCAACGTACATGCCTGCAATCGTGACATAAGCGTCCAGATCGCCATCATCGTCTAGATCTCCCAATGAAAGATCGGTGACGCCGAAATTCTCTGCGCGTAGCGATGGTTGTGTTAGCGTGAAGTTACCAGAGCCATCGTTGGCAAACACGCCGATCGATGCGTGGTTTCCGTCTTCGTACCAGATGCCAGTCAGATCGAGATCACCATCATTGTCGACATCGCCAACCTCGTAGGTTCTAAAGTCGGCGAATCCGAAATCTTTGGGATGCGAAGTAAATTTGCCGAGTCCGCTATTCGTCAAGATCTGATTCGGCAAGACGACATCCACGTCGCCATCGCCGTCAAAGTCGCCTGCTAGAAGCGCGCCGATGTAAGTATCTGCGTTACTGATTTCGACTAACTGTAGCGGGATGCTTTCCACGTTCCAGAGGCCGTACACGGTGCGATCGGTGGCGACGACCGCGTCCAGGTCACCGTCACCGTCTAGGTCGGCGACAAAGGAGCTCAAAATGGGGCCCGGTACGGCTGGCGGTGACTGGGAAAACACTTCCGGCAGCAGGGTCCCACTCCCGTCATTAAACCAGCGGGCTAGCACGCTGCCGTTTTGTATCAGAGCGTCGAGATGGCCGTCCTGATCGAAATCGCCTAGCGCCAAGACATCGCCGTTTGGTGACGACGCGGATCTGTTAAAACTGCCATCACCTTGGTTAACCCAAATACTTCCGCCGCCGACCGCGTCCAATAAACCGTCGCCATTGAGATCACCCAATAGATACCCCTCGCTCGACCCCGCTGGCATACCTGTGTTCGTCTCCGCAGCGATGTACCCTCCGGTACCACCAACAACATCGGCGACAAAGACGTCGGCGTCGATCGCCGAATTGTCTACCTGATTTGTATCGATCATTCCCTCCGGCGCACAAACATGTGCGGCATTAGTCGCGATTCGATGCGCTGCCTGATTGGGGGTAACGGCATCGACGACAGTGGCGGTGACGATGTACTCGATCGAGCTACCGGCAGCGAGGTCGACGGTTTCGTAGATGTTGCCCACCCCTGATAGGTTCGCGTTTCCTTCGCCGAGCAACTCAGCGGTCCAGCTTGCGTCGGTAAGCTCCTTAGGAAGGGCATCGACAACCGTCGCCCCCGCGGCGCTGGTTGCTCCATTGTTTGTAACGGTAATCAGGTACGTGACCGTCTGGCCGCTCAGCAGTGACGTTTCGCTTGCTGATTTTGTGATCGACAAGTCGACGGGCGTGTAAGTCCGGCCATACTGGGCTTTGAAGATTGCCAAATCGTCAGCGTCGGCATCGCCATCGTAGTCAGCGTCCCCTTCGGTGTGATCGACATACGATGCGCTGCGGTAGCTCGTCTGCCAGGTCAGAAAGTTGTCACCAGCAACGACGAGGTCGCCATCGAAGTTCGCCGAAGGAGACTGCGTGACCGCGAGCAGTCGGCGGTCTTCCAAGAGCTCCAGCCGCAAGAGACGATTCAGCGGATTGCGGAAGGTTTTCAGCGACGCGTAACGGCCAAACCTTAACACGGTTTTGTTAGATTCATCCATCACACGCAGACGGGCCGGGGTAGGAGCCGAGAAGCGAATTGGTTAGCCTGTCGCCCTAGCTTAATGTCCACACGCGGACAACACAACTCGATTGGGGTGGTATGCGCTGACAACTAGGCGTTTAACTTCACGCTGGGGTCGTCGGCGACGTTGGCCCAGACGTGTACATGCGGGGCGCCGCGGTAGTGCCACACGAACGACGGACCTTCGAGGCGCCAGTTGTCCCACACACCGTCTTGGCCGATATCACGCTGCTGGTAGAACGCCAAGTGGCACGCATCGAGTCCGCCCTGAGCCTTGAGGCAGGCGGTAACTTCGTCGCGGTCACTCTGACGATACGGCTCGACGAGTTTGCGTAGGACGCGCTGGACTTGTTCGCGTTGATCGGTAGATAACTCGGCCAGCGGAATTCCCTGGAACCGCGCATCATGTCCGCGGAAACCGACCTGCTGCTCGCGCGGCATGCCACGGCGAACCAGCGCTTCGTTTTGCTGCTTACCATCAAGTGCCTGATAGAGCTTGTTGGCTTCGAGCGCCTGTGCCCAAAAAACGTTTCCTTTGTGATCGGGACCTTCGTGAAATGTGTCAGCGGCGTGACCGTAAAAGATTGGTCCGCCGAAGGCGACATGGTCGGCGCTATTGCCGTCGCAACGCACGGTCATATGGCGACCAGTCATCACGAACTCAAATTGGTCGCTGCCAGGGGTACCAAAGATGGCGATGCTATTCGACTCGCCAAACCCGCCGGAGTCGTCGTCGAGTTGAGTATCGATGCGCTCGTGCCACTCCGGCTGAAAGAGCCCCTCAAAAATTCCCCGGACCATCGCGCGCTGATCGGCGGTGTAGAAATCATCGTTGATGTAGTGATCAGTGACATCCCAGTTATTCGATACCCGTGTACGTAGCAGGCCTCGCTCTGGTTCCTGATGCTGCCAGTCAAAGCAGACTTGCTCGCGCTGCATGGGCGAAAGCGATTCGTAGAGCACTTTAACAAGCGACTCGGGCGAACTTGGTAGCGTGTCAGCTGCTCGCGCAATGGCTGGCTGCAGAACCGGCGCGCACGAAGCGATTCCTGCGGCGATGGTCGTTTTGCCAACCCGCTCAATAAACGTCCGACGATCTACGGAAGTGACCACGTCACCACCGTCTTTCTGATTCTCGCCCGCCATCAGCTTGTTCCTCCATCTGAGTTTTATAGATCTCCCTGCAGTTAAGTAGACTCTGTGAAGAGCTTTAGTGCAAACGTTGGCTAACTTATCCTTTCTAGTTACTTTTGGTATATTTCTGCGTAGCACTAAACTTACATGGAGAAGTGTGACACTTATCAAACCCCGCGCAGCCTGATTGGTTTCTGACGATGTCCTCCGAGCCGAAACACGACCATCCGACCCGTGAAGTTACGAACTCAGGGGATGGCTACCAACAGATCGACGCGAAGGAAACCGATCGCCAACTGTCGAGATACTTCGCCAATAACTTTGATCGCTACACCGAGTTCGTGCCCCTCAGCAAAGGTGGCTCAGGGCTACTGCAAACTTGCCGCGATAACAATCTTGGCCGCACCGTAGTTATGAAGGTGTTGCACAAGCAGTTGGCTAATCACGAGCATTTACGTGCTCGTTTTCTTCGAGAAGCGCGGGTCACGGCGCAACTGCAGCATCCCAATACTGTGCCAGTTTACGAAATCGGGCACGACCGCGAAGGTCGACTCTACTTCACGATGAAACATGTCGAAGGCGACACTTTGCGTGACATTCTTGAGCAGCAAGTGTTGGGCGATCATCGCATCATCGAGAAGTACAATCTCGATCGATTGCTCGGCGTGGTCATCCAAGTATGCAACGCGCTGGCTTACGCACACGCTCACGGGGTCGTACACCGGGATGTAAAGCCGGAAAACATTCTCATCGGCACCTTCGGCGAAGTGATTCTACTCGATTGGGGAGTCGCTAAAGTTTGGGCCATGGATGACGAGCCCGAACAGGCAGGGATGGAGTACCAGGAACTAACGGACGTCGGTCAGCGGCCGGGCACACCGCTCTACATGTCACCGGAACAAGTCCGAGGTGGCGGTAAGATTGATCTGCGGACCGACGTTTACAGTATTGGTGTGGTGCTCTACGAGATTCTGACGTTGAAGGAGCCGTTGCGCGGCGAGCGCGTGACCGAGACTTTTGAAATGATCGTCAAAGAGGAGCCGATTCCACCTGCTGAGCGCACGCCCAACCGCCAGATTCCTCGGCTCTTGGCCTCGATTGCGATGAAAGCTCTGAGCAAAGACCCGTCCAGTCGGTACCAATCGATGCCGGAACTCGTCGACGCGCTGCGCGAATTCCGCAGTCGCGCGATTCAGTCGTTGACGAATCAGTAGCGGCGAAATACGTGAGGTACGCCCATCTGCAGCCCCAGCAGAATCATGCCTAGCCCACCCGGTTCGGGCACAATTTGCACGCTGGCCACGGTACCAACGGCGCTGTAGGCGTTTTGCCAGTTCGCAAGGTCGGCCGCACTGAACGGACTTGGTGAACTGCCACGCTGCCAAGCGAGAAAGTCTGCGCCATCGATGCTACCATCGAAATTGAAGTCGGGACTGGCGACGACCTGGATACTACCATCAGCGAGTAATCGGCTCGTATCCCAGGCCAACCCCGGGGCGAGTGACGGTAGTCCAATCGAACCAAATGACCCACTGCTCGACGCAAAGTCAAGAAGATCAAAAACGTCATCTAGCTCAGGACTAAAGCCGTCATCGAGGGTGATCAGCAGGTCGCCTTCTATATTGGCGATACCGCTGACAGTCAGCGTATCGAACTCAGGATCAAGTGGATCGCTGTTGTCCGTCCCAGCGAGTTCCAACGCAATCAGCCCGTCAGGTAAATGCCAGAAGTCGCCATCGATTTGCAACGTGCCCGTACTGTCGAGCGTGACCTCGGATACTGCCGAGACAGGCGGAACCGTTGGCAAGTCCGTCGGTTTTCCCGGTTCGATCGTGCCGACGTTGTAAACATCGCCTTGAATTGTTCCATGACCGGTTAGCTCGGCGCCGGCCATAACATCAGTCCAGCGCCAAGAGCCTATCGAGGCATCGTCGAGTTGCAATCGGCCTCCAGCGTCGATCCTGATCGCGTTCCGTCCGAGAAGCGACATGGTTCGGTCGACTCGGACAGTTTGACGGCCACTGTCGCCCTGGATTTCGAATCCCAACGTTTCGACATCAGCGACCGCAGTTGCGACCGCGTCAATTCCGCTCGTGTTATTGACGACTGTCGACCAAGTGGGCTGTGGTGTTGCGCCGAGATTCCAATTGCCTGCCACGTTGAGGCTATCGCCGTCTCCGCCGGACCAAGTTGCGTGTTGGTAATCGTAGTCGGAGGGTTGCTCGACACCTTCTGCCAACGCAATGGTCGACAGTTCATTCGCGAGTGCGGCATTCGCTGGCAGATTGAGGTCCAGTTCGTTCCTTTCTTGCGGATCGTTTGCGAGGTCGTAGAGACGTTGCAAGCCATTGGAGAATTTAATCAGCTTGTGATCGCCGCGGATGATAGCCCACCGCGCGTCCAGGTTGTCGGGATCGGGTCCGTCGGCCTCGTGGTGCTCGAAGATCAAATAATCGCGATGACGCTGAACTCCATCACCCGTGAGCAATGGCGCGAGCGAATGACCGTCGATTCCAACTGGTGCTTGTACGCCAGCCAAATCAGCGACGGTAGCCATAAAGTCGGTAAGATCGGTCTTATGATCGGTCGTCGAACCTGCCTCTACGACGCCATCCCAACGAACAAATTGCGGCATCTGAATACCGCCTTCCCAGAGGTCTTTCTTGCCTCCGCGCAGATAGCCTCCATCGACGGAATTGATCAGACCAAAGTGCTGTAGACCTGCGATGCTGTAGTCGAACTCACCGGCGCCATTGTCGGAAGTAAAGACGATCATCGTGTTGTCGAGGATGCTGTCGTCTGTGTTGGGATCGCCATCAGGGTTTTCTAGCTTCGCCATTAACGAACCGATGCTGGTATCCATTCGAGTGATCATCGCCGCATAGTATTTGTCGCGGACCGACCAGCTCGACGTATCGACAGCCGAATAGTCATCGAACCAACCGGGTACGTATTGGATGGCATCCAAATCATCGTGCACGATTGTATAGTTGACCTGCATAAAAAACGGGTCCGCATCTTGGTAGTGATCCTCGACAAACTTTTCGCTTCGCTGGGCGATCACATCGTGGGTATACGTGGATTGCAAGTTGGTGTTGCCCGCGCCGATATTGCCCAGAAACTGCTCGGAAAGTCCTTGAGTCACCGGGTTGCCCGTCGTGTCGGTCGTCCACAGCGAACTGGCAAAGTAGCGATGCGCCCGCGGATGGCTCAAGAAGCCGGTGAATTCGTCGTAGCCATGATTTGTCGGCAATGCGCCGAAGTTATTGATGACCGGGTCGCGCTGCAGATCAAATTCCTTTTGCGGGCTCGTCGCGGTCCCTGCGCCGCCGCCGAATCCCCATTTGCCGAAGACGCTGGTCGTGTAGCCAGCTTCCTGCATCACCGTTCCTAGCGAAACATCATCTGCCCCGTACCTGACCCAATTGCGATCGTTATTTGTATGTGCCTGATTGAAGCCTGCATAAAGCATTGCGCGGCTGGGTGAACACACGGTTGCAGAATAAGCATTTTCGAAGTTCATCCCTGCAGCGGCAAGCGAGTCTAAATTAGGCGTCTTTATGGCAGGCAAGCCAGCATCAGCCCGCGCATTCTGATGCAAAATGCCGATGCTACCCTTGCCAATGTCATCGGCGAAAATGTGGATGATATTCGGACGTGGTGGTTCACTCGCAGCTACCGGCGTGTAAGCGCACAGCGTCAATACCCAGAAAGCCAAGAGGAACAAGCTATGACCGGCCAATTGGCACCTGTACAGAAGGGTGTCGGTTATGGAAGCGAAAGGAGAGGTGTGGATGCCGATGGCGGAATGCGTCAACTAGGCTAACTAGCAATATTCTACCAGGGGGCTCGGTAAAGCACAAACCGCGCGGTCGTAGCGGTCATATTGCCGCCAACCATCGAAAAGTGAATTTGGTGAATTTAGGGTTCGTGAAAGAGTTGACGTAAATACACCATATCATATATGATGCGAAATGGTTAGTTTTAATTAACCAATGAGGCGGTTTCGCTCAAGTGGGGCATCACGTGAAATTAACGATCCACATAGTAATTGCGCTGCTCTGTCAGCTTGGCTTTACATGGACCAGCGAATGCTGCGCGACGATACTTGTAATCGGCGACAGCATATCTCTCGGCTGGATGCCGGAAGCGCAGACAATGCTCCCCGATCTCGAGTTCGAGCACGCGGACTATTCCCACATCAACAACCAAGGGACGCGCGACATCCTTGTTGTCCCTCCTGGGCAAACTCAGCGAAAACTAGACTTTTACCTAGAGCAACAGCCATCTTGGGAGTTGATTGTAATTAATGCTGGAATTCACGATATGCGACCGTTTTCGCACGTTTTCTCAACTCCTGAGCAATACGAGGCAAATCTCGAAACCATCTTCGATACATTAGTCGCTCAGCCAGCGCCCGTTCTATGGGTCACAACAACACCAATTCCCGATGATCATCCTGATATTGACCACACGATCCAGCCAACTTATCGAGCCATCGAACTCGACGTAACGCAGCGGGCAGGCTATCAGTTGGATCTCTACTCGCTCATCGTTGACGACTACGAGGACTTGCGAGTTGGTCCAGCTAATTTGCATTTCTCGAACCATGGCTCACAAGTACTAGACTCGCACATCACAGAGAAGATTGTTGAGATACTTGTTAGTCCAGACCACGATCCAGGGAATGGGATTAACGGCCAGGATTTCATGGCTTGGCAACGCGACAGCGGCACGGTGTCTGGGCTACTAAGCTGGGAATTGGAATTCGGCAACACAGACGCAAACCTCAACGACGATGGACTTATTGACGGTCGGGACTTTCTCTATTGGCAGCGACGTAATCGTTCGCAATTAGCGCTGGAGAACTGGTTGGCTGAGTATAGAAATCCATCGGCTCTGTTGCAGTCCATACCAGAACCAAGTGCTGGGGTTCTCGGCTTCGGGGCTCTCTTGGTAGGCTTATGCCGATGCCGTTGGGCTGCTTGATTCAGTGATGTCGCTGTTGTGGCTGAATTCTGCGTGCTAGTTGCGTCTGCTCGTTTTCCGTGTGATACTATTTAATGTCAGCTGCATACTTCGAGGCTGGCTTATTTCGTATCAATTGTGGGGAATGAGAAAATGAAAAAGTTAGCTTTGTTTTTGGCATTAGCGATGTGGGCGTCGAGTAGCTCGGACTCGCAGGCTCAAGTTTATGTTTCGTACTACCAGCCTGTTCCCGTTGTGCAACCTGCACCGGTGGTCTATTCCAGTTACTACGCACCAACAGTGGTCGCTCGGCCGGTCGTGGCAGCTCCCGTTGTGCAACCGGTCACCCGAGTGCGAACTCGCTTTCGTCCGATTTTGGGCGGCACCGTCACGCGTTATCGCAGCTTCTACGCGCCTGCCCCCGTGGTCTATGCGTATTGAGTCGTGAGTCACGAGCTATGAGTAGCGAGTCGAATTTGCTTCTTAGCTGACCCGAGCATGCAACTCGCTACTCGCGTCTCGAAGCTCATGCCTCCTTGAGTCACGAGTCGTGAGTCGCAAGCAGAGGTTGATTCATGGATGATATCAGCAAGCAACTCGCTACTCGCGTCGCACCACTCGCAACTCAATCATGGCTGAGCTGAAGACATTTCTGTTCACCGACATCTGTCGGAGTGTCGATCTCAAGAACGAGATGGTCGGGCGGAGCGTGACGGAACGCGACATGGCGTTCATCGAGAGCATACTCACTCCGCACCGCGCGCGGATCGAGGCGAAGCTAGAATCGCAGGGTGGCCGCGTCGTCTCGACGGCAGGCGATGGCCACTTTCTCGTATTCAAGAATACGATTCATGCGGCGCAATGGGCGGTCGACGTACAGCGCGACCACCGTGACGACCCGATCATCACACCTGACGGCGGCCAGGTGCAGGTTCGGATCAGCGTGCACGTCGGGGTCCCGCAAGTCGACCCGGCCGATCCTGGCAACTTCGTTGGCAAAAGTGTTGACTATGCGTCGCGGCTGAACGACTACGCCGACGGCCAGCAAATTCTCGTCTCGCGCAGCGTGATGGCGATCCTCGACGACGTCGGCCTCGACGGTATCTCATTCCATCAGCACGGTCGACGACACCTCAAAGGGATCGGACGTGTCGAAGTTCACGAGTTGATTTACGACGATCACGGACCACGCGGGTTGCGGCAACAGCCCGATACCCATAGCGATCGCCAATGGACAGTCATTCCGACGGTCGGATTCGACGACACCGACCGACAGGGGGCCGCTGGCACGGCAACCACCGTCAGCGAGCCGCAAGCCTTGCGGCGCATTGGCAATTACGAACTCGAAGAAGTGCTCGGCAGTGGCGGGATGGGCGACGTTTACAAGGGCCGCCATAGCCAGTTTGATCGCGTGCGGGCGATTAAAGTTATCAAGCCCCAGTACGTCAGCGCGGGTAATCAGGATGTGATTCGGCGTTTCTACCAGGAAATCAAAGCGATTGGGGCACTCGAACACAAAAACATCGTCGTCGCGATCGATTCTTCAGCACCGACCGATCAACTGCATTATTTGGTGATGGAATACATCGATGGCGTCGCGCTCAATCACCTCGTTGATCAGCACGGCTCGCTGGAAGTCGCTGACGCGTGCGAGATTATTCGTCAAGCAGCGCGAGGCCTGCAGTTTATCCACCGCAACGGTATGGTCCATCGCGACATCAAACCGTCGAACCTCATGCTGACGTTGGTGGATCACGAAGATGACAGCACTGACGCGACGCAAGTGCACGAGGCTGGCGAGATGCGCGGAGTCGTTAAGATTCTCGACCTAGGCCTTGCGCTTTTGAGCGAGGACCAGAACGATCGACTTACTCGCTTTGACAACAAGGCGATGGGCACTGGCATGTACATGTCGCCGGAACAATGGAAGACCACGAGCGTCGACATTCGCGCTGACATCTACAGCCTGGGATGTACGCTCTATCATCTGCTGTCCGGCAATCCGCCGTTCTTCGATTCGGATTTGCGTCCGGAGAAAGCGCACGAAAAATCGCGCGTCCCACCAATTCGCACCGGCCCACAGATACCACGCAAACTCTGGGATGTGCTACGGAAGATGTTGTCCAAGCGACCCGAAGATCGCTACGATACGCCTGCCGACGTGGCTGCCGATCTGATGCAGTTCGTTGATGGAAGCGACTTAGCGGCACTTGTGCGGGGTTACATAGAACCCGACGATCAGACGACGCTGATTCGACCAACGCGCAGCGACTCGGGTGCCCGGGTCGATACCTGGTTTTCTGGCGCCAGTGCAATGTATCCCGATCGGCGGTGGTTCCTGAGTACTGGCGTGCCGCTGCTGGTTGCTGCTTTCGGCGTCGCTGCACTGTGGTGGTCAGCCAATCGGAGTCATCAAGAGCTCATCGACAAGGGTCGTCAGCAGGCGATGGACACGTTGCCCGCGTTTGCCGAGCTTGTGGCTCAGAAAGACATCGGACAAGCTCTCACCGATCGATTCCGTCTGCTTCAGAACGCCGCCGCGGAATCCTCGCTGTTGGCGATGATCGAGAACTTCGATCCACAGTCAGCCCGTCAACAGGCGGCCGAGCACGAACTGCAGTCGTGGATTCGCAGTCATCGGCTCGACAATATCGATACCGCCGATAGCGGCAGTTGGTTTTTGAACGACGAGAAGGGCATACAGATTGCACGCCATCCGCTGATAGACGACAAGACAAATTCTGTCGTGGACAGCTTCCTAAAGTCGTACGCTTATCGCAATTATTTCCATGGCGAAGGGCGCGACCGTGCCCGCGACTCGGTCGAAGGAATCAGCCCGATTACCAATCCCAACCTGTCGGCCGTCTACGTGAGTAGCACGACCAACAAGCTCAAGGTGGCCCTGTCGGTGCCTGTCTGGAAGATCCCCAGCGGCGATCAAAGTCCAACGGTCATCGCCGTACTGTCGATGTCGGTCGGGCTCGAGGCGTTCGACGTGCTGACACCCAAGAAGAAGCAAGGCAAAGACATCATCATCGCCGACCTCCGCGACGACTACTTAGAAAACGATCCGGAGAATCCTGGGCAGAAGCGGAAGCAACGCGGCATGATCCTCCAGCATCCATTGCAAGGCAGTTGGCGCGACGAAACTCGCCAACCGCGACTCGCTGCCGACGTCATCAAGGTGATGCAGGCGAAGGACCACGGCTTTGTGGAAGACTACCACGACCCACTCTCGCTCGATCCCAAATCCAAATTTTGGGGCGCCTTCGAACCAGTCGACTACGAAGTGCTTGACCCACTCACCAGCGTCCGCGCGTCGATCCCATCGGGCTGGGTAGTGCTAACGCAGGTGCGCGAGATTGATTAGTCTTCCGTGCTGGCTATCAGGCAAACGCGTACAGGCGGACAGAAAAAGTTGACGATGTGAATGAGTCACTGTATTCTCATTGGTGTTTATCTACGAAACGTTGTCAGCATCGTTCTTGTATCATCGAGCACCTCGCAGAGCTACATGAATCGACACCTAATTGCCATATTGATCGCAGTTCTTTGCGGCATTGACATTCCTGCCGTCTCAGCATCACCAACGGTCCGGCTACAGCATACTTTGCCGTCTCCGCCCAGACGTGGCGGGCGTTTCGGCCAATCGGTCGCCATCAACACGGAGTCGGCATTCGTTGGCTATCGGTTTGACAGCACTCAGATTCTGGGTGGTGGATCGGTATCAATATTCGACTTGCAAAGTGGTGCTGCCGTAAGTGTGATTGATCCTGTATCGCCTGAAGTTTACGGACAGTTTCACAATGTAGCCGCAAATCGGGGCACTCTATTTATTGGAGCTGGTGGACGTTGGGCCGGTCGCGACGATCCAACCGGCTCCGCGTATTTGTTCGATCCAACCAGCGGCACACTCATTAGGGAGCTTCAACCCCCGTCCGATACGATTATCTTCAGTAACGGTTTGCATAGTCAGCACGCAGTAGACGGCAATTATCTCGCTACGTTCGGCTTCGACATCACGGGAATCGATGACATCCTCACTCACGACATGCTCTTCCCGAAAGTTGGGTTGCTTTACGATCTGACCACAGGGGAGCACGTTGCGACGTTTGAACCCAGGGGAAGTGCCTACCGTTTTGGCGCATCGGTAGTAGTCCATGATGATTCAGTCCTCATCGGATCAACGAATGGCACTACTACCAACGGCACTGCGGATCTGTTTGATGCGGCCACCGGCCAGTATCTTCACAGCTTTCAAGTGCAAGGATCGGGTTTTGACGGGTATCGTTTTGGCAAGGCAACCGCACTCAATGACGAATACGCATTGATCGGCACTCCCGGCGACGATGATTTCGGCGGTTCGTCCGGGTCGGCTTATCTGTTCGATGCGCAAACTGGGCAGCAGCTTGCAAAGTGGACCGCGTCGGATGGTCGTAGGGGTGCTTTGTTCGGTGAAGCGGTCGCGATGAACGATAGATTTGCGGTAATCGGTGCGCCTGCGGGTGCAAGCGGCCAAGAGACTTTGGGCGGCCAAGCCTACGTCTTCGATTTATCGAGCGGTCAAGAAATTGCCATTCTTTCGCCAGACAACAATAGAATCTATTCTAGGTTCGGTGAATCTATCGCTATCGAGGGTAACAAGATTGTTATCGGTGCGTCTGGACTCAGCCAAGCGTTCGTCTACGAGATCATACCTGAGCCAACTACTGTGACGATGTTGATACTAACGGTTCTTTCTGTGTTCGGCGACAACACACGTCTTTCACGACGCAATGGATCGGACCTATCCGCGCGCAATTAGAGACTTTGACATACCTGCGACCGACGGCATTTTTCGGGATTGTGTGGATCGAAGTCGCGCCCGAGTGAAACGAGACAACTCCTTTCCATTGGCCAAGAATGGACCGTCTCAGTTCAGAATGAAGCTGAGCAGTTGTAGCTAATCGCCTTAGCCATCAGATTCCCCCCGATGCGCGACGTACCAATCCGCCACGCCCGCTACCACGTGCTGCAACAAAGTCGCTAGCACGATCATGAGGATGACGCGGGGTTCGGTGTGCAGCACTTGGCCAGCCAGGACGAGGGCCAAGCCGGTGTGTTTCATACTAAAGCCAAACATGAGTGCAATTGCGGTGGGACGATCGCTGTCGAGCAGGCGTGACAGAATCCAGCCGCTGGACACGCCCAGCGCTGACAGGGCAATCGCTAACACCGACGAGAGGAGGAACGTTTTCGACACGCCTTCTTCCAACGCCTGCGGCATCGCCAGCGACGCGTTGGCGTAGTTAAGCGTAAGCAGCGTCGCGGCGCTGACCATTCTTAGTAGGCCGCGCAGACGGTCGATCAATTCTAAGCCGAACAGCCAATTGAAAGCCATGCCGGCCATCGACGGCAGAATTACCCAGACGATGAAAAACGCCCCCGAAAACCGCGTGACGAGCTGCTGACATTGGGCCGTCTCGGTCGGCGAAAGCGACAGACCCATCAGATTGAGCATCTGCGGCGCTGCGACTGGGCTGAGCACGATGGTCAGCACGATGAAGCCGAGGCTTAACGCCACGTTGCCCTGTGCATTTTGACACCAGGCGACCGACGAGTTGGCCACGGGCATCGCCGCCGCCAGCGCCAAGCCGACGAGCATACCGCTGGTGGCCTTTGCGCCAAACATCGCGGGTAGCGCCCAACCCAAAGCGCTGACAAACAGACTGGGTACCAGCCAAATCGCAATCAGCCCCAGTAGCAGCACTCCGGGCCGCTGCATCAGCTCACGCAGCTGCGACCAACGCACGACTGCGGCCGCGCAGAATAGCAGCAACGCCAACAGCAACATCGGCGCAGTCACCTGGTCGCCGGTGGCACCGGAGAGCGTGAATCCGCGTATCTTCTGACCCGGACCGGGAAACAGCGCGGCCAACACGTAGCTGACCACCAGCAGCCACAGCAGGTTGCGATGTACCCAATCAGAAAACTTGGCGAACGTTCCGGCGCTCGTGCGACTTTCGGTCAAAGCCATGGGCAGAATAGCAGCGAAGCGGGAACCAGACAGCGACGACAAACGGTAACTTAGGATATCAGACGCCGAGCGAATGACGAATGACGAATTTCAGTAAGATGGTCTAAAGGGAAGAAGGGATGTTGGAGATGGCTTGCGAGTCACTGACACGCGCGAACCAATTTGGCAGCAATCCTTCCATGAGGTCGACAGGATTCGCTCGATTCGCGGATCGAAACGCCGTCAGGCGAATCCTGTCGATCCGATGAAACCTGTCACGAAACGCCCAGTGTCTGCGATCTCTATCCCCCCAATTTCCATACCCACATCTGCTACCCGGCCACAGTATCATTTCCGCGACAGTCCCGTTACAATCGTTGCTCCCACCAAAACGTTAGCCCCCCTGCCCTGCCCGCCGTATGTCCAGCGCTGAAGTCCTCGAAGAAACTGCGCCTGAGATCGCTGCCGAACTCGTCGGCGACGATGCGCAGGCAGTCGCGCCCGTCGACACACGGTTGTTCTACGGTTGGTTGATGCTGCCGCTGGCGATGTTGTTGATGATCTCGACCAGCCCCGGCCAAACATTCGGGTTTTCGTTTTTCAACGGCAAGTTTCGCGCGGCGTTCGATCTCACGCAAACTGGCCTTTCGACGACCTATCTGCTGGCCACCGTCTTGGCGTCGCTCGCGTTGCCCTACATCGGCGGTTTGACCGACCGCTACGGGCTGCGACGGTCGGCGATGGCAGCCATCTTGGCGATGGCGGGAATCTGCGTTTTCATCTCGCAGACCACCGGCGTGGTGACATTGTTCTTTTCGTTCCTCATGTTTCGCATCATGGGTCCGGGCACGTTGGTGCTGCTCGCCAACAACACACTCGCCCGCTGGTTCGATCATCGGTTGGGGCTGGTCAGTGCGCTGATGCAAGTGGCGATGGCCGGTGCGATGGCGTTCGTGCCGACGGCGATCGTGATGCTGATCGACTCGTTCGGCTGGCGCGGAGCCTATCTTGCTATCGCGGCTCTACTCGCGTGCGGTCTATTGCCTTTGGTCGGAGTCGTCTATCGTGAATCGCCGTCTGAGTTGGGGCAGTTCCCCGACGGGGCACGCAACCGGGCCGATCACCCGTCGAGTAGCACTGCGCTCGTTGGCCTCACCCTGGCAGAAGCTCGCGCAGAGCGTGCTTTTTGGATCTTGCTCGCCGCGACGGCCACGTGGGCGCTGATAGGGACCGGTTACCTTTTTCATCTTGAAGTCCTGTTTCAGGCCCAAGGGCTGGGCAAGTCCGCCTCGACCCGCGCGATGACTGCCGTCGCGATTAGTATGGCAACTGCTCAACTGATGGGCGGCGTGTTCGCCGACCGTTTCCAATTGAGGTGGCTGCTGGTAACGGCCGTTGGTCTGATCGCGACCAGTGCCGTTATGCTGGCTTCCGGCGCGGCTTCAATTTTGATTGCGAGCTTGGCCGTCTACGGCCTTGGGCAGGGCCTGATGTCGATCGTCGCGGCGACTGGCTGGGCGAGGTTCTTCGGTCGCGCCCACCTCGGCAAAATCCGCGGCATGTCGCTCACCGCCGCCATCGCCGGCAGCAGCCTCGGCCCGCTGATGATGGCCGTCTCCGACGACTACCTAGGCGGCTTTGGCCCCTCGCTGTGGTGCTTCGCGGGGATGGCAGGGGTGATCACCGTGGCGAGTTTCTGGGCGACGCCGCCGACGGGGAATGACGAAGTTACTGAATGACGAAGTTTAGACCAGCGACTGAAGTCGCCGCCATAACCTTCACCGTGCTGTCGCGTATGCGGATTGGTCCCTACGCCATGCCCGTTTAACGTTGAATCCCGCGTCCGCAAGATACTGCTCCAACTTTGGCAAATTGATTAGTCCATAAAAGGATCTTTGATTCTCCGACCCAAGAAGAAATCCATCGTTGTACTTGTGAACCGTTGGATCACGCATCTTCTCGCAAAAATAGGAATTCGTGTACTGGCAGACCACCAATATCGACCCTTTTCGCAATTTCGATCTCAAAGATCTAAGTGCAGCTATCCGATCGCTGCAATCTGGAATAGCTGAAAGCACATTAGTGCAGAGAATAAAGTCATATGTCGTTGAGTCCACTCGAAGCTCGTTCAAGTCGATTGCCCGGGAGTCATACCAACGCGAGTCTACATACTCCCGAACAGATGTTCTGTCATCTATCACCGTTTGGATTCGGTCCAACTGTACTGCTGAATCAGCAACGGTCAGATTCTTCGACAAATGATAGAGCTGGCTCGCATACCGAAGTTTGCCGCACCCAAAATCAAGTGCGTGACGAAACGGACCCATCTGCTTCAGCAGATCAATCAAATACTGGGAAGCTTGGGCGGCGGGTTTTGCAGCGTATTCAGATTTGATTAGACCGCCACTAATTTGATAGTGCATTGAGCTTCTCTGCGATCACTGACTTGCTGTTTTCGAGCTCTAAGATCGCGTCGATCTGAATGTTTGCGTAGCGTTTGCACTGGGAAAGGTAGATCGGAGACAGAAGTAGTAGGCCCGCAGTTGCGACTCCGACTGTGGCAATCCCAATTTTTTCACTACCAAAAACAGTAAGAACCACGCCTGTGGTGGTGACAACAAACCAAGATTCGACCAGCGACCAAAACCAAGCCCAATTGTCCAATGCCTCAAGTATGCTGTGCTTGTCGATTTTTGGATCAGTACTCGACGCATAACTATAGAATGCAATTCTCATAGCTCGGCTGCGATTGCTGAAAACGGCGTCCACATCTCCAATCTCTAGCTCCTCCGCGAACCTTCGCAATATAACTCTAGTGTCAAAAGTATGCCGTATCCGCAACACATCGGAGATCCGGTCGTGGAGACGAATGCTGTGAGCAAACACTCCAAGACCGATGGCCGGCACGAGATAACCACCCGGTATACTTACCTTGCCCAGCTGCGGCACTGGAAGGTCGAAATCAAGCTTTGCCAAAAGCGTATCTACCGCTGGTAAGTAGGTACGGAGCAGCCAAATAGACGCGCATGAAGCAAGGATCGTGAATACTACGATTCGTCGTAGCATTGATTGATAATCCGTAACTTTCTCCAGTGGATTGTACGGGATCATAAACGCGTGTATGACCTCATTCCATTGAATTGGAACCCCATTGATCCATTTCGATCAGGAATCTTAGCAACTTTCATCAGCGCCTGCAAAGAATAGCACAAAAACCCCGTAGACATATTTGACTAGGCCGAGGGTTACACACCTAAAGACGACTTCAATTGCTCAATCTCATCCTCCAAGCGTCCCACTCTATCCCGCAACTCCACAACTTCCGCACGCAAATCCGCCACTTCATCATTGCTCGGAGCTGCCGGTGCGATTGGCGTTGAACTCGCCACTGGCGTCGACACTGGCACGTCGATCTCCTGATTCCCGTGCTCGGCGCGCAGCTTTTCTAGCTCCTGTTCTTGATACAGCGCGTGGGTGACGATGCAGCCGCGGCCGGGGGGCGTGAGGTAGATGATCAGCTGTTTGGCGTACAGGCTGTCGACGATGGGGCGGAGGTCGCTGATGCCCGGGATTTTTTCCATGCGGGCGGCGCGGCCGCGGAGTTCGCCGAGGGTTTGGGCACCGCGGAGCAGCAGCTCGGCCATGACGGCCAACTCGTGCTTGTCTACGCCCAGCCAGTCGTAGGCCAGATGGCGAAACTTGGCGGCCCGTCCGTCGCCCTGCACTTCGGCAACGGCGCCGTATTTTCGCAGTCGCTCGAGCGCGTCAAACACATGCTCTTCGTCTAACTGCATCTGCGGAAACCGATTGCTCTTTTGGTTCGCGCCGTTGAGGAGCGAATTGAGCGTCAACGGATAGTTGTCCGGCGTCGTCTTCGCCTTCTCCACGAGCACGCCCACGACGCGTCGCTCGACGCGGTCCAGAATTTGCCACTTCGGCTGGTTGTCGCCGGTTGTCTCGTCCATGTCATTCCGCCAGGGTTGGAGTTGATTTGCTTACGGATTCTAGCCGGAACCGGCTGCTACCGCGATATGCCAACGCCCGCCGGTGTAGTCGTCATGCCCGTGGCCGGATATCATATGGGGCTTGCCCTGGACCCCGACCTCCAATCTCCGAACCCCGACCTCTCACCTTTCCCCGATGAAAACCGACGAACTACGCGAGAAGTACCTGGCCTTTTTCGAGTCCAAAGGCCACAGCCGCCAACCCAGCGATGTGCTGGTGCCTACGTGGGACCCAAGTGTGCTGTTCACGCCGGCAGGCATGAACCAGTTCAAGGACCACTTTCTGGGCAAAGTGAAGTTGGAGTTCACCCGCGCGACGACCTGTCAGAAATGCATGCGCACCGGCGACATCGACAATGTGGGCCGCACGCCTAGGCACCATACTTTCTTCGAGATGCTTGGCAACTTTTCGTTTGGGGATTACTTCAAACGCGACGCGATCCACTGGGCGTGGGAATTTCTGACCGACAAGAAGTGGCTCGGCCTACCGCCCGAAACGTTGCACGTCACGGTTTACAAAGATGACAAAGAAGCTGCCGATATCTGGCACGACGAGATCGGCCTGGAGACGGCTCGCATCAAGTACGAAGACGAAGACGAGAACTTCTGGCCCGCCAGCGCGCCCAGCCAAGGACCCGATGGCGTGTGCGGACCGTGTAGCGAAATTTACTACACGGCTCCCGGCCGGCAAGAACTTGAAATCTGGAACCTCGTGTTCACACAGTTCAATCGCGTGGGCGATCCACCCGACAACTTGCGTCCGCTGCCTTCCAAGAATATCGATACGGGCATGGGGCTGGAACGCACGGCCGCCGCGTTGCAGGATGTCGAGACCAACTTCCACATCGACAGCCTGATGCCAATCGTGCAATCGGCCTCGGAAGTCTGCGGCATCGACTACTCGTACGACAGCGAGAACGGTCGACGGTTGCGACGTATCACCGACCACGCCCGGGCTTGCGCGTTTTCCGTCCACGAAAATGTCTATCCAGGTCCCAAGGACGCGAAGTATGTCGTGCGCAGGTTGCTCCGTCGTGCGGTGCTCGACGGCTATCAGATCGGCATGCGCGAGCCGTTTGTCTTCCAGCTAGTCAATCCCGTCGTGCAAGCGATGAAGTCGGCTTATCCCGAGATTAGCGAAACCGTCGAACGCGTCGAAGGAGTTATTCGCAAGGAAGAGGAAAACTTCTTTGGGACTATCGAAGGCGGACTCAATCGCATCGAAGGCGTTTTCGACGAAATGAAACGTGACAATCGCACGATGGTTCAAGGTGCCGCAGCGGCTGACTTGTATCAAACCTTCGGCGTGCCGCCCGAATTGTTTGAGGGCTTAGCGGCTGAAAAAAATCTGGCGTTTGATTGGGATGGCTACTTCGACGCGATGGGCGAGCATGCCGAAAAGTCGGGAGCCGAACAGCATACGGTCATGGGGGCAAAAGGGCCTATCGACTCGCTCAAGAAAGCGGTCCATTCGACGGAGTTTCGGGGCTACGAGGTGACCGAATCGGAAGCCACGATCGTCGGCATTATCGGAGGCGCGCCGCCTAACGAGAAACTGTGCGATATGATGGACGAGGTCGGCCACGACACGGATGTCCGCGTCGTTCTGGATAAGACGCCATTTTATGGCGAATCAGGCGGGCAGGTTGGAGACATCGGGACGATCTCTGGCGAGGGTTTCGTCTTCATCGTGACCGACACTCAGAAAGATGGCGAACTGGTGATCCACAACGGTCATCTGACGAACGGCATCATGCATGACGGGGCAAGAGTTACCGCTCGCATCAACACGGATCGTCGCGAAGGCATTCGTCGGGCCCACTCCGCGACGCACATCTTGCACAGTGCACTGCACAAAACGCTCGGCGAGCATGCCCAGCAGCAAGGCTCCAAGGTCGATGACGATTGGCTGCGGTTCGACTTCACCAATCTAAGTCCTGTCACTGCTGACCAGTTGCAGACGATCACCGCCGACGTGGCCAAGCACGTCGCATCCGCCGAACCAGTGCGTTGGGAGACATTGCCGCTTGCCGAGGCACGGAGCCAAGGGGCGATGATGCTGTTCGGTGAGAAGTATCCCGACCCAGTGCGCATGGTATCGATGGGCAAACCAGATAACGCCTTTAGCAGGGAGCTGTGCGGCGGCACGCATCTCACCAGCACCGGCGATGTCGAAGCTTTTGAGATTTTGAGCGAAGAAGGCGTATCTGCCGGGACGCGGCGAATTACCGCGCTCACGGGCAAGCGTGCCACTGAGCATACCGAACAAACCATGTCCGCTTTGCGGACGACTGCGGAGTCGCTCGAATGCGCGCCGATCGCGCTGACAAGCAAACTCGAAGATCTACTGGCCGAGCAACGGGATCTCAAGAAGCTGCTCGCCTCGGGAGGTACGCTCGACGAACACTCGGCAGGCTTCGCGACCGAAGTCGGCGAAGTGGAGATTACCGCGACGCAAGCGAAGTCGATACTTGCCGAAGCTGCTCATTTGCTGTCGGTCTCACCGCTGTCGGTGCCAAAGCGGGTGGAGGGTCTCGTACAAGAGATCGCCAGTTTAAGGACTCGGCTCGAGCAGCGTGCCTCAGCCGGCCCAATCACCGCCGACAGCTTGCTCGAGCAAGCAGAGAAAATGGGCGACGCGACGGTTATCATCGCCGAAGCGCCGACTGCCGAAGCGAACCTCATGCGTCAATTGATTGATCAAATTCGTCAAAAAACCGATAGCAGCGCCGTGTTACTCGCCAGTAGCGAAGGCGACGATAAAGTGACACTGGTCGCTGGCGTCTCCAAAGACCTGCAAGACAGCGGTGCCCACGCCGGCAATTGGGTCCGACCCGTCGCCCAAGTACTCGGCGGTGGCGGTGGTGGCCGCCCCGATATGGCCCAGGCTGGCGGAAAACAGCCAGCCAAGCTGGCTGAAGCGCTCGCAGTCGCGAAGGAGACGATCGCGGGGATGATCAACGCCTGATTGTTGGCGGCCAGTCGATTGCGCCTGGGCGTGAGTTTCTACTTGGCTTCAAAACAAGGTGATCGCTGTCTCTTGGCGAGTGCGATCCCATGAATGGCAGATTCAGTAGTTCCAAATTGAGCCGTCGGCGTTAGCCGTGGGTGACCTGCCAGCTCAGCTTTCTCCTGGTTCACCCGCGGCTAGCGCCGACGGCTCAAGGTAAAGAAGCTCCGTTTTGGAACTGCTGAGATTCGCTTTTTTGAGAAGATCGATCCCAGAGTCACCGTTCGAAGCGAGCGCTTGACGGGGGTGATCGCCGCACGCATAGTGTATTCCGTCGCGAGCCGTCGGGTTTCGTGCCGTTCTGCTGGTCCATGTCGTAGCGTGACTGCTCAGGGTGTTGCGGAGCGATGCGTGAGGCCCTTCGCGGATCGCGCTTGCGATATCGTTCACCTTTCCAATACGAAGCAGATTTGATGTCGGCAGATAAGCAGATGCGTTGGGAACCCGTGTTGCGCGTGATGTTTATCGTTTCGATGCTGCTAACGAATACGTACTGGCTTTACTACGAATTTGACGCGGCGGGCTTGGACCACGAGAGTCAGTTTAGCGATGGCATCTCGTACCTGGCGATGGCCGAAGGGAACTACGACGTCGCCCAAACTCACCGGTATCGTCCACTCATCCCAGCTGCGGCGTCAGCAGTTGCCTCGGTTCTGCCGTCGCACTCGGGCATGTTTGGCGGTCGGGAACTGACCCAGCCGGAACGACTGAAAAGAGGCTTTTACGTCGTCAATTTCCTGTTGATGATGGCGACAGCCATCGTACTCTCATGGATCTTGATACGCTTCGCCCTGCCACCGATGGGAGTCTACCTAGGGCTTGCTATTTTTCTATCGGCGCCGACGGTCATCTACTCGGTTGCTACTTGCTGGGTGGATAGCGGCTACTACTTGTCGGTTGTCGTAGTCGTCTGGCTGACTTTGCGAGGCAACCCACTGGTCTATCTGATCATCTGCCCATTGCTGCTGGTGTTCAAAGAGACGGTGTTACTGTTTCTGCTGTTGCCGGTGTTTGAGAAGAAGTTCCGATGGTATGTCGTTCCAGCTTTTCTGCTCGCACTCGGCGTACTGTTGGCGACTCGTTACTACGTAATCTCCAATTACGGCGTCGTGAAGAGCTCCACCGCTGCAGGTGACTTCTGGGACGTTGTATGGCGGCACATCCAACTGATGGCCGGGAGCCTGCGAAAGTTCTTCACGCCGCGTGGAGTGAACGATTTTATTCGACATGGAATAGGTCCCTTGATTTTTCTTGTGCCTGTGGGCCTCTGGCTGCAGCTAAAGTCCCACCGTTTGCAGATCCCTCTGTTTCTCTACGCGATGGTGCCCATTGTGGTGCTCTACGCACTGCTGAGCACGAGTCTCTCACGAATGATGTTTGCAGCGTTTCCCCTGTGGATTCCGTTGATTGTGCTATCGATTATTACGACGATTAGCCCCACGAGCTTGAACGTTAGGGAAAGCGACTAGATGCCTAAGTTATCGATCGTGATTCCCTGCTACAACGAAGAGCGCACGCTCGAGAGATGCGTCGATCGCATACAAACGATCGCCTCTGATGAGCTGACATTGGAACTGCTCATCGTCGACGACGGCTCTCGCGATCGCAGCGTTGAGATTGCTCGCGAGCTAGCAGAAAAGTACGGTAACATTTGCACGATCGTGCACGACAAGAATCAAGGGAAGGGGGCGGCGCTGCACACAGGCATTGCAGAGGCAACCGGTGATTACGTCGCGATTCAAGACGCTGACTTGGAATACGACCCACACGATCTCAAGCGATTGCTCGTACCGCTCGAGGAAGGCCGAGCCGACGTGGTGCTCGGCTCACGGTTTCTGTCTGCAGGAACGCATCGCGTCCTGCATTTTTGGCACTCGATGGGAAATAAATTCCTCACGCTGATGAGCAACATCATGACCGATTTGAATCTTACCGACATGGAGACTTGCTATAAGGTCTTCAGACGAGAGCTGATTCAGTCGCTGGAATTGTGCGAAAAGCGATTCGGTTTCGAGCCCGAAGTTGTGGCCAAGGTGGCTCAAAAGCGCGTAAGGATCTTCGAGATGGGCGTGTCTTACTACGCTCGCACCTATGCAGAGGGCAAGCACATCGGCGTGCGCGACGGTCTGAGGGCACTGTATTGCATCGTTCGCTACAATGCCCATAAGCTGCCAGCGCCAACGCAGTTTTTGTTCTATCTGACAATCGGTGGCTTTTGCGCAGTCATCAATCTTGCGATGTTCCTCCTGCTCATTAACGCCGGATTAGGGATCGCTTCCGCGGCAGTGGCTGCCTATGTCGTCGCGGCGATTGTGAACTACGGCCTGTGTGTTAGCTTGATTTTTCGACACAACGCTACTTGGAGCACGCGGACCGAGCTTCTCCTTTTCGCGCTGGTCGTCGCCGTGGGGGCTGGCGCCGACGCTTATCTTACGAAAGTGCTAGCGAAAAACTTGATTGCCTGGCAAGCGAAGGCGATTTCGACAGTGATCGTACTGTTTCTCAACTTCGCCGCCCGACGTTGGATTGTCTTTCGTGAGCCCCAGGTCGGCGACTGGGCTGACCAAGAGCAGTAATCATTGTCAGCATCGCCTCCGCCGGTACTCTGCTTCGCGCACTCAGCGTGGTCGGACTGATGGACTTGCATCCGAGGACGCTCGCAGTCAGCGCCTATTCGGCCCAGTCAGGCGGTTGGCGTAAGTAGGGCAATTTGACGATCTCTCGGTGCTGTTTGTGCGTAGAAGGCCCTAGCAGAAATTGTGTTGAAGTTAGCTTGTATTGCCCTCGGAAATAGGCGTAAGATGCAGTGAGATGGATCAAAGCTGAATTTTTCTTGTGGCGGCAGTGTTTGCTTACGGAAAATGGGCCTGAAGACGAAAGGAGTTAGGCGGATGTCTGAGCTACAGCATCGCAGTGAGTTGGAGGTTGTTGATCGCGGACCCGATTGGCTATTTGTTCGGCTGCGACCTGAGTACCAGCAGCTGGACGGGATAGCTGACCGAATCTGGCAGCTCATGAACCAGCAATTTGTGCATCGGCTCGTGCTCGAGATGGACGAGGTTGAGTTCTTGCCAAGCCAGCTCATGGGTCAGCTGGTCATGCTACACAAGAGAGTGTTGCAACAAGATGGTGCGCTGCGTCTTTGTGGGCTAACCGAGCAGTGTGCCGAAGCGTTGCACTTGTGTCGACTTGATCAGGCGTTGCCACACTTCGATTGCCGTGAAGATGCGGTCAACGGCGTGTCCATGCGTCCGCGCTAATTCAACGCTACATCAAACAACTCTTCCTGAGGTCACGCATCAGACCGAGCGTCGGCTTTGCCTGATTACGGGCATCGAAGATACCCGCGTGCGGAAAATCGTGCGGCTGGCTGTCTGTCAGCTGGTTCCAGAACACCACCTGGACTGCGCTGCGAGCGAGCAGCAAAGGCAGCGTCGTGGCAGCCCACTCGCGCTGCGGATGGGTTGCCGTCGCCTGCGAGAGGTCGATCTCGGTATTCAATCGCGCTTGCGGATCGTCTGCCGCGGAACTGGCGGTCGAAATACTCAGCATGAGGGGCAACCCCCAAATGCTCCATTGGTCGAGCAGCCTGCCTAGCTCGAAAGTGGCCCGATGCCCGCTCCCGTGCGGTGCATAGCCCGCGTTGATTTCAAGGCCGAAGCCAGAGATCCCCAGATCTGCGCGCACCAGCGCGTCGGCGTAGTGCAACGGAGCCAAATCTTCGTCCTGTTGTGCCATGTATTCAGCCCAGGGCTGGTCGAACGAAACAACCGTTGGAGTGCGCGGATCGATCTGCCGCACGACATCCAGTGCTTGCGCGACCAGGTGTAGTCGCTGCTCTTCTTCCAGCTGCATCAGCTTGCCGGTGTTGATTCGCGAGGCGACATGCCAAAGGTGCACTCGTCCGGCATAACGGGTGACGACGGCCCTGACGTGTTCCAACGCAACGCGTGCGAGATTATCGAAGTCGCCTTCCCACAACACCATCCAATCGGGTGTGCCGAAGCTGTCCATTCGCAGTAGCGGTCCAGCGGCGACCTTCAGCCCAGCTTTTTGCGCCCAGGCAAGCTGCACCTCGGTTGGTTTCCATTCGCGTTTGCCTTCTGTCTGTTCGATGGTGCGCCACGCCACGGGCAACTGCACAATGTTGCAGGCATCGGCGAGCTGCTGGCGCAATGCCACGCTGGGTGTCTCGGCGCCGAGGTTCACGCCCATCAGTGTCGGCACCGGCGACTGACGGCGGCGCGCGGCGATGGCCTGCTTGGCGTAGCTTGCCACGAGGGCCTCGCCCGCTGAAAGCGCCAAGGAAATTGCCCGATTGGCCGATACCGCTGCTTCTGCCAACTCATCTTGCGAGGTGGCTGCGAGCGAAAATTCGCGCGTCGCGGTGTGCAACTGCTCCTTCAATTCGGGCGGAGCCGCCAAGCCAAGCGTCTCCCACATGAACAGGCGCGTGCGTATCCGCTGGATGAGACCGCGCGCAAGTTCAACTTCCAGGACGTACGGACGCTCTCGCTCCATGAGTGTGGCGGTGTTGAGTACGCGAGAGCCCAGCCCCTCGACCTGCCACGGCACCGAAACGAAGCCGGAATCTGACAGCGAGCGCTCGACCACGAGTTGATCGCCCTCGAAGCGCGCCCGCGTCGACCAAGGAATCTCCTCGAGGCCTGCCACAAAGATCCGATCGAGGGCTCCCGGGGCGATACGATCGCGATCATGCAGGCGAAATCGTATCATTCCCATGAGTTGGTTCCCGGATAGCGGCGCGCGACATTGCCCCCTTGCAAGTCAGCGTGAGTACGGAGCTTTGGCGGTACAAGCCCCTAGTTTAACAACAATTGTGTCGGCGTGGGATGCCTGTTGGACCCTGCCCGAGCGGCGGAGGGAGCGTTATACTGGCAATCGCCAGACGCAGGTGTCTGCCCGCATTTTCGAGTCGCTCAAGACAATGCTTAGCACACCGCTCCAAGAAACCAATTTGCCAGGTTTGCCGGTCCGTCGAGGGAAAGTTCGCGACCTCTACGACTTGGGAGACCGATTGCTGCTGGTCAGCAGCGACCGCATCAGTGCGTTCGACTGGGTGCTGCCTACCGGCATCCCTGACAAAGGCCGCGTGCTGACGCACGTGAGCAATTTCTGGTTCGAGTTTTTGGACGAGCCAAACCACATTCTCGAGACCGACGTGCGACGGTTCGGCTTGCCTGAAGGAATTGACCTCGAGCCCCTCGACGGACGTTCGATTCTGGTCCGCAAGACCGAAGTCGTGCCGATCGAGTGCGTCGTGCGCGGCTACTTGTCCGGCTCAGGTTGGAAGGAGTACCAACAAAACGACCAAGTCTGCGGCGTCGCACTGCCGAGCGGCCTCGTCGAGAGCGATCGACTGCCCGAGCCGATCTTTACGCCTGCGACCAAGGCGGAAATCGGCGATCATGACGAGAATATCTCCTTCGACACGATGTGCAAAAAGGTCGGCGCCGAGTTGTCGGCAGTACTCCGCCGACGCAGCCTTGAAATTTACCAACGCGGTGCCGAGCACGCTCTTAAGCAAGGCATCATCATCGCCGACACGAAATTTGAGTTCGGTCAAGTCGATGGCGAACTAATCCTGATCGACGAAGTGATGACCCCCGATAGCTCGCGTTTCTGGCCCGCCGACCATTACGAACCTGGCAGAGGCCAACCGTCCTTCGACAAACAGTTCGTCCGCGACTGGCTGCAGCATGATAGCGGCTGGAACAAAAACAGCGCGCCCCCTGCCCTCCCCCACGAAGTCGTCACCGGCACACGCGACAAATACATCGAAGCCTGCGAGCGATTGAGCGGTGAAGCGTTTGCCTGGAAGTGATAGCCCATCAATTTTTAGACGGCTCGGACGTCATGAGCGCCAAGGCGTTTCTGATTCGATTTCCTTGGCGCTCATTTCTTCGTCGAAATCAACTGCCTATCTCGCCAAGATTCTCCAGTGTAGAATACAGGATTGCTCGCCTTGCGGCGGGGGCGGTTGGTATCTAATCTTCCGCTGCAAGTCTCTTGTTGTTGCTAGCATCGGGAAAGAGTTGTTGGAATATGTTGCGTTATTGGACTGCGGGTGAATCACACGGCAAGACCTTGCTCGCGTTGGTCGATGGGTTTCCGGCGGGCGTCGAGATCGATACCGATTTGATCGATGTCGAGCTAAAGCGGCGGCAAGGCGGTTACGGCCGTGGTGGTCGGCAGCGAATCGAGACCGACAAGGTCGACGTGCGCACAGGCGTTTGGAAAGGCGTCACGCTCGGCAGTCCGATCGCATTGGAAGTGATCAATCGCGACTACAAGCTCGAGCGTCTCGACGATCTGCCTCGACCTCGCCCCGGTCATGGCGATCTGACCGGTGCCGTTAAGTATCTTGGCAGCATCCGCGGCGTGCTCGAGCGCGCGTCAGCACGCGAAACGGCGGTTCGTGTGGCAGCAGGGGCGTTGGCGAAGCAATTGCTGGCTGCCTTCGACATTACAGTGTTTGGCTATGTTGCAGAGGTCGGCCCCGAGAGTATCGAACCCGTCGACGGCACGGTCGAAGAGCTCAAGGCGATTCGCGATCAGAGCGAACTCTACAGCCTCAATCTTGATCGCGATCCGGCCATCAAGGAACTGATCGACAAAACCGGCAAGGCAGGCGATACGCTGGGCGGCGTCATCGAAGTTCGCGTCGACGGCTGTCCTTTCGGCCTCGGCACGCACGCGCAGTGGGACACCAAGCTTGACGGCAATCTGGCTAAAGCCGTCATGGCCGTGCAGGCAATCAAAGGCGTCGAGATTGGACTGGGCTTTGAAGCTGCACGTCGTCCCGGATCGCAAGTCCACGATCCGATTCATTACGACGAGAGCAAGAAGGACACTCCGACGCTCGGCTACGAACGCCCTACCAACAATGCTGGCGGACTCGAGGCAGGCATGACCAACGGGCAGCCAATCATTATCCGCGCTGCGAAAAAACCGATCAGCACATTGGCCAAACCGCTCGATTCGATCAACCTCGACACCAAAGAACCGGAGGCCGCCAGCTACGAACGCAGCGATGTCTGTGCGATTTCCGCGGCCAGCGTCATCGTCGAAAACGTTGTCGCCTTCGAAATCGCCAAAGCCGTCATCGAAAAGTTCGGCGGCGACAGTCTGACCGAGATGCAGGCAAGGCACGGGTTGTTCTTGGAAATGGCGGCGCAGAGATAACGGTTTAGAGGTGAGCGATAAGGAGGACAGAGGTCACACCAATAGGCTCCTCTCCCCTGCGGGGAGAGGCTAGGCGAGGGGGCTCGACGAAGAAAATAGTTAGAATCTAATTTCAGCGAATCGTATCACATTACTCTAGTACCTAAGATCTTCACTCCTTAGTTCCTTACCCTTACCGAACACGGATGTTCGCGCTCCACGAAACCACGCAACGCCGCGTCTGTCGCATCGCCTTTCTGGTGTTGTGTGTGGTGCCGACTCTGCTGACGCTGGCGGCGGTGGCGTATTGCAATCGTCCGTGGCGGCATCGCGATTGGCAGGATTCGCTGGCCAGCCACCTGCATGTGCGTGCTCAGCTGGCTGACATCACGCGTCCACAGCCCGGTGAGACGGTTCTGATCGACCTCCGTCTGGCGGATCTCGAATCGGAAGAGTTTTTCTGCTCGACTGAGCGAGTGCAATCTCGCACGTCTGAGGGACGGCTTGTCATCGACGTGGAGCGGCTGCAAATCCCTGCGTCGCGGCTGAATGAATTTTGGGACGCATTTTCGACGTGGCTCGCCACCGACACCCGGACGGCGGTCGATATCAACCTGTCGCAGCTCACGATCGCACACGACACCTTTCCTGACTGGCAGCTCAAAAACGTAAAGGTACGCTCCGACCGTGAAGCCGACGGCAGTCAGCGCGTGGTTTTAGTCGGTCAAGATTCAGCCAACCTCAAGTTCAAGTCTGGCTTAATCGTCGGAGCCGGTACTTGGGACGCAAAGATCGAAGCTTCGCTCGTGCCGTTGCCTGCTTGGCTCGTGGAACAGTTTGTGCCCGGTACAGGAAGCTGTGTCACGGCGAGCTTCTGCGGCATCATCGCCATTGAGCAGACCCGTGGTCAGTACGCTGGCCGGCTGCAAGGCAAGTTCGCGGCGGTCGACCTGCAGCAGTGGATCGGCATGGATGGACCTCATCGCCTTAAGGGTTCCGCGACTCTCGATTTTACGGCGCTCGACTGGTCCGACGGTCGCATTACGTCGGCCTCGGGGTCGTTGCGATCCGACACCGGCGTGATGAGTTACTCGCTGTTCGACAGCGCACAGAAACTTTGCGGAGTGGTTCCTGGGCCAGCGTGGGATGTGCCCGTCCCAAGTCCCCCTGATACGATGATCGAGTTCGACGAAGCGGCGATTCAGTTTCAACTGAGACCAGATGGTATTCGATTCGCTGGGCTATCCGTCGACGGCGCCATCGCCGCGAAAAACCAAACGCCGCTCGTCAATTTACAGCAGTCCGAAATCGCCCTGCCTGTCGGCCAAATTGTGCGTCTGTTGAACTATCTCGAACAACTTGGGTGGCTACCAGCCACTCGCAAAGCGCACGATATGGCAAGCCGCCTACCTTTGCCGGGCGACGAAGGCAGATCGCCTGCGGGCGATCGTTAGACGCCGAAGCTGCGACCGGTATGCCGAACTTTCTTATTCGCCGCGCGAATAGCGACGAATTGGTAATTCTGTCGACAGGTATAATTCTCGACGCGAAGCAACTTGGCTCGCCAAGTTGCTGTGTGGAATCTGAAGCCCGCGAGAACACGCTCATCAGTTCGACCGCAACGGAGTTCGAGGCTACGTTAGATGTGGTATCATGAAGAGTATACCGCGTTCGATTTCTGTTCATAATTGCGTGGTTTCGCATTGTGGTAGCGTTGCCGCCGCTAGCGACGGGCCTGATAAGCCAACCGAGCGGGCAATGGCGCCAAATGGTGATTGGCAGTTCGCCACGAGAGGTTCCTCGTCTATTTTCGCAGGTTGGCCAAAAATATATGCCAGACAGTACGAACGTAAGCCACTGGATCGATTTGGTGAAGGTCGGCGATCCGAACGCGGCGAATCGCATCTGGCAGCGTTACTTCGACCGTCTCGTGCGTTCTGTCAGGCAGCGACTGTTCGGTCAGAACCGAGCCGTGTCGGACGAAGAAGACATCGTGCTGAGTGTCTTTGACAGCTTCTACAACGCCGCCGAAAACGGGCGGTTTCCCGATCTGACCGATCGAGACGATCTATGGCGGCTACTGCTGCGGATGGCGGCCAGAAAAGTCGTTGACAAACGCAGACACGATCGGCGGCAACGTCGAGGCGGAGACCTCAAACTCCAATCGTTGGACCACGCGACCGAGGATGGCAGGGTTCTGGAAGCGATCGGCGACGAACCTTCGCCGGAAATGGTGCTGATGATGCACGAATCTGTAGAACAACTTTTTTCTCTTCTGGGTGTCGGGCAGTTGCGAGATTTGGCGGGTGCCAAGTTAGAAGGGTATTCAAACGCGGATCTCGCAGCGCGATTTGGCTGCTCTGAGCGGACGATAGAGCGTCGTTTGCATCTGGTTCGAGAAAAAATGTCGGCAGGACTAGGGTAAGATCAATGAACATCCGTCACAAGAAACTGCCGATCGCGGCATTGGAGCGAATCGATGATCGCTGCGCGGATTTCGAGCGCACGTGGCAAACGAGTGAGCCAGCCGCAATCGAATCGATTCTCTCCGCTGATATCTCACCGAGTGAACGAGACGTGTTGCTGGCCGAACTGATCGTGCTGGAGATCGATTACCGGCGGAGGCGAGGGGAAACGCCGGCAAAACAGGAGTATCTGGACCGATTTCCTCAGGCGTCAACAGTCATCGATGACGCCCTCGAAGCGGGAAATAAACACACCGCCGGATTCGAGCCACCGAAGGTCGGTCAACTAGCGGAGCTTTTTCCGTCGTTGGAGATTATCGAACTCGTTGGGGCAGGCGGTATGGGGGCGGTGTACAAGGCGCGCCAGTCTGGGCTTGACCGTCTCGTCGCGCTGAAGGTTCTGCCGGAAGAGTTCGGAAACGACGTCAAGTTTGCTTTGCGATTCACACGCGAAGCCCGAACTCTGGCGAAGCTAAGCCATCCCAACATCGTTTCCGTCCACGAATTTGGGAACGTCGACGACACTTACTACTTTCTGATGGACTTCGTTGACGGTTCTACACTTCGAGACGTTGTCAGCGCGGGGCAACTGTCACCGGAACATGCTTTGGCCATTGTGCCGCACCTGTGCGATGCTTTGCAGTACGCACACGACAGAGGAATCGTCCATCGCGATATCAAACCTGAGAACATCCTGCTAGCCGTGGACGGCACGGTGAAGATTGCCGACTTCGGACTCTCGCGGATACTCGGCCACGAAAGCCAGCAAGAGCAACTGACCGAGACTCACCAAGTCATGGGCACGCCTCGGTACATGGCCCCTGAAAACTTGGAAGGATCGCGTCACGTCGACCACCGCGCTGATATCTACTCGTTAGGTGTGGTCTTTTACGAAATGCTGACCGGCGAGTTACCAATCGGACGCTTTGAAGTACCTTCAAAAAAAGCTCAGATCGACGTCCGGCTTGATGACGTCGTATTGCGAACCTTGGAGAAGGAGCCGCAACGTCGGTATCAACATGCCAGTCAGATAAAGTCGGACGTGCAGTCGATCACTTCCGCCAATCCGGCTCTGTCACCAACCGTGTTGCACGATGCCCCACCCCTTCAGCAGCAAGGACCGGCCACCGCGTCGCTGGCGCAACGGGAACTCGCCGGACGGATGTTGCTGACCCGACGCAGATTGATGGAACGTGTCGAGCAGTCGCTGCAGCCTCTGTTCCGTGGGCAGCTGTTGCAGGTGCTGATCGGCGTAGCGCTGATCGTATTAGGAGCGCAATGCTGGGCCCGAAACACGCAGATTCCACATCGCGTTCTCAACGGATTGATTCTGCACGTCTACGGTGTGCTCGTCGTTGCGCAGGCCGCACTTGTTTGCACTAGAATTCGACAGATTGACTATTCGAAGTCTGTCGTCGACATCCGCAGCAAGCTTGACAGTCTCCAGTCCGGCTACCAACGCGCTGCCGTGATCATTGGATTCGTTTGGTGGCTGATGTGGATTCCTGTTGCCGTGGCGTTGGGTTTCGACGTCGTGCTCCATCCGAACTCTCTGACGATCTCGCTGATGGTCGGGATCATTGGACTGTTGGCCTCGATATTACTGTACCGGCGCGTGCTGAACTCAGGCGACGCTTCGTCGGAATCGTGGAGAAGAAAGCTCTCGGGCGCGAGCATTGCCGCGGCTTATCTGGCACTCGACGAGATCGAAAACGCCGAGATTGGCTAACGCCGGGCAAGACGGCATTGCACCGAAGCACTAGTTCTTGGCGTTTTGCGGGTTCGACCAGTAATCGCGCCAGAGTTTGAGTTGCTCCGGAGAGAACAGCTGGGCGATCTTTGCTCCGTACTCTGCAAAGAAGTCTCTTTTGGCCTCGTTGAGCTTCGTTCCTTTGAGGCTTTCAAATCTGACGAGCGCAGCTTTCCGATCCTTTTCAAGATTGTTGAACACAGTCCATTGCTCTTCTGTAAGTGCCAACGCCGCGAACAACTCCTCAACGCTTGTGGGAGTTTTCCGATCAGCTCTCTCCTCGCTCGAATCCAATTCGCTCTTCGCCGCAGGATCGAAACTATGTGCGCTTCGATGCCATTCGACGGCTTTCTCGTTGGCGGCTTTGGCGTGCATCAGGGCTTCCATGAGAGGCTGGCCGAAGGGGTCGAAGAAACCGCCCTGCTCCTGACCGGTAGCATCGGTCACTCCGCTCCAGGTTTCCAGGTAGCCGCACGTCTGCCACCCCAGCATGTAAGGGTGGTTCATGATTCCCTTCAGGTATTTTGAATATTCAATGCCCACGGCCTCCAGACTATTCACAGGCACGCCTTTTACGGAGATCATCTTCGGTCGTTTGAAACCATAGCTGTGGTCTCCGTTGATAATGGGGAGGCCTGTCTTTCTGTAAACCATTTCCAGCTGGTTCCGATGCCGCTGATTGTAGAAGTCGTAAGACTGAATAAAGACGACATCGACGTACTTCTTGACGATATCCCATATCCAGGGTGGCTGGCCGCCGCCCCATCCAGGTCCCATCACGCCCATCCCAATCTTGTCGCCCAGTATCAGGTGGTTCGGGTCATATTTCCTTAGTAAGTCATGGTGCGTCTTCAACCAGGCCTCGACGCATAGCTTGAGCATCTCGGTCTGATCCATTTCGCCCTGGACCTGGTCTTTGGGCTTGGGCCACTCGGTGATTGATCCCACATCTTCCCACTTGTTGAGCGTGATGCCGTACATACTGGCTGCTTCGTCGCAGGTCGCGTAGTGTCGCTGGAGGATTTCCATCCAGCGTCTCTTGCCGCGAGTCAGGCCAGGTTTTTTAATGATGTCGATCACCCAGGGATGATGGAAAAATCCTTTCTGGTTTTTTCGGATCGCATTGATCGAGTAGTCGGGCTGGTCGTTAAACGTATGCCCAAGGCAGTAGCGGTTGTTCTTGTGCTTCTGACAATAGTCCTTGACGATCTGCTCCGCGCTGGCCTTCCATTCGTCACTGAAGACATCGGGCATTCCTCCCCACCACCGGGCTGCATACTTAGCCGTGATCTCGCCTAGCTTGGGCTTGCCGAAGTAGAAGATCTCCAGATCTTCCCAATGCTCGTCAGGCATGAACTGAGGGCGATGGAACGCGATCGCAGTGAAACCAAATTCTCTGTGGTCTTGCGCAACTCGCGCCATCCACCGCTTCACCTCTGGGCCATTCCAATTGATATTTCCGTCTTTGAAGATTCCCGTCCCAAACTCTTTCGTCCAATAGTTCCTGTTGTAGTCGGCAAAGCGGTACATCTCACCTATGTGGTTCATGCCAGTCGGCACGAAGATCTCTCCATCACCGTCCACCAACCACCATACGCCATCAACTTGTTCCAGATGCACGTATTGCTCATTCCCCACTATTTTTCTGTTGCCAGCCTTCATGCTGTCGCGCGCACCATTTAGCTGGTTAGCATCCTCGCTCTTTGCATCGGATGATCGATCTATTTCTTCTGCGGAGGCAGAAAGCGAAAAAATGCTCGTCAATAAGATCGTGAGTAGAAGAACCTTGCTCATCGGTTGTGTCCTTAGCCAATCGCGACGGGTCAGATTTCTTGTCCAGCTTGCATTACCACAACGTGTACGCCATTCTACGAAAACTGTGGTGGCGCTACAGTAGTATAGACTGGATGGGCGATGATTTGCGATCGTCGAGATGCAGTTCGTTTGCTGAATTGATGCTGATTAATGTGCGGACTAATGTAATGCTTCGAGGAGTGGTTAGCGCAAACGCTAAAATCTCTGATTGGGCGCAGTTTCAAACGATGCTCACTCCCGAGAGTTCTTAACGCTGCCTGTAAGTTGCCTCGGTCGATGAAACTGAACGCGTTTTTCAATTCGCCGAAACAGCACAGGACGTCCACTGCCGACGCGTCGAAGCAACTTTCCGAATATCTCTGACGCCATTGATTAATGTGTAGCTGGTTCGTGCGGAAGTCTTTCTGTAAGCTCATGAGAATTCGATAAGCTTGGGCTAGCAAATTCACGCATGCAAACACTGGACCTTCTTTACGCGGGAATAATTTAATGTCAGGGGAAATTCTCGCTCGTTACAGTGCGGCAGTCGTTGATAATGCAGTGGCGATGTTCATTGCCGTAGTCGCCGCAAAGCAATTACCCGACGAGCAGATGGTTCCTCAGATGATTCTTGCAGTTACCGCCTATCTGGGCTTCTTTTTCATTTTCGAGAGATTGTTTTCTGCGACGCCGGGGAAACTGTTTACTGGATTGCGCGTCCGTTCGTCGGACGGAACAAAGTGCTCTACAAAGCAAGTCGCTCTGCGGACCATTACGAGAATATTGGAGGTAAATCCACTACTGCTAGGTGCGATCCCTGCGGCAATACTTATCATCTGGACAGCGGATCGGCGTCGCTTAGGAGATCGGTTCGCTGGCACAAATGTTGATTTTCGATGAGAGGATTCGAACAATTGTTGCATGCAGGAATCAGAACTTACGCGAACAGCGATGCCTCCACGATGCATTGGCGTGAAACGCCGAAGCGAGGTTGAAGAAATCGCAGGGTAAAGCCAATGCTATTCGGCGTCATGGCTTCTTGGGCAGTTCACCATCAAACTGAAAGACTGTAATTTGCCGGCTGTTAACATATTCGCCAAACTCCACAATCAATAAATCTTTCTCTCTTGTCTTCCCTGGAATGTGGTGAATTCGCCAAGGCACGAATTTGGCACCATCAATGTGAAGAACGCTCAGAAAACTCTCTCCGTCTTTTTGAGTTAGTAAGAACAAACCACCGAACCCCGCCAGAGGTTTCTTAACGACTGAAGCTTGGAATAGACCGGTTGCAACTATTTCGTGCTGACTCTCAGCGGCTAGTTCCTTAATTGCCTTTTCCACTTGTTGGACCTGACGTATCCCCCAAAACTCTTCCATGCCAACTATTTTGGTCTGAAATTTTTCAACAACTCCACCCTGTGAATTAGGTCTAGACGAAATCTCGTCAAAAGTCCCCTGGATTTCTTTCAAGACTACCCAACTTCCGGCGATCGTCTTGGCAATTCGTCTTTGTGAAGCACCCCCACTTTCATCTGCATGCGATGACATTGGGGATTGGGCGACAATCAGAAACAACGTGCTGTAAATGTATATCTGGTTCCGCATATATTTGGGCTCAGGTGCATGCAGGCTCATCGACTTTCCCTCATATGTTTGAATTGGACTGCAGGGCTGAATAGGCTATAGCCAAGTTGTTGAGACTATTTCGATTGTCAGCCAATTGTATCAAACAACGTGCTTAGGAATATCATGCTTTCCGCTTGACAACGATGTTTTCAACTAGCCCAAGCGTGAAACGCTGCGGCACTCATGCCTAGTGTTAGACCATCAGCGTAATCGGCTCATTGCAGCGTCTGGGACTTCGGCAGTTGCTAGATGCAGTGAGCCCGGCCCTCTCCCTTCAATGACCAAAAATTACCGCCGAAATTGGCCATCGATCGTCGTACAATTAAGCTAGCCGAAGGCTATGCAGTGAGAGACGCGAACGATGTGCGGAGTTGGGTTATGTAACACTCCCATCGGCTCAGATTTGCAAAACTAGCTTGCGTCTTGCCAAAGCGGTTTACGCAACCTGCTGCAGACGTGCCACTTACGAGCACGCGATTGCTTCGAAAGTCGCGAGTATTGTAATTTTGCAACGCGGTTTTGGTTTTCTGGCCATGCTTCAGAATTCAAATCGCCTGGTTTTCGCTGGTTTGCGAAGGTCGCGGACGGCGGTTTAGTAACGGTCGATTTACAAAACTCCTGCGCTTGTGGGAGTACCCCACGCAAGCAGCCCGTCGAGCTACTTCGATAGGATTTCGATCACCGAGCCGTGTTGGGCGGCAAGTCTGTCGACGGCGCGGCGACCTTGGTTGCTCTGCTTTTGGGCGGCGGCGTAGTCGGCCAGAAATCGCGCTGGTGTGGCGGGGCCGAGTTTTGACAGTTCGGCAAGTAGGGTTTCAGATGCTTCGAGTTCGCCCGCTTCAAAAAGTTCGAGCGCGTGGGCGTACTCGTCGAGACGCGTCCGAACACGAGCTGCTTCGGCGGTTGGATACGCGGTAAATAGTTCGGCAGGTTGCTCAAGACCCGGCAGCTTAGCGGTGCAAACCCGCAGCGTGAAGAATCGATCAGTGAGTTTCGCTTGCGTCGCGGCGGTGATCACCAGCGGCAGTTGCAGTTGCTTGGTGGCCGCTTGCACGCGACTTGCCACGTTCACGGTATTGCCGCGAGGACCATACTTGAGACGGCTGCGCGTGCCGGCGTTGCCAACGAGAGCGGGACCGGAGTGGATGCCGATGCCCAGTTCGAGCGGACCGTCGAGTTTGCTGCTCCAACGCTCGTTGACTGGGTCGAGCGCCTGGAACATCTCGAGGGCCGCCTGACAGGCAAGATCGGCGTGATTCGGCTGGTCGAGCGGTGCATTCCATTGGGCTAAGAGTCCATCGCCGTAGTAGTCGACCACCACGCCACCGTGCTGGATGACCACTTGCGAGAGAGTTTCCATCACGTCGCCCAGCAGTTCGTAACAGTCGGTCAATCGTAGCGATTCGGCGAGCCTCGAGTAACCTCGCAAATCGGCAAACATCAGCGAAACTTCGCGCTGTTGCCCCGCGAGCGATTCGGGATGGTGTTGAATGTATTCAGCCAGACTGGGTGAGAAAGCATGTTCGAGCAACACGCGTGTACGCGCGGCTTCGGTCTCTTGCTGCTGCCGTGCGATCCCCACGGCGACCGAGTCGGCCAGGAGTTGGACGAGGCGCGCTTCGAGCGGTCGCATCCCTCGCCGGCGGTTCGAGGCGCTGATGTTGCGCACGGCATAAACAGCACCAACCAATTCGTTGCTGGCGTCGATCACGGGCGCGACGACTACCGCTTGCGGATGCTTGAGCGTCTCGAAGTCGTCGGCTTGCTGGTACCAGGTTACCGTTCGACGTTCGAGCTGAGCCAAGACTTGTGGATCGAAGCAAATGCCTTTGTGCGGTTGAGGCAGATGGCTGCCGACAATCTGCCAACGGTCGCGATGATTGTTTACACGTCGCAAGATCCAAGCCCCATCCAAGCCGACGGTATTAATAGCGAAATTGGCAGCATCGGCGTAGAACTCAGGCGAGCAGGCCGAAGAGCGATGCAGCTTCGCAGAGTCCGTAAGCCAGCGGGTAACCGTCGATGCGGAAGGCCCTGCGTGCTGACTGCCGCTTGCCTGCGCGGCGAACACTTCGCCAAGGCTGGCTTCGTTGAGCTGCACGAGTGAACGCGCGGAGCCGGTCGCCGCCACACCAAGCCAGAAGTCATTCACGCGAAGCGTGCACGGCAGCGATACCGACGCGCCTGCGGGCAGCGCTGGCTCGTCGTTCGGGCGAGCGACATGGATGCCGTTGTCAGCTCTTTCGAGGCGCAGGCAGTCGTCCACGACGGCGAACTGCAGTGGTGCGTCGTCGATGTGCGGATCGCGCTCGTCGACGAGTTGCCATTCGGTTTCGGCCACGGCAGACGGTCGCAGCGCCACGCGGCCTGTTGTCGACGCGAATTGCTGATGGCTGCGATCGCTAAGGATTGCGAACTGAAACATGGGCAACGCCGCCGCCCGCGCGACGACAGAAGGTAGGTTGATGATTGGCAGAAAGACGCATGAAAGCATAGGTCATGGCGCAAAACTGGTGCCTACGACGGGTCGGCAAAATCGGTATATTCGATTGCTAGCAGCGAGGCGGCCGTCCCTCTGATCTGTTCTCGACACGCATGCTGCATTGCGAAATAATGCCAGCCATCGGATGGTGAGTAGCCGCAGTGCCGTGCGGATCGTAAAGTTTGCTCGGTAGAGCTCTGTTAGCGTACGCAGGGATGCAACGTTGGATTGGCAATCGTTAGGAATCGTATCGGGTAGCGCCCTGCTGGGCGTGGCTGGATTGCAGGCGATTGGTGCCATCTACGCCATTCGAAAGCAGCTGCGTCGGTCGCGCGAGCGGTGTACGACACGCCAACAGACCTTCGATAGCCAGCTGGCTACTGAGTTGCAGTGGGCGCGAGCCGCGAAACCGGTGCTCAAGGCCTGGCCGGAAACCCGTCCCTTTAAGGTGGCGGCCGTCGTCGACGAAGCGATCGACTGCAAGTCGTTCTATCTCGTACCCGAAGACGGACGGCCTTTGCCGCGTTTCGAGCCAGGGCAGTTTCTGACGTTCCATCTGCCAGTCGATCCTCGACAGAAGCCGCTGGTGCGGTGCTACTCATTGTCGGAACGACCGCGTGAAGACTACTACCGTGTGACGATCAAGCGGGCCCGACGACCGAATAGTCAACCGCAGGCACCCGACGGAGTGGCGAGTAGCTACTTTCACGAACGTGTGCGGGTTGGTACCACATTGCAGGTACAAGCACCCCAAGGCGCGTTCTTCCTCGATCCGACCGAAAAGTCACCTATCGTGCTGATTGGCGCGGGAATCGGCATTACGCCCATTCTCAGTATTATGAACACGCTGCGTCACGAGCGCACCGACCAGCAGGCATACGTATTTGCAGGTTTCGGCAACAGTGCCGAACACCCGTTTCGACAGCACATCGACGAAGTGGAGTCCAGCTCAGAGAACATCAGCGTTGATACTAGCTATTCGCGACCAAGTGCAGATGATCAACTAGGGCATGACTTCGATCATCATGGCTACGTCAACGTCGAGCGGCTCAGGCTCCAGCTGCCATCCAATAACTTCCGTTTCTATCTGTGTGGTCCTGGTGGCATGATGGAGACGCTGGTACCCGCGCTACGTGAGTGGGGAGTGCCCGATTCGCATATTCACTTCGAGGCGTTTGGTCCCGCGTCGGTCAAAAGCGTTAACGTAACTCGCACGCTAGAAGACATCGCTAAGGGGCCATGTCATGTCGAGTTTTTGTTGGCTGAGGCGAGCTTGGCGTGGGACAACGGCGACGATTCGTTGCTGGAATTCGCCGAACGACAGGGCGTGCCGCTCGAATACGGATGTCGTGCCGGCAATTGCGGCCAATGCCTCGTCTCGGTTAAGCAAGGGACTGTCGAGCACGTTAAAGAGCCGGGGATGCCACTGGAAGCGAACCAATGCCTGACCTGTATCGGCGTACCTCGAGGCGACGTCGTGCTAGAAGCTTAGGCGGCATGTGGGCGGCAAGCATAGAGAGATCAGCAGCGAATGAACCAACATCGGTATATGTCAACAATCGTCATCGGTATCGCGCGCCGGAACTGTTGCACGTTGTGGGCACTGCTTGCGTCGCTGCTCTCGGCCACGTCTTACTGCGCTGCGGACGTCGACTTGGAGCCGCTGAAGTGTGATCCGGCCAAGGTTCTGGGCGCAGAGTCCTGCGCGAAGTGCCACGAGAACGAAGTCAAAACCTGGAAGCAGACGCCACACTTTCGGACGTTCGAGACCTTGCATCGTAATCCGGAAGCGAAGGCAATCACCAAACGATTGGGGCTCTCAACCGTCAAGCGCAACGACACTTGCGTGAAGTGCCACTACACACAGCAATCGAAGGGCGAACGAGTCCGAGTCGTATCGGGTGTTTCTTGCGAATCGTGCCACGGCGCCGCGCGTTATTGGTCGCCGCTACATAACGACTATGGGGGGCCCAACGTTACGAAGGACATGGAGTCGGCCGAGCATCGGCAGCAGCGACGCGAAGCCAGCATTGCCGCCGGAATGAATAACCCGAGTAACCTCTATCTGGTCGCGAGACAGTGCTTGTCTTGTCACACGACCCCGGAGGAACAGTTGGTTAATGTCGGTGGGCACAAGCCGGGTAGCCAGGACTTTGAACTGGTCGCATGGTCCCAAGGAATGGTGCGCCACAACTTCCTCAGAACTGGCGGCACGACAAACGGCACTCCCAGCCAGGCTCAATTGCGTGTTATGTACGTCGTCGGTGTGATGGCCGATTTGGAGGCGAGTCTTCGGGCAACGGCCAAAGCCACGACCAAGGCGACTTTTGGAACCTCGTCGGCTCAGCGTGCCGCTCGGCTCAAGCAACGTCTGCAAAAAATTCAGCAGTTAGCCGCTCACCCGCAAATCGACTTGGCGTTGGCCGCGGCAATCTCTGCACCTCTCAAGTTGGGTCAGCAAGATACGCTGCTGTCAGCGGCTGAAGCCATTGGACGAGCTGCATTCACGTTCGCGCAAGATGCTGACGGCGCGGACCTGGCAGCGTTGGACTCACTGCTACCTCCCCCTTCGACCTACAAGCAGCAGGAATAAGTTGATGCCGCTCACTGAGGTAACCGTCGTGCGTCCGCAGCGCTGGGATGTGCCGTTCGGCGACGCGATGCGCGAAGAGGACGTTGACCAACTGCTGCGAGTCGAACCGTTCAACCAGATCGACGCGAATCGATTCCCGAAAGCTTTGCCGCTGCGTGGTATTCTAAAAAACGACGTCCGCGTCAGTACCTACCAAGACAGCGACATCATCGTTCGCGAAGGCGACTACGGCAACAGTGCCTTTCTCATACTGCAGGGCCAAGTGCGTGTCGTACTTGACGGGCTCGATCCAACAACGTTGGGGCGGCAGCCAGCCGAGCAGCCGGGGTTTTGGAAGTCGATCCTGAGTATCTGGAACAATCCCACGTTGCCTGAGGTGCGACCGCAGTTCAGCTCCGACGAAAACGGTGTGGCCAGCGACCGGTCAGCGACAGCGGATCTCGCGCAAACACGCGTGTTTCTGCAGGACGTGCCGCGACTGCTCGAAGGTGCGAAGACGCTGTCGCTCGAAAAAGGGGAGATCTTCGGCGAACTTGCGGCGCTGACACGCACGCCACGCTCGGCGACGGTATTGGCTGACGGCGACGCACTGTTGCTCGAAATTCGTTGGCAGGGCTTACGCGATCTTATGCGGCGCACCGACGCATTGCGACAACACATTGAGCAGCTCTACCGCCAGAACAGCTTGCGAGTGCACCTGCGAGAAACGCCGCTGCTCGCCGATCTCCCTGCTGAGCAACTCGCGGCGGTAGCGGACGCGATCGAGTTTGAGACACACGGAGACTTTGAGTGGCAGGCGAAGTTTGAGTCCACCGTCGAAGCGGCTCCCAAAGATGCAATCGTCAGCGAACCTCTGATCGCCGAAGAAGGCACCGACGGTGATGGCATTGTGTTGGTACGAAGTGGGTTTGCTCGGCTTAGTCACCGTTTTGGGCACGGCCACCGGACGGTAGCCTACTTGGGCAAGGGACAGGTCTACGGCGTTGCCGAGGCAATCGAAAGCTTTCAGTCAAAACGACCGGCGAAGCTTCGTGCCTCGTTGCGGGCCTTGGGATATGTCGACGTATTGCGGATACCTCAGCGAATCCTGGAGCGCCATGTGTTTCCACGCATGTCCGATTCGCGGTTGGCCGCAACGGCCGCCAGGCAGTCCGTGCCTATTGCGGACCCTAGCTCCGAGCAGGTTGGGGGCGCCGATGGGGCGCAAGTGGAGACCGATCTGTTGGAGTTCTTGGTCGAACGCCGTTTTATCAATGGTCCCGAGGCGATGGTTATCGACCTTGATCGCTGCACTCGCTGCGATGACTGTGTCCGCGCCTGTGCCGCGACCCATGATAACAATCCGCGGTTCATCCGGCATGGACATCAGCACGGTAAGTACATGATCGCCCACGCATGCATGCACTGTGTCGATCCCGTCTGCATGATCGGGTGTCCCACGGGTGCCATTGGACGGAACCAGGATACCGGAATTGTGCAGATCAACGACCTCACATGCATTGGATGCAGTACGTGCGCCAACAGCTGCCCCTACGACAACATTCGGATGACGGAGATCCGCGATTCGACAGGCGCTATCGTCTTGGACGAAACCACGAAGCAGCCAATTCACAAAGCGACGAAATGCGATCTTTGTGCCGATCAGGTCGGCGGGCCGGCTTGCCAACGCGCATGTCCGCACGACGCATTGGTGCGCATGGACCTGGGCAATTTAGGCGAACTTGCGCAGTGGGTAAATCGATAGATTTCGCTGCGAGGCTTCTGTCTCTCTTCGCATGATTCTCCACACACGCTACGCTAGCGTGCAAAACGTATTCTGGTAACAAAACGCACTAGCTACCTTCCAAGCTCCAGGTCCGCCGCAATGAAGTCACTCGTCAGTCGAAGGCTACGGAACGCCTGTCTGACGCTGCTCGCGCTTGGATTGTTCGGTGCCTGGAAACACTGGCGCGACGCAGGACTGGCTGCAACAGGGTTCGACACGGGATACGTTCTGTACGCAGCTCTGCTGTTTCTCACGCTCTACAACTTGCGTAAGAAATTGCCCGTTCTGCCGTGGACAACTTCAGCGGGTTGGATGCAAGCGCACCTCTATGTCGGGCTAGCCACCTCCATCGTGTTCGGGATGCACGTGAGCTGGACCGTCCCTAATGGACGACTGGAGTTTGCACTGGCGTGCCTGTTTGTGGCAACGTTTCTCAGTGGTGTCGTCGGCCTCTTCTGGACACGCACGCTGCCGCAGCGCTTAGCGCGGGTAAGCGAGGAAGTGATCTACGAAAGAATCCCACTTTTGCGCCGAGAACTCCGCGACCGAGCTCAGCATACGGTCCTCGAGACGGTGCGGTCGACCGGGGCGACCACGCTTGGCCAATTCTATTCCGATCGATTGCACGGATTTTTCGAGAATCCGCGTGGACTAGGCTACTTCCTTCGCCCGAGCAATCGATTGCGACGGCAGCTATTGGCGGAACTGACCGAGGTGACACGGTACTTGTCAGAGCCAGAGCGGAAAACCTCCGAGCAACTGTTTGCGCTGGTCCGACGCCGCGACGATCTCGACTATCACTGGGCATTGCAGTTCAGGCTGAAAGCTTGGCTGTTCTTGCATATCGGTTTGACGTATCCGCTGGTCGCAGCGGCTACGCTTCACGGATTGCTTGCTCACCTTTTCGAGGGGGGATCGCTGTGAGAGATCCTCTGCAAGAGTCGAAAGCGGATGTCTACGATCGGCCCAACCAGCCATGGGTTTGCGGACTATCGGCCGAGGGTCAGCTCTGCCCAGTCGGACCTGGGAGTCGAGGACGGTGTCCGGGAGCGGCTGCATGTCATCCGATTCGAGAGGGCGATCGCTGGGTCTGTAATCGATCGAAGTCGCGTGGCGGTCCTTGTGAGACCGGTCCGAGCCCGGACGGAACGTGCTGCCAAGTCTACGAATGTACGCCATTGCGCTCGCTGCGTGCGCGTCGTGGCCGGTTTGTGGTTGGCTGTGTTCTGGCAACGCTGGGGGGACTGATTCTGTTGCTCAGCACCTCGTCACGTAACAACTGGCTCGCACCGGGCGAGTTATCGGTCCAACATGCCCAGTTACTTAGCCGCGGTCGCGACACCCAGCGTTGCGCCAGCTGCCATGCCGCTGGCAGTCAGACTTTCGTTCAGTGGATGCAGCATGCCGTCAACGCCGAATTATCGTCGCCCAGTCAGTCGGTGCTATGTATGGAATGCCACAAGAACACGATCTCGTCGAATCACGCGCTCTCCGCACACAGTCTCGATGTGTCGGTGTTGATGGCAAGTTCCGATCCATCGGCTTGGCGGCGACTCGATCCCACGCAGGACCTCGCTTGCGCGACATGCCATCAAGAACATCATGGCATGGCTCACGATCTAGCCTGGATGAGTGATCACGCCTGCCAGGCATGCCATCAGCAGCAATACGAAAGTTTTGCGACCGACCACCCCGACTTTGCTGATTGGCCGGTAGCGCGTCGTACTCGCATCGCCTTCGACCACGGCTCGCACCAGCTCAAACACTTTCCCAAAGAGCGTCAAGAGTTCGACTGTGCGTCTTGCCATGTTCAAGATCGCGAGGGAGACTTTCAACGCACGCTTGGCTATGAAACCACTTGCGCCAAGTGCCACGACAGCAAGATCGAAGCAAGCTGGGACGCTGGCGTGTCCATGTTCTCGTTGCCGATGATCGACGACGAAGTACTGCGTTCGGTGGGACGCGATATTGGTCAGTGGCCGGAGCAAGCACTCGGTGAGTTTGACGGTGCACTGCCGCCGATTACCAAGTTGTTGCTGGCTGCCGACCAGCGCGCAGCTACCGCGATGTTGGTGCTCGGTTCCGACTTCGATTTCTTTGATGTAGATCCCGATGATGCAAAGCAGCTGCAGGCGGCTGGCGAAATCGTGTGGGCAACAAAACGGTTACTGTATGACATGACCGTTCGGGGGCAGGATGCCATTCGCGAGCGCGTTGAGACTGTGCTCGATCGGCAGCTGTCGAAGTCTCAGTTCGCCGACCTGACGTCGCGGCTATCGCCCGACAATCTGCGCGTCGTCACCGATAGCTGGCTGACCAAATTGTCGGCGGAACTCGAGAATCGAGGCGGATTAGGGCTCCAGTCTCAGCCAGCGAGTGGCGGCGATGCCACGGAACGCGATATGGCACTGCAGCGCGTAGCAGCGGGCGGCTGGCTCAGCGACGATCCGACGCTTTCGATACGCTATCGTCCTACGGGGCACGCCGATTCCTGGATGACCGCCTGGATTGACGTGATGGCGGAGGCGACCGTTGGTCCGCACTCGCAGATAACCAAGCCGTTACTCAAGCAGCTGATGACACCAACGGCCGCCGGCCAGTGTGGCAGCTGCCACAGCCTCGACCGTCAAGCCGACGGCAGCTGTGTTGTGCAATGGTATTCGAGACGTCGGAGTGACGAGGTGGCCCCCTTTACGAAGTTTAGCCACCAGCCACATCTAACCCAGTCGGAACTCGCTGATTGCCAAGGCTGCCACCAGATCAATGCGCTCGCTAACGTCATGGCAACCTATAGCGCGACGGCCGCAACCGAGTACGAGAACGGATTTCAGCCGTTAACCAAACAGAGCTGCGCTGAATGTCACACGCCGGGTGCCGCAGGCGACAGTTGTTTGCAGTGCCACAACTACCACGTGGGTGCAGACTAAGCGAAGATCGCTCCAGCACGTCTCTGGCAGCTGCTACAGAAGAATGTTGATCGTTGCGTCTGAACAATGCGCTGGATTGTCGCGCCATCGCAGCGCGGGCAGGGCTGATCGACGCGAGCATAGACTCGATGCTCGTTCTGGTATTCGCCCGCTTCGTTGAGAGCATTGCGATAGGTTCCGTCACCTAGCGTCGACCCTTCGTAGCGTACAGCGTCCTCAAGCACTGCGTGGGTTGCCGAAGCAAGTGCTTGCCACTGGCGGCGCGTCATCGCATTGCACCGGCGGGCTGGGTGGATCCCGGCGACGTGCAAGATTTCCGAGGCGTAGATATTGCCGATGCCTGCGACGGCGCGCTGGTCGAGTAGCGCGGGTTTGATTTCTCGGCGAGACGTTCCCAGTCGCGAACGATACTGTTCGGCAGAAATCTCTAGTCCGTCAGGACCTAGGTTCTCAAGGCCAAAGCGAATTTCATACTCGGTACGGGAAAAAAGGCGAACATTGCCGAGTCCGCGGCGGTCCCAGTAAAAGACTTGGTCGACGTCGGCACCCTCAAGTTTCAGCTGCCAACGCAGGTGTTCGTTCGTAGGTGGATCGACGACCAGAACCAGCCCCGTCATGCGGGGTTCGATAACGATCGCCTCATCGGTGTCCAACCACAAGACGACTCGCTTTCCAGCACGCGTCAGCTCGGTGACCGTGGCTCCCCGCACACGACGGCGGAACTGTGCTGGCATAGGAGAAATCTCAATGGGTTTCCGCGAGCAGCGCAGCTTCGTGACATCGACGATTCTGCCGCCGCGACAGCCGACGATCCCGCGACGCATCGTTTCGACTTCGGGTAGTTCGGGCATGGCAGTGAGAGAGATTGAAAGTTCGAGTCGAAAAAAATGCTAGAGCCTGCGATCTTACTGACCACATCGGACCTAAGACAAGGCTTGACCCTGCTCTGCTCTCAATCGACAATTGAAGGTTTACCACGGAGAAATTGATGTCGACAGCTTCAGACCCAGCCGTTTCCGACGCCTGTTCTGCCAATGTGCCCGACGCGGCTGGGCGTTTTGGTGACTTCGGCGGGCGTTATGTCCCCGAGACTCTCGTCCATGCGCTCGATCAGCTCGAGCAAGAATACGAGGATTCGCTGACCGACGCAGCATTTCAGTCGGAACTCAACGAACTGCTGAAGAACTACGTCGGGCGATCTACACCGCTGTACTTCGCGAAACGCTTGACCGAAAAATGCGGCGGCGCCGAGATATGGTTCAAACGCGAAGACCTGAATCACACGGGCGCTCACAAAATCAACAATACCCTTGGCCAGGCTTTGCTTACTTTGCGAATGGGCAAGAAGCGAGTCATTGCCGAGACCGGTGCTGGCCAACACGGTGTCGCCACAGCCACCGCCTGTGCTCATTTTGGTCTACCTTGCGTCGTCTACATGGGCGAAGAGGACATTCGCCGACAGGCGCCCAATGTGTTCAGCATGAAGCTGATGGGAGCCGAAGTGCGGCCAGTCACGACCGGTTCGCGTACGCTGCGTGATGCGATCAACGAGGCCATGCGCGATTGGATGGCTAGCGTCGAAGACACGCACTATATTCTTGGTTCGGTTGTCGGGCCACATCCGTTTCCGCGTATCGTGCGCGATTATCAATCCGTCATCGGCCGCGAGACGATCGAGCAGTCTCGCGAGCGCTTCAACGGCAAGCTGCCCGACGTCGTGGTGGCCTGTGTTGGTGGTGGCAGCAACGCAGCGGGTATGTTCTATCCCTTTGTCGAACTGCCCGAAGTCGAAATGCTCGGTGTCGAAGCGGGAGGACGCAGCGATCAGCCCGGAGATCATGCTTCGCCGCTTACCTACGGCAGTCCTGGAGTTCTGCACGGTAGCTTCTCGTTTGTCATGCAGGACGAAGATGGCCAGACTTCGCCGGTGCATTCGATGTCAGCCGGTCTTGATTATCCCGGCGTCGGTCCTGAACACAGCTATTGGAAGTCAACGGGCCGCGTGAACTACACGTGCTGCACCGACGACGTGGCGATGCGGGCGTTTGACGATGTTGCGCAGCTTGAAGGCATTCTGCCGGCATTAGAAACTTCGCACGCCATCGCCAAGGCGATGGAACTTGCTAGCCAGAGGCCAAAAGAACAGCGAATCGTTGTCTGCTTGTCGGGTCGCGGTGACAAGGACGCTAACGAAGTGGCGCGGCTCAAGGGCCAAAAGTACGGCTAGCTTGAGAAGTTTCTCGCAACAACACAATAAGTTCTAATTTTGATATCCATCGTGTCTTGGCGCCCTCGCGCGAGACCTCTTTCGCAGCCCAAGTAAAGCATGTCTAAGATCGACGAACTCTTTTCGCAGCTTCGCTCGCAGAATCAAAAAGCACTCATGCCGTTTATCACAGCGGGAGATCCAGATTTGGAGTTTTCCGCGGCACTGCTACAGGAGCTCGTGACACGTGGTGCTTCGATGTGCGAAGTCGGAATTCCCTACAGCGACCCCATTGCCGACGGACCGGTTATTCAGGCGTCCTACACTCGCGCATTGGATAAAGGCATCAAGCTCAATCGCATATTGGAAACGCTTGGTACCGTGGCCCCCCAATTGGCTGCGCCTGTCGTCACGATGGTCAGCTATGCGATCATTTATCGACATGGACTAGAGCACTACGCCGACGAGATTAAGTCGCGCGGGATCGCGGGCATGATCGTCCCTGACCTGCCTGTCGAAGAGTCACCACAACTTGCCAAGGTGTGCGAAGCACGCGACCTCAGTCTGATTCAACTTGTCACGCCCACCACGCCGCAAGATCGCGCTTTGAAGATCACCGAAACGTCTAGCGGTTTTCTGTACTACGTTTCTGTCGCTGGCATCACCGGCGAGCGCACCGCGTTGCCACCGGACCTCGTCGAGCGCGTGAGCTGGTTGCGCGAGCAGACCGACCTGCCTGTTTGTATTGGATTTGGGATCAGCCAGCCCGAGCATGTCAAGCTTTTGGCGCCAGTTGCTGACGGCCTAATTGTTGGCTCGGCAATCGTTCGACGAATGGCCGACGTCGACGCCAAGGGACGCGAATCGACAATCAAGGAAATTGGCGAATACGTGTCGACCTTGCTAACCGCGCTAGAATAGCGTTCTACCACCGAGCGTCTGAGAGCACGGCGAATAAAGCCGTCAGCCTCTCAAGATTGTCCGTAACGCTGCGGCAATTTTTCCATGATCGATCTTGATCTTTATTGCCGATAGAGATAGAAGCAGCGTACCCGGCACACAAAATTTGACTTGCTCCAAATTTGCAAGGTAAAATTGACTAGGTTGAGTCGTGAACTGATTCAACAGCGCTACAAGATCGAATAACATCAGCGTCCAATCACGGCTTGGCCGACCCCTCACACTCGGAGGTTGTCGATGCAAGCAGATTCTCCACAGCCGCGGCGTGGTTCTCGCCGCAGCGAAGTTCTCCAGCGATTCTTTGCTGGTGTGACCGAGTACACATTTTCGACGCAGTTGGGTGTTGCCGATCCCCAGCTGGTCGACTATCTCTCGCAGATGCTCGTCCACTTTGTCCGTTCGGACGCGATTTACGGCGTGCGTACGCCGACAGGCGAACGCCTTTCGCAAGTGGTCGATATGCTGGCCGAGGCGCAGGCGCGCCAGGGAGCAGCGCGGCGACGGCTGCATCGACATATAGGCGATTACACACTCTTTTGGACGGGCGTGTACCCCGAAATCGCCAAACGACTGCGCGAGGGCTGCAAAGATAGCCTCGTCGACTATCAAGATCAGGGCAAGCGAAACTACCTGATCGCTAGCCGCCTGCCCGCCGACAGACAGTCAGCTCCCGACGAAGTACTGGAGCGCCTCAGCGACAACTTCGAACTCTGCGTCTACGGACTCGGCGAAGTTCGCAAGCAGTGGGAAGAACGCGAAGGCGAAAACGACGGGCCATTGCTTTTGGGGTGAGACGACGCGGTTGCACACTTAGCCGATTACGTCACCAGTCCCTTCGTTACCATCATGAATACGTCTTCGAGCGTCGGCTCTTTATCGGCGAACGAGACGAGGCCGCAATCCGCGGCGACCAGCGACCGCATCAGCCGCTGTACGTCGGCGTCGGTGCCTTTCACTTCGAACGTGCAACCGCGCGGTGTGACTTCGCTATTTGCGACTTGAGGGTCACTGCGAATGAGGCCGATGCCTTGTTCGGGATTGCCGCTAAACCTCGCTTCGAGGCGCCGACTGCTGGTGATTTTGCGGTACACCTTCTCGATCGGCCCATGCAGCAGCAGCTGTCCGCGCTCGATGATGCCGATTGAGGTGCAGCAGTCGGCCAATTCGGTCAGGATGTGACTGGAGATAAGAATTGTCTTGCCCATGCGGCGCAACTCCTTGAGCAGCGCCTTCACTTCGAGTCGAGCACGCGGGTCGAGACCGCTGGCGGGCTCGTCCAAAATCAATACGGGCGGGTCGTGGACCAGTGTTTTGGCCAGGCATAGCCGCTGCTTCATGCCGCGTGACAGACCGTTGACGAAATCGTCTCGCTTGTGCGTAAGGTCAAGCAGTTCCAGCACGTCGGACAACACTTCTTTGCGGCGCGCCTTGGGCACTTGATAAGCGACAGCAAAAAAATCCAGGAATTCCCAGACCTTCATGCCGTCGTAGACACCGAAGTTATCGGGCATGTAACCGACACTTCGGCGCACGCCAATCGGATCGTTGTTGACGCTGTGTCCGTTGACGAAGCCTTCGCCGTGAGAAGCTCTGAGCAAGGTGGCAAGAAAGCGAATCGTTGTGCTCTTGCCGGCGCCATTCGGGCCGATGAAGCCGAACATCTCACCGGCTTCGATCTTGAGATTTAGGTTCTGCACTGCAACGAAATCGCCATAGTGCTTGCCAAAGTTCCTAATTTCGATCATGCCTAGTTTCTCTGCTACGGTCGAATCGTCGTTTCTGAGTCAGTTGTGAAATGGCTATGGCGTGGCTGTGATAGTCTTTGCTTTCGGCGGAACCACATCGGTGCGACTGTTCACGTCGGGCTCGCAAGCGGGCAGCGCACCATACTCCATGTGGGCGACGACAACGGTCGAGCCGACAATTTGCGATGCCGATGGCGCCACTTCAGTACCGGGCAATACCTCGTCTATCAGTCCCACAACGCGGAGTTCTTCGCGACGACTCGACTGGGGATCTTCCTTGCCAGGGAAATCGAAGCCCAACTTTACCAAGCCTTCGACATTCACCTGCGTCTGGTTGCTATCAGCCGCCGCTTGTTTTCGATCACTCGCATGCGGCGCCTGTCCGTCTAAGAGCTGTGTCTCCTGCAGGCTGATTACTGCCGCTTTGCCGTTTTCGACCTCGCCGAGCCAACAGCTCTTGTAACGTTCGTCGTCGCCTACAAAGTACCGCCGAATTGCGACCACATCGCGCAGGTTGTGACCCAGGCGATTTTCCAACTGTTGATAGCCTCGTGAGTTCGTGCTGATCCGCAGTGGACCGTCCAACGTGACAATCTCTTCGCTGTGCACCATCTTGGTCGACGCGGACGATACGGCCAGTCCCTTGAGCTGGGTTTTGTTTTGCTTCTCGAACACGACATCCCAGGTACTTTCCTTGATAGTCTTTGGCTTTTGACTTGCCGGAAATGGCGTCGCTATCGCGGTGGCGTTGTCGAACGTGAGGTCGTACGTCGTCGACAGCGAGGAATAAAATGCCGTGAAGCGGCTGAGCAGGCCACGCGGATGCTCGCCCTGCAGCTCAAGCAATGCTACTTCCGTCTGCGAACGTACGAAGCCAATGTCGAGCTGTGCTTGCCGTACGATGACAAGCGTTCCCAACAATGCCACGATTGGGGCGGCGATCCACGCCCACTCGACACGATTGATGGTTCGAAATACCATCCAATTGAATGGCACCAATACGATCAGATAGACCGCCACACTTGACAGCACAAACCCAGCGCCTGGGACGCGAACCGCTGCGGCTTCTGTCAACACATCGCGTGCCGCGTCTGCGACAGGATTGAAATTGCTCCAGGTTCCGATGCCGCCGACTCGATCGATGTTTGTTTTCGTGACGGTGCCTGCAGCGCCAAATAGATTCTCGACCGATTCTTCGACGTTCCATTGATTGGCTTTCGTTTTTGAATCTCGGGCGAATATTCGCACACTCGTCGCGAGATGAGCATCGAGGCGTCGATCACGATAGTTTTCCCAGTCGACGCGTACGCCACCATCGTAGGGCCCTTTCGAAAACACGCGCCGCGGGCGTCGTAACAGTGCCGCATTGAGAAAACTATCGTATCCTGGCCAGTTGATGAAATCGCGTTCAGCGAGTTGGATGGCAGACAAAACGATGGTGCCCTGGCCAACCTGGCCCTCAACAAAGAGATTGGTTCCACCTGGTAAATCTCTAGCGTCAGCGACCGGCTCAAGTTGGATCGCGGACCAAGGCTTAGTTGGCTGGACGGGAGGAGATTGCTTGCCACGCTCTCGTTGCGACCAGTAGTCGGACCATTCGCTCAGATCTTCCGCTGTCAGAGTGCGCGTACTCGTCGATTCGGCGGGCAGGTGTTTTTCGAGAAAGCTGCCGCGCAGCGAATCCAAGGAGTCTGGCCCGTTGATGATGAGGCGACCGCCCCAATGCAGCCAGTCGAGCATCGCCAGCTGCTGCTCGGTAGTCATTCGTGTGGGGTCAACCTCGTCCCAGACGATGACCGCGATGCTCGACCATGTTAAGGGGTTGCTCGGAAGCGGAAGTCGTTTTGCCGCGTCCGCGAGGTGAATGCGATAGTGGGACTGGGAGGCGACTTCGAACTCCTCTTCCCAGGGCATGCGCACCGCGTCGGTCACCTTCAAGAATCCGTACTGCGAAATTTCTTTCGACAGCACGACAACAAAGTACTGATAAGACGGCATTTTTTGCAGTAACGGCTGGCCGATCGACTCGAGTCCTCCGGAACGGCTGTTGCGCAGCTGCGAGCGGACTCGAACGCCTTGGCTTTGCTCTGGGAAAAATAGCTCGCCCTCGATCTGTTTCGCGCGCCCTTTGGCAAGTGCAACTGGTCGAGTGGAACTGAAGGTAAAATTAGTATGAGCTAGCTTCGCGGGCCGGTCAGTATCGTCGACCAAGGTCGTCGTACTGCTACCGATAAAGTCGTCGTAGTTGGACTTCATTTCTTGCGTGGTCGTCGTCCAATGTCCAGGTTTGACAACCAAGCTCGGACCGGTCTCGTCGTCGGGCTGCTCGGCGAGGGTCTC